>JABSPK010000001.1 GCA_013214065.1 Flavobacteriaceae bacterium
GAAAAGCTAGCTTTTCCATTTCAAAAAATCAATTAAATTGTACAAACTCTACTGTAGCTAATTAAGGGGTACTTACAGCAATCCCTTTTGAATTTTGGAATAGGTTTTATGACCGAAGCGCTTGATTTGGCATCATGCACCCAACAAAATCGCCCCTAAATACGTATCAAATCGTCATTTGGAGCGTTTGCTAGGACCCTAGCACCTAGATTTGTCCAAAATTCGAAATGATGATAACACCGATGCGGTTCCTATTTTTTTGTTTGCTCTTCTGCAGCATTCTTTATTCCCAATCCGAGGCGGAGTTTCCTAAAGCACGCCTTACCGAACTCTTGGCTTCCTATGTTGTAGCCGACGATCCCGGACTGGCCGTGGGCGTCATCAAAGACGGGGAGGTCGCGTTTGCATATTGCGCCGGCCTGGCGAACCTTTCCCATCAGATCGCCGTGACCCCAGACACCCGCTTTAACATCGCCTCTACCGCCAAACAGTTTACCGCCCTCATGGTGTTGGACCTCGCCCTAAAGGGGAATCTGGATCTCGAAGACGATATGCGTAAGTATCTGAAGGAACTTTATCCAGAAATCGAAGCCGACATCAAGATCAGACACCTGATCAACCATACCAGTGGTATTCGAGACTATATCTTTTTATTGGAAATGCAAAACAAGCCGTTCTGGAAACAACTCGGTTTTGACAACAACGACGTGCTTGATCTGGTACGACAACAAACCGAATTGACATCCACGCCGGGAAGCAGCTATACCTACAGCAATACGGGCTATGTGTTGCTCGCCAAGATCATCGAACAGGTCACGGGGGAATCCTTCTATGACTATTCGAAACGCTTTTTCGAAACCCTCGGCATGGAATCCACGGCCTTTATCAGACGCTATATGGAGGTGGTGCCCCACCTGGCCGATCCGTATTCCGATTGGGGACGGGGGGCCTGGGAGCAATTCCCCACCGTCACCAAGACCCAAGGGGAAGGCTTTTTATACACCAGCTTGAACGACCAATTGGCGTTCGAAAAGCTGCTACAACGCAAAACCCTTGAAAACGACAGCCTGTTTGTTATGAGCCAATCCCCGATACCGAACAGCGATTGGACGGCCTATGGTTTCGGATTGGAATTGGATGATCGTTTGGGACGCACCGCGGTACACCATTCCGGTTCCACGGTTTCCTACCACTCCCAGACGCTCCGATTTCCTGACGAACGGCTGTCGATTTTCGTGATGAGCAACAACGGCTCCCTTTGGAGCGGCACCATCGCCGATGCCATCGCAAAGGAACTTTTGCCCCAGGAACCAGTGGAGGAACAAATAAGCTATGATCCCCTTTGGACCGATGCCCTGGAGGATAGCAAACCTATTGCCGTCCTAGGGCAATACGTCTCCCAAAAAGGGACCCTGACCCGTATCGAACAAGAGGCGGGTAAAACTTATTTGAAGCAAGGGGCCAACCTCAAGATCGAACTCCTTGCCGAAGCCGAGAATCGCTATCAGCAAGGCAGCAATCCTAAGGTCAAGTTCCGGTTCTTTGAAGATGAAATGGTCCTTTTCCGGCCTGATGGCAGCACAAGTGCATTCCAACGAATCCAAGTTCCCATGGCGACTCCAGCCGATATCGATGCCTTTATCGGCACCTATGAAAGCACGGAACTCGACATGGGGTTTGAATTGCTAGCGACCGAAAACAACAACCTCAAGATCCGATTTTCGAACCGCAGCAGGGAACGGGAGGTCACCCTCTTGAACCGTAACGAATTGCTGGCTTCGAACTTCGTTCTTCAAGTAGAGCGTGACTTTTTCGATCGCCCGGCCCATATTCGCGTCACCCTGAATACCCGTGCGAAGAACAACCGCTTTAAAAAATCCACCGGATTGGACTTCCCAACCCAAATCGATCTAAAAGAAGGATCGATCCAAGTGACTACCATCGGCAGCCGGAACGGGGAGGCCACCGACATCCTCTTGACCAGAAACGATGAAGATGGCAATGAGGTCTGGTTCAAACGATTCGGCGGCAGCGGTTACGACCGGGCGAGCACGCTTTTGCAAACGGAAAAAGGATTTCTGATCGTGGGTTCGACCAGTTCGGCAGGCAACGGAAATTACGATATCTTGCTGATCGAGACCGACAGCTCGGGCAACACCCTTTGGGAAGCGACTTACGGCGGGTTTTACAACGATTACGGCTATACGGCCGAAATCACCGCCGACGGGTATGTGGTGAAGGGCACCACCCAAGCCTGCAGTTCGAATACCGAGGTGCTGAACAGGGAGTGTACCACCCAAATCTGGCAAGTCCGCGTTTCGAAACGTGGCAAGGAAATTGCAAATGAGTTGATCGGCACTCTTCCCGATTAAGGGAACCAAAAACACCACCCAATGGCAACACCTAAGCTGCAAACAGCTCCCTTTGCTTCCTTTTTCCTGAGCCTTATCGCCTTAGTGACTGCCCACATCGGGCATGCACAAACGAGCACCGAAACCGATACGGACCCGGAAGCACGCATCCGCCAGGTCGAAAATGGGCTGCGGCCCTTGGTGGTCGATGAAAACACGGTTTTTGGAAACATCGAAGCCCAGATGCGGAAGTACAAGGTACAAGGTTTGAGCATGGCGGTCATCGACGGGTATCGCGTGGCTTGGGCCAAAGGCTACGGCAGCACTGGGAATCCGGAGGCCCCTCAGGTCGACGCGTCTACCGTTTTCCAAGTGGGTTCGATCAGCAAATTCGTCAATGCCGTAGCGGTACTAAAGCTTGCGGAAAGCGGCACCATCGAACTGGACGAAGAAATCAATGCCCAACTTTCGTCTTGGCAGTTGCCCTACGACACCGAATTCGGCGTAACGGCCATTAGCCCGAGGTTGTTATTGGCCCATGCGGCCGGATTGTCGACCCACGGTTTCGGAGGGTACCGAAATGCCACGAAGCTACCGAGCCTCGTTGAGATCCTCGATGGCCGAAAACCCGCCAACTCGACCAAAGTACGACAAGTACAAGCCGTAGGCAGCGCCTTTCGCTATTCGGGCGGGGGCACGACGATTTTGCAATTGCTCGTTAGGGACCAAGTGGAGCCGAGCTACGAACGTTTTGTCGCCGAAACGGTGTTCGACCCTTTGGGAATGAAGGCTTCCTTTTTTTCGGTGGAGTCCGAAAAGTATCCGAAGAACCGCTCATTCGCCCATTTGCACAACGGGAAACCGCTGAAGAACGACTACCAATATTATCCCGAATCGGCGGCAGCAGGTTTGTGGACCACCCCAACGGATTTGGCGAAGCTCATGATCGATCTTCAAAAGGGCCTGGAGCGTGATCAGGGGATGGTGCTATCGCAAAACACCCTCACCCAAATGGTGAGCCCCCCTTTAGAAGACAGCAACGCCGGCCTTGGGCTCTTCGTTGAAAAGAAGGGCAGTGACACGTATTTACAACATTCGGGGGCGAACCGCGGCTTTACCGGACAGTTTTATTTCAGTGCCGAAAACGGAAAGGGCATGGTGATCTTCCTCAATAGCCCGAATACCCAAATCATCGATGAGATCATCCGAAGTGTGGCCTCCGTCTATGCATGGCCGGGCTATGAACAACTCGAAGTATCGTCAAAACAGAACCTGCAGGCCCTGGATTTCTCCCGATTCTTGGGCACCTATAGCTTAGGGAAACGAAGGGTGACCGTCAGTGAGAAAAAAGGAAGCTTGGTGTTGGCCGAGAAAGGCAAATGGCGCACCGTTTTGACCCCTTTGACCGACACGACCTTTGTCGCGAACGGCATACGCCCCGAAGCGACCATAGAATTCGTTAAAGGGGCCGATGGCCGAATCGCATCCTGCAAGATCATTCAAGGCCAATCCACCGAATGGACCAAACAACAAGAATAACACCATCAAAAACGAGCATCCATACATGAAAAGACTACCCCTCCTACTCTTGGGCATCCTACTCATCGGCAGTTGTACCCCGAGTCAACCTACCTCCGAAAATCAAAGCCCGCTTCAACAACCCATAGATTCGCTGTTCGCGGCCTTCGACACTTTGGCATCCCCTGGCTACGCCATTGCCATAGAGAAAAAGGGTGAGATCGTATTCAAGAACGGATATGGCGCTGCCAACCTCGATTACGACATCCCCATCACCACCGAATCCACCTTTAGTCTGGCCTCGGTTTCCAAACAATTTACCGCCGCTTGTGTCGCCTTGTTGATTTTGGACGATAAGCTCAGCTTGGAAAGCGACGTTTCCGAATACCTGCCCGAGCTGAAAAAATACCCCGACACCCTCCGACTGAAACACCTGATCTACAATACCAGTGGTATCAAAGATTACAATCGGATCGACAGGGAAAGTGGTAGCTCATGGGTGACCTTCAACTATTTTGAAATCGACGAATGCATCCGCGCTTCCCTCTCGGAACCCGCCTTGCAATTCACTCCCGGCAGCCGGTGGGATTACAGCAACATGAACTTCATCTTATTGACCAAGATCGTGGAGGCCGTGAGTGGGCTTCCGTTCGCTGAATTCGCCAAAACCCGACTTTTCGAACCCTTGGGCATGCAGCATACCTTTATCCACGATGACATCACCACCATTGTCAAGAACCGGGTGACCCCCTACAACCCTAGAAACGAACTGTATGTGCGGGAGTACGGCAAACAAGGCTTCCATTTGGGGGCAACCGGGGATTTTATCCAACACCACCGGAACGCACCGCACTATGGCGGCAGTGGGGTCATGTCGACCATCGATGATCTGTTGCTTTGGACGGCCAATATGAGCACTCATGCATTCGGCGGCAGCCCGTTCTACGATTTGATGCACAAGACCCTTAGCTTTGAACACGGGAGGAACAACCAGGCCTTCGGCCTGTATTTTAGCGAATACCAAGGTCGAAAAACCGTGGCTTGGGAAGGCAGTGATTATGGCATCAGCACCCAAATCCTGCGCTTTCCGGAACAAGGGGTGTCGATCATCGTATTATCGAACCTCGGTTCTGGGCAAGCCCCGCAACAGGCCAACGCCATCGCCGATGTCTTGATCGCAGAAGGGATTTTGGAATAGGCTTTCCCTTCCAGCGCCTTCTAGTCCTCAAAAAGGATTTGAAGCTGCTCCAACTCCGCTTTCTTAGGAAACCGTTCTTGTAGGGAGGCGAACAAGGCACGGCCTTCATAACATCCCTTTCGTTCGTATTCGCATTGGTAGGCCAGTGCCATGGCTAGTCGATGATTGGCCGCAAATTCACTGGGGTACAATTCGCGGGCCAAGCGGTATTGGTAAACGGCATTATGCAGCTTCCGCTGCGCCAACCAAGCATCACCGTCGTTGATATAGAAGAGGTATTTTTTCGTGGTTTTTGCAATGGCCTTGGCATCTACCGCAGCTTCGTAGTCATCCAAACGGTTCCAAATAAGGAGGGTCAACACCACCGCTACGATAACGGCCGATACGATCACCACGACATTACGCATATCGTCTTTGTGGTCGGCCCGTTTGGCTTCACGCCCGATGGCTTGTAAGCGGGATTTGGAAATAGGGGTGATTTCGACCTCCCCCTGGGCATAGGTCCGATACGCTTGCCGGAGGCGTTCAAAGCCAACACCAGGACGGAAGGGGTTTCGCTTGCGCAACAACTTTTCGTTGTTGCGAAGGATCGTGATCATGCCCTGTATGCTCCCTTCCCCTGCCATAGCAATGCGTACGTTTCATAGTGTCTTGCGGTTCAAACGGTCCGTGATGGACCGACTTGCCTTTATGATGGGTAGTACAAAGCGTCAAATTGTTACGATCGGCGGCTGTGCAAGGGCGACATGGAGGTCGCGCCGGGTAATTTTCGGGCGAATGGTCGATTTTTCGCATCCGAAGTCGAATTGTCCTGCTTTGCTGACAGAATTTTAGGGTGCTTTCTTATATTTACGTAATGAAGAAATTCCTACTACCCCTTCCCTTCCTGCTGTTTACCCTGCTTTGTTCGGCCCAAGACAAAATCCCCCAAATCGACTTCGACACCATCATCAAAAAGGTTCGGGTCAAGGCCAATGCCGGAGCCTACGACGAAGCCGTACAGCTCTTGGATCAAATCAACAAAAACGATTCGACCTATTGTTCGCTCTTGGTTTCCAAATCGTTCTACCTCCTAACCCAAAAAAAATTCGATGCCGCCATCGCGGCTACGGAAGAAGGGCTGCAGACCGATTGTTACGACCTGCACAGTTCGTTCTATATCAATCAGGTGGTCATCCACATCAGACAAGAAAATTACGATGCGGCGATCCGCAGCTGCGATGCCGGTCTGGAACGCTTTCCGCAGAACAAAACCCTGTGGTATAACAAGGCGGTCGCTTACGAAGGCATGGGGAAGATCAAAGAAGCGGTCGCCTTGTACCAACATACCATGGCGATCGATCCTTGGTACCGGAAGCCGTATTTGCAACTGGGCAATATCGCCTACCGCCAAGAGCTAATGGCGCAGGCCTTGATGTGCTTCAACATGTACCTCTTGCTCGAACCCGATGCCGATGGGGCCTTCAACTCCTTGAAGTCGTTGAACAATATCGTACAAAGCAAAAACGAACATACGAAAGATCCCAAGCTGGAGCTATCGCCCGATGATGGCGCCTTTGAGGATATCGACCTCATTTTGACCAACCGTTTGGCCTTGAACGAGGGGTACCAAACCGGGAACGAAATCGATGTGGCCCTGACCAAACAAAACCATGCGCTCATCGAATCGCTAGATGGGTTTTCGGCCAATGACGGCTTTTGGGATCGAAAGTTCGTTCCGTTCTACCAATGGGTGCGCGATCAAGGGCTTTTCAACGACTTCACCTATACGCTTTGCTATTCGATCGAAAACGAAACCTATAAAAAAATCGTCAACAAGAAATTCGACGAGATCCAAAGCTTTTACGAAACCGCCAGACAACGTTGGAAGGCCATCATGGCCAATGATCTTGTCACGGAAGGCGCCACCCAAAAAACCCTGACCCATTATTTCGAAGACGGGTATCTGCAAGGCATCGGCGAGACCAAAGCCGAGACCCTGTTCGGCCCCTGGCAGATTTTCAACAAATCGGGGCGGAAAACCGCTGATGGCAGCTTTAACGAAAAGGGGAACCGCAATGGCGATTGGACCTTTTACAACGACAAAGGGGAACGCAGCGAAACGGTGGTTTATGAAGATGGGGTGTTGAACGGTCCGAACCTGGTCTATTTTCCGAATGGGCGGCTCAAAATCAGCGCGAACTATGCGAACGACCAACTCGATGGCGAGTATCTATATTACAGCGACAAGGGTGCCCTGCTCCAACGCAAGTACTTTAAAAACGGTGTATTGGACGGTCCTTATCGGGCATACCATAAGGTGGGCGAACCGCTCCTGCAAACCGAGGCCGAATATATCGCGGGTGACATCAAGGACACCTACAAAGAATATTTCGCCACCGGTTCACCCCGCTCCGTCATCAATTTCCGCGATGGGCAAGCCCATGGAACCGAATTGAAATACTACAGCAATGGCGCGGTCGAACTGGATATGATGAGTGCAAACGGGGAGGCCGAAGGAGGCTATAAGATTTTCCACCCCAATGGAAGCCCGAAAGAAGTCGGGCAAACCAGCAATGGCAACTATGCCGGAAGCTGGAAGACCTTTTACAGCACGGGCGTCATTGAAAGTGAGTACAGCTACGGCGATAACGGCACCATCGACGGGGACTACCATTACTACGATACCGACGGGAAATTGAATTACACCTTCGTTTACCGCAAAGGGGAGCTCATCGCCTACACCTATTTTGACAAGGTTGGGGGCATCATCGAGCAAAACCGAAAGAAAGGGGGCGAGTTTTATTACAAAGGCTATTCTCCCCAAGGGTCGTTGGTCACTGAAGGCCTGTACGACATCAAAGGTGGCAAGGTCGGCGAATGGAAGTATTACGCCAACGGCATCCTGACCGATAAAGGAACCTATAAAGACAATTTGTTGCAAGGGGCCTACACCTCTTACTTTCCCAACGGCGATATCCGGGCGATCTCGAATTATACCAACGATAGCCTGCAGGGGTATTACGCCAGCTATTTCCCTAATGGGAAGATCAAAAGACAGGGTTGGAACAAAGACGGACGCGCGCATGGGGAGTGGATATCCCACTACCCGGATGGGGGTATTAGTGAGGTCAATTTCTTCCACAAAGATCAATTGCACGGAGTACAAAAACTCTTCTCCGGCAACGGGGTCCAATACAAAACCAGTACCTATGCCTATGGCGAGCCGGTAAAGGAAACCTATTACGATGCCCAGGGGCAAGAGCACTTTAGCTTTACCAACGACAATGAACAAACGAAGTACGAGGTGACCTATCGCCATTATAACGGCAAGCCTTCGGTCACCTTCAATTACGTCAACGGCATCAGGCACGGGGCTTATGTCTCTTTGGATTTTTATGGAACGAAGATCTCAGAGGGCGAATACCTGAACGGCGAACTACACGGGCCGTTGAAACTCTACCACGATAACGGCCAACTGAAGACGGAGGCCAACTTCTTGAACGGCGAATTGGACGGGTCGTTCAAAAGCTACCATGAAAACGGAAGCCGCCAAGAAGTGTACCAATACGCCAATGGCCAATTGGTCGGTGAGGTGTTCGATTACCATGAGAATGGGGTCTTGTTGGCCAAGAACGTCTATGTTGATGGCAAACGGCACGGTCGAAGGGAAGATTATGACCCTAATGGCAAACTGCAACTCACCCGCTATTACGACTATGGCCGCCTTATCGGGTATGGGTATTTAGGGACGGATGGTGAAGAGATCCCCATGGTACCGCTCACCAGCGAGTCGGGCAGGGTGACCACCTACTACGACAATGGCAAGGTTTCAAGGGAGATGGAATACCAAAACGGCTATTTGATCAACGATTTCAAGGAATATTATTATTCGGGGCAATTGTATGAACAAGCGACTTTCGTCGAAGGCGATTACCATGGCAAGTACATCGAGTACCACGAAAATGGATCGCTCAAGACCGAACACAACTATGTCTATGACCTCCTGCACGGCGGTTCGAAAACCTTTCATGAAAATGGGAAGCTCAAAAAGGAACGCACCTTTAAAAACGATGTGCAAGAAGGCCCCAGCAAGGAATATGACGCAAACGGAACATTAATCAAAGAAGAAACCTACTTCAATGGCGAGATCGTTTCATCCCAATCCCATTAAGACCGCGTTGCGGTTGGTCTGTGGTGCCTTTTTGTTAGGGACCCTAGGCGCCAACGCCCAAGCCTCTTTAGACCTAGACGGTTATAAAACGCTATACCCCAATTCGCAATCGGTGCGCTTGAATCAAGAGATCCAATTGGATATCGCCATCGAAAAAGGGCGGTTCCAGATTTCGAAGGCCTCCGTCGAAGAAGACCTATACCTGTATGAAAGTGCGAAGTTCGATGCCAAGCAATCGATCAACTATTCGACCTTTTACGAATTGGACGAAATCGAGGCCTCATCCTTCGTTTACAAAGAAGCCGGATATGAAGAGTTGAAGGTGTCGGAGTTCCAACAAAAAGACGAGCTCGATGGGTCGTTCTACGACGATATCAAATCGGTGAATTTTATCTTCCCAAGCCTAGGTGAAGGGGCCAAGACCAAGCTGAAATACACCCAATCGATCAAAGATCCCCGCTTTTTGAGCGCCTTTTACTTCGCCAATTTCTTTCCGATCGCCAACAACAAGATCACCATTACCGCCGATAAGGACATCACCCTGCGCTTCGAGGAAATCAATATGGAAGGTGTGGACTTCGAATTCAGTGAAACCAGCACCCGCAATCAAAAGACCTATACCTGGACGATCACCGATGTAAAGCCCTTCAAATACGAATCGAGTGCGCCCGATTATAAAAGCATCTTGCCCCATATCATCCCGATCATCGTATCCTACCAATCGAATGGCAAGACCGTCAAGGTATTGGACGACATCGCCGACCTCTACCACTGGTATTTCTCTTTGGTCAAAGACCTGAACGCCGATGAAGCCCCGGCCGAACTGGTCGCCCTGGTGAATGGCTTGGTGTCTGACCAGCCCAATGAATTGGAAAAGGTCAGGGCCATCTATTATTGGGTGCAAGAGAACATCAAATACATCGCTTTTGAATACGCTTTAGGGGGATTCGTACCCCGCGAAGCCAATGAGGTCTTCCGCAAGAAGTACGGCGATTGCAAGGACAATTCAAGCCTCCTGCTCAAAATGCTCGAAATCGCCGGGATCAAGGGCAACCTGACCTGGATCGGCACCCGAAGCATCCCTTACAAATATGAAGACGTACCCACCCCCTCTGCCGACAACCACATGATCTTGCACTACGCCTACCAAGGCCGCTCGTATTATCTCGATGCCACCGGAAGGTTCAATCCCATCGAAGTGCCCTCTTCCTTCATCCAAGGCAAGGAAGCCTTGATATCGATGGGGCGTGATTCGTTCATGATCAAAGAAGTGCCTATCGTGCCGCCCACCGAAAACCGCTTTCAAGACCGGGCCACGATTGAACTGCAGGGCAACACCTTAGTGGGACAAGGCTCCTCGACTTTGATCGGATACGGCAAGATGGACCTCTTCTATCGCTTGGAGGAAGCCCAAGACGAGACGGAGGTACGCGCCCTTTACAACTCCGTTTTCCGCAAGGGGGCGAACAGTTTTTTGATCGATGGGTATGAAGAAACCAACAAATACGATTACGATAAGGAATTCACGGTCAGTTATGGGTTCAACATCCCCAATTATGCCAAAACCTTTGGTGATGAGGTGTATATCAACATGAACCTCAGCCGATCCATTGCTTCGAATTTGAAAACCGAAGATGACCGCAAGGCGGCCTACGAGCACAGGTACCTCGACATGGCCAACTACACCTACACCCTGAAGATCCCAGAAGGGTATAGCGTTGATTACCTCCCGCCCAATATGGAACTGGAGAGTCCATTTGTCGACTTTGCGATCAGCTATGAATTGAAGGGGGACGAATTGATCTATACCCAATCCTTTACCTTAAAACAACTGGTCTTAGACCTTGAGGCCCAAAAGACCACCAATGCCTTGACCAAAAAAGTCGTAAAAAACCACCAAGAAGTGGTCGTCTTGAAAAAAAAGTAGCCCTATGAAAAACACCCTATCTACCCTGTTGCTCTTTTGCTCGTTATGCCTGAATGCCCAAAACGAGCTGGTCACCACCGCCTATGATTGGGAAGCCGAACCCGCCTATAGCACCAGTATCGAAGAAGGTGTCGCCATGAAGGCCTTACAGGAAAAGTACACCATCGAATACGCCTATGATGACGAAGGCACTTTCACCCAACATTATTTGGAACACAAAACGCTCTTGCTCAACAGCAACGACAAGATTGAGGAATACAACAAGATCTATTTGCCCTACAACGCGAGTTCGGCCCTATTGAAAAGCAAGGCACGGGTCATCACCACCTCTGGGGAGGTCATTGAACTCGATGAGTCGAAGATCTTGACCGCCCAAGACAATGAGACCGGCCAGAATTACAAGTATTTCGCCTTCGAAGGGGTTGAAAAAGGGAGCATCATCGAATATTTCTATGTGGAGCGAAAAAACCCGAGTTACAGCGGTTCCACCTATAGGCTGCAATCCGATTTCCAGAAAACCAATGTGGCTTTCGAACTCTATGCCCCTTCGAACCTGGTCTTCGAATTCAAGTCATATAACGGCCTTCCTGAAGTGGTGCAAGATACCTTATCGGAAGGGCGCTCGCGATGGGAATTGAAGCTCGACAAGATCGATGCCCTGTTGGATGAATCGCAAGCCCCGTACACGGCTTCTAGGGCCGCATTGGTCTATAAACTGGACAAGAACCTGAATTCGAATAAATCGGACCTTTCCTCCTACGGCAATGTCGCCCAGAACATCTACAATTACTACTATCAAGAACCCGATAAGACCGCCCAACCCCTGTTGGACGAATTCTTGGGGGCGACCATTAAGGAGACCGATACCGACGATGCCAAGATCCGGAAACTCGACAACCAGATCAAGTCAGGCTTCATCTTGTCGGAAGCCGGGGGTGACAACCTCAACGACCTCACCTCCATCCTCAAAACCAAGATCGCGAACTCCGCCGGCCTTATCCGTTTGTACGTTGCCCTGATGCAACAATTGGAGATCAAGCATGAATTGGTGATCACCTCCGATCGTACCAAAATGAAATTCGATGACGAATTCGAGGCGCACAACTTTTTGACCGACTTCCTAATGTATTTTCCAAAACAGGATCGGTACCTTTCGCCCACTGAACTGGGCACACGCTATGGGTACCCGCCCCCCTACCTGACCGACAACCATGGGTTGTTCATCAAAGAGGTCAGTGTGGGGAGTTTCACCTCGGCGGTAGGGAAGATCAAATTCATCAAGGCCGTCAGCGCCGACGATACCGTCGATGAAATGAAGATCGATGTCAACTTCGATACCGATGATATCACCACCAACGAAATCAAGCTAAGCCGATCCTTCAGCGGCTACTACGCCCTACCCATCCACCCCTATATGGCCCAAGTCATCGGCGAAGACCGCACCAACATCTTAGAAGGCCTAGCCAAGACCATCAATGAAAACGTGACGGTCGAAAGCATGGAGGTCATCAATGAAGACCCCGAACTTTTCGGTGTAAAACCGATTATTTTCGAATTGGGGGTGCGTTCCAATGCCTTGGTCGAGAAAGCAGGTCGCAAGTATTTGTTCAAAGTGGGCGATTTGATCGGTCCACAGGTGCAGATGTACCAGGAGAAAAAACGGGTATTGCCCCTTGAAAACGAACATACCAGAAGCTATTTGAGGACGATCACCATCACCCTTCCCGAAGGGTATGATGTAGTCAATCTCGAGGATATCAATATCGACAACAAATACGCCGAAGGAGGTGCTGAACAGTTCTCCTTTACCTCTTCGTACGAATTGGCCGGCAATGTGCTCACGATACGGGCCGATGAATTTTACCGGACCAACATCGTGCCGCCATCGAATTTCAACGAATTCAGAAAGGTCATCAACTCCGCCGCCGATTTCAATAAGATCACCTTGATTTTGGAACCCAAGGGCTAAGCCGTTTTCCATGTATGGCCGGGGCATGATCCTATAGCGCTTCCATATCAAGGACTTATAAGTATCTTTAAGCCAAGTTTCCGATCCCAATACGAGAAAACATGGCAAAAAAAGCACAGACCGCTTCCTTTATGGTGCGGTTTACCCAAAAGATCTATGATGAAAACGGCGAGTCGAAAGTGCAATGGCGGGGCAATGTCTCGCATGTGCAAGGCGGTGAGGATATCAACTTCACCGATTTCAACAAAGCCGTAGCCTTTATTCAAGAACACCTGGCCCAGCTCACCATGGATGCGACCGAAGACCGGTCTTCCGAAGAACAGGAAAACATCTTGAGCAAGAGTTTTTCCTTATTCAAATCCGTGGCCGCCACCGGACCCAAGATCATCAAGGAGACGCTCAAAGACCCGCGTAAGCAGGTGGCCAGCATTCAAGACCAATTGACCGAGTACAGTGGTGAACTGCTTGAGAAAGTCCCCATCGATCAATGGCGAAACGCCTCGAAATCGGATTTCAAGTCCATCCAAGACACCTTGGACAAACTCACCCGTTCGGTGGCCGATCTTTCGAAAAAAATGGATGCCTTTCAATCCGAAACGGTGACCGATAAGGCCGGGATCAAGAAAACAACGGCCCGAGCCAAAACGAATCCTAAAAAAGCCTGATGCCCCTTGTCTGAAGCGAGCTTGACATCGGAACTAGCGGGCTATAGGAAATTTCAGCTCGAAGCACCCATCAGATTCCAAACCTTGGGGCAGTTCGCCCTATGGCGGAATGGGGAAAAAGTCAGTTCGAAAGAATGGGGAAGGGATAAGACCGTACAACTCATCCAATACCTCATCTCCTATCGCAACCGCCACGCCTTGCACAAAGAACACATCATGGACCATCTTTGGGAAGAAGGGGACGACCGTGATTTTAAAGTGGCTCTTCACGGGGTGAATAAGGTTTTGGAGCCCCTTCGCCCGTCGCGAACCGAAGCCATCTACGTCGCCCGACAAGGAGCGACCTACCAGCTGAACCTTGAATTGGTATGGATCGATGTGGAAGCGATCGAAAACTACATCGTTTTGGGCAACAAGGCCCTGACCGAATTTCCGGAGGTGGCCCGAGAAGCCTATCAAGAAGCGGTCGCCCTTTATCAAGGCGCCTACCTCCCCAACCGTATTTTCGAGGATTGGTCTTCGGAAGAACGGGAGAAAATCCAGGTGTTGATCCTCGGTGCCTTCGTGAACCTGGCCGAACTGCTGATCGAGAGCAACCCGATGGAGAGCATCCGGCTCGCCCAAGAGGCCATTGCGTTAGACCGTACCTGGGAGGATGCCTATCGGATACAAATGGCTGCCTATGTCGCCAAAGGCAATCGCCCCCAAGCCCTGAAAACCTATCAAAAATGTGCCGATATCCTGGAAGAGGAATTCGGAATCGACCCCCTACCGGCTACCAGGGCTCTCTTAAAGGACATCGAAGCTATCGCCTGATGCCCTGAAAACCCTTTCCAGCAAAAGGGTTCCCGTTTTTTTTCCAAAAAAAACCTAGACGAAGTATCGATTGCAACTCAATTGTAACTACCCCATAGTACGTTTGCACCAGAATCATCGGATAATCAGAAAAAAGACACCTATGGCTACTAAAAAAACAAAACAGACTCTCGTAGAGAAAGCCACCTTCAAAGCATTGGGTTTGGCGACCAAAGCCAATGATTTCGCCCTTTTAAAAACGGAGCAGGCTTTTGACGCTTCACTTGGTTTCGCCCAAAAGTCAATGGGGTTCACCACCATGGTCGTAAAAAAAGGATTGGACATTTCAGCCACTCAGCAAGATTTGGTTTTCGACCTATTGCACGGCGTCAAAAAAAGAATCGTCAAAAACTAGAAGTTCCGACTGCAACCCAGTTGTAACCGACCGCACTTAGTTTTGCGGAAACAAAATCAAATAACAACATACAGATATAGTATCATGGCAACAAAAGCAGAAAAAAAAGCAACGAACAAAAAGAGTTTGAACAGCGCCTTGATCAATGCCACTGTCGCAACGATCAACACCACCGTTGAGAATGGTGAAAAATGGCAAAAATTGACCAAAAAAATGGTCAAAAAATCAGAACCCGTCCGCAGAAAGCAAATGGACATGGTCTTTGAAACCGCTACTGCGGTCAAAAACCAAATGACCAGCGGAAAAGAACGCATGTTGGACCTCGTCGGGTACGAAGAAGACATGATGGAAAGGGCGGTTGAATTCGCTTCGAACACCAAGGTCGGTAAGAAAGTCATCAACGTGACCGAGACCCTTAAAGAAAAGGTGGCCGAAAACCCTATGGTCAAAAAAGCAGAGAAGACCGCTGACGGTTTGAAAGCAAAAGGAACCGCCAAATTGAACGACTTGCGCGGTGATGTTTTGGAGCAAGCCAAAAAGATCTTGAACAAAGGTGAGGAATTGGTCGAAGAGGCCATGGAGCCTAAAAAAGCCGCTAAAAAGGTCAAGAAAAACGTGACCAAGGCCAAAACCAAGGTGCAAGAGACTGCTAAAGTAGCGACCAAAAAAGCCACTGCAACAGCCGGTAAGGTAGTCGCCACTGCAACGGCCGTCGTAAAAGACGATTTGAAATTGATCAACGGTATCGGACCAAAATTGGAGAAAATGTTCAACGAAGGGGGTATCCAAACCTTCGCCCAATTGGCCAAAGCCAGTGAAGCGAAAATCAAAGGCATCCTTGAGAAGGCCGGTCCTATCTTTAAGAACGCCAATTTTTCAGAATGGGTGAAGCAAGCCGAAGAGTTGGCCAAGTCGGTCAGCAAAAAAGCCTAAGCATCCTTTTTGATAATATCATAATTCGAAAGCAATGAAAACTAAAAGCACGAAAAACAACAGCAAAGGGCGGGTCAGTGAAATGATGGCCAAGACGAAAAACTTCGCCGTAAAGACCAATGATAAGGCCCTAGAAAGAACGGAGGCCGCCGTAACCACTTCGTTGGAAGTGACCGCACAATGGCAGAAAGTTGCCGATAAAGCCCTAAAAGGAGGTTTGAAATTGGCAGCGAACCAACAAGATTTGGTATTCGACATTTTGAACGAAATCAAAGACCACGCATTAGCCGGAAAAGAGAAGTTCCGCAAACTGGTCGCATAAGGTAGTTTAGTTAATCGTTTTAGATGTATCAAAAACCAGTTTGTCCCCCTTGGGATGGACTGGTTTTTTTTATGCATGCATAACAAATGGGAAATCGTTATTTTTGATAGTCCACCGAAGTTGAACCGGAACGCGCGCCCGAAAGGAGCAAGAATTCCATCCGAAACCTGATATTGGCAAAGAAAAAGCACATGACCGTAGAGACCCTCATCGACAACTACATGGATGCCGTGGTCAAGTACCAAGGCAAACCGACCGATGTCGAACAACTCGCTTCAGACTATGGTTTCGATGCTGAGGATTTCGATGCGCTTTTCGAGAATTTCGAAGAACTGGACAAAACGATTTTCAAGACGCTGATCGACATTTCCATTGCCACCTTGATCGAAGCCCCTGAATTCAACGAATTCAGTAAAAAAGACAAGCTGCTCAGTTTGTACTACACCCTCTTTGAGAATTTTACCTTGAACCGCGAATTCGTCGTGTTGACCATCAAAGGGTACGGGCTGAGCCTGAACACGATCTCCTTGTTCGGCGAATTGAAGGAAAGTTTTATGGCCTTCGTCGATTCTTTGGATCTCGAACCCCTCAATTTGACCGACAGTTTGGAATCGTTACAGAAGAAATCGATCAAAGAAGCATTTTGGGTGCAATTCTTATTGACGGTGAAATTTTGGATGGATGATACCTCGGATAAATGTCAAAAGACCGATATCTTCATTGAAAAGTCGGTGAACACCGGAGTCGAACTGCTCAACACCCAATCGTTGTCCAACATTATTGATTTGGGCAAGTTCCTGTATTCCGAAAAAATCAAGTCATAGCCCCATTATGAAAACCTCGAAGAACATTCCGATATCAAAGTTGCAACGGACTTCAAAACTGATGAAGACCGGAGCGAAGGTCGGGGTGAACTACCTAAAATATTACGGCGACAAAATCGTGAATTCCGAAGCCGATGCCAAAGAAAGGCTCAACAAGAACAACGCCAACGACATTTACGATAGCTTGAAGACCTTGAAAGGCAGTGCCTTGAAAATGGCGCAGATGATGAGTATGGAAAAGAACATCATGCCCAAGGCTTTTGTCGATAAATTCTCCTTGTCGCAGTTTTCGGTACCGCCCCTTTCGGCGCCATTGGTCTTAAAGACCTTCAAGAAGTCGTTCGGGAAGTTACCCCATGAACTTTTCGATCGTTTTGAGACCGAGGCGATCAATGCCGCGAGTATCGGACAGGTACACCGAGCCGAAAAAAACGGCAAGACCCTGGCCGTGAAAATCCAGTACCCGGGGGTGGCCCAAAGCATACAATCCGATTTGGCCATTGTCAAACCCGTGGCCATGAAGATGTTCAACATCAAGGGGGAGCATTCTGAAAAATATTTCAAAGAGGTCGAGAACAAATTGTCTGAAGAGACCAACTATGTGCTTGAATTGGCGCAGAGTCAAGAGGTGACCGCTTCTTGTGGGCATATTCAGAACCTGCGGTTTCCAACCTACTACCCCGAGTATTCCTCGACCGAGATCATCACCATGGATTGGATGCATGGGGTACACCTTTCCGAATTCATCCAACGCAATACCGATCAAGCCGCGGCCAATGCCGTAGGGCAGACGCTATGGGACTTTTACATGTACCAATTGCATGTGCTGCATAAAGTGCACGCCGACCCGCATCCGGGCAATTTCCTGGTCTCCGATAAGAACGAGGTCATCGCCCTTGATTTTGGTTGCATGAAGGAAATCCCCGTAGACTTCTATACCCCGTATTTCCAGCTGTTCAAATCCGACATCATCAATGACCCGGTCAGTTTTGAAAAGAACCTCATGGCGCTAGAAGTATTGAAAAAAGAAGACACCCCTGAAGAGCATGAGTTTTTTACCGGTATGTTCCATGAGGTGCTCGAGTGCTTTACCCAACCCTTTCAAAACGAGACCTTCGATTTTTCGGACATGACCCTGTTCGAAAAAATTTCAGAATTCGGGGAACAGTATGTGAAGCAGGCGGGACTCATGAAAATGAACGCCAATCGGGGGTCCAAACATATCATTTATATCAATAGGACCTTTTTCGGACTTTTCAGTTTGATGTTCGATCTCAAGGCCGAGAATATCAAGATCAATAACTACACCCAGCTGATCCCTGCAGGAGTCGGACTCGGTGCGTAACACTACCCAGAACCATGGCATCAAAAATCGAAGACTTTAAAGACATCGCCCAAGAAGTATTGGATGGCAAGTTCAAACAGATCTCAGGCTATGATGCGGCCTTCCTATACGCGGAATCGCCCACCAGTCCGATGCATATCGCCACCTTGGTCATTGTCGAAGGTTCTTTGGAATTCAAGGATTTCAAGAACATCGTCGCTTCCAAACTGCATATGATGCCCAAGTTCAGGCAGCGGTTGTTACACGTACCCATGGATCTGGACTATCCATACTGGGTCGATGATCCGAACTTCGAATTGGACCTGCACCTCCACCGGATGAAACTGGCCGATCCGTCGAACTGGGAATCGTTACGTCGCACCACCTCCCGGATCTTCAGCGCCCCTTTGGACCTGCGCAGACCGCTTTGGTCGATCCACTTCATCGAGGGCATTGACGAGATCCCCCAAATCCCGAAAGGATCCGTGGCCATTGTGAGCAAGGTGCACCACGTGATGATCGATGGCAATTCAGGGGTCGGACTAATGGGTATTTTGTTCGATACGGATAGTAAGGTAAAGCCCATCGACAAATCGAAGATCAAGAAATTCGAACCCGACCCGCTACCCGATGACCTTAGTTTGCTGATCAAAAGCGGCTATGGCTTTTTAAAGAACCCCTTTAAGCTACCCAAAACCCTGGCCGAGACCGCCATGGCGTTCCTACGCACCCGGGCTTCGAAAACCCTGAGCATCCAGAAAGAATTCGCTACGGCCCGATACCCCGTACCGATTACCATATTCAACGGCAACGTTTCGCCGAAAAGGACTTGGGGCACGGCCATCCTTTCTTTCGACCGCGTGAACGGGCTTAGAAAACGAATGGGGGTCAGTATCAATGACCTCATCCTGGCCATTTGTGCCGGGGCGATCCGACGGTATTTGAAAGAGAAGGAAAAGCTGCCCTTGCAACCCTTGGTAGCCAACGTACCCATATCGATTCGCGCCAAAGACGACAAAACACACAACAACCAGATCGCCAATATGATGATCCAATTGGCGACGCATATCGAAGACCCTTTGGAACGCCTTGAATACATTCAAGAGCAGACCATGTTGGGCAAGGCACGCCACAAGACCATGGGGGCCAAGACCCTTTCGAAGATGGCAAACGCCGTACCCTTCGGGTTGGCCAATCTAGCGGCGGGGCTGTACAGCAAGTACAACATCAAAGACCTGCACCGTCCCCCTTTCAATGTGACCATCACCAACGTGCCCGGACCCTCGAAATTGCTTTACCTCAATGGGCATAAGGTGGTCTCCATTTTCGGGCTCACCCCGGTAGTCGACGGTTTCGGATTGATCATTGCGGCGTTCAGCTACAATGGTTTGATCAGCATCACGACGACTTCGGATGCGCGGACCATGCCCGATGCGTATTTGTTCTCAAGGTATATCAGGGAATCGGCCAACGAATTGGAAGCATTGATCTTGAACGCCCACAAAAAGAAAGGGACCGAAAAGCCCGAGGTCAAGCAAAAAAGCGAAAGCACCGTGTTCTTCAATGCCTTGAAACGCTATCTGAAGAAACATCCGGAACTAGCGAAAAAATACAAAGGGGTGTTCCACATCAATGTGGATATGGGCTCGAGCAGCGAATCTTGGGAAATCGATCTGACCAAAGCAACCCCTTCGGTCAAAAAGGCGACCGTTCTGGAACCGAAAACCGTTTTGGAAATCGAGGATGAAAACCTCTACGCCCTTTACAAGAAAAAGCTGCTCTTCGACGAATTGAAGATCCAACAGCGCCTAAAATTGACCGGTACGGTAGCGAACAAACGCAAAATCAGCCAATTGGTCAAAACTTTTTTGGACCGATAATCGCTTAGGCCTAGCCATTGAAAACGCCCGAATGAGCTCAAAAACACAGTATAAGACCCATACCTTGACCGCAAAAGACGGCGAACCCATCTGTTACTACAAATGGGAACACCAGGCTACGGGAAAACAACGTGGGATCATACAGATCGCCCACGGTATCGGCGAACATGCCGCCCGCTATGACAGCATCGCCCAACGCTTGCAACGCGAGGGCTTTACGGTATATGCGAATGACCATAGGGCCCACGGAAGAACGGCAGAGATCAACCGACTCTATGGCTATTATAAGGGCAACGATTATTTCGAGGATGTGGTCGAAGACATGCACCAATTGACCCAATTGATGCGCAGCGAACATCCTGAAGGTCCGTATGTCCTTTTTGGACATAGCATGGGTTCGTTATTGAGCCGCAAATACGTGCTCCGCTACGGCGATGGTATCGACGCCCTGATCCTTTCGGGTACGGCGAATTTCATCAAAGGGCTGGGCCACTTCGGTTTGGCCAGTACCAAACTCGTCAGTATGTTCAGGGGGCGTGAACGAAGCAATGAGACCTTACGGGCCTTTTTCTTCGATGAATTCAATAAGAAATTCAAACCCAATAGAACCAAGTTGGACTGGATCAGCAGCGATGAAAAGGCCGTCGATACCTTTGAGGCCGACCCGTATCGCATCGAAAACTTCTCCATCGGTATTTTGGCCGACATCCTGACCAACTCCAAAGAGCTGAACAAGACCGCTGCTTTCGCCGATACTCCTGACACCCTGCCCATCCTGATTTTTTCGGGGGATGAAGATCCCGTTGGCGAAATGGGAAAAGGGGTGACCAAAGTGGCTGAAAATTATAAGAGGAACGGCAATACCGATCTTACCTTCAACCTATACGAAGGAGGACGGCATGAGATGCTGAACGAAACCAATAGCGCTATAGTCGAAGAAGACATCGTGACCTGGTTGCATGCCCATATTCCATGATATCATGAAAGAGAAAGCGAATTTATACCAGGCCTTTATCAACCTCATGGCTTCCATCGGAAAACGAAAGGGCCTGACGAAAACGAACATCAAAAAAGTCCTGGTCAAGAAATTGGAACCCCATCCTGAATATAAGGCGATCCGACCTTTGATCGATACGGTCGAGGTCGACCCCGAAGCCATGGATGGGCAATTGGAAGCCTGCATTCGACTTTGTGATGAACTAGGTCCGAGCCGCGAGTATTTCACACTCATCACCCTGTTCGGGTCCATTGCAGGGGCCTACGCTCAAAATGGGGATGCCACCGCCGATGAAAGTATAGCCACCTACCTCGAAAAGTTTAAGAACGAAATCGCCGCGATCAACCAAAAAATACCACAGCCGCCGCTATTCAACATGCTTTTGGAAGGACGATCCCTGGTCGAATGGACCTCGATCTATGCCATTTACCCTTTCATTCCTAAACGGATCAAAGGTGAAGGTCGGCCGGTCTTATTGATCCCACCTTATTTGGGTGACGACTATTCGACCTCCTTCGTGCGTCGCTATCTGGCCTCTTTAGGCTACAAGACGTACAAATGGGAACAGGGGTTCAACTTGGTAAAATCGCATTACATTCCGAGATTGGAGGAAAAATTGGATGACATCTATCGCATCCATGGGGAGAAGGTCAGCATCGTCGGTTGGAGCGGAGGCGGCATCTTTGCCAAGATCATGGCGAACCGCCATCCGAAACAAGTTGAACAGATTATTACGATCGGTTCACCGGTATGGGGGGTGATGGATATGAAGACCCCCGTTAACGGTATTCTGGAATTCTTTAGGGGCAAGTCACTCAAGGAACGCAACAAACGCTTCATCGAAGAGCTCGAACCCATTCCGAACGTACCGATTACCTGCATTTATACGAAAACGGATGGTCTGCTGCCTTGGAAACATTGCATGGAGGCCGAAAGCTACCGCGATGACATCAAGAATATCGAAGTCTACGGGAGTCATTCCGGACTAGGGGCCAACGTCAGTGTCATTCTGATTACCGCCAACGCCTTGAACGCGAACATCAAGGGCAAGACCATTAAGGACAATACCTCGAACATCGAGCGGATCCTCTACCCTTTTTATTGGAACAAGAAAAAAAGAAGTTTGTTTTTCTTAAATTAGGAATCGCCCGGCACCATGGAAGAACTCATCAACAATGAAAAATTTCAGGAAGCGCTAAAGCAGACCGCTAAAGCGCATGATCTGGATTTGTCCGAAGTCCAAAAAGAAGCGGCCGAATACATTAAGGAGCTCTATGCCGAACAGCATCCCGTGGCCAAAATGGCCTCGGTCAGGGGTTTCGACTACATCCTGTCCCGGGCGTATAGCGAAAAGATAGACGTCGACCCTAGGGGCATCAAAAAGTTGATGAAATTGATGCGGCGGCATTCCGTGGCCTTCATCATGACCCATAAGACCTATTTGGATACCCTAGTGCTCATTTCGACCTTGGCCCGCTATGGCATGCCCGTGCCCTATTCCTTCGGGGGCATCAATCTGGCATTCCCCGGATTGAAACAACTGGGCAAGAACGCCGGCCTTATCTTCATCCGAAGAAGTTTTAAGGACAATCCGGTCTACAAGGTCGCCCTTAGACACTGCATCGCCACGATCATCGACAAAGGGGAACACTTGACTTGGAATATCGAAGGCACCCGCTCGCGTACCGGTAAGATCCTGCATCCGCAAATGGGCATCCTGAAATACATCATGGATGCCGAAAAAGAGAGTGCGCGCGACATCAAATACGTACCGGTTTCCATCGTGTACGACCTCATTCCCGATGTGAAGGAAATGACCGAACAGGCCAAAGGAGCCAAAAAGAAATCGGAAAACCTGGCCGAAGGGGTCAAATACATCCGCAGTCTCGGAAGTGATTATGGGCGCGCGGCCATTCGGTTCGGAGACCCGGTCGAAATCGACGAGACCCATAATGTAGTCGTTCCCGAACTTGAAGAAGACACCTACAAGAACAGAAATTCACTTCCGTTCTTCGCCTTCGACCTGATCAATCAAATGTCAAGGATCACCCCGGTTTCGACCGTCTCCCTGATTTGCAACGTACTGCTGAACGATTTTGCCCAGACCAAAAAGGAAATCGAGTTCAAGGTCAAAAAGTTGATGGAATATATCGGCAAGAAACAACAAGACGCCTTGATGGACCGCGGCAATCCGATCGCTGTCAGTGTACAAAAGGGGTTGAACTTGCTGCAAGGGGCCAATATCATCCAGAAAAGCAGGGCGGGCCAAAAGGCGCAATACAGCATCGTTTCGTCCGAATACCTTCCAGCCACTTACTACGCCAATATGGTAGCCGGCCATTTATACCTCTCGGCCTTTGTCGAGATGGCCTTGGTAAAAATCAAGGACGACACTTCTCCAAACCGCATCGTGCATTTTTGGGAAGAGATCATGGCCCTACGGAACCTCTTTAAGTTTGAATTCTTTTATACCAATAAGGCGAAGTTCAGTGCAGAGATCGAAGAAGAACTACATCGCTTCGACAAGAACTGGCGGGAGATCCTAGGAGATCCCAAAAAGGATGTCACCGACATCCTCAAAAAACAGAACCTGTTCATCTCAAGGGCTTTGTTGCTCTCTTACCTGGAGGCCGACAAGGTGGTCTGCCATACCTTGAACGCTTGGGATGAAGACGATGCGTTCAACAAAGATGAATTCTTGGAACTCTGTATGTTCAAAGGAAAGGAATTGCATTGGCAAAGTCGCATCACACGGCTTGATAGCGTTTCCCGTCCGTTCTTGAGCAACGCCTATCGCTTTGCGGAGAATGCCGGCCTGGGTATCGGGCAACAAAAAACCAACAGCAAAGGCTTGCAGGAATGGATGCAGCAATTGGATGACCTTACCGCAAGGTTGGCCTACCTCAAGGAAATCGAGGTGGCCCCTACAGCCAGGAGTTTGGAGTCGATCGCTGCGAAAAACCTATTGGTGCCCGAAGCCAAGGATCCAAAAGCAAACCGTAAATCGGCCCAAGAGGAAGAAGGGCCGCATATCACAGCATATTTCGATCTCGATCGCACCTTGATCAATGACTTTTCAGCCAAGCGCTTTATGCGTACCCGGCTTTTCAGTGGGGAGACCACCGCTAAGGAGTACCTGACCCAATTCATGACGGCCCTGGTCTTTTCGTTCGGCAACCGTGATTTCGAAGTGCTGACCAAATTAGCGGCCATGGGTGTTAAAGGGATTCCTGAAAAAATCTTCGTGGATTTGGGGCAAGAGGTATTCGAAGAGTATTTGATGCCGACCATTTACCCAGAAGCCCGTGAACTGATCAAAAAACATGCTGAAAAAGGCCACCGTATCGTCATCATCTCGGCAGCCACCTCCTACCAAATCATGCCGATAGCCAAGGAATTGGGTATTGAAGAGGTATACAGTACCCGTTTGGAAGTCCAAAATGGGAAATTCACCGGACGCATTTCCGAGATGTGTTGGGGGGAAGGAAAGGCCCGTGCGGCACGGACCTTTGCCAAAAAGAACGACATCGATTTGACGAAGAGCTATTTCTATTCGGACAGTTTCGACGACTACCCGCTATTCAAGATCGTCGGGAACCCCGTGGCCACCAATCCGGATAACGCCTTGTCACAAGTCGCTTTTGAAAACGATTGGCCCATACTTCGGTTCGAGGAACCACGGCAGAAACCAGTGGTCAACGGTCTCCGAACCAGTTTGGCCATTGCGAGCATCTATCCTTCCGCTTTCAGGGGGGCCGTAAAAGGACTGATGACACTATCACAGCGCGAAGCCGCCAATACGACCTTTAAAAGTATCGGTGACCTGGCCACCCGTGCGGCGGGATTACAAATTTCCGTGAAGGGCAAACACAACCTGACCGATTTCAGACCAGCGGTATTCTGCTTTAACCATCAAAGTGCGGCCGATTTCTTTATCATCATCAAGCTGTTGCGCAATGATTTCACCGGCATTGCCAAGAAAGAACTGGAGAAGACCCCCATCGGTCCGATCTTTAAGGCCTTGGGCGCCATTTATATCGACCGCAGCAACAAGGCCAAGGCCATAGAGGCCATGAAACCGGCCGTAGAAGCACTGAAAGACGGCATTTCGGTCGC
The DNA here is from genome assembly GCA_013214065.1 of Flavobacteriaceae bacterium. Classification (GTDB taxonomy): domain Bacteria; phylum Bacteroidota; class Bacteroidia; order Flavobacteriales; family Flavobacteriaceae; genus Flagellimonas_B; species Flagellimonas_B algarum. The sequence goes on from JABSPK010000001.1 coordinate 25,388, forward strand.
CATTGCCCCAGAGGGGACCCGAAGCGGCACCGCCCAATTGGGCCCGTTCAAAAAAGGGGCGTTCCATCTGGCCATGCAAGCCGGGGTGCCCATCATCCCCATCGTAATCAAAAATGCCTACCAAGCGGTAAAAAAAGGAACGGTCATGTTGCGCCCGACCCATATCGAAGTCGTCGTACTCGACCCGGTCGACACCGGACTCTGGAAAAAGAAGCACATCGACCAGCACGTCGAAGAGGTTAGAAACCTGTTCGTCGCCGAACTGAATAACTGATCGGGGCAATTCATTTAGAGCGGCCCTGACCAAAATACACGACCATGTCATTAAACGTAGGTTTATTGGGTGGTGGTTCTTGGGGAACCACCGTAGCCTCCCTCACGGCGCGCAACGCCAATACCATACTTTGGGCCCGAAACGAAACGACCGTCAAGGAGATCAACGACCATCGGACCAACTCAAAGTACCTGCCCGGAGCGCTCTTGAACCGCAACTTGAAGGCCTCGCATTCCATTGCCGATACCGTAAAAAATGCCGACTTGCTCGTCATGGGCATCCCTTCCCAAAATTTCAGGAAGGTCTTGGAAATCGCCAAACCCCATATTCGACCCTGGATTCCTATAGTCAGCCTGTCAAAAGGCCTGGAAATGGGTACGAAGAAACGCATGACCGAAATCATTGAAGAAACGCTTCCGGGACATCCGACCGGGGTTTTGACCGGGCCGAATCTGGCCAAAGAAATCCACAACGGTCAGGCGGCCGCGGCCGTAATCGCCATGGTCGATGAGGTCATCGCAAAACGACTGCAAGGCGTATTCAATTCGGGACTATTCAGGGTCTACACCAATAACGATGTCATTGGCTGTGAACTGGGTGGGGCTTTAAAAAACATCATGGCCATCGCCACAGGCATGGGGGATGGTGCCAATGCAGGAGACAATACCCGCGCCGCTCTGATCACCAGGGGCTTGTCCGAATTGACGCGCTTGGGCACCGCCATGGGTGGCAAACGCCGTACTTTTGCCGGTTTGGCGGGTATGGGCGATCTGGTGGCGACCTGTAGCAGTACGAAAAGTAGAAACCGGCATGTCGGTTTTCAGCTCGGCCAAGGCAAAAAACTCGAAGAGATCATAGAAGAAATGTCAGAAGTCGCCGAAGGGGTAAAGACGGCGAAAGTGGTCATGGAGTTGGCCAAGGACTACGACGTTCATATGCCGATTTCGGAAGAGGTGTACAAGGTATTGTACGAAGGCAATACAGTCGATGATGCCTTCAGGGGCTTGCTGAAGATCGAGAGTGGATCGGAGGCCGAACCAGGATAGGCCCTAGGTTTTTTGGTCTTTCAGCCTTCGCAACTGAGGATTAAAAGGAACATCAACGGAAACGGCTTTAACCCCAAGCCAGTACAACAAATTTGGTTCAAAGCAATTTTTCCCCAAGGGCCAAGAATCGTTGCCTTGTTCCCGATTGACGTTCCATAACCGGTTTAAATCAAAGGGGGCCCTTTCAAGCGTTTTTCGATTTTGCGCTTTTTCGTGGTAATGCGCTTCATGGCATCCATCAACTTGGAATCCCTGCTTTTCTTATAAATCTCGTTGATGGCCAATACCAATTCCTTGGCTTCCCTACTGGCTTTGACGCGATCACTGGTCGACATATGGCTCATCGGTCTTTTCTCAAATTCCTCGGCTTTCAACAACAATTCCATTCTGTTTAATTTTAATTTATTATCTCTAAACAAAGATACGAAAATGGATGGAAGGTTGCGTTAGTAACATAGCCCTATCTTTGTGGCAAATGAAAGGGACGTTGGCAAGCATCCAAACCCTTGTTTTTTAAACTAGCACCTATGGAATTGCTTGAAATAAAAGGAATCGTGGATTTTGGTTTGGTGATCTTGATCGTCATGGTACAAGGCATGATTTACCCAAGCTTCCTCTTTTATAAGCCTACCGACCTGCAAAGATGGCACACCGTTTACACCAAACGTATTTTCAAGGTCGTATTCCCCTTGATGACCGCCCAATTGGCCCTTTCCATCATGTTGGTCATGCAAAAAATTTCGATATACACGGTGGGGAGCCTGGTCGGGATCGCAGTGCTCTTCTTGTTGACCGCTTTGGTCTTCGTTCCCATACACCAAAAAATTACCCGGGGGCATGCCGACATCGCACTCTTAAAAAAGCTCGTAAACCAAAACTGGTGGCGTACCGTGATTTGGGGCATGCTTTTTGCATTAACACTAGTGGAATGGGTCCTAAATCACGGAAAACAAGCAATATAGCCACACCGAGTAAAAGCCTCGAATGGCCGAATTCAGAAAGGTTTTACGTACTTTACGACCAATACCAGAGGCAGATGCCCTATAGAGGATATCCTTCACTATTTCCAAAAGCAAAATGATATTCAAATTTTGTTTAAACTTTAACTAATATTGTTAAACTAAATAGTAGCTTTACTGAATATAAACTCGTGGAAGACCTTTTAAGCTAGAAGTTGTTTCCACAAAAACCCAGCAATATGCGCAATCAAGAACCCCTAGTTGACCAAGTCGTTGACCCGCAACACCTTTTGCAAAATCTGACCCATGAGGAGATTGGGGACGATCATTGGTATACTGGAATCGAAACCCCCTTAAAGCCTGACGCGTTCGCACTTTCGGACACTGAAAAGAAAGCGGCCATTGAAAAGCTTTTCGCCCAAATCATGGACGTTATGGGGCTTGACCTCACCAACGACTCGTTACGCGGTACCCCGAAACGGGTAGCCAAAATGTATATCGATGAGATCTATTCGGGATTGAACCCGGATAACAAACCGAAAATCGCCCTCTTCGACAACGAATACCAGTACAACCAGATGCTGGTCGAAAAGAACATTACCTTTTATTCGAATTGTGAGCACCATTTCGTACCCATCATCGGTAAGGCCCACGTGGCCTATATCTCTTCGGGCAAGGTCATCGGACTTTCGAAACTGAACCGTATCGTACAATATTTTGCCAAGCGACCCCAGGTGCAAGAGCGACTGACCAATCAAATCGGTCGTGAGCTGCAAAGCATTTTAGGAACCGACGACGTGGCCGTCATCATCGATGCCAAGCACCTTTGTGTTTCTTCACGGGGCATCAAAGACGACACATCGGCAACGGTGACTTCATTCTATGGCGGTCAATTCAACGACACCGAGAAAGTACAAGAGCTCTACAATCACATTAATAACTAAGACGATACCCCTTGGGATTATTGCAATCGAAAGGTAAAATGCATGCAGAAAAGAAAGACCGTTCAATCAACGCAACGAACGGTCTTTCCCTCTATGACATTGAACTGATCGGCTTAGATGGTACGGCGATCGACCTTTCCAAGTTCAAAGGCAAATACCTCCTTTTCGTCAATGTGGCATCAAAATGCGGGTTCACCAGTCAATATCGTGACCTGGAAGCCCTATCACAGCAATATGCCGACCAACTCGTCGTCATCGGGTTGCCCTGCAACCAATTCGGCGGTCAAGAACCTGGAAATTCGGAAGCGATTCGATCGTTTTGCAGCTTGAACTATGGGGTCAGCTTTCCATTATCCAAAAAGATCAAGGTGAAGGGTAGCGAACAGCATCCCTTATATGCTTGGCTCACCCAAAAAAAATGGAACCAAAAGGCGAATAGCAAGGTGCGTTGGAACTTTCAAAAATACCTGGTTTCGCCAGAAGGAAAATTGATCGACTATTTTTATAGTACCACATCCCCCCTAAGCGGTAAAATCACCAAAAAACTGCTTTAGATTGCGGTCAATAGCGAAGCCAATGGAAAAGAAGAAACCCGATCAGGTCGTGTACAATGAGGAAAAGCAACGCTACGACGCCTTTCTGAAACCCTACGCCACCGACCTCGGGGCACCGGTCATTGAAAAGGTCAATCTAGCCCCATGGAAAAACAAAGGCATTGGGATGGTCAATGCCGCGATGGCCGCCGAATACGATGAAATCAGAAAACAGTATCAAGCCCTTCAAGAGCGCTTCGAATACAACGAATTGGTCTACGCGGCCAAGTTCAGTTTTCAACCTTTGGTCGGCCACACCTACCATCTGTACAAAAACACAAAGGCCGAAGCCTTCCTTTCCATTTTGGCCCCGCATGAATGTACGTTCGAACATTTGGGTAGTTTTCGTCTAGGATCCGACTACGTCTGGGAAAAAATCGAAACCGCATGAAGTGGACACTGAAACTGGCCGCTTTGTACAATGTGCTCTGGGGCCTATGGGCCGTCCTCTTTCCAAATCATTTCTTTGAATTGGTGGGGATGCAACCCTTGAACCACCCAATGGTCTGGCAAGGGATGGGCATGGTCATCGGTGTGTATGGACTAGGGTATTGGTGGGCCTCTTTCGACCCCATGAAACATTGGCCTATCGTTGCGGTCGGATTTTTGGGTAAGCTTTTCGGCCCGCTCGGATTCCTCTTCAACTACCTCAATGAAACGGTCCCCTTGGCATTCGCTTATACCTTGATCACCAACGATTTGATTTGGTGGATTCCCTTCTTCCTGATTTTACGGAAGGTGCATTTGGAAAGGCAATGGAAGTTGTAAGCAATATGAAAACAAGACCGCCCATTTTGGCGTAACGAAATAAAAAAAGCCCTTGAAAATCAAGGGCTTTTGTACCTCGGGTGGGAATATCATTAAAGTAAAGAAAGGAAAGAATAGGAAAATAAACCCTTGTATTTCAGGTGTTTATGTTGAGATCTTTCATGGGATAATTTCTTTTGTTTTCCTATTCCGTCCTATCTTCAGTAACAAATAAGTAACACGTTCATGTCGGTATCATTATACAAAAGAACACTGTCCAGTGGTTCTACAAGTCTCTATTTGGACATAAGACAAGGTAGGAAAAGATGGAAGGAGTCATTGAATATCATAATCACCAAGAGAGACCCCAAAAAGAAAGAAAAGGAGGAGCTAGCCAAGGTTATCAGAAGCCAAAGGGAAATGCAATTCCTGAAGGGTGAACACGGGGGTATACCTGAGCACCTGAAAAAGGTAAACTTCAATGACTTTGCCGAAAGCTTCCTAAGAAAGTATCGAAAGAAGGATGTGAGGATCGTAGCCGGTGCGATAAGGAAGTTCCAAGAATTTGCCAAAGACAGCTCCCTGAGGGTAGTTGACATAACCCCTATCATGATGCAGGATTATGTTAAGCACTTGACCTATGATGCGGGACTGACAGGTGAGACCTCACACAACTATTACTCTAGGTTCAAGAAGGTATTGAAAGATGCTAAGATGAGGGGTATACTCAAGGAGATGCCCACTATTGACATCCGGTTCGAGAACCCAAGTAAAAACGATACCCTTAAGAAACAAGTATTGGATGCAGATGAACTACAATTATTAGCAAATACGACCTGCGGAAATGAAGAGGTGAAGAAAGCCTTTCTATTCTCTTGCTTCACTTCCTTAGGGCTTGCCGAAATACGTGAACTCACATGGTCGAATATCATTAAGGGACGTTTGGTCACCACCAGGAAAAAGACCGGGGAAGCGGTAAACAATAGGTTGAGTACTACCGCACTTGAGCTGATAGGGGAAAGAAAGGACAAAGATGAGTTTCTTTTCGATCTTGGCATCATATCCACCAATGCGGTCAATAAAAATATTAAATTGTGGAGCCAACGGGCGGGACTGGATAAGAAGTTGACGTTTTATTGTGGCCGTCATACATTCGCCTGTCTTTTGCTTATGAACGGGGCCAATTTAAAGACCGTAGCGGACGCAATGGGGCATAGAAGCACCAAGAGTACGTTAAAGTATTTAAATCACGTACAAAGGCTACAAGACGAAGCTATTGACAGATTACCTGAGATTCTTTTAAAAAGCGAGATTTGAATTGACTTTAATTGCAGGATATATTTATGAAGATTCAGTTAGTATTCTTGCTGACAGCGTTCTTTCCATCTCAGAGATTGAACCTGATCCAACCGTTAAGTCCTCTGCGGGAGAAATTAATGTTTCCGGAGGGTTTAATCAAGAATCAAGTTGTAAAGTATTTAATCTTGGCGATAGGGTAATTGCAGCAACTTCAGGGAAATGGAATGAAGGCTTAAGAGTACTTGAAGACATCAAAATTACCCTTGTAGCTTTTCAGGACGAACCAGCATCTTCAATTATTCATAGTCACTTAAGTGCAGCGAAATCAGAAAACGAATTTATTTTCGGATTCATTGAGAATGAGACGCCAACATTAATGCACAAAAACTACAGTGGGATTCATTTTTCCCAAAAAGAGGATCAATTGGTCATTAATGGTAGTGGAGGTTGGGATAACGATTTTCATTATTTGGGCTATGGAATGAATAAAGCTCTCAGAGATGCAAACAAAGACAAAACATATTGTTTAGTTTCTATGCTTGGCTTATTCAGATGTATTTCCTTAAAAAATCAAACTTATGATGAAGGTGTAGGCGGTTTTTTTAATGGTGCACTAATTGATTCGGATGGAATTTCATGGGCTCCAGACTTTACAACATGTGTGTATTCAGCCGAAAATATGTATAATACCACCCATTCAATTATAGACGTATTCAATAGAGACCAGGGTGTCATCGTGGCCTCGCCCCATTCTGGTCTTAGCGTGTATTATTCTAGGTTTGCCGCCTTAACATATACAGAGTGGAAGGAAAAACATTTGTCTGATTACAATTCTCTTTTGGATACTGAAATTGGATACACCCTTTTTCTCGCCAATGACCATTTCATAGTAACAGTATATCCAGGCAACTTCAAAAAAGATCCTAAATTCCATGTCAAGGATATGGGCAACGGAGAGTCGATAGTTAAGTTTCCCATTGATTTTGATGGACCTATGAGGACCTTAAATCCAATAGAAATATCACACAACCCTCCCAATATAGAGTATAGCTCCGAAGGCAATTTTAACTTATTATGATTTATTTTTAATAACGCGTCGGAGAATCGTTTATGGAAAACAGATGAAAGAGAAGAAACCTTTTAATCCATTGGACTTTCTTTGGAGAGCCTTCCAAAGAATTTCTTCTGTTTACGGAGTAGCAACTTTTTCCCAAGGATGGATTCAATGGAAAGGTTTTGTTTTAGAAGGTATTGAATTTATACGAGGGATTGTACATCCTGTATATAAGTTCTTATTGGGCTGGGTGTGGTTCGAAGTTCCAATTTGGCTCTATGACTACATATTTTTGGGGACGATAATATTTGGAAGCATTGTAAGGGCGACTTTCGTAAGGGATTTTACTTCAAAAAAACTCTTGTTTATTGAAATCTTTCGCAGAAAGAGTAGATTCAGCTTAAAAAACAAATCAAGGGGTCTACAGACAAAACGCTCTACATTTCGAGGAAAAGTCGAAAGCACTTTTAACAAAGTTGCGCATGCATTCCTTATATTCATTTTTCGTCCCTTGTTTTACTTTGGAATAGTCATTTTATTTTGGCCTATAGTGTTATTGATTCTTTGGGGAATTTACTCATATTCGGACAACAAATACTCTAAACCCAAACAATCAAAAAATAAAGACCACAAGCTAACTTTAAGAGCAATTAAGTGGCTTAGAGCTTTTCTATATAATTTCTTTGTCTGGTTAGGAGCGACAATTTTTTTCTTCATTTTGCTAGTCGTAATCAATCAATTCTTTACTTAAAGAAACATTGAAATCGAGCTACCGAATAACCTCTAACCAATATGGATGTCTAGGAATTATTTCCCTTAGAACCCCTTCTTCCAATTTCTAATAAATTCAATTAACGCTGTCCCGAATTTTACCACCGACTTTACAAAGTTCATAATCAAAGTCAACAGTACTATGATCGCCGAGAGCAGCGCAATAATTTCCATTGCGCTCATAGTGACTGATTAAACAATTACAAATTTTGCAGAAGTCTTTTATCGTGGCTCCTAATGGTAGGGAGGAACGCAAAGTACTTTTGCTATGTTTCAACGAAGTGTCTTGCTAGTATCTGTAAGACCGGTATCCCTACCCCCGAAATCTTACTGGATATTAAGATAACAAAAGAATAGATCCGAGGCAAGAAATAAGGGTTCGATTCCTATATTAGGAAAATCAATATGCTGAATATCAATTAGTTGAAATAATTTGTTACTTCCGTGTTACCAAGACTATCCTTTTTAGCCCTTTATCGGATGTCATATTGGCCATAGTTCGGCCTGAGTTGGAAGTGCATTCTGAGCATCAACGCATCGGAGTAATCCGGGGATCTCCCCAAACCTTTCTTTACCTGATCTTTGGACATAATGGTGATCTTGGAGGTATCTATCTCCTTTGGCAGTCTGACCCACTCCAACTCTTCGGTTAAAGCCCTTTCGATTTCAGGGGAGCATTCAATCGATATCCTGTCCTCATTGATATACTCGGCAAGCTTCCAATAACATTGGGTCTTCAAGTTAGCGAAGTTCTCCGACTTTCCTTTGATCTTAAATGCCCTGCTCCCGTTCCTGAACCCCCTACATCCGACATAGTCCTTTACACCGCCCCCTACGCCATCCTCATCAACGATTATGCAACGCTTCTCGATATTGTACAATCTAGCCGTTCTCTGAATCTTTTCGACCACCGAATGGATCGTACTCTTATCCATAGTGGTTACCGAAACGACTTTATACCCATCCCAAACCATGATCACCGTTTTGTCCTTTCCCATTCTGGCTATATCGGCAGTGATATATTTAGTTCCGGTTTCAGCAAGATCCTGTTTGAACATCTTATGAACGGCCGAATATGATATAAGCATTCCCTCGTCCTCCGATGGTTCCGCTTCGTAAAGTGCTTTGAACTGCTTTGGTGTTAAATCCTTCTTGGCTTGCAACACTTCTTTCTCGGACAGTATCCCCGCTTTTACCGCATCCCAACAGGTTATCCTGAAGTATTCATAGTTTGGATCGTTCTCGGCTTTCTCCTTAAGCTTATGAACCCAATTGGATACACCCCCGAAGTTCCCGATCAGTTTACATGGAGCCTCGGTCTTGGTCAAGGTCGAACGCAAAGCGACCCAGGCGTTTTCCGTTGCTCGTGGGGCTTCATCGAAAACAGCGGCATATACATCGTCCCCATAGAGGTTATCTTCCCTATCGGCCGACCTAAAATGTATCTCGGCCATGTTAGGGCATATTATTCTCATTCCGGTCTTGTTGAACGTGTAAGCATGAAGAGGGGCTAATCTGTTTCTTAGCCTATCGAAAGCTATCTCACATTGACTGTAGACCGGCGCGACCCAATAGTATTTCTTTCCGGCAGCATCTTGTAGTTCATGGGCCTTTAAGAACAACCATACTAAATGGCTGAAAGTCTTTCCGGACTTTGTGGAAGCCTCGGTAATGGTGAACCTGGCCTTTGAATATATTATCTTTTCCTGGTAAGGAGTGAGGCTAGGTAGTTCGATGTTTATTACTTGCCCCACTCATCCATCTTTATAGTGACCTCCCTAACATCCTGTTCTACATGAGATCGAGAAAGCTTGGGTAATCCGAACTCCATTAGCTTGACTATGATACTTACCCTTTCCTTTGGTTCAAGTTCGTTCAAATCCTTAATCAACTGATTCCAATTACTCTCTAACAAAAGATCGACCTTCTCTTTAAGTGCCTTGGTCTTTTCATTGGCAATACCTTTCCTACTCGACTTCCTTCCCGCAATTGCTGCGGTCTCACTTGTAAATGCCATAAATGTTACTTTTCGTTACTCTAGCGTCAAAAATCCTACGTTAAAAACGGGCGGCCGCGTTACACTTTTATCATTTTCTTTATCCCCCTCACCTATCACGACATGGCTTTTTCGAAACAAGATCAGGGGATTGGGGATCAGAAAGAAGAATCAGCTAACTTTTGTCTTCTCAGTTCTTGAGTGGTCTTTACTTCACCTTAAACCAAATATGTATTGATTATCGTATTGTCTCATCTATTTCCCATCCCAAGAAAATTGTGGTGTCCTGTTCGAACTGTGGAGTCCGTTGGTGGGGATTCCCAATCGCCTGGTGTACTCCTTGTTTATGAACATGAGGTTCATGAAAATATCCATCAGCATTTTAAAGTCCGAGCTGCCTATGGTTTCCATTTCATACATGTTCAATTTGTTATTTTCGATTCTGAATTGCCTTGCCAATTGCTCATCGTTCAATCTTGAATAATCGAAAACCTCGAAAGTGGCCCTATTGATATACTTCATTACTGAAAACTATAAGGGTTGATCTTCACAAAGCCATCGCCTAGTTGTATATCCGTATGGTATCTTACCAGGTTGACGAAACCGGACGCATTGTGCTTCTCGTGTAGAACCTTGGCGGATAATACGAACTTCTCAAGGCTTTCATAAAGCTCTTTCTTTGTCGGATTCAAATAGATATTGAATACTTCCTCTTTTACATTGAAATCGACACCTTCCACTTTTACCGTCGGTGCTAATTCACGTAGTTTCCTAGAAGAATTTTCGAATGCCTTTAGTGTACTTTCAAATTCCTTTTTGTCCACACTGATCTTGGAGTGCATGAAAACCTCTTTGTTGGAGTGCGGTGGTTCGTTATTCCCGAACAATTCAAAGAACTTTTCCACCGTAAAACCGAATGGGTCTTCCATATAAACCTTGTAATCCTCGATATGATCACCGTTTAAGGCGGTTTTTGTCAACGCGGCCAATTTGTCAAAAGCCTTCTTGGCTACTTCCTGTTCCCGTATCGCCGTTTTATATTCCTCTTCCCTGAATCCTATTTTTCTTTGCCCCATTATTTAGCCATGTTTATTTGGTTGGTCCTCATAATGGACTTTAGCTCTTTTTCGCCAGATATGCGCTTGCGTGCATTGGAAAGGGCCAATTTCCTCACGATACCGTTAAGTTTGGCGCTTATTTCCAAATGCTTGTACTGTTCAATGGTCTTTTTGGTGAAGAATCCTGCGAAATGACCGGTTTTATCAATTTTCATGACCCTGCCATCTTCCATTTCATACTCCCCTTTGGGCATTCTGACTTTCTCATCATCTTCCGTAAGACCGAAGACCGGGGATCCGATCTTAGAGTCTTCCCCTTGGGTCAGTATTCTCACACCGTCTTCGAGCCTATGGATGTAATCCCCTTTTTGTTTCGATTTGCTTCTTGCGGCCAAAACCACCTTTAATAATCTGTTCTTCATAATTCTCCCTTCCTATTGTTCTTCATAATAATATTGACGGCGTCCCCAAAGGATAAGCCGTAATCCTTTGCAACCCGTGTCGCGTCCTTAGCGTTCTCCTGTGTAAAGGAGACAGTTTTAATTACTTTCTTCATCAATAATTGTTTTAACTCCCTACATCTATAACTGGAAAATGGTGTTTTGTACTGAAAAATCATATATATTATTGATTTATAGTGATTTATAGTGATTTATAAGGATAAATACGGATTTACAAGGATAGATCAATCGGTTTTTCAAAAAATATTGTCGCTAAAAGCCTGAACTGGCAAGAAATTATCGGATAGTTCGAACCCAAATTCCCTGAACGGATAGTTTCGCGTATACTCCGGTGTCACCCTTGTAACCTTGGCGTCTTTGCCCCTTTCCACGAAAGCGACCGTTTCGGCCTTTTTAAGGATAGCACTCCCAAGATGTCCCATAGGTTTCATCGTCCCATGATTCCTATGTAGCACTGTAATCAAATGGCAATTGGCAGTTGTAGTCCATCGCATAAAAGCCTGGGCTATCTTATTCGATGCTTTCAGGTCGTTTACATCCTCCATAAGATCTGCCGCACCATCGATGGTCAGCAACCCGATATTATTCTTGTACTCGCTTTCGTTGACAAGCCATTCTATGAAATCGAACCTGTTCTTTGGGCTTTCCTCCCTAAGCGCGAAGGGTTTGTAGAGCGGGTATTCATGGCCGACCATTTGCGAGACCCTTTTAGCTGCTCTTTGCGCATGATAGGGTGATTGTTCCGTATCTATGTCCAAAATGAATTTACCCTCCGTGTTGTGGCCCCTAAATGCCTCAAAGTGGTTATTTGAGTTTCCGCCTATGTAGGAAGCGACCAAAGCCGTCTTCAAAAACGTTTTCATCGATTTACTTGCCCCGACTAAACAACTGAAATCCCCATAACTACCAAAAGGGATAGGGTATCGCTCTTGTCCAAAACTAGTTTCCCCCATACTGAGCGCGACCGGTTGCCGCTTTATGGGTTTTTTATAATCCAGGAAGTATTTGGCAGCAAAAAGCCTGAAATCGATCTGCTGGGTATTTCCGGCGATTTCTATCTTCTCAAACATCCCCGTAATTTCTTAAGCACTCGTTCACGAGCTGGGTTATCATCATCTCCACGTCATTTTCATCAAACGTATTATCCGCTTTCTCTAGTTTTCCCTTCTCTTCTACATGCTTCAATAGCTCGGTATGGTTAAGAAAGGTGGTCATCTCCGAAATGTGCCAAGTAATGGGTTTTTCCAAAAGTTCATGTATTGCCCTAGTCGCTTTGGTGTCGAAAGAGTCGGTATTATAATGGGTGATATTACTCTGCCAGAATTTCATGTATAGTTTCGCTAACAAGTAGTTGTTCTTGAAAGCCTCACCGTCATGCGAGTTAATGCAGTCGATTATGGTGTTAACCGCTTCCCTGTCCTTTTCGTTGACCCGAATGACCGGATGCTCCGAGAACCGCCATATAATACGTTCAATTGCTTCCTTCTTCTTCATAACATTCCCTCCCTGCTTTTTTGATGTACCTTCAGATTACCGCTACGCTTTTCCTTGAAAAGCCAGTTCTTGAAGTGGTGTTTGTAATCCTCGACGGTTTTATGTTCGGTAGATGACGAGATATAGTGGCCGTCGAACCTTGATAATAGTTCCTTTACCTTACCGGCCTTTAGATCGAACCCTTGCCGGATGCCCGCCCCCCAGGATGCATGTATTTTGTTTTCCATTATGTCCTTTAGGTATTCACTTTTAATATCTGTATCTGTATCTGTATCTGTATCGGTATGATTCGTAACCGGTCGTATACGGTCGTATGCGTTCGTATCGGATTTGGTTTTATCCCATCTTCGCTTCACGTTTTGGCGGTTCTTCTCACATTTATCCAAATACTTTTGATTGTCCCTTAAAAATTGTTGTTTCAATGGGGCAAATGCCAGTTCCACCAAGGCATCTTCAGACTCTACATCTTTCCCATTCAGGAAGTTCAGTATCCTTTTGAAGAGCATACCGGCTTTTTCATTTTCCAGTCTTTCGACGGTAACTAAATAGTCGTGATATAATAAGGAACTTTTTTTGTTATTCCCCTTAATATCAGTATCTTGCACTATCATTATCGCAGTTTTTAAAATTATCCCCAGGAATAGCACCATGAATGCTTCTTGGGGTCTTTTTTTGTTATAGAATGGTCTTGGTCGCTGCTCGCTCCAGCTCCTCATTGGTAGGTACGCGGTTCCTCAATAACCACTTATCCAGCTCTTCCCTCAGAAAGTAAATCTTCTTTCCTTCCGGCTTGTAAAATGGGATCTCTCTCCCTGAAGTATGTTTGTACATCTTGGAGGTGGACATACCGCAATAAGAACAAGCCTCCTTAAATGTTAGTATCGGTTTTAGAAACCATAGGTCGTTCTTATCCATCAATCAATATTGCGGTTGGCAAGCATGTAATTTACTGCGGTGGATCTTGAAAAGCCGTATTTTTCCTGTAACTCTTTAGCCTTTTTTAGGTTCTTTTCCGTTAGGTTAATAGTGCAAACCCTACTCCTTTCTTTCTTCATTTTTCAATATTAAAGTTCAACATGGAAGGGTCATACTTTAGTGTTTTCCATTAAAAATGCCCTGTTTCTTGTTAAACAAGAGAAGGGTGATTTTGTACTAGAACAATTCTCTCTTTAACATTTCTTTAACAGGGTGTGATAATAGCGTAATTCGACAAGTTTTGGAAATTCCGCTTTGGAAGTTTCTTATCCCTTTTAAAATTTTTTGGATTTTATCCTTTTATTTGGATTATATCCATATTATTAGGCTGTTTGTAATTTTTGGCATAATTTTGGACTGATTTTGGTGTTGTATATATGGAAATATTCCAAAATCATTCCTCATATGTCTGACAACGTTTCAATTATTGTTAATGCCCTATTGTACATTCTGAATAAGTTTGAACACAATACTACAGGCAAACACAAGCTTTTTAAGATTCTGTATTTTGCGGAACAGAAACACCTTGTCAAATACGGCAAAACAATAACGGGAGACTCTTATATAGCAATGGAGTATGGTCCAGTACCTTCCTGGGGTTTTAATATAATTAAAGTAGCTGAAGGCAAGGAGAACCATGACACTTTCAAAGAAGCTGCCTCCTTAATCGATGTAATAGGCCATAATGCGGTCGCAAAATTTACAGCAGATTTAGAATGGCTTTCAGAGAGTGAAATAGAATGTATAAATGAATCGTTCGAAGAAAATAAAAATCTAAGTTTCGGTGAACTGACCGACAAATCTCACGATTCCGCATGGGACGCTTCTATCCATTACATGGATTTTAAAAAAATTGCGGAAGCGGGTGGTGCTACTCAAGAAATGCTTGATTACATTTCATCCAAGCAAGAATTATATAGAGTATCATTTTAAGTGAGGTTAGGGGATTTTTTACCGAATGAGAGAAAAAAATCCCTTAAACTTCCTAAGGGTATAGCAGTAGGCACGGTATTACGTGCCTTTGTCAATTTTACGACCCCTCCTAAAGAAAAAAGATTCATTGTCGTTGGGTTCCATGAAGATGAAATTCACCTCGCCTCTGTCCTCATAAACTCAGAGATAAATTTCAATATCAACTTTGGTACAGAAATGATCGCTTGTCAGTATGAAATCAAAAAGGGTGATAGAGAATATCTTGAACATGACTCATTCGTAGATTGTTCCGAACTCCATAACATAGATTTATCCGAAATCAATAGCAAAATTGACAAAGACCCTGACATGGTAATTGGACATGTTGAAAAAGAAGATTTAGACGGGATTATGAAAACGATTCAATCTTCAAAAACCATAAAAGGGAAAATAAAGAAGAAGTGTGGAGTCTACGATTACAAGTTCTAAGCCAATCTATGAACTAGAATCATAAAACTACCAGAACGAACAATTCAAGGGTTATTTCAACAAATCTTCGATATCCTTTATTAGGATTTCAACCCCCTTGGATGTTTCCGGTGTTATTTGTAGTTCAACAAAGGTATAATTATCGATTACCGAAACACCCTTCCATCGTTCAAGGTCAAATTGTAACATAGCATCATAGTTCGTTTGCGAAAAAAGACCTCTTACTTTGGTAAGACAATATTGTGCTGTGTTCTGTAAAGTAAAATCACTATTCTGCAGCAAAATGCTCTTCACACTACTAAGAAACAAAAGAAAATTTTGTAGGGAAAAGTTTACATTACGAGCGCATTTAACAGCTAACTTGGATTTTTCATTGATATAATTTCGGTCTGCAATGTTCCATGAGTCCTTTTGAACCCTTTTATCTATAGTTATCAAATTATTTAAAAGCGAACCACCCCAACCGGTAGGGCTTTTCCCTACCTCTTGGTTATTGAAATCTTCTTCTATTTTATCATACAAGCTTAGAATGAAATTCCTGGACTCATTGATCGACAACAGATTTATCTGCTCGTTATGAAGCTCTTCTTGCTTCGCCATTTGCGCTCTGTGATTACGCTGTTGTATCCTATTGGCTTGAATCTGTGCGCTAAACGACCTGAATACGAGATAAGCTGCTATAAGGTTAATAAAGGGTGCTGTAATGCCCCCAATCGTGTCGCCGATTTGTCCCGTTTCTTCAAATGAAACTCCAAAAAACAACCAGGTTCGAGTGAAGATCCAAGGAGCGGCCAACGCAAAAATGACTGCAACTATAATGAACCACCATTGGGTTTTGGTCAAGATCTCCGTTTTAACTTTTTCATCCCTCATCCTTTAAGGCACTTTTCTATTTTTTCAATGGTCTTGGTATATACCGATACGATCCCGTTATCGATATTCTTCTTTCTCGCGCTATTGGAGTAACTATTCGCGTCTTTATACCCGAACATCTCCGCAACATCCGCATTACTCAGTCCGAGCTTCTTTTTTACATCATTAATATCCATATCTCAAAGATAGGCATATACTTATAATATTTAGTTAAATATATGTATACGATTATTTTTTTAACATTTTAAATTTGGAAGAGATATAAGTATTTACATATTTTTGACTCGTATTAATAATTATACACTTAAATATGGAAACTAAATTCAAATCCGAGGTAATGAAAAGAGCATGGATAATGTTCTATGAAACCGAAAAGAAATTCTCCTTGTGCTTAAAAAAGGCATGGAAGATCTACCGTCTGAAAAAGAAGATGGCCGAAAAGGTTGTTAAGTTCACCTACAAAAAAGTCAACGGCACGGTTCGTTTCGCTAAAAGAACGTTACAGGAGGCATTTTTACAGAATGTTAAAGGCGACAGAAAGCCATCATTGCGCACCCAGGTATATTGGGACATGGAAGTCGGAGCTTTCAGGTGTTTTAGAATTGAAAACCTTGTGCGTATCTTTTAATCATGGAAAACAACAAAGACACATCAATGTATCAGGAAATTCTAAGACTAAACGATCAAGAACTTGAGGAGGCCAAAGAAAGTTTTAATAAGGTTTTCGATGAAAACTTCACCAATCTGCTTTGGGATGAAAAAGGCCAACCAAAGCAAGAAGTAATCGATGCTTTAGAAGCAAAAATCGAACGAACGGAAGCCGAGAAAAAAGCTATAATCGATAAAATCATAAAAGAACATCATGAGCAACAATGAAACTAAAGACCTAAGCGAACTGGAGGCCGCGTTAAAACGGAGGTTTGAGAAGGATTTGAAAGAAGCAAACCAAAAGCTTGACGATCTCTTCTTAAGATTAAACAAGCACAAAAACAGGTAACAAAAAAGGCCCACTTAAAACTAAAAATCCCCGTAAACATTGAGTTCACAGGGATTTCTTTGTACCTCGGGTGGGAATCGAACCCACACTCCCGAAAGAACTGGATTTTGAATCCAGCGCGTCTACCAATTCCGCCACCGAGGCAAAACGGACTGCAAAGCTAAACAATTATTTGAATTCGAAAACCAAAATTCACACAATAATGCTTTAGCAACCCAGATTAATTTTTAAATTTGCACCGCTTTAAAAGTAAGGTGTCGCCCAGCGATCCGTTGAAAAACAGCATCATGCCATACCAAGTGCCCGAACCGAAAATTTTTGCCTGTATCCAGAGTACCATACTGGGCGAAAAAATCGCGGCGGCTTATGGCACGGATCTGGGCAAGGTGAAGTTCTCGCGCTACAGCGATGGGGAGTTCCAACCTTCTTTTGAAGAGTCGATCCGTGGAGCCCGGATTTTTATCATCGGATCCACGAATCCAAGTTCTGAGAATTTAATGGAGATGTTGTTGATGCTCGATGCCGCAAAGCGGGCCTCGGCGCGACATATCACGGCCGTCATGCCTTACTTTGGTTGGGCACGGCAAGACCGAAAGGACAAACCCAGGGTTCCTATCGCCGCCAAGTTGGTAGCGAAGATGTTGGAAGCCGCAGGGGCGACCCGGATCATCACCATGGACCTCCATGCCGATCAGATCCAGGGCTTTTTCGAAAAACCGGTCGATCACCTGTTCGCTTCTACCCTATTCCTTCCGTATTTGAAAGGATTGGGCCTAGACAACCTGTGTATCGCCTCACCCGATATGGGGGGATCAAAAAGGGCTTATGCCTACTCGAAGGCCTTGGAGTGTGATGTGGTCATCTGTTACAAGCAGCGGGCAAAAGCCAATGTCATTTCGCATATGGAGCTGATCGGTGACGTACAGGGTAAGAACGTGGTTTTGGTCGATGATTTGGTCGATACCGCAGGCACGTTGACCAAAGCGGCTGACTTGATGATGGAACGTGGCGCCTTGAGCGTACGTGCGATCACCACGCATGGTTTGCTTTCAGGTCAAGCCTATGAGCGGGTCGAAGAATCGCGTTTGGAAGAATTGATCATCACCGACTCGATCCCGTTGACCAAACAGAGTGATAGCATCAGGGTGTTGGGTTGTGCGGAGCTTTTCGCGGATGTGATGCATCGCGTACATCACAATACATCGATCGCATCGAAATTTTTAATGTAAACAATTACTAAATATAATGAAGTCAATTACAATCAAAGGATCCCAAAGAGAAAGCGTGGGCAAGGTTTCGACCAAAGCCCTACGTAATGCTGGAAAGGTCCCTTGCGTACTTTACGGAGGGGAAAAACCGATACACTTTTCAGCGGATGAGCTATCGTTCAAAAAGCTAGTGTATACCCCCAATGCGTATACGGTAGTAATTGAACTTGAAAACGGTGAAAAATTGGATGCCATCATGCAAGACATCCAATTCCACCCGGTAACCGATAAAATCCTACACGTCGATTTTTACCAATTGTTCCAAGACAAGGCAGTGACCTTGGATATTCCGGTACGATTGGAAGGAAATTCACCAGGGGTACGAAACGGTGGTCGTTTGTTGTTCAGAAAGCGCAAGCTTTCAGTCAAAGCCCTACCGAACTTGTTGCCGGATGAAATTACCGTAGACATCTCAAAATTGCGAATCGGAGGTAAAGTGGCCGTAGAGACACTTCGAACAGAAGAATTTACCATCATGCACCCCGATAACATCACCGTCGTCCAAGTGAAAGCTTCCCGTAACGCCGTTGAGGACGAAGAGGAAGAAGAGGAAGAAGGTGGTGAAGAAGGTGCTGCTGCAGAAGCCGCTCCTGCTGAAGGCGCAGCCGAATAAGCCCACGCAAATTGAAATCAAAGCATCCCATGCGCGCTTCGTGCATCGGGATGCTTTCGTATTTTTGGACAAAGCAGTTTGAATGTTATCATGGTTACGCTCCTTATTTTCAACCACACCGGATACCCTACTCCATGAATCGGACCCTATGAAGAAATACCTCATCATCGGACTTGGAAATATCGGTACCGAATACGACGACACCCGACACAATATCGGCTTTAAGGTCGTCGATGCCTTGATCGAAAAGGAGGAGATTTCCTTCGAACCGGCAAAATTAGGCGCGGTGGCCAGTTTTAAATTCAAAGGGAGGAGTGTGTTGTGTATCAAACCCTCGACCTATATGAACCTTAGCGGTAAAGCCGTGGCGTATTGGATGGCAAAAGAAAAAGTGCCTCTTGAAAACGTTCTTATCGTAACCGACGACATCAACCTCCCCTTTGGGACCCTACGTCTCAAGACCAAGGGCAGTGATGGCGGACACAACGGCTTGAAAAACATCCAAAATGTGCTACAGACCGCACAATACCCACGTTTACGGTTCGGGGTAGGTTCCGAATTCAGTAAAGGAAAACAAGTTGACTACGTACTTGGTCAATGGAACGAATCGGAAGAAGCCGCACTAAATGAACGTCTGGAACGGACCACGGCACTTATCCGCTCGTTCATTTTCGCCGGGGTCAAAAATACCATGAACGCCTTCAACGGCACCTAATTCAACGCTTGAACACTTTTTGGGTCACCTTACGGTCTTCGAATTGCAAGACCACATAATACAGGCCCGAGGCAAAAGATGAAAAATCAAGGTTCATCGGATTGGACGGTTCCGAGACCGATTGCCGCTGTACCAGCACCCCGTCTGCCGCGAACACCGACCATGATTGAAGACGGTCGGCACTGTTGAGCAGTACGTTCAAATCGGATTCGACCGGATTGGGGTAAAGTATGGCATCGGTACCGACCAGTAAGGTTTCCGCATACGCTTCTTGACAAACAGATCCCGATTCGACTTGCAAGGTATTCACCCCCTCGTTCAAGGGCAACGTAATGGAATTTTCAACCGTTTGGGTCGAGACCCCGTTCAAAACGATGTTGAAAGAGGCAGCACCACCCAAAGCGAGGGTTAGGTTCGCTCCTGCATCGATTACGGTCGTATTTACCTGCAATGGGCCTGGCTCCGCGATGACCACTTCGAAACACGCTTCCCGAAAGGTCGTTTCGTTTTGCATCCCGGTTACACATAAGGTGTACCTACCGGGGGGCAAGCCGATAAATTGGGTCGAATCGCTAAAGGAACGATCGATCTGAATGCCGTTTCCATTCAAACTACCCTGATAGGATATCGCAGTATCCGCCACACTGATTTCAAAGGCCCCATCGGTACCCTGCGGGCAGGAAGGCGCTAGGATAGCGATGGCAAAATTATTATCCGGAAAATCCAACAAAGGACAGCCGGTACTGTCGACCGGCGTGCCCAAAGGCGTGCCTAGGCAAAGATCGTCGCCATCATCAAAAACGCCATCTTGATCGGCATCGGGGCGAAACTGTCCCTCAACGCAAAATTCCAAGCGCACGACATCAATGCTCCCACCATCGGAAGCGGCAGTATCTTCGACTTCTAGCTGCCATTCCCCCGACAAGAGTTCCCCATTAAAGGAAGACAAAGCACCCAAAGGCCGTACCATCCCATTGATGGCGGGGTTGTTACCGCATCCGAAAACAGGGCCGTCATCGTCAAAGGTGGCATTGATATCATTACGGCTCCCGCAATTTTTTGAAAGTAGGGTAACCCGGGTTCCGGATGGGGAAATGAGGCGAATGATCAGATCTTCGACAAAGGTGTGTGAAACGGCCAATTCGATATTGACATCGGCAATGACCAAAGCTTCTGCGAAACTGATAGTGGCCGTAACGGTATTCGCGTCATCTGGGGAAATTTCCAAGGGAAGGCCTGAAATCGAAAAGGTGTTGCAATTGATCGCGGTCGTCGTAAAGACAAAAGGTGGGGAGAAATCGCCTTCATCACAACCATTCTTAGGCCTTACCCGCCAGTAATACTCGGTTTCCGCTTGCAATGGTGGTACGGCAAACTCCGATTGGTCGGTCGTGGCTGAAACGATGATGTTCGAAAACGTAATATCGGTCGCTAGTTCGATATCGTAGGAAGAGGCATTTGCCTGGGGATCCCACTGCAAAGTCGGTTGAAGACGCACCCCGGCTTCCCTATCTTGGGGCTGGTTCAATACCAAAGCATCAAAGACGGTATTGCGAACTGCCAATTCCAATTCGTAACTCATGTCTTGCCCGCTCGTACTTGCCGTGACGGTTATCGGATAATCGCCTACGGCCAATCCATCCAAATCACTAAGCGTCAAAAGCACCGGTACATTAGTGCCATTTACCATAGCGGGATCGAAAACCGCACTCACTCCTGCTGGAACCGAAGCATTGAGATCAACAGTTTCGGTACCCCCTACCGAGCGCGTGAATGTAAATGGGATCAAAAAGGTGTTGGGAAGACAGACTTCGTATTGCAATTGGTCGAAATCCAAAACGAAATCACTGGCCGATATGGCAAATTCGGAAGCATTGACGGCATAGAATACCTGATTCCTAGCCTTGACCATGATCCGTGCATTGGAGGTGGCCGTATTCGGCAATTGCACTTGGGCCATTCCGGAATTCGGGTGGTCTTCGGCCAAAAGGACCGAAAAATCGTTCCCCCCATCAAGGGAAAGGAAGATATCCACTGCCGTCGCGTTGATGGGTGCGCGATCGGTCAGGGCCACATCCCAAGTCACCGTTTCGATACTGCCCCCTGACAAGGTGCCGGCATCCGCTTGCGAAGTCACCACGAACGGACCTGCCGCATTCACCACTTGAACGTTCATTTGTTCGGAAACCACTTGGCCGCCGCCAACCGCATTATCACGAACGGTGAGCGCAAAATTCAATTCACGCTCGCTATCGCTTGCGGTTTCCCAGGCTTCATTGACTTGGGGATCCACTTGGCTCAATTGTCCTTGTAGTACCCTCGATAAGCTCGGAAAATAGCGCAAGCCTGTGTTCACAGGGGGAAGGGAACGAAAATTGGCACCCACTACATTATCCGGCCCAAACGTATCCGTAGTTACGACACCGTCATCGATCTGCTCCCAGCAATAAGTCAATACCGTTCCGGGATCGGGATCAGTGGCGGATCCTTCCAAAACAAAGGCCGTTCCCTTTGGGATCACCAAATCTTCAAGCGGGGCGATAACCGGCGGGGAATTGACCAAGGATGTCGTTGCCGCACAGCTCGCGCCCTGTAAAACAGTGCTTATTTGGAGAATGCTGCCATAATGGAAATAATCATCGCCGTTCAAAGCGACATTATTGCCCGCGACAATACCCGCATAACCCATAATCGTCGTTCCGCTGGCAGGTTCGAATTGCACCCCGGTACCTTCTGATTCAAAAGACCAGCTATGGTTGGCCCCGAACTGGTGGCCGAGTTCATGGGCCACATAATCAAGATCAAAGAGATCGCCCTCAGGGATCAAGGCCGAAGAAAAGGCGCTTCCCTTGCGGCCGTCGACACAGACCGAACCGATAAATCCGGCATTGCCGTTATCGACATCACGATGGAACAGGTGACCCACATCGTAATTCGCTTCCCCGATCTCATCGGTCAGGGTATTCTGTACCTGTACGTTCAAAGCGGTGGTATAGGGATCGGTATCGGCATCGGTGAAAATGACATCGGTAGTATTGGCGATCAGCTCAAGCCGGACTCCCAAATCGGTTTCGAAGACCTCATTGACCCGGGTCAACGTACTGTTGATGGCCGCAAGCGCACCTGCTATAGTACCGCCATGGTATTCGGTATACTCCCCAGTGGTAGAAACCGCAAAACGGAACGTTCTCAAGGTTCGATCATCGATAGGGCGGTTGGGCCTCAGCTGCAATCCGCTTTGGAGCGCTTCGGTATGGCATTCGAAGGTTTTTGAACGACCACTCCCATTTTGATAATTGGCATAACCCAGGGGGTCGTCGGATAAGGGTTCGATAAAACTGCGTCGTCCGTTTTCGAGGTCGACCATCAATACGCTCACTTGGTCGGCAGCCGTACTGAAGCGGACCTTTCGTGACCGTTCGGCATCCCATCCTACATAGGCCTTGATATCGGGATAGCTGCTTTGGAGCTTTGGATGGAAATTCGAACGTTCTTGCACTTGAAAAGCGTGTAATCGGCCCTCCCCGTCAGGAAAATACAACAATCCCGTTTCGGAACCTTCAACCGCACCCAACGCGGCAAAGAACCGAGGGGCATCCAAAGTAAGGTAACGGGTATGGGTCGAATCGACTTGTCGTGCTAGGGAATTGGAAGGTCGGACCTTCCAATATCCGTTCTGCGCAAGGCCACAAAAGCAGTAGAAAAATATGGTAAATGGGAAAACAAAATGTAACTTAGCTTTCATGCTCATTAAGGGCCTACCTAACCAAATGTAAGCCTTTTATTTTTTTACTTAGTGGAAACAATCCAAGGGATTTCCCAATTCAATTCAACGCTACCGATGGTCATGACCATCGGAACTTTCGATGGGGTACATATCGGCCATCAAAGCATATTAAAACGCCTCATAAACAGTGCCAAAACAATGGGATTGCGCTCCGCAGTGCTGACTTTTTTCCCCCATCCGAGAATGGTATTGCAAAAAGATGCCGATATCAAACTCTTGAACACCCTTGAGGAAAAAAAAGCCATTTTGGCCGATCTGGGCATTGATTATCTGATCGTACATCCTTTTACCAAAGAGTTTTCAAGGCTTTCGGCCATGGAATTCGTACGCGATAATCTCGTCAATCAACTTAAAGTCAAGAAGGTGATCATCGGATACGACCATCGTTTTGGTCGCAACCGAAATGCCAGCATCCATGAGCTTCGGAATTTCGGCACCACCTTCGATTTCGAAGTGGAGGAAATACCGGCCCAAGAAATCGACGAGGTTTCGATCAGTTCCACCAAAATCAGGAATGCCCTGATGGACGGCAGGGTCGACGTCGCCAATACCTATTTAGGATATACCTATATGCTCAATGGCACGATAACCCGTGGCAAAGGGCTGGGCAAACAAATCGGTTTCCCAACTGCGAATCTACACATTGCCGAACAACATAAATTGATACCGCAAAACGGGGTCTATGTAGTGCGGAGCGAGATTGACGGACAAGCTGTCAACGGCATGATGAACATCGGGCTAAACCCCACCGTAGCTGGTGGTAAGCGGAGTATCGAAGTACATTATTTCGATATCGACCAAGACCTTTACGACACCAAGGTACAGGTACGTTTGATCAAAAAAATACGCGATGAGCGCAAGTTCGATTCTTTGGAGGCCCTACGCGAACAACTCCGGAAAGACCAAGCGACTTCAATGAACCTCATAAGCGATGAACGGTATTAAAGCCTTTCTTTTCAAACCCATAGACAACGCCCAATTGGTGGTCTTTCGGGTTTTTTACGGCCTATTGGTCTGTGCTGAATGCTTCGGTGCGATAGGTACGGGCTGGGTTCGTCGTACACTTATCGAACCTCAATTCACCTTTTCGTTCATCGGGTTTGAATGGTTACAACCTTTGCCCGGCAATGGCATGTACGGCTATTTTGCGGTCATGGGGGTTTTGGGGATCATGATCACCATCGGCTATCGGTACCGCTTCGCCGCTTTCGGATTCGCCTTTATGTGGGCAGGCGCCTATTTGATGCAGAAGACCTCCTACAACAACCACTATTATTTGTTGATGCTTTTGGCTTTTATCATGGGGTTCATGCCGGCCCATCGAGATGTATCGGTCGATGCCAAGCTAAGGCCAGGGTTTCGTCGCACCCACATGTACAACTATTTTCGATGGATCATCATCTTGCAATTGTTCATCGTGTATACCTATGCTTCCATTGCCAAGTGGTATGGCGATTGGCTCGATTTCAGTATCATCGAAATACTGATGCGCGGTAAAAAGGACTATGCGGTCATCGGGGAATTCATCCAACAAAAATGGGTCCATAAGATCGTGGCCGTTTTCGGGATTCTATTCGACTTCCTAGTCGTTCCGGGTTTGTTGTGGAAACCGACCCGCAAGCTATTCTTTATGCTCTCGATCTTCTTCCATCTGTTCAACAGTTTTGTGTTCCGGATCGGCATATTTCCCTACCTCTCATTGGCATTTTGTGTCTTCTTTTTCGATCCACAGACCATTCGAAACCTGTTTTTGAAACGGAAAGAACCCGAAATCCCGGATGCTGCCGATCAACCGAAAAGGGCACTCATATTGCTAGGGGCACTTTCAATCTATTTTTTGGTCCAACTCTTCTTGCCCCTTAGGCACCACACCTTCAAGGATGATGTGCTTTGGACCGAAGAGGGCCACCGTTTGAGCTGGAGAATGATGTTGCGCAGCCGCACGGGAATCATCAAATATCGGGTCGTCAACAAGGCGACCAAAGAGGAGTCCTTCATCGATCTCGACGATTACCTGACCAAAAAACAACGGCGAAAAGTCGGTGCCTACCCTGACTTTGCGTGGCAATTCGCCCAACGATTGAAAAGCGAATACGCCGAAAAAGGAATCGAAGTCAGTGTCTATGTCACCTCAAGGGCCAAGGTGAACGGTAGCCCGTATTACACCTTTATCGATCCCGAGGTCGATCTAGCAGCGGTACCATGGAAGCATTTTTCACATAACGAGTGGATTTTGCCCAGAGAAACCGAAGAAGACTAGTCTACAATGGGGCAAAGGCTTAAATTTGCCCTGCAAAACCGAAGCCATGTTGCAACTCCATAAAATCCGCGAACATAAAGACGCTTACATCAAGGCATTGGTAAAACGGAACCTTGATGCCGCGGCCCTTTTCGATACCGTCCTCGATCTCGATGGACAACGTAGGGCGACCCAAACCGAATTGGACAATACCTTAGCGGAATCGAACAAGCTTTCGAAAGAGATCGGCATGCTTTTCAAAAGTGGAAAAGCGGAAGAAGCCAATGCAATGAAGGCGAAGACGGCTGATTTGAAAGAAAGTTCAAAGGTCCTTTCCGAACGATTGCAACAGGTATCGGCAAAGTTGACCGAAGCCCTCTATCAAATCCCCAACGTTCCTAACGAATCCGTTCCCGCAGGCAATTCGGAAGAAGATAATGAAGAGGTTTTCAAAGAAGGTGCTATTCCCGAACTCAGCGCGACGGCCCTACCTCACTGGGAGTTGGCCAAGAAATACGACTTGATCGATTTTGAATTGGGCGTTAAGATCAGCGGTGCTGGATTTCCGGTCTATAAGGGCAAAGGGGCTCGATTGCAGCGGGCATTGATCGCCTATTTTTTGGATAAGAATACCGAAGCGGGCTACACCGAGATCCAGGTGCCGCATTTGGTCAACGAAGCTTCCGGCTACGGAACCGGGCAATTGCCCGATAAGGAAGGGCAAATGTACCACGTACAGGACGACAACCTGTATCTGATCCCGACCGCCGAAGTACCGATAACGAACATCTTCAGGGACAGTATCGTTAAAAAAGAGGACTTTCCGATCAAATTGACCGGCTACACCCCCTGTTTTCGAAGGGAAGCAGGCAGTTACGGGGCACATGTGCGCGGGTTGAACCGACTGCA
This sequence comes from Flavobacteriaceae bacterium, assembly GCA_013214065.1. Taxonomy (GTDB): domain Bacteria; phylum Bacteroidota; class Bacteroidia; order Flavobacteriales; family Flavobacteriaceae; genus Flagellimonas_B; species Flagellimonas_B algarum. The sequence goes on from JABSPK010000001.1 coordinate 51,861, forward strand.
TCAATTCGACAAGGTCGAGATCGTGCGGGTCGAACGGCCTGAAAATTCTTATGAGGCCCTCAACGCCATGGTCGAACATGTCAAAGGGATTTTGCGTGAACTGAAACTTCCGTTCAGGATCCTAAGGCTTTGCGGGGGCGATTTAGGCTTCACCTCGGCTTTGACCTTTGATTTCGAGGTCTTTTCAACGGCCCAGAATCGTTGGTTGGAGATCAGTTCCGTTTCGAATTTCGAGACCTTTCAAGCCAACCGTCTGAAACTGCGTTTTAAAGATGAGGATGGCAAGACCCAATTGGCGCATACGTTGAACGGAAGTTCTCTGGCCCTACCCAGGGTACTTGCCGGCATCCTTGAAAACTACCAAACCGAAACCGGGATAGCGATTCCGGATGTGCTGGTACCCTATTGCGGCTTCGATAAGATCGATTAAGGGGATTTTCAGAATCGGTTAACATAAAAGGAGGGCATTCTCCGTTATCTTTAGACCGTGCGCATTTTTTTGCTTTCCATTTTCATCGTATTGGGTATTGGCCGGGTTTCGGCCCAAGACGACTTTTTGGCCAAACAGTATTTCAGTGACGGGGCCTTTGAAAAAGCCGTCGTGTTCTATGAAAAACTGGTCGAACAAAACCCGAGGCGAACGGACTATGCAGAAGCCCTGGTCGCCTGCTACCAACAATTGGAACGTTATACCGATGCGGAGTCCTTTCTTTTGAAAAAAGTGGGCGAGTCTTATGCTTTTCCGACCTTCTTGATCGAGTTGGGGTATAACTACACCATACAAAACGAAGCGGAACGCGCCCAAGAATACTACGACAGGGCCATTGCCAAAATCGAGGAAAACCCGAATTTCGGGTATGCCGTGGGGTATCGCTTCCAAAAATACGCCCTGCTCGACGAAGCGGTCCGGGCCTATACCAAAGCGATGTTCCTAAAACCCGAATTGAATTACAATTTTCAGTTGGCCCGTATTTACGGGGAACAGGGTGAGATCGAAAAAATGTACGCTTCCTACCTGACCCTGATTTCGGAAGGCAAGTCTTCACGATCCAACGTGTTGCGCAATATCGAGGATTTCATTACCGATCGACCCGATAATGCGAACAACATCAAATTGCGGAAAATCCTATTGCAAAATGCCCAGAAGAACCCCGACCTGTTGTGGAATGAACTTTTGAGTTGGCTTTTTATCCAACAAAAACAATATGGCAGTGCCTTTGCGCAGGAGAAAGCGATTTTCAAACGTACCGAAGGCAGTTCTTCAGGACGATTGGAAAACCTAGGGGATATCTGCCTTGAAAATAAAGCGAACGACACTGCCTCGAAAGTATTCGGATTTTTGGTCGCCAACGCCAAGGAGCCCGTGGCCCGATTGAACGCCGAATTGCGATTGATCGAAATTGACCTGGACGCAACCGATAAAAAAGGATACGATGCCATTGACAAGCGGTATGGCAAACTGATCGAAGCCTATGGGTACCAAAGCAACACCTTGCAATTACAGATCGCATATGCCAATTTCCTGACCTTTACCTTGGAAAACCCGGAGCCGGCAGTGGCCATGTTGAAAAAAGGTCTTGAGTTGCCCCTTAGCCGATATGCCAAGGCCTATTTGAAATTAGCCCTGGGCGATATCTTGGTTTTCGATCGAAAATTCAACGAAGCCTTGATTTATTTTACACAAATCCAAAAAAGCCTCAAGAACGATGTGCTTGGGCAGGATGCCCGGTTCAAAGTCGCCCAGACCAGTTTTTACAAGGGCGATTTCGATTGGTCGTTGACGCAGTTGAAAGTACTCCGTGGGTCGACCTCACAGTTGATCGCCAACGATGCCATGCAATTGAGTTTGTTGATCTCGGACAATTCTTTGGAGGATTCGACCCAGACCGCATTGAAGAAGTATGCCCGTGCCGATTTTTTGGCCTATCAGCATAAAAACGACCAGGCCATCACCGCCTTCGATGAAATATTGGAGCTGCACAAAGGGGAAACCATCGAAGATGAGACCCTACTTCGGCAAGGCACCCTTTTGGAAGACGAAGGAAACTACGAAAAGGCACGATTGAACTACCAAAAAATCGTCGAGTTCTACCCAGACGGAATCCTGGCCGATGACGCCCATTTCGCCCTTGGCGAATTGTATAGGAACGTCTTCGATGAACCCGAAAAAGCCCAGGTGCATTACGAAAAGATCATCTATAATTACCAAGACAGCTATTATTTTCCGGAAGCCCGCAAAAATTTTCGGGCCCTGCGTGGCGATTTTGTCAATTAATTGGTAATATTGGGTAACGACCCTAGTGATTTCCCTCCCCCAGCATTAGCAGGTTAATGAATCGAAGTGTTCTTATTTTTGAAAGCTAAACCGACTTTCAATGATCATTTACAACGTAACCATTAACATCGACGACGCGGTTCACGATGAATGGCTGGACTGGATGCAGCACAAGCATATTCCCGATATGTTGGCCACCGGAAAATTCACCGAAGCTAAACTGACCAAAGTGCTTTCTGATGAGGAAGTGGGGGGGCTTACCTATTCCATCCAATACCGCGTGAAAGATCGCGCCACATTGGAACGTTACTATCAAGAAGATTCCGAGGCGATGCGCGCGGATGGAAACCGTCGATTCGCTAACCGATTCGTTGCCTTTCGAACCGAACTTGAACTAATTAGCGAACAGCGTATTTGAGAGCAAAATACACCCAATATCTTTTCACCTACGGTACCTTGCAGGACGAAGTCGTTCAGCTTCGTGTTTTCGGGAGGAAACCGAAAAGCAAGGAGGCCAAGCTCAAAGGGTACCGCATTGCGGAAGAAAAGGTCATGGACCTGTATCCGACCATCGAACCCAGCGATCAAGTCGATGGTTTCGTAGCCGGCTTGCTCCTGCGGGTGTCGAACCTTGAATTGTTCAATGCCGACGTGTATGAGACCCAGGCCTATAAACGAATAATGGTATCGGTGAATCCGCGAACAAAGGCGTGGGTATATATCGCCACTTTCGGCCTTTCTGAGTAACTTGCATCCAAACTCCTGCCAATGCCCAAGAACGGTAGAAAAAAGGATGAGGCGCCACTCGAGCGCAACCAAACCGTCAAGGCAAAAAAATACCTTGGCCAGCATTTCCTCACCGACGAGAATATTGCAAAGAAAATTGCCGACACCCTCACTTTACAGGGGTATTCGAACGTGCTTGAAATCGGACCGGGAACCGGGGTATTGACCAAATACCTCTTACAGAAGGATATCGATTTGGTCGCCATGGATGTGGATGAGGAGTCGATCGTCTACCTCAACCATTCCTTTCCCCTTGAACATCCGAAGCTCGTAGGGTCGCAAGATCGGTTCCGGGTCATTGAAGCCGATTTCCTGAAATTCGACAACTACCTCCTTTTTGGTGATGAACCCTTCGCGATTACCGGTAATTTCCCCTACAACATCTCCAGCCAAATCGTGTTCAAAATGCTTGAAATGCGCGATCGGGTTCCGGAGTTCACGGGCATGTTCCAAAAGGAGGTCGCCCAACGCATTTGTGAAAAAGAAGGCAACAAGCGTTATGGGATCCTTTCGGTTTTGGTACAAGCCTTTTACGAGGCCGAATATCTGTTTACGGTGCACCCGCAGGTATTCAACCCCCCTCCCAAAGTACAATCAGGGGTACTGCGCCTGATCCGCAAACCACAGCAACGGTTGGCCTGTGATGAACGGCTATTCGTCAAAGTGGTCAAAGCGGTATTCAACCAAAGGCGTAAAACCATACGCAACGGATTGAAGCCGTTCGGGCTTTCCGAAAATCTTAAAGAAGATGCTATATTTGACCGACGCGCGGAACAACTGTCCGTTGCCGAATTTATAAGCTTGACAAAGCGAATTGAAGATGACGCCATTTAAACTCACCGATGAACTGGTAGAAAACATCCAGCTTTTGATCACCGATCAAAAGGATGTCGAGTTGCGTCGCATGATGAAGGAATTCCATTATGCCGATGTGGCCGAGATCGCCAATGAGTTGGAAGAGGAGGAGGCCACCTATATCATCAAACTGCTCGATAGCGAAAAGACATCCGATGTCCTTACCGAACTGGACGAGGATATGCGTGAAGCGGTATTGAACAACCTTTCGGCCAAAGAGATCGCAGGAGAGCTCGAAGAACTCGACAGTGACGATGCCGCCGATATCGTCGGGGAGCTGCCCGATGAGATCGTGCAAGAGGTCATTTCGGAAATCGAAGATCGCGAGCATGCGAAAGACATCGTCGAACTGCTACGTTACGATGAAGATTCGGCAGGGGGGCTCATGGCCAAAGAGTTGGTCAAGGTGAACGAGAACTGGAACGTTTTGACTTGCGTCAAGGAAATGCGTGCCCAGGCCGAAAACGTGACCCGGGTACATTCGATCTATGTCGTAGATGACGAAGACAAATTGAAGGGTCGGCTATCGCTCAAAGACCTGTTGACCACTTCGACCAAGACCCATATCAAAGACGTGTACATTGCGAAAGTCGATTATGTCAATGTCAACGAAGATCCCGAAGAAGTGGCCAAAATCATGTCGAAATACGATTTGGAGGCCATACCCGTTGTTGACGAAATCGGCAGGTTGGTCGGCCGGATCACCATTGACGATATTGTGGATGTGATTCGGGAAGAGGCCGATAAGGACTATCAGTTGGCGGCCGGTATTTCACAGGATGTCGAAGCCGATGACAGCATTTGGGAATTGACCCGAGCACGGTTACCATGGCTGATCCTAGGGCTGTTCGGTGGTCTTGGGGCCGCCCTCATCATGGGAAGCTTTGAGACCATTGTCGAAAAGGCCCCTGAAATCCTATTTTTTACCCCCTTGATTGCTGCCATGGCCGGCAACGTCGGGGTGCAATCGAGCGCGATCATCGTTCAAGGCCTCGCCAATGACGACCTCAAGGGCAGTATCGCCAACCGCCTTTGGAAAGAGATGTTGTTGGCCTTATTGAACGGTTTGATCTTGGCGGCCATTCTCTTATTGTTCACTTGGATCTGGAAAAATGATTTTGCCATTGCCTTGGCCATATCGGCTTCGTTGGTGGCCGTGATCATCATTGCCGGTATCATCGGTACCTTCATACCGCTCTTCCTCGATAAACGGGGCATCGACCCGGCCATAGCTACCGGACCGTTCATTACGACCAGCAACGATATTTTCGGAATCCTAATTTACTTCTGGATCGCGAAACTGATTTTAGGCATTTAAAGACCATTCCATGAAAGCGATAAACCTCAAAGCGAAACATGCCGAATTCACCGAACAATGGCATCCCCATCAAATCGCTGTAGTCGATGATATGCAAGTGTTGTTGGCCAAATTACAGGGCGAATTCGTCTGGCATGCCCATGAGCATGAAGACGAACTTTTTCAGGTAATCAAGGGTACCTTATACATGCAGTTCAGGGAGCGTACCGAAATCGTCAATGAAGGCGAATTGATCGTCGTGCCCAAAGGCGTGGAACACAACCCGAAAACCAAAGAAGGCGAAGAAGTTCACGTACTGCTGTTCGAAAAATTGAGTACGGCCCACACCGGTGGGGTTACCCATGAAAAAACCAAGACCCACTACCCTGCGATTTAAAACAGTCCGTTCGGTTTGTACGACCGAACCGCGCGCCGTCCATTAGGTTCCAATACGATCTAAATCGTAAATTGCGACCATACGCCTTTTCAATGAAAGTACTCCACTTAGATACCAACCACCCCCTGTTGCTCGATGAATTCGAAAAGTTGGGGTACGAAAACCACGAAGACTATACCGCACCCAAATCGGCCATCGAAGAAAAGATCCAACATTATGACGGCATTATCATCCGGAGTCGGTTCACCATTGACGCCCCTTTTTTAGACCGGGCCACTAAGCTCAAATTTATTGGACGTGTCGGTGCCGGATTGGAAAATATAGATGTCAAATACGCCCGTGAAAAGGGCATCTTTATGGCCTCGGCACCTGAGGGGAATCGCAATGCGGTGGCCGAACATAACCTGGGCATGTTGCTTTCCTTGCTGAACCAATTGCCCAAGGCCAATCGCGAAGTCAAAAAAGGCATCTGGGATCGCGAGGGTAATCGTGGCAGCGAATTGGACGGCAAAACCGTCGGGATTATCGGCTACGGTAATATGGGCAAGGCCTTCGCCAAAAAACTCCAGGGTTTCGATGTGGATATCATATGTTATGATATCGTTGGTGGTGTGGGTGATGAGAACGCCCGGCAGGTGGGTATCATGGAGTTCCAACAACGATCCGATGTGGTCAGTTTGCATGTGCCACAAACGCCATTGAGCGAAGGAATGATCAATTTGGAGTTCATTAATGAATTCAAAAAACCGTTTTGGCTCTTGAATACGGCCCGCGGAAAATGTGTCAATACCAAAGCAATGGTCGCTGCCTTGAAATCAGGTAAAATCCTTGGGGCCGGACTTGATGTCCTCGAGTATGAGAAAAAATCATTCGAAGACTGGTTTACCAACAAACCGAAACCCTTCAAATACCTGAAAAAAGCCAAAAACGTCATACTATCACCCCATGTAGCGGGCTGGACGGTCGAGAGTAAAGAAAAGCTGGCGCAGACCATCGTAGATAAGGTAAAAGGACATTTTTCGGAGTAGCAAAGGATGAAAAAGACGGTTTTCATCTTTTCTTCTTTGATCATTGCCATACTGGCCCTATTCCAAGTCAGCAAATACACCTATGCATCAGGCGATATGGCCATGGAAACCATTATCGCGCTTATTGCCGTCTCTTTTCTGTTCCTGGGGATGTTCCTTAACAAGCGAAGTTTGCGGAAAAAGGATGGGGGCGACACCATCGATGAAAAGAATATCGAGGCCCTCGGTTTGAGTAAACGGGAATACGAAGTACTACAGCATATGGCCAAAGGCCAATCGAACAAGGAAATTGCAGACAGCCTTTTCCTTTCCGAAAGTACGATCAAGACCCATGTATCAAACGTTCTGGTCAAACTCGATTGTAAGCGTAGGACCCAGGCCATCCGAAGGGCCAAAGAGCTAAAAATCTTGTAATCAGCTATTTTAGCACTTAAGTACTAGGCATTTGGTACTTTCGTATGAGTCCGAAAATGTACTTCGGACCTAATTTTGACACCTAACGATAAATCAAACCTTATGAAAAAAACAGTATGGAGATTCGGAATTTACGGAGCGGTGACCATTTGCGCCTTGTTCTTGCTTAGTTGGTTCATACCCAACCTCGACTACAGCACCCAAGAAATCATCGGCTATATCGGTATCGTGGTTTCACTTGGGTTTGTATTCTTCGGTATCAAACACTTTCGTGATAACGAAAACGATGGTGTCATCCCATTTCGAAAAGCATTGACCATCGGAATCTTGATTACCCTGATCGTTGCCTTGGCCTTTGGCATGCTGGATCTGGTTTATGTGAAGATCTTGAACCCCGATTTTACCACGGAATATTACGACCGGATGATCGAAGACCTTCGTCAGACCGTACCCCCTGCGGAGTTTGAGGCAAAAGCCGCAGAAATCGAAGGGCAACGTGAGGTATTTTCCAACCCGCTATTCTCATTTTTGTTAATGGCCTTTACCGTGTTCATCATCGGTTTCATCATTTCACTGATTTCCGCATTGATCTTACAACGTAAATAAGAAGCCATGACCATTGATGCAACAACCGTAGCGGAATACATTTCAAAAGTGCCCGAAGAACGAAAAGCGGCGATAACCAAATTAAAGGATACGGTTAAACAAAACCTTCCTGTAGGATTTGAAGAAGGGATCGGGTACAAGATGATCGCCTTTTACGTGCCCCACTCGGCATATCCTGCCGGGTACCACTGTGACCCCAAACTACCCTTGCCCTTTATCAATATCGCTTCACAGAAGAACTTCATAGCGCTCTACCACTCGGGTGTTTATGCCGATAAGGCCCTATTGGATTGGTTCATGGCAGCATACCCCAAGCACGTTAAGACCAAATTGGACATGGGTAAAAGTTGCATCAGATTCAAGAATCTGGATACCATCCCGTATGGATTGATCGGGGAACTCTGCCAGAAAATGACCCCGGAACAATGGGTCGCACTGTATGAAAAGAACATAAAACGATAACAATGGATAAACGCGTAACCGGATTGGGAGGCTTTTTTTTCAAAACCAAAGACCCTGATCAAATCAAAACTTGGTACAAACAACATTTGGGTATACCTACCGATCAATACGGCTGGACCTTTTGGTGGAAAGATAAGGACGGTAACGATTGTTCGACCCAATGGAGCCCGTTCAAGGAAGACACCACCTATTTCAAACCTAGTGAAAAACAGTTCATGATGAACTTCAGGGTCGAAAACCTCGAAGCGCTGCTTGAGGTCCTTAAAAAAGAAGGGGTCACCGTAGTCGGTGAAATGGAAACCTATGATTATGGTAAGTTCGGTTGGATCCTAGACCCCGAAGGCAACAAATTGGAACTTTGGGAACCTGTTGATAAAGCTTTTCTCTAGCTATCGAAATAATTAGTACATTGAAGGCTGTTCAACCAACAAATTAGAATAACCATGTCTGAAGAAAAAAAAGATTTAGGTGATAAGGCCGAAGAAGCCTTTGACAAAGCCAAGGATGCGGCCAAAGATGCAGCAGGAGACGCCAAAGAAGCGGCCAGCGAATTCGCCGAGGGTGCCAAAGAAACCGCCAAGGAATTCAGTGAAGGTGTCAAAGACACCCTGAATACGGATAACAAGAAAATTCTGGCCGGTATTTTGGCCATCGTTTTGGGTGGTTTCGGAATCCACAAGTTCATTCTTGGATACACCAAAGAAGGCATCATCATGCTCGTCGCCACCGTGATCTTAGGGGTCATTACCTGTGGTATCGCAGGATGGGTCGTTTGGGTCATCGGTTTGATCGAAGGCATCATTTATCTGACCAAGTCGGATGAGGAGTTCTACAATACATACCAAGTAGGCAAAAAACCTTGGTTCTAAACACAAAAAGACCACAAAAAACACTGTGGTCTTTTTTTATTTCAACATATCATCGTAATATTGCAATATAAAATATGTTATGGGCGTCACCAAAACCCACATCTTTACAGATCGGCAAAACGAATTGGCCACCATCGCCAAAGTCATGGCGCACCCGGCACGTATCGCCATCCTAGAATACATCAGCAAACAAGACCGCTGTATCTGTACCGACCTGGTCGATGTGATCGGATTGGCCCAACCTACGATTTCACAACACCTCAATGAAATCAAAAAACTAGGCCTGCTCGAAGGGAACTTCGAAGGCAAGAACCTCTGTTATTGTATAAACCGCGAAAAATGGCAGGAACTCCAAGAACGGTTCAACAGCTTTTTTTCGACCATTCACCAAAATTGTTGTTGATCATGCAAACACACGAATTTTTAAACCTATTGAACGAGCATAAGAACAAGGCGTTGTTGTTCGAATACTTGCCCGGCCTATTCGTTGGGGCCAATTACCACATTACCGAAGTCAAAAACGTGACCATCGACTCCGTTGATTGTGGTGCGGGAACCGATTTTTGGAAAGAAACCGTCATCCAACTTTGGGAGAGTCCACAAGAACAAGACAAAACCGAGTTCATGAAGGCCTTTAAGGCCTTGGGCATCTTGAACAAAGTAGATCGGATCAAACCTTTGGTACAGGACACCGAAGTGAAATTCGAATACAGCAATGCCGGATTTCACACTGCGCAACTATTTGTTAACGATTACGTATACAACGATGACAAGATTATCATTAAACTTGTCGCGAAGAAAACCGACTGCAAGGCCAAGGAAACCTGTGGGGTTCCGGAACCCGCAGTCGTTGGTGCCGAGTCGAGCTGTGCCCCGGGAAGCGGATGTTGTTAAACCAGCACCGATGATCATCAGGGAAATGAAAGCGGCGGATTGGGACGAAGTGGCCCACATCTATAAAGCGGGCATCGCCACCGGATTCGCCACCTTTGAAACCAAGGTTCCTTCCTATGCGGATTGGGATGCGGCCCACATTGACAGCTGTCGCCTAGTTGCCGAACATCATAACGGCCTTTTGGGCTGGGCGGCCTTATCACCGGTCAGTAGTCGCTGTGTGTACGGAGGTGTGGCCGAAGTCAGTGTATATATCGCTCCCGAGGCCAGGGGCAAAGGCGTAGGCAAAACCTTGATGCATCAGCTGATCGCAGCGAGCGAAGCCCAAGGGTATTGGACGTTGCAATCGGGGATATTCCCCGAAAACGAGGCCAGCATCAAATTACATGAGAAGGTCGGTTTTCGGTTTTTAGGAAAAAGGGAACGGGTCGGCAAAACGCATGAAGGGATCTGGAAAGACAATCTACTCTTCGAACGTCGCAGCCGAACCGTAGGAATTGATTAACATAACCTATCAAAAGAATGAAAAACGTATTGGTACTTTGTACGGGCAATTCGTGCCGAAGTCAAATGGCCCATGGTTATTTGAACTATTATCAAGCAGAGCTGGCCCATATATACAGTGCAGGAATAGAAACCCACGGCCTAAACCCCGGAGCGGTCGCCATCATGAAAGAAGACGGTGTAGACATTTCGAACCATACATCGAATCACGTCGATGAGTATGAAGGTATTTCCTGGGATTACATCATTACCGTCTGTGACCACGCTAAGGAAAACTGTCCGTTCATTCCGGCCGAAAACGCGCAACGGTTGCACCATAATTTTTTCGACCCTTCAAAAGTCCAGGGTACCGAAGCAGTGAAACACGATGCCTTTTTGAAAACCCGTAACGAGATCAAGGAGTTTTGTGAGACCTTTGTAAAAGAAGAGTTGGTCAACTAGGCGCTTGGTCGGACATTTTTCGTTCCAATTCGGCCTGAAATTCCTCCATGACGGGTTTCACCGTACTTTCAGGCAAATCGGCGATTTTGATGTACATCAACCCATCCACCGAGTTGTTGAATAAAGGGTCGACATTGAAAGCGACGACCTTGGCGTTCTGCTTGATGTATTTTTTGATCAATACCGGAAGCCTCAGACTGCCCGGTTCGACCTCATCGATCAATCTGTCGAACTTGTTCAAATCCGCTTGGGTCTCATCGAATATGAATTCCTTATCGGCATCTTTGAGCTGTACCTTGAATTCTTTTTTGGGACGGATGTATTGGGCGACATAAGGATCCCAGTAGTTCGATTTCATAAACTCGATCATCAAGGACTTCGAGAAATTCGAGAATTGGTTGCTGATGCTGACCCCGCCAATCAAGTATTTATGTTGGGGAAAACGCAAAGTAGTATGTACGATTCCTTTCCACAACAGGAATAACGGCATGGGCTTCTGTTGGTATTCACTAATGATATAGGCCCTGCCCATTTCGATGGATTGTTCCATCATGCCATACAATTCAGGCTCGAATCGAAAGAGATCCTGAAGATAGAAACCATCGATTCCGAACGATTTAAATATGTCTTTGCCCAAGCCCATTCGGTAGGCACCGACCACCGACTTTTCCTTATTGTCCCACAAAAACAAATGGTGGTAGTACGAATCGAAAGCATCAAGGTCGATGGCATTGTTGGTACCTTCCCCAATGGCCCTAAAAGTGATCTCTCGCTGCCTGCCGATTTCCTTCAGCAAGAAAGGCATGTCTTTTTCCTGGGCCAAAAAGACCTCGTAATCCTTACTCTGTAACAAGCGGGCTTCTTTTTCCCGTAAAATCTTGATTTCCCCTTCGAGCACCTCGGTGCGCACGGCCGATGCGATTTTTTTCGGCGCCTTGGGAATCTTGATACTGGTAGGCACCTTGTCAATTAGGCGTTCCTTTTCGAAGACATTCGCCAGCAAATAGGTCTTTCGTCGCAAGAGCGCGGCGAAATCCTCCAAACTTTCCTCTTGCTTTTGGGCGGCGACGCTGATGGGTTGCCCGATTCGGACCTTGATGGGGCGCCGGCTTTGTGTCGTCAATTCCGAAGGCAATTTGGCGGTACGGAATACATCGCTGATCTTCGAAAGCCGATAAAACAAGCGACTGTTTCGAGCATGGAAATAGATGGGCACTACCGGTACTTCGGCTTTGCGGATCAATTTGAGCGCCGCTTCTTCCCAGGGTTTGTCGACCACTAATTTCCCTTCCTTGTAGGTAGAGACTTCCCCCGCCGGGAATACCCCTAACGGATGGCCATCTTTCAAATGTTGTAAGGCATTTTTGAAACCGCTGACACTGCTTTTCACATCCTTATGCCCTTCGAAAGGGTTCACCGGCATGATATACGGTTTCAAAGGGGCGATCCGATGAAGTAGAAAGTTTGCGATGATCTTAAAATCGTCACGTTGGCCCAACATCAACTTCAACAACAAAACACCGTCGATACCACCCAACGGATGGTTCGAAATCGTAATGAACGGACCGTCTTTGGGCAGTCTTTTCAATTCGGCCTCGACCATATCGAAGTCGATTTCATAATGATCCAGTATCGCTTCACAGAATTCAGGGGCAGCAAGTTCTTTGTGCTTGCTGTAAAAATTGTTCATGGTCGAAATGCGGGTGATCTTCATCAACAGCCAGCCGACGAAGGTTCCAAAAATCCCGTATTTATCCAAGTGGATGACCTTGGCGACCTCTTTTGCAGAAACCAGCCCCATTTGATTGATTTAGTATCGGTAAATATAGAAAATTAGCCGTACTGAATTTGAAAAATCCTTATTTGACGACCAACTGCACGGTTTCTTTCCCGCGTTGTTCAACCAAAACGTCAAAACCGTTTAACACGGATGCCACAGAGGCGTCATCGAAATGTCGGATGGTATACAGGGCGACGTTTTCATGGCAGTTCACTTTGAACTTCTCCTCCAAGGCCGGCAACAGTGTTTTCAATCCGTCGAATTTGTTGTCAAGGCAGACCGAAAAACTAATCGCCGAGTTTTGAATGAGATTGACCTTCAAACGATGCTCATGGAAATGTTTGAAAAGCGCGCTGATATTGTCTTCGACGATGAAGGAAAAGTCCTTTGACGACAATTTTAAAAGCACTTGGTCTTTTTTCACAATGAAGCACGGCACTTCAGGTGAGATCTTGACCCCCTTACCGACCTGGGTACCCGCTTCACCGGGCTCAAGAAAAGACTTTACGTGCAGTGGGATTTCTTTTCGCTGCAGTGGTTGCAAGGTTTTCGGGTGGATGACCGATGCCCCGTAAAATGCCAATTCAATGGCTTCGCGGTAGCTGATATGTTCCAATTTCCGGGTTTCCTTGAAGTGTCTTGGATCGGCGTTGAGCACCCCCGGCACGTCTTTCCAAATGGTGACGGAAGAAGCATTGAGACAATATCCCAAAATCGCTGCAGTATAATCGGATCCTTCCCTTCCCAAGGTGGTGGTAAAGTTGTTTTCATCACTACCCAAAAAGCCCTGGGTGATGTTCAGGGCCTTGGTATCGATTTTAGATCGCACCAGACGTTCGGTAGTGTCCCAATCCACTTTGGCATCGCGATACGCACTGTCGGTCTTGATCAACCCTCTCACATCGACCCATTGGTTGCTGATCCCTACCTCGTTCAAATAACCGCTAACGATGGTCGTTGAGATCAATTCCCCGTAACCGACCACCTGATCGTAAACGAAGGCGTATTTTGGGGATTTGTTCCACAACAGAAATCCCTTGAACTCTTCGATCAACAAGTTCAACTTGTGGTGTATTTCATGGTTTCGGACCTCGAAGAGGGCATTGACGATCTCTTTATGGTAATCGGCCACTTCTTGGATCTTACTGTCCAATTGCTTTTTATCATCGAAATAGGCTTTGACGACCGCCTCCATGGCATTGGTGGTCTTGCCCATTGCCGATACGACCATCAAGGTGTTTTCATGCCCTGTGGTCTTAAGTACGTTCACCACGTTTTTTACCCCTTCGGCATCCTTTACCGATGCCCCTCCAAACTTGAAAATCCTCATTGATCCAAGAAGTTTTTTATCCCTTTGGCATCCAGCTGCACTACATCCCAGTCGCGCATGACTTTCGCCCCTTTCGATTCGTAAAATTTAATGGCGGGTTCGTTCCAATCCAACACCTCCCAACTCACCCGTTTGGCCTGTCTTTCGTCAGCATAGGACACCACGGCCTTCAATAGGGCGGTACCCAATCCGCTTCCACGCATTTTCTCGGTGACGATCAGGTCTTCCAAATGCACCACGCGTCCCTTCCAGGTAGAATACCGTTCAAAAACCAAGGCGATACCGACCACCTCCTTTTCGGCCTCGGCCACGAAGCAGTGGAAGCGTTTTTCGGCCCCGAAACCATCAGCGATCAACTCAGTCGACGTGACCTCGACCTCATCCAGCTCGTTCTCATAAGAGGCCAGCTCTTTGATCAAGCCCAAAACATCGTCCATATCTTCAGCGACCGCGTCGCGAATACTGTAATCCATAGTTGTTACAAATAAAACACAAAGTTATAATATCAAACAACAATAGCCTTTCGAAAACGTTATCGTATCACAAAATGGACGATATTTGTCCCTAAATAAACAGCCTGATTTTAATGGATAAAAAAAACAAGACCCTTGGTGAATTCATCATTGAAAACCAATCCGATTTTCAATATTCGACCGGAGAACTCTCTAAACTGATCAATGCCATACGTTTGGCGGCCAAAGTGGTCAACCACGAGGTGAACAAGGCCGGTTTGGTCGATATTCTTGGGGATGCGGGCGACACGAATATCCAAGGGGAAGATCAGAAGAAGTTGGATGTCTTGGCCAACGAAAAATTTATCCAAACCTTGAGAAACCGCGAAATCGTATGTGGTATCGCTTCGGAAGAGGAAGACGACTATATCACCATCAATAGTATTGACGAGAACCATCAGAATAAATACGTGGTCTTGATCGATCCCTTGGATGGTTCAAGCAACATCGACGTCAACGTTTCGGTGGGGACCATTTTTTCAATTTATCGAAGGATCACCCCGGTCGGCACACCGGTTACCCTTGCCGACTTTCTACAGCCCGGAGACAACCAAGTTGCCGCGGGCTATGTGATTTACGGTACCTCGACCATGCTGGTCTATACCACCGGCAATGGGGTGAACGGCTTTACCCTCAATCCTGCCATTGGCACGTTCTACCTCTCACATCCAAACATGCGCTTTCCTGAAGACGGTAAGATCTACTCGGTCAACGAGGGCAACTACATCCATTTTCCCCAAGGGGTCAAGGATTATATCAAATACTGCCAAAAGGAAGAAGGCAACCGGCCGTATACTTCGCGTTACATCGGCTCTTTGGTTTCCGATTTCCATCGCAATATGATCAAAGGGGGTATTTATATGTACCCGAAAAGCAGCAAGGCGTCGAACGGAAAGTTGCGGTTGCTCTACGAATGCAACCCCATAGCTTTGGTCGCGGAACAAGCTGGGGGTAAGGCAAGTGACGGTCAACGAAGGATCCTTGAAATCGAACCTGATGAACTACACCAAAGGGTACCCTTCTTTTGCGGGAGTAAGAATATGGTCGAAAAAGCCGAGGAGTTTATGAACGGATGACCTACTTGTCCAACAAGTATTGGTAATCTTCGAAAGCGATCTGACCGCAGAAAATAGCGAATGATTTTTTGATCAAGGCCTTGGCGGCATCGGGAGCATATCCCAATCCGATGGCATACCTTTCGATAAGCCGTTCTTGATCTTCATCGATATGGTGATCGGCAAAGGCCATTTTAAAGAAATCGAACATCCGCTTCAAACGTTTCTCACCACTATGCGGGGTTTCGATCGGATATTGGTTCTCTTTCTTCATTACCTCTTTGTACTCGGCTTCGGAAATGTTCAATTTGAAGGCGAACTTATCCAATATCGCTTTTTCTTCAGGGCTCACTTCCCCGTCTACCGCGGCCAAACTCGCCAAGGTGGCGAAGTGCGCCAAATTACGTCGTTGTTCGCTATGTTCGTAAAGATCTAAAATGGGCATGATTCAAAATTTCTAGGGCAAATATACTCCTTATGGTAAAAGCATGCCCCTTCATTCGCAAAAGAAATTCGTAATTTCAGCTAGCTATGGAAAAGCCGTTATTGCGATTTACGGAAAAAGGAATTTACTGCGAGGCAGCCGATGTCTATTTGGATCCTTGGCGCCCGGTCGACAAGGCGTTGATCACCCATGGGCACTCCGATCACAGCCGTTGGGGCCACCGACGTTACATTACCCACCATCGGAATGTCCCCATCGTAAAGCATCGATTGGGTCAGGTCGCTATTTCGGGTATCGACTGGAACGAGACCTTGATGATCAATGGGGTACGCTTTAGTTTCCATCCTGCCGGACATATCATAGGTTCTTCCCAGATCCGCGTCGAGCATCAAGGGGAAGTTTGGGTCTTTACCGGTGATTATAAAACCGAAACCGACGGCCTGACCACGCCTTACCAACCTTTGAAGTGCCATACCTTCATTACCGAATGCACCTTCGGATTACCGGCCTTTCGTTGGCGACCACAATCGGAAGTGGCAACCGCCATCAATTCATGGTGGGCCGAGAACAAGGCGAATGGCCAGACTTCGGTACTGTTCGGGTACTCTTTGGGCAAAGCGCAACGGTTATTGCACCTACTCGACCCCTCGATCGGAAAGATATTCACCCATGGCGCGGTCGAGAACATGAATTCCGTTTTGCGCGGGCTCGTCGATCTACCCCCTACCGAACTGATCACCAAGTCAACGCCTAAAGAAGCCTTGACCGGCAACATGGTCATCGCCCCCCCTTCGGCCCATGGCAGCAGCTGGATCCGAAAAATGACGCCTTTCGTTACCGCCTCGGCCAGCGGTTGGATGGCCTTTAGGGGTGCGAGACGCCGCAGGGCACTCGACAAAGGTTTCGTTTTGAGCGATCATTGCGATTGGGGTGGACTTTTGGAAGCTATTTCGGCCACGGGAGCGACCAAGGTCATCTGCACCCACGGATACACCGATATCTTTTCACGCTTCCTACGGGAAAAAGGCTATGATGCACGTACCGAAAACACCCAGTTCGAAGGCGAAACACCCGATGTCGAAACTGAAAACCAAAACGTCGGATGAAGCGTTTTGCAGCTCTGATACAGCAGTTGGACAACACCAATAAGACCTCTCAAAAAGTAGCGGCCTTGGCATCCTATTTTTCATCCGCACCCGATACCGACAAGGTATGGACCATCGCGATACTCTCACACCGCAGACCACCAAGGCCGGTCAATACGACCTATCTCAGGGAATGGGCTTCCGAATTGGCGGGCATTCCGCTCTGGCTTTTTGAAGACAGCTACCACATCGTGGGGGATCTTGCCGAAACCATTGCCTTGGTCGTTCCTTCAAAAAAGAAACAGACCATGAAAAGCCTTACCGATTTTCTCGAGGAAATGCGGTGGTTGAAAGGACAAGACGACGCGATCAAAAAAACCTATCTCTTTGAGAATTGGGAAAATCTAGACTATTATGGGCGTTTCGTTTTTACCAAATTGATTACCGGCGGCTTTCGCATTGGGGTCAGTCAAAAACTGATGACCAGGGCCTTGTCAAAGGCTACTGGTATTGAAGAGGATATCCTTGCCTACAAACTCATGGGCAACTGGAACCCAGCTACCATCTCCTTCGAAGATCTGGTACTTCGTGAAAATGAAAGCGATTTTCTTTCAAAACCCTATCCTTTTTACCTTGCTTATGCCGTTGAAGACGAAGTAGCCTCACTTGGTTCGGTCGACCAGTGGTCCGTCGAACATAAATGGGATGGAATACGGGCCCAAGTGATCGTGCGCAAGGGCGAGTTGTTCGTTTGGAGCCGCGGTGAGGAATTGGTCACCGACAAATATCCCGAATTCCAGGAATTCCTTGAATACCTGCCTGACGGTACGGTTTTGGATGGGGAGCTGCTGCCTTTTCCTGAAGGTGAAATCGGTAGTTTCAACGCGCTACAGACCCGAATAGGAAGAAAAAACCTTTCGAAATCCCTTTTGGAAAAGACCCCGATCATCTTGATGGCCTACGATCTTTTGGAATGGAAGGGCGAAGACATTCGGTCGAAGCCCTTTTTCGAACGACGGGTGTTATTGGAGGAATGGATGGCATCCGAAACCATGGTTTCGAACCAAGGTCGCTTGCTGCTATCGGAACGCATGCAGTTTCCTTCTTGGGGCGATGTAGCGAAAGAACGGGCGAGATCCAGAGAAAAGCGCAGTGAAGGTTTGATGCTCAAACGCCTTGACTCCCCGTATCAAGTAGGGCGCAAAAAGGGGGATTGGTGGAAATGGAAAGTCGATCCCTTGACCATCGACGCGGTACTTACCTATGCCATGCGTGGTCACGGTCGCAGAAGCAACCTGTTTACTGACTATACCTTTGCTCTATGGACCGATAATAGCGACACCGGTGAACGCGAATTGGTCACCTTTGCCAAAGCCTATTCAGGGCTGACCGATGCCGAGTTCAAAGAGGTCGATGCTTGGATCAAAAAAAACACTTTGGAGCGCTTCGGACCGGTTCGCAGTGTGACCCCCTTCCACGTTTTTGAAATCGCATTCGAAGGAATCGCCCTCTCAAAACGTCATAAAAGTGGGGTGGCCACCCGTTTTCCTAGAATCCTGCGTTGGCGTAAGGACAAAAAAATCGAGGAAGCCAATTCGTTGGAAGAACTAAAAGCGCTGTTTCAATGAGCATAGAAAGGGACCATCATTTTGCCAAAGCCGAAGCATGGTTCGATGCCCAAGGATGGCGGCCTTTCGAGTTTCAAAAGGAAACTTGGCAAGCCTTCCTTGACGGGAAGCACGGCCTCCTCAACGCCCCGACGGGAAGCGGAAAGACCTATGCCCTATGGTTTCCTATCGTTTTGGATTACCTCGCCAAAAACCCGCGGTATCGGAGCCAACACAAAAAAGGCCTGAAGGCGATATGGATCACCCCCCTTCGAGCCCTGGCACAAGAAATCAAACAGTCGGCCGAGCGCATCACCCAAGACCTGGGCACCCAAATGCAGGTCGGTATCCGCACCGGCGATACCTCAACCAAAGAGCGGGCGAAGCAGCGTACGACCATGCCCGATTTACTGATCACCACCCCAGAAAGCCTGCAATTGCTATTGGCGTCAAAAGGTTATGCCAAGTTGTTCAAAGATTGCTCCGCAATAGTGGTCGATGAATGGCACGAGCTCTTAGGGACGAAGCGTGGGGTACAGATGGAGCTGGGCCTATCGCGCCTGAGGGCCATCTGCCCCAACATGCGCATTTGGGGCATATCAGCTACCATAGGCAATCTAGAGCAAGCCCGTGAAGTGCTATTGGGTCCGAATTCAAAAGCACTCTCGAACTCGGTCATGATCAAAGCCGATATCCCAAAAAAAATCAGTGTGCGCAGCATCATTCCGGAAACCATGGAACGGTTTCCATGGCGGGGGCATCTAGGATTGCATTTGTTGGAAGAGATCGTTCCGATCATCAACAATAGCAAAACGACCTTGTTGTTTACCAATACCCGGAGCCAATGCGAAATCTGGTTCCAGAAAATATTGGAAAAACATCCGGAATACGCCGGTGAGATCGCCATGCACCATGGGAGCATCAACAAAGAGACGCGCCTTTGGGTCGAGCAGGCCATTCGAAACGAGAGTTTAAAAGCCGTGGTATGCACCTCGAGTCTAGATCTGGGGGTCGATTTCGCTCCGGTCGAGACGGTCATCCAAATCGGGGGGCCGAAAGGCGTGGCCCGATTTTTACAACGGGCAGGGCGCAGTGGTCACCGTCCCGGAAAGGAAAGCGTTATCTACTTTCTACCCACCCATGCCATGGAACTTATCGAGGCATCGGCCCTTCAGCGTGCCGTCAAAACGGAGGCCGTAGAAGATCGCTTACCCTATTTGAACAGTTTCGATGTACTGATCCAATACCTGACCACCTTGGCCGTTTCAGATGGGTTTTTCCCAGATCGGATTTACGAAGAAATCAAACAGACCTTTTGCTATCAGGTGTTGACCGAAGTGCAATGGCAATGGCTACTGAATTCATTGGTCATGGGGAGTCAAAGCTTAAAATCCTATGACGAATACAAAAAAGTGGAAGTCGAGGCAGACGGCCGTTTCAAGGTCAATGATCGGGGGGTCGCCATGCGACATCGTTTTCAGATCGGCACTATTGTCGGTGACGCCAGTATTGCCGTTCGCTATCAGAAAGGGGGGTATATCGGCACCGTCGAAGAGTATTTCATCTCCAAGTTGAACCGGGGTGATGTCTTCACTTTCGCGGGCCGAAATCTCGAGTTCATACGCATCAAAGGAATGCAGGCCCAAGTGCGCAATTCATCAAAGCGCACCAATAAGGTACCGGCGTGGGGTGGCGGGCGTCTCAGCTTTTCTTCCCAAATGTCAAGACTATTGCGGGAAGAAATGTACACGGCCGAACAACCCTTACACGAGCAATCGGTCGAAATCCAAGCTTTGGCTCCGATGCTTGAAAAACAACGGGAAGAAAGCCTAGTGCCCCGTGCCGACCAATTTTTGATTGAGACCTTTCACTCCCGTGACGGGTACCATCATATCTTTTATCCGTTCGAAGGTCGGGCCGTTCATGAGGCCATGAGCAGCCTTTTATCGTACCGCATAGGCCTCTTGCACCCGATTACCTGTTCGCTGGCTTACAACGACTACGGTTTTGAATTGCTTTCCGATAAGGCCATTGACATCCAATCGGTTCTTGACAATGAATTGTTTACCCCCCAAGATATGCGGAGCGATCTTCAAAAAAGTTTGAATTCCAACGAAATGGCCCGCCGCCGTTTTAGGGATATTGCCGTCATCAGCGGCATGGTCTTCACCGGTTACCCCAACAAAGGGGTCAAAATGAAACATTTGCAGGGCAATTCACAATTGCTGTTCGACGTGTTCAAAGATTATGAACCCGACAACATCCTCTTTCAACAGGCCTTTACCGAGACCTTCGAACACCAATTGGAAGAAGGGCGGCTTCGTTTGGCCCTTGAACGCATAGCAAGGCAGGAAATCGTCTGGAAAGCCTGTGAAAAGGCCACTCCTTTTTCCTTTCCGATCATTACCGATAGGCTGCGCGAAAAACTATCGAACGAGAAATTGGCAGATCGTATCAAACGGATGACGAAAATCCTAACTCGGTCCAAAGACTGATCCGCGGGTTTGCCCTTGGGTTATAGTTTGATTTTCATAATGTAATACGGAGGTTTACCGGAATCTTCAGATCCCGTAAAAGCAGGGGTTTTGTGCAATTGGTTTACCGTAAAGTAAAGATTGCCCTCTCCGTCCAATGCCGTGTTATCGGCCCAATCGATCTTGGGGTCACGAACCAACGGTTTCAATTCGCCGGCAGGTGTCAAGACATCGATGCCATAGTGTTGGATGTTGGTGAAATAGTGATTTCCGTCGGCGGAAGTGGCCACCCCGTCGGAAATGGGCTTTGGTCCGGCGACTTTGATCGCCTTGGAAATCGTATAATCAGAGGCGCCGTTTCGAAATAGGGCCGCAGGTAACTGATACCAAGTAGTACCGTTCATGGCGCCATAGAACAAAGTCGATTTATCGGCACTTAGGGTAATGGGATTGATAGCGACACGCGCAGGGGCACCCCCAAAATGGATCACCTTACCGTCAATGACCATATCGATATTCTCGGTCTGTACAGTGCGATCTTCGAACCGGCGTACTTCTTTGGTCTTGATATTCAAGGCCAAAATGCCTGGTTGGGCGATATCGGCCAAATAAATCCACCCATTGATCTCATCGACTGCCAGGTCTTGGACGAAACTTCCTTTGGGCGCCACGGATTCGGGAAACTCAAAACGGAAAACCTCGCTTTTGGTGGCGATATCGAAACCCCACACCCGGGTCTTGCCATAATTTTGACCCATGTCGACGATCCATAAGGTATTGTTGCCATCGATCCGAATACCCAAAGGGGTATCGATAACCGCATCGGTTGCAACACCTTCACCACGCTGATGGGCCCTGTCAGGAAACGGTTCAAAACTGTTTTTCCCGGTGATTTCGATCAATTGCAGTTCCCCGTTACCCAAAGGGTGAACGGTGGTGAAAAGATGACCGTCTTGGGTCACTGCAACATTTCCGGGTCGAAATGGAAGTTCAGCGGCGATTTCGAGTTCTTGTGCCACACCGTTCGCATTGAAAAAGACCAAAGCGAGCAGCGAAAGGATTGTATATTTTTTCATCATTCGTTTATTTTGGAATCCGATAGTCTGAAAAGAACACTCGAACTTACTGTTTTTTAATCCGAATGACACATCAAATACAAATTGACGGGCAAGAATTCATTTTACACCCCCTTGGCGGGGTGTTTTGGGTCGATCGTTCCATCTTGCTGATCAGTGATGTGCATTTGGGCAAGGTGGGGCATTTTCGCAAATTCGGGGCGGCGGTGCCCCGAAAAGCGGTGCATCGGAATTTCATGGATTTAGATACCATTGCCGGACATTTCAATCCGTTCCATATCTGTTTTCTTGGAGACCTGTTCCATTCAAGCATGAACAAAGAATGGGGGCTCTTCGAAAACTGGGTCGCCAAAACACCGGCCAAACTCAGTTTGGTCATTGGTAACCATGACATCATCGCCCGTGAAAAATTCGAGTCATTGCAGATCGAACTTTTCGAAAGCTTGGAACTTGATGGATTCTTATTCACCCATCACCCCGAAATCCGCGATGGCTTCTTCAATTTCTGCGGGCACATCCATCCGGCGATCCGCCTTCAAGGACACGGTCGCCAACGCTTGAAACTTTCCTGTTTCTTCAAAACCAAAGGGCAAATGATCCTTCCCGCTTTCGGTGAATTTACCGGCAACCATACGTTGACCCCTAAAGCAAGTGATGACATATTCGTCATCGCCGAAGGCGAAGTCGTTGCTATTTAAGAAAAAACCCCTGCGTGAAGCCTGTATGGGCCACTTTCCTTTTTTATCTTTGTCGACAAATAATTTGGATTGACCAAATCGTCCATTCTAGCCCGTTTTGAACAGTCTCCGAACCTAGGGAAACTGCGGCAGTCCATTGCCCAAAACCAACATCCGATAAAAACCAAAGGTCTAGTCGGTTCTTCACTTTCGCTGGCCGTTACCTCGCTGTTCCATAGCATGGATACTCCTTTTTTGGTACTCTTGTCGGATAAGGAAGAAGCCGCGTATTACTTGAACGATCTCGAACAGCTCGTTGGCGAAAACGAGGTACTCTTTTACCCTGGCAGTTACCGTCGCCCCTATGAAATCGAAGCCACTGATAACGCTAACGTGTTGCTTCGCGCCGAGGTGCTGAATCGGATCAACTCGCGCAAGAAACCGGCGATCATCGTGAGTTATCCAGACGCACTGTTCGAAAAAGTGGTCACGCGCAAGGAGCTGGATAAGAACACCTTGAAAATCAAATTGCAAGATACGCTGTCGCTTGATTTTTTGAACGAGGTGCTTTTCGAGTATCAATTCGAACGCGTTGATTTCGTCACCGAACCGGGTGAGTTTTCCGTTCGCGGGGGAATCGTCGATGTTTTTTCCTTTTCACACGACCAACCTTATCGCATCGAGTTCTTTGGTGATGAAGTCGATAGCATTCGAACCTTCGACGTCGAGACCCAGCTGTCAACCGACAAGGTCAATCGCATCACCATCATCCCCAACGTTGAGAACAAATTTCTGCAAGAGACCCGAGAAGGGTTTTTAAAGTACATTTCACCCAAAACGGTGATTTTCTCAAAGAACCTCGAGCTGTGTTATCATCGCATCGATACGAACTTTGAAAAGGCCAAAGCGAGTTTCGAATCCCTTAGTCAAGAAATCAAACATGCCCAACCTGAAGAACTTTTCGTCAATGCCGATGCCTTAAAGGAACAATTGGAACGGTTCAGCCTAATCGAACTCGATGGAAGTGA
The DNA here is from genome assembly GCA_013214065.1 of Flavobacteriaceae bacterium. Lineage (GTDB taxonomy): Bacteria > Bacteroidota > Bacteroidia > Flavobacteriales > Flavobacteriaceae > Flagellimonas_B > Flagellimonas_B algarum. Next base: position 75,758 of record JABSPK010000001.1, read on the forward strand.
CGGAATCACGATCGATTTCGGCAACAAACCCCAACCGGCCTTTAACAAGAAATTCGAATTATTGGTCGACGACTTGGTCGACAATGATGCCAAAGGGTACCAAAACATCATCTGCTGCGCTACCGAACAGCAGGCCCAACGCCTCAATGACATTCTCGAAACACTCAAGGAAGGAACCGAAGCCTCTGGCCAAAAGGTATTCGGTTACCAAACTATGGTCTTGCCACTTTACCAGGGGTTCATCGACCATGGCAGCCAATTGGTCTGCTATACGGATCACCAGATTTTCGAACGTTACCATAAATTCTCGTTGCGGAACGGCTATGCGAAAAAACAGGCGATTACGCTGAATGAGCTCAACAATCTCGAATTGGGCGATTACGTTACCCACATCGACCACGGTATCGGCAAGTTCGGTGGCTTGCAAAAAATCGAGGTAGAATCGAAACAGCAAGAGGCCATCAAGTTGATCTATGGCGATCGTGACATTCTTTATGTCAGCATCCACTCGCTACATAAGATTTCAAAATACAACGGTAAGGACGGCGCCGTACCCAAAATCTATAAGCTGGGTTCGGCGGCTTGGAAAAAGTTAAAGCAGAAAACCAAGAGCCGGGTCAAAAAAATCGCTTTCGACCTGATCAAAATCTATGCGAAACGGCGCATGGAGAAGGGATATCAATACGATCCCGACAGTTATCTGCAGCATGAACTCGAAGCTTCGTTCATGTACGAAGACACTCCGGATCAAGCCAAGGCCACCAGTGACGTCAAGAAGGATATGGAGAGTGAACGCCCTATGGATCGCTTGGTCTGTGGTGATGTAGGCTTCGGAAAAACCGAAGTGGCCATTCGAGCAGCCTTTAAGGCCGTGGATAACGGCAAACAAGTCGCTGTTTTGGTGCCCACCACCATCTTGGCGTTTCAGCACAACAACACCTTTAAGAAGCGGTTCGGTGAATTGCCGGTGACCGTCGATTACCTGAATCGGTTTCGCTCGGCCAAAGAGAAGCGGGAAATCCTCGAACGCCTTTCTCAAGGACGAATCGATATCATTATCGGCACCCACCAACTGGTCAACAAAAGCGTCCAGTTCAAGGATCTGGGGTTGCTTATCGTGGATGAAGAACAAAAATTCGGGGTAGCGGTAAAGGACAAATTGAAATCGATCAAAGAAAATGTCGACGTCTTGACCTTGACGGCCACGCCCATTCCGCGAACTTTACAATTCAGTTTGATGGCCGCACGGGACCTATCGGTCATCAATACCCCGCCTCCTAACCGATATCCGATCGAAAGTCGGGTCATCCGCTTCAATGAGGAAATCATCCGCGATGCCGTTTCTTATGAAATCCAACGGGGCGGTCAAGTTTTTTTCATCCATAACCGTATTGAGAACATCAAAGAGGTCGCGGGCATGATACAACGACTCGTCCCCGATGCCAAGATCGGAATCGGACACGGTCAAATGGAAGGCAAGAAACTCGAACAATTGATGTTGGCCTTCATGAACGGCGAGTTCGACGTATTGGTTTCGACAACGATCGTCGAAAGTGGATTGGACGTCACCAATGCCAACACCATCTTCATACACAATGCCAATAATTTCGGTTTAAGTGACCTGCATCAAATGCGGGGTCGCGTTGGTCGTAGCAACAAAAAGGCCTTCTGCTTTTTCATCACCCCACCTTATGAAGTGATGACCCCTGATGCCCGAAAACGCATTCAAGCCCTGGAACAGTTCACCGAATTGGGCAGTGGTTTCAACATCGCCATGAAGGATTTGGAAATCCGGGGTGCCGGTGACCTCCTGGGAGGCGAGCAAAGCGGTTTCATCAACGAGATCGGTTTCGAGACCTACCAAAAAATATTGAGCGAAGCCATTGAAGAATTAAAGGAAAACGAATTCAAAGCGCTATACGAAGAAGTCGAGGGGCCACAAGACAAGGTATTCGTTAAGGATACCCAATTGGATACTGATTTCGAACTTCTGTTCCCCGATGGGTACATCAATAACATTACCGAACGATTGACCTTGTATACGGCCTTGAACAAGGTGACCGATGAAGATGGGTTGATTGCCTTCGAGCGGCAGCTGGTAGACCGTTTCGGTGAATTGCCCCAACAAGCGATCGATCTCTTGAACAGCGTGCGTATCAAATGGAAGGCCACCGCCATCGGATTGGAACGCGTCATTCTGAAAAAAAGGAAGTTCTTGGGTTATTTTATCGCCGATCAAGAGTCGGCCTATTACCAAAGTGAATCGTTTACCAAGGTGCTGCATTACGTCCAACAACATCCAAACCAATGCCAATTGAAAGAGAAACAGACCCGTAATGGACTGCGGTTGCTTTTGGTATTCGACGAAGTCACTTCGGTTGATGCGGTCTTGAAGGTTTTGAACCCATTGGTTTACATTCCGAAACCAACCCCTTAATCCGTTCCCTTGACCAGGGTGGAAACTTTATAAAGCAAAACCACTTCAAGGATGACCGTCGGAAAAAACAAGAACAAGGCCAAGGGTACCAACAACACCGAGATCATACAGAGGGCCATCGATATCTCGGCTACCCCGGCGGCGACGCCCGTGGCACCTAATACCTGTCTCGATTTCAGGATCGATATCCCGAATAGCAAACCCAGGGCCCCCAGGGTGACCCCTTCGGCCAAAAAGAGGGATTCACGCCCCCAAGCCGTGTAAAAGACCGAAACGATATCATAGGTATAAAAACACAACACGGCGATCATCATCAAGACCGTAGCGATCTTCATGAGGTAGTTGCGCAATACTTTACCGGAAACCAGAAAACCGTATAGCAAGAGAAGGTTGCACAACAAAACAACGACCTTGCAAACGACATACCCCCACTGGCCATAGATGAACTCCCCATCTTCTATTTGAAAATAATCGGCAAATCCTTCGAAGAACGCACCGACGGCGAAGAGGATACCGGCTATCCAGGAAATGGTCAACAAAGTGTGGACCGATTTCGTTTCGCCCGCATCGATCGTTAAAAGCGGTTCCTGACCATAGTCGGCACCTTCAGCTTGTAAGCTTTCAAAGTCATAATCCAATGCGGAAAGAATGGTTTTTATGGTATAACTCCTTGGTGTCACCTCACCATTCTCGATACGTTGTAAGGTACGCACATTGATGTTGCACCGATCGACCAACTCGTCTTGGGTCAATCCTTTTTGTTTGCGAAGTTCGGTAATCCGTAATCCTAAATCTGGCTGTTTCATAATTGTCGCTTTCGGTTCATGGGGCAATGTTACACCCTAACCCCTGACCCACCAAGTATTACTGGCGACGTTGACCCGACATTGAAACGACATTTGCCATTAGGCCAATAAACAAAGGGGTTCGCCTAAAGTGTTTTAAGATCCTTAATGGTCTTAAAGGCAACATCGACCTGTTCATCATTGACCAAAATGGTGAATTCGTTGGTGGTCGAAATCACCTCATAAAGTAAGATTCCCTCCCAGGCCAACCGTTGGAAAATAAAGTAGTAGATCCCGGGCACCGAAACATTCTCAGCGGGCAGCTTGACCGTGACCGACGAAAGGTTGCCCTCTTTTTGGGTACAACGTTCATCGCCGAACAATTCCTCAACGACCTTATCAAGAGTGTTGCTGACCACGATGTTGATTTCATTGACCCCTCGCGAAGAAGTATAGAAAATATCTTGGTTGTTGTGCACTTCTTCCAAGAGTTTTGCCTGCTGGGCCAAAATGGTTTCAGAAGAAAGAAAGGTGTAATCGGTCAAATTCGAACGTACCGTAATCTCCCCGATATTCTTCAACACCTTGACGATTTTATGGGTCGCCCTGAACTCGAGATCGTCCGATAGACGTTTCAAAGCCATCACGATGGCCCCGTTGCGCACATCCTTACCCAGTTCCTCCTCGATTTCAGGCTTGACGATTCGAGAAAGGGATGTCAAATTGATGATTCCTTGTGCCAAGGCACTTTGCAAAAAAGGCTTCTTCTTGATATACTGCTCGACAACGGCGGATATGGTCTTCACGTTTGTTTGATTTGGAGCGAAAATAACAATTTGTTACAAATAACACAAATGGTTAAAAATAGTAGAATGCATGCTGAAGATGTTCTATTTCGAATCGCGTTCCGTTTTATAGCACGGTAATGATATCGAACCGGACTTCGAACGTAATATCGTTCTTGATTACATAAGCATCGGCGGCAGCCAATAGCAACCGTATCTTTTTTCGGTCGACCGCAAGGGCTATGGGCCGCAAGGAGTCATCTTTCCTCGACTTGACTTCGATGATACAGATAGTTTCATCGATACGTGCGATGATATCGATTTCAGCGTGTTGAAACCGCCAGTTCCGTTCCAATATCCGGTAACCTCTCGCTTCCAGAAAGGTGACCGCTTTCGCCTCACCTATCCTTCCAAAATCATGGTGTTTTCCCATGATTTTTATGAAAATCGAAAATAATTGTGCATTTCATCGAAAAAATATGTATTTCATCGTTCCGCTGACGTTAAGATTGTAATTTACAACCTCAAATGAACCACACCTACCTTAAGCACATAGTAACCCCAAAGCTATGAACTTAAAAAACGCCAGACTTTGCTATGGAAGCATTCATTAATTGCAACACTGCAACATTGGCGCCCTATGCTACTCCATTGGATGAGTTGCGAGCGGCGCATTTGTACCGGAGATTAGGCTTTAGCGCTGACGTACAGACCATCGATCAAGCCGTTGGTCAAACGGCCGATACCTTGGTCGATACTTTGGTCAACCAAGCCTTGAATACCCCACCCATCGCCCCGCCTGCTTGGGCCGATTGGACCAATGCCGAATATCCTGCCGACGACGATTTAGCACGACAAGTTCGACGTACACAACGTGAAGAGTTCGCCACCGCCTATGGCAATGGCATGCTCGATTTCAACCTACGTGACCGTCTAAGTTTCTTTTGGAGCAACCACTTCGTCACTGAAATCGACGTCTACGATTGTAACTCCTTTTTGTACTATTATATCAATTGTTTACAACGGAATGCCATTGGCAATTTCAAAACGTTTGTAAGCGAGATCGGATTGACCAGCGCTATGCTGTTTTATCTGGATGGTGCTTATAATAATGGAAACAACCCCAACGAAAACTACGCTCGTGAGCTATACGAACTGTTCTCTTTAGGGGAAGGAAACGGCTATACCGAGGAAGATATCATCGAAACCGCACGCGCGCTTTCAGGATACACCAACCGTGGGGAAGTCGGATGTACCCCGGTCACCTTCAATCCGGAACGCCACGATACCGGCACCAAGACCATTTTGGGCCAGACCGGAGCCTGGGGGTATGACGACGTGATGGATATCCTTTTCGATCAGCGACCCAATGAAATCGCCACTTTTATTTGTGGTAAACTGTATGAGTTCTTCGTGCATCCGGATTCATCGGATGATGCCGGAAACGCGCAGACGATCATCGCCGGAATGGCGAACACTTTTGTCGCGAATAATTTTGAGATCGCACCGGTACTATCGCAATTGTTCAAGAGTGAACACTTCTTTGACGAAACCGCTATTGGGGTCATCATCAAAAGTCCTTTCGATTTATATATGGGCTTGATCAAAGAGACCGGGTTCGCCTATGACGACGGAACCGTGATCAATGCCATCGATGCCGCCGAATTGATCGGTCAAAGACTTTTCGATCCCGTCGACGTGGCCGGATGGCAACGCGACCGTCAATGGATCAATACGAATTTTATCATTGGGCGGTGGTTGACCATGGAAGTCTTTTTGGAACGCTTCTTTATGGCAAACCCCGAACAATTCAGGACCTTGGCCATGGATGCGGTCGGTGCGGCCGATAGCAATACCAGTAACCCCGAAACAGTGGTTCGGGCCTTGGTGAACAAATTCACCCCTAAGGGCCTATTGACCGAGGCCGATTTTGAAATCGCCATGGACGCGTTCAAGATCGATGACGTTCCCGAGAATTACTATTCCCCCGATTATATCGATGGGGGATTGAGCTTATGGATGCTCGCCGTCAGTAGCGAAGTACCCCTACAAGTCTACACCTTGATGCGACACCTTTCTAGGGAACCGGAATTTCAACTCAAATAAACACCTACTATACTATGTGCGATACCCATCACATTCACGATAACAGCCCCCACAAAGGCCTTCAACACGAAGGCCACGATCAAGAACACAAAATTTGGAGCCGACGATCATTTCTTCAAGCCTTAGGCATCGCCGGTTCCGGTTCCATGATGCTGGGCAGTAACATTCTGACCGCTTCGGCCCCGTCACCTTTGACCATGGCCTTGGGCGATACCGAAACCGACAACATTTTGGTGTTGATCCGTTTGAGCGGTGGTAACGACGGACTGAGTACGGTCATTCCGATCCAACAGTACGACACCTATGCGAACGCTAGGCCGAACATTTACATTCCTGAAAGCAAGATCCTTAAACTCACCGACGATTTTGGGGTACCGACCTATATGAACGCCGTCGAACCCATGTGGGGCGAAGGCCAGTTCAAAGCGGTACACGGAGTTGGGTATGAAGGGCAGAGTCTTTCGCATTTCACCGGTTCCGACATTTACGCGAACACCGATTTGACGACGACCGGTTTCGACGGACTCGATACCGGATGGCTCGGCAGGCATTTTGAGGATTGCTACCCGAACTATCTGATCAATCCGCCCGAAGCCCCGGCGGCCATTCAAATCGGTAATTTGTCGAACCTTATCTTTCAAGGGGAAGAGACCAATTACGCCTTCGTGACCAACAATATCGATCAGTTGGAAGAAATCGCCCAGACCGGCTTCTTCTATGACATTGAAAACGCCCCTTTCGACAGTTGTATGTATGGTGACCAATTGCGTTATCTGCGCGGGGTGGCCAACACGACTTACGAATATGCCGGCAAGATCCATGAAGCCTATGAGCGCGGCCAGAACCAAGTCGAATATCAAGACAATGGTTTCGCCAGGCAGTTGGCTTTGTTGGCCCGATTGATCAAAGGAAACTTAGGCACTAAGGTCTATATGATCTCCATGGGTGGTTTCGATACCCACGGTAACCAACCCTTGGCACACGAACGTTTGATGTCGAACCTGTCGATTGCGGTAAACAATTTCTATGAGGATTTGGCCTTCACCGAGCAAGATGAGCAGGTTTTGAGTATGACCTTTTCGGAATTCGGTAGACGTATTTTCGAAAACGGTTCGAACGGAACCGACCACGGAAAAGCGGCACCGACCCTATTCTTCGGATCTGGGCTTAACGGCAGTGCCTTCGTTGGGGAACACCCCTCGCTGGATGCCCCTAACGGTCGCGGAAACTTGGAATACACCATGGATTTCAGGGACCTTTACGCCACGGTGCTTGCCGAATGGCTCTGTGTACCGATCGCCAAGGTAGAACAACACCTTTTAGGCCACCCTTACAATCCGATCAATCTCGGTTTCAATTGTAGTGGGGTCGATTTCGATGACATCGTATATAGCGATGACCCACCGACCTTGCCCGACACCCCACCGAGTGACGGAGCGGACCCAATGGATCCCGAATTGCAGAACGCCGTAGTACACCGTCCGTACTACCCTTCGGAACGCAATCCGCATATTTATTTGGAAATGCCATTCAGTGCCCACGTCGACATCCAATTGTACAACATCTTAGGGCAACGTGTAGGAACCGTTTTCAATGAGCTGATGCTTGAAGGATCCGCTGAGATCAATATCCGTGAACGCGTTCGTGATACGCTTTCAACAGGAAAATATATCTATCAGATTACCGTAGCAGACCAAAAAATGAGCAAATCCGTAATGATATCGTAAGCGATACTTGCATTTTCCAGAACCCCTCGATAGTGCGCCCCCCCACCCCAATTTTGGGATGCATGATTCGAGGGTTTCCTTTTTCCACTCCGTTCCCGATTCAAGGCTAAATTGAGTACTTTTGCGGCTTAATCCAGAACGATGTCCCAAAAGCGATTTTCGAGATACACCATTACAGCCGCCCTTCCGTATACCAACGGACCTATACATATCGGGCATTTGGCGGGCGTATACGTACCCGCCGATATCTACGCCCGCTTCCAAAGAGGTTTGGGCCATGACGTCGCCTTCATCTGTGGTAGTGACGAACATGGGGTGGCCATCCCCATGAAAGCGAAAAAGGAAGGTGTTTCCCCCAAGGAGATCATCGATACCTATAACGCCATCATCAAAAAGTCGTTCGAGGATTTTGGGATTACCTTCGACAATTACTCGCGTACTTCGGCCGAAATACACCATACCACCGCTTCCGAGTTCTTCAAAAAGCTATACGATAACGGCGATTTCATCGAAGAGACCACGGCCCAATTGTACGATGAAAAGGCCGAACAGTTCCTCGCCGATCGCTTTGTGGTGGGCACCTGCCCGCGTTGTGGCCATGAAGAGGCCTACGGCGACCAATGCGAAAATTGCGGTTCTTCCTTGAACGCCACGGATCTGATCGAACCTAGATCGGTCATCACCGGTGAAAAACCTAGTTTGAAGGAAACCAAACATTGGTTTCTACCCCTAGACAAACACGAGCCGTTTTTAAAGGAATGGATCTTGGAGGGCCATAAAGAGGACTGGAAACCGAACGTTTACGGACAGTGCAAATCATGGATAGATGACGGATTGAAACCCCGTGCGGTCACACGTGACCTTGATTGGGGTATTCCCGTTCCAGTACCCGGTGCTGATGGAAAGGTACTCTATGTCTGGTTCGACGCCCCCATAGGTTATATCTCGTCGACCAAGGAATGGGCCGCTCGGGAAGGAAAAGACTGGGAACCGTATTGGAAGGACGATGGAACCAAGTTGCTCCACTTTATCGGAAAGGACAATATCGTATTCCATTGCATCATTTTTCCAAGCATGCTCAAAACGCATGGTGATTTTATCTTGCCCGATAACGTTCCGGCCAATGAATTCTTGAACTTGGAAGGCAACAAGCTTTCGACCTCTAAAAATTGGGCGGTTTGGTTGCATGAATACCTTGAAGAATTCAAGGATATGCAGGATGTATTGCGCTATGTATTGACCGCAAATGCCCCAGAATCAAAGGACAATGATTTTACGTGGAAGGATTTCCAGGCAAGGAACAACAACGAATTGGTAGCGATTTTCGGTAATTTCATCAACCGTGTAGTCGTCTTGACCCATAAGTACTACGAAGGAATCGTTCCCGAACCTGGTACCCTAACCGAAATCGACAAGAATACCTTGAGCGCTTTGGCGCGATTCCCGCACACCCTAGCATCGTCAATCGAACGCTACCGCTTTCGGGAAGCCAGCCAGGAGCTGATGAACCTGGCCCGCTTAGGAAACAAATACCTAGCCGATGAAGAGCCATGGAAACTGGTAAAAACGGACCCGGATCGTACCAAAACCGTCATGTTCGTTGCCTTGCAGATCGCCGCCGGATTGGCCGTATTGGCAGAGCCTTTCTTACCCTTCAGTGCTAAAAAACTAAAGGAAATGCTCGCCTTAGGTTCGGAGGGACCCCATTGGGATTGGAAGGACATCGAAACCGTTCAGGAGCTTTTGGCTTCCGGACATCGCATCAATAAAGCCAAACTGCTTTTCAGAAAAATCGAAGATTCGGAAATCGAAGCCCAGTTGGAAAAACTTGAGGCCACGAAAAAATCAAACCTTGAAAAAGAACCCGATATGTCCCCACAAAAAGACACTATAAGCTTTGATGATTTCACCAAAATGGATCTTCGCGTGGGTACGATCGTACAAGCCGAAAAGATGCCGAAAGCCGATAAATTATTGGTACTTAAGGTAGATACAGGACTCGACGTCAGGACCATCGTTTCCGGAATCGCGGAAAGCTTCGCCCCCGAGGCCATCGTGGGTAAAAAAGTGACCGTTCTGGTCAATCTTGCCCCTAGAAAATTACGGGGGGTCGAAAGTCAGGGCATGATCCTAATGACCGAAAACCAAGACGGAAAATTGGTCTTCGTGAATCCGGATGAAGCCGATGTTTCGGCCGGAACGACCATCAATTAGTCCAAGAACGCCACCAATCTGCCCGGTTAGGGATTTTATCGTATCTTTAATTTCACCATTGAACTGAAGATTTATACGCTTCAATCCTTGAATACTACCAATGAAGGCAAAATTGGAGAATGGCATTCCTAATTCGGACAGGGAGAAAACCTACGATACCCCGACGGCTTCCGTTCCGGATATATCGCAGGATTTCGATTCCCTCGCGGCCCATATTTCACAAGGACTGGCACGATGTGAGATCATCTGTGATACAGAAGGAACCCCGATAGACTACCGCATCCTTTCCGCAAACATGGCCTTTGAACGACACACGGGTATCGATTTGAAGACCGTTATCGGAAAAACGATTTTGGAAGTCTATCCGGATATGGAGCGGTCTTGGATAAGTACCTATGGCCGGGTCGCCTTGACCCAGCAAACCGAAGTCATTACTGGCTACAACCGTAATACGAAGCGGCATTACCGTTCGACCGCCTATTCGGACAAGCATGGGGAATTCATGATGCTTTTTGAGGATACCACCCATCAAAAGGAACTTGAAAAAGCCCACGACCTCGTTTCGAAGAGCACCAAATTCAGCGCTGATATCGTTGATAATATGAGTATCGGCTACAAGCGTGGGCAAGTGATCGTCGATGCGAACAACGAGCCTTACGATTTCAAGATATTACAAGTAAACGAGGCCTATGCTTCCATTTTCGGAATGGAGCCACACGAGCTGAAAGGACGCACCATGCTCGAGGTGTTCCCAAAAGCCGATCCCATGAAGGTCAAGAGCTTCGGCGAGGTCGCGTTGACCGGTGAACCGGTAAGCTTCATCGATATCTGTGATATGTCGGGGAAAATCTTCGATATCTCGATATTTTCACCCATTAGGGGAGAATTCGTGATGTTCATAAAAGATATTACCGAACGCGAACAGTCGCGCATCGAATTGGAAAAGGCGAATGCCTTGGCCCATAAATCGACCAAACTCAGCAGTGACCTCCTGCAGAATATGCCCGAGGGGTTCAAGCATGCCGAGATCATCTGCGATAAGAACGGCAATCCGATCGATTTCAAGATTCTCGAAGTCAATGCTTCCTATACGGCCCAAACGGGTATCGACACCACCGATTATGTCGGCAAGACCATGTTGGAGGTCTTTCCGGATGTTGAAAAATCATGGATCAATGTATTTGGTGAAGTGGCCTTGACCGGTGTTGCCAAACACATCGTTGACTATAACCACAATACGGGCAAGTACTTTCAAATTACCGCCTTTTGCCCCAAACGGGGTGAATTCGCGCTGTTCATCCGCGATGTGACGGAACGCGAGCTGGCGCGCATGGAATTGGAGGCCGCCTATAAAAAGGTCGAGGAAAGCGAACGTTTGAAAACGACCTTTCTCGCCAATATGTCGCATGAAATCAGAACACCCTTGAACGCCATCTTGGGATTCGCCGAACTGTTGGAAGATCGCAACCTTGAAGAAGAAGATGAATCGAAATGTCTCGAAAACATCAAAAGCTCTGGCAACCGACTGCTGAATATCGTTTCGGACATCTTGGAAATCTCGAAACTCGAAGCCAACCAGCAACAGTTAAAGTATGCCACCCATAATCTGAACTCGATCGTCGAACAGTTGTATGAGCAGTTCAAGGTCATCAATATCGATCCAAAACTAGCCATCAGTCGATACAAAGATCTGCCCGATGCGGAAGCGTATATCGAGACAGACGCCACCCGGTTGGAACAAATCCTTTCGAACCTGCTCGAAAATGCGTTGAAACATACCAAAAAAGGGGAAATCGAATTTGGGTATCGCCTCAAAAAAGGGTTTTTGGAGTTTTTCGTCAAGGATACGGGTAAGGGCATCAAAAAAGCCGATCAACCCACCATCTTCAAACGATTCGGCCAAGTCAACAACAAACCGGATATCAATCAAGGTACCGGTCTGGGCATTCCGATCGCTTCGGCCTATACCGAGCTGTTCGGCGGCAAGATGTGGCTGGAATCAAAGATAAACAAAGGCAGTACGTTCTTCTTTTCGATACCGCATCGCCCAGTGGTAAAGCAGGGTCCGAAAACCGGAAAACCGACCATCTTGATCGCCGAAGATGAAGAAGCCAACTTCTTGTTGCTCGAGTTGTGGCTCAAAAAACACTGCCAATTAATTCGGGCACATGACGGCCACGAAACCGTACGGCTTGCCAAAACCGACCCGAATATCGATCTCGTTTTGATGGATATCAAAATGCCTTATCTCAATGGGATCGAGGCCACCAAGGAAATCAGGAAAACGAACAAAGAATTACCGATTATCGCCCAGACCGCTTTTATCATGGACAATGAACGTAGTGAAATTCTAGAAGCCGGCAGCAATGAGATCGTTTCCAAACCGATCAAACGCGAAGTCTTCAAAAAACTCTTGACACAATACATTCCCCGCCTTAAGTTTGCCTAAACTTTGGGAAGCCTTCGATGCTAAAAATCGCCTACCACCCCATTTACAAACACCCGTTGCCCGAAGGCCATCGTTTTCCGATGATCAAATACGATCTGTTACCCGAACAGCTCCTGCATGAAGGAACGTGTACCGATGCGAATTTCCATTCGCCAAACATCGTGGAAACCGCCTACGTCCTCGGTGCGCATGATGTTGGTTACTTTGAGCGCCTGACCCAACTTGAATTGAAACCTAGTGAGGTCCGAAAAATCGGATTTCCCCTTTCGGAAGTTTTGGTCGAACGTGAACTCATCATCGCCGACGGCACCATTACCGCTTGCAAACAGGCCCTCGAAAATGGTATCGCCATGAATATCGCGGGAGGGACCCACCACGCCTATTCAAACCGGGGTGAAGCCTTTTGCATGCTGAACGACCAGGCCATAGCTGCCCGTTATCTGCTCAGCAAAGGCTTGGCGGCCAACATCCTGATCGTCGATCTTGATGTGCACCAGGGGAACGGAACGGCCGAGATTTTCCAAAATGACAGTCGGGTCTTCACCTTTTCCATGCACGGCAAAGGCAATTATCCGTTCAAGAAAGAACAGTCGGATCTTGACATCCCTCTAGAAAAAGGGACCGATGACCCCACCTACCTAAAACTCTTAAAAAATACGCTCCCCCGACTGCTCGACGAAACGAGGCCCGACTTCGTTTTTTACCTCTCCGGCGTCGACATATTGCATACCGACAAGTTGGGTACCTTGGGCATGACCCTAGAAGGCTGCCGAGAGCGCGATCGATACGTATTGAAGAGCTGTAAGGACCTGGGCATCCCCGTCGAAGTCAGTATGGGAGGGGGCTATTCGCCCGATATACGTACGATCATCGAGGCCCATGCCAATACTTTTAGAACAGCGCAAGAACTGTTCTTTTGAATCGGTTCACGTATCTTTAAACGAATTAACACGCATTATGAAATTTGGATGTACCGTTTTCCTGCTTTGTATGTTAGGGGTCTCACAAGCCCAAACCACCGTTGTAAGTTCCCCTAAAGAGGGCTTATGGAATGAGTTTACGTATGACCTGGGGTCGATTTTCGGCGGGGTCGGTCACGCCTACAGCCGCCCTTTCCATTGGAAAGGAGATCAGTGGAAGGACTTCGGATATTTGACGGCCGGCACCTTGGGATTGTTCCTTGTCGATGATGAGATCGATCATTGGGCCGATGGGTTCCGTGATGACGTACCTTCCTTCATCGTAGATTATGGTAACGAATATGGCAGTCCTGAAAACAACTATATGCTGACGGGTGCGGTATATCTAACCGGACTGTTCACGAAAAACGAGAAACTACGACGAACCGGGGTCTTGCTGATTTCTTCGGCAACCGCGGGTGGTTTTTTCCAACAAGTCGCGAAACGGATCGTCGGAAGGGCAAGGCCCAAAAGCGGTGAAGATTCGAATACCTTCGATCCGCTCAACGTCGACCGGGTCTTCAATTTCGACTCTTTCCCTTCCGGACATGCCATGTTGGCCTTTACGAATGCCTACGCCATAGGAAAACAATTCAAGAACCCTTGGGTCAAAGCAGGTATTTATACGGTGGGTATGGTTCCTGGTCTGGTCAGGGTCATCGACCGTTTCCATTGGATATCGGATGTGGCCTTCAGCACCGTCTTGAGTATTTTCATCGTAGAATCGATCGATCGCTATCTTGACCGTCGCTATGACAAAAAATACAACCAACAGGCTTCTAAAGTCGATTGGAACCTTCATTTCGGACTGAACACCGTGGGAGTTGCCGTGAGGTTTTAAGGCTTTTACGGTGAGGTTCTTGCGGCTCTTTCGTATTTTTGTAAAAAATCGAAGAGGATGTTATCAAAGAAACTCGAAGCGGCGCTCAACGCCCAAATACGCATAGAAGCCGAATCATCACAAGTGTATCTTTCCATGGCTTCATGGGCCGAAGTGAAAGGATTGGAAGGTGTGGCCGGATTTATGTACGGTCATTCCGATGAAGAGCGTATGCACATGCTCAAGCTGGTCAAGTATGTCAACGAGCGTGGTGGCCACGCCCAAATTTCGGACCTGAAGGCTCCTGAGACCGAGTTTGGAAGTCTACAGAAGATGTTGCAAAAACTATACGAGCATGAGTTGTTCGTATCGCAGAGCATCAACGAACTGGTCCATATCACCCTTGAAGAAAAAGACTATGCCACCCATAATTTCCTGCAGTGGTACGTAGCCGAACAGTTAGAGGAAGAGGCTTTGGCCAGAACCGTTTTGGATAAGATCAACCTTATTGGCGACGACAAAGGAGGCTTGTATCTGTTCGATCGAGACATCCAACAATTGACGGTCGAAAGCGCGGCATCGGAAACGATGGAAGAGTGATCGTGAACAACTTTTTATTTAGATTTAATTAAAATAAGTGGTTTCTCCCTTATATTTGCCCCCACATGGGCAAGAAAAAAGGAAAATCCGAAAAAGCCGTTCGTTCACGTTTGCGGGATCTCAATCCCGGCAAATGCAAGACCAAATGCTGTAAAAAGTATAAAAAAAGCGAACAGAAGCGTTGCAAAAAATGCCCGTGTTTCGATTTGCTTAAAAAGGTAGCTTAGCCTATTGCGGGCGTTTCACCCGACCGTCCCTAACAACCATCCCTTCGATATCCGATTGACCTTCAACCAGATAGTAGGCGATTTTACGAACCAAAAGATCGCTATGGCCACATCCTTCATCACATAAAAGGCGATGTTGGCGATAGATAAGGTGCTTTCCGTTCAAATAGGCACGATAGGCCTTGGGGTCGTTCACTTGCAATGCGAGTTCAAAAGCTTCCTGATCCGTCCAAAAATCCCGTTCGTCCTCATCGGATTTGTGGATGATTTCTAATTCGAATTTGGCATCCTTGACACCGAGGTTCCGGTAGAACCCGTCTTCCTCCAACGACCTTTGCGCCGATCCGATCAAGGGAAGGACGAATAGAAGACTGATGATATGTCGTTGCAAGGAGTTCATATAATACGTACGTCATAAAGACGATTTTCGACGCCGATGGTTGCACATCGCTTCATTAAGTTATCGTTAATCCCTGATTCTAAAAAAGAAAAGGGGCGAAACGCCCCTCTTTATCGTGCTGTGACTTCGGTTACTTGCCCAACATCAACAACTCATTGCAATGCACTTCGGTGATGTACCGTTTTTCACCGGTCTTTGCCTCGTAGGATCTTGAAGTCAACTTGCCTTCGACCACCACTTCCTTACCTTTGACCAAATAGGTCTCCACGATGTCTGCGGTCTTCCCCCAGGCCACCACATTATGCCACTGGGTCTCGGTGACCTTTTCACCTGCTTTGTTCTTGTAGGTTTCATTGGTAGCCAAGGAAAACTTGGCCAATTTACCGCCATTCTCCAAAGCGATCACTTCGGGATCCTGCCCGAGATTACCGATCAATTGTACGCGATTCCTGATTCCATTCATTGTATACTGTTTTAAAGGTTCCTATCGAACACCATCGTTCGACAAGGCAAACCTAAGGCCGACCGCATCGGGTACTCGGTAACCAATCGCTTAATTTCGTTTGTAAACGTTTGTTGTCGTTTAAGAATGAAACTCTTCATCGTGTTCCATCCAACGATTTGATACAGAAAGGCTTCCTATCGGCCATTTTGGTACCTTTAAGTAATGGAAAGCCAATTTGAAAGTGAAACTTTTGCATTGTTGACCAGCGGGCTACTCCTCCTGCTTAGCTTCGCGTGCATTGTCGCTTACCGGATTGTGCAATCGAAACGCAACCAAAAGTGACATCAGCCCGGCAAGCGAACATTCCGTATCTTTAAGAAGCAAAGCACGACTATGGGGTATCGCATCAAAAACAATGTGGAGAAAAAACGTTACGAATTCGAATTGCCCGAACATACGCCTGTCATTGAATACATCAGGGCGCAAGATAAGATCTACCTGACGCATACCGAGGTTCCCACTGCTCTTGAAGGGCAGGGTATCGGTAGTGAATTGGTCAAACAGGCTTTGACGGATATCAAGGCGTAAGATCTGACCTTGGTCCCCTTATGCCCGTTCGTTGCTGCATACATTAAAGAACATCCTGAATGGAAGGCCCTGGTCTTAAAAGGAATCAATATCGGATAATATGGAAAAGGAAATCGTAAAGGAATACGCTACCGACGGATTGACCGTCATCTGGAAACCCAAAAAGTGCATTCATGCCGAAATTTGTGTGAAGACCCTGCCCGAGGTCTATGACCCTAATGGCAAGCCATGGATACAGCCAGACCATGCTTCGGTCGATGCCCTTAAAGCGCAGATCGACAAATGCCCCTCAGGAGCCTTGACCTATCGCGTTGATGGGGAAACCGCAACCGTTGACACCCAAGAAACTTCATGTACGGTAGTGGCAAATGGTCCCTTATTGGTTAGCGGCACCCTTCAGGTCACCTTGGCCGATGGAAGCATAGAGACTAAAAAAAGAAGCACGGCCTTTTGTCGTTGTGGAGCTTCTGAGAACAAACCCTATTGCGACGGTACCCATAACAAGATCGACTTCGTCGGCTGATTTGGCCTGCCTTTTGCTTTGTAATCGAAAAACACCCAATGAAACACTACGTACCCTTATTGATTTTTTTCTTACTGGGCACCTTTGGTTGGACCCAATCCAAAAGCTTTTTGGACCTACCTTATTTAGAGACTTCGGCCAAGGTCGATACCTTGGTTACCCCTGACGAGATCTACCTCAGCATCACGATTCGGGAAAAAGACTCCAAAGGACGTAAATCCGTTGAGGAGCAAGAGCAGCGCATGGCCGGAAAATTAAAGGAATTGGGTATCGATGTGAAGCAAGACCTTAAGATTCAAAACCTGACCAGCTACTATAAATCCTATTTTCTACGGAGCAAAGACGTATTGAAGAGCAAGCAGTTTTCCCTAAAGGTCGCTGATGGACTGACCGCAGGTAAAGTCATGGCAGCCCTTGAGGAAATCGGTATCGCCAACACTTACCTCGAACGCACGGCCTATTCGGATATGGACGGCTTGGAACTCCTATTGAAATCGCGGGCCGTTGCGAAAGCAAAGGCCAAAGCCATCGCATTGACCAAGCCCTTGGGCCAAAATATAGGGAGGGCCATACATATCGTCGATAATTCCCAACCCTATTATCCGAATTACGGGCAACCCCGTATGGCAATGATGTCCAAAATGGAAATGGATGCCGAAGCTGCACCGCTCGACATTGGTTTCGAAAAAATCAAAGTGGAGGCCACGGTGAATATCAAGTTCAGCTTGTCCAATGAATAAGAGCCCGTTCGTCATTAGGGAAACCACCATCGTATGAGAACCCTGATTTTTCTCTTTTTTGTGGGATGTTCGCTTGCAAGCGCCCAAAAAACACTACAGTTGGCAGAAGGTCAAGCTTCGCCCGAAGCCGACCTAACCCAAATTCACTGGCTTATGGGTCATTGGAAGGGCGAGGCCTTCGGCGGTACCGCAGAAGAATTCTGGAGCCCTCCGGCCGGGGGCAGTATGATGTTCGTCTTTCGGTTGATCCATGAAGATCAGATCAGCTTTTATGAAATCGGGCATATCAAAGCGCAAGACGGTACGCTTTTGATGCAATTGAAACATTTTGACGGCGCGCTTAACGGCTGGGAGGAAAAGGCCGAAACGGTCGATTTCAAATTGGTGAAGCTTACGTCGGATGCGATTTATTTCGAAGGACTTACCATTGAAAAAATTGCTGAAGACCGGGTCAATTTCTATGTATTGGTCGAAGAAAAAGGCGTTCGAGAAGAAGTGGTTTTTGCCTACCAACGTGTTTAAGACCCATTAATCCAAGATTGAAAGTGCGGCATCGACCGCCTTTTCAAGTTTGGGTCTAGCGGTATCGACCTTGGTGGTCACCCGAAGCCCATTGTAAAAGGTATACAGCAGCAAACCGATCTCTTGGGCGTCACGGTCTGAAGCAATCTCGCCTGCATCTATACCTCGTTGAACATAATCGATGAACAGGTGTTCGATTTGTTCCTTATGTTGTTGCAGGCCATTAAGCAAATCGCCCTTACCCGGCACCAATTCAGTAGTGGTATTCACGACGAAACAGCCTTTTCGGCAAGCATCGTTCGTCGCTTCGTCAATAGCCGTGGAAAACAAGGTCCTGAATCCGTCTTTGACCGAGGAATGTCGTTCAAAAAGCCGTTCCAACCATAACGAGGTTTCCTGTCTATAACGGGAAAAAGCACGATCAAAGAGCTGTTCCTTGCCTCCATAGGTATCGTACAGGCTAGCCCTGTTGATTCCCAAATGCGAAACAAGATCTTGCATCGAAGTAGCATGGAACCCTTTTTCCCAAAAGAGTTCCATCGCTTTCTTCAATACGTCTTCTTGACAAAATTGTTTCGTTCTAGGCATATGCGATACCTCAAAAATAGTACAAAACTACACTTGTGCGAAGCCGCCATCAACCGGAATCTCAGCGCCGGTGATGTAGCTGCTGTCCGAAGAAGCCAAAAACAATGCCGTTGTCGCTACTTCGTCCGAATTTCCGAATCGACCCAGGCTCACCAATGAAGGGAAACTCGAAGCCATGGCATCGATATTCTCTTGGGGCACGTTGTGTTTGCCATAGATCGGGGTATCTATGGGTCCAGGGGCGATGGCGTTTACCCGAATGCCCTTAGGTCCGAATTCCGCGGCCAAGGTCCGCGTCAAAGAACGCAGCGCTGCTTTGCTCGAGGCGTAAGCCGACATACCGGCGAATCCTTTGATGTTCACCACCGAAGTATTGAAAATGATACTGGCCCCTTCATTCAAGTAATCGTGGGCCGCCTTTACGGTAAAAATCGGACCTCGTACATTGATGTTATGCACCTCGTCGAAAATTTCTTCGCTGAGTCCATCAATGGTCTCCAATCGAAAGATCCCGGCATTCAAGAACAACACATCGATTTTGCCAAAGGCATCGACCGTGGTTTTGATCAGGGCCGCGCTATCGGCCACACTGGCCGCTTCGGCCTTGACCAACTTGTAATCACCCGTTAATTGCCCTTCAAGGGCATCCAGTTTTTCCTGACTGCGGCCGGTCAAGACCACTTTCGCTCCTTCCGCTAGGAAGAGTTTGGCCGTATGAAGGCCCATTCCGCTCGTTGCTCCGGTAATGATCGCAACTTTGTTTTCTAGTTTTTTCATTTGATACGATTTGATTTTTATTTAATTTTGGAACGTTCATTCCGAAAGAAACATATATAAAACAGAACGTTCGTTCCAAATAAAAAATACACTTTAACTTCCCTTTAGGGTTTTGAAGGTGGTTTCGTATCTTACTGCGACTAAAATTAACCCTATGAATTTCTTTCGACTCTTTTTGGTGTTATTGCTATGCCTTCCGATGACCGTATCATCGCAACGCAAAAAGAAAAAGCGACAAGCCGCACCGGTACAGCTACAAGATTCCATGTACTCCGGTTTGAAATGGCGTAATATCGGTCCCTTTCGCGGTGGACGAAGCGTGGCATCGACCGGTGTTGTTTCGCAACCCATGACCTATTATATGGGAACCACTGGAGGAGGGATTTGGAAAACCACCGACGATGGCATCACCTGGAAAAACATCTCAGACGGTCAATTACAGACCGGAACGGTCGGGGCCATCGCCGTTTCAGAAAGCAATCCGAATATCGTGGTGGCCGGTATGGGTGAACATGC
Source organism: Flavobacteriaceae bacterium (assembly GCA_013214065.1). Taxonomy (GTDB): domain Bacteria; phylum Bacteroidota; class Bacteroidia; order Flavobacteriales; family Flavobacteriaceae; genus Flagellimonas_B; species Flagellimonas_B algarum. Next base: position 95,966 of record JABSPK010000001.1, read on the forward strand.
GGCAAGAGGGGTCATGACCTCTATGGGTGATGGGGTATACAAATCAACCGATGCCGGCAAGACCTGGAAACATATCGGCTTGGAAGCCTCACGTCACATTTCGGATGTCATCATCCATCCCACCGATCCCAATATCATTTTCGTTGCCGTACAAGGGGCCCAGTACGGAGATGCCACCGAACGTGGCATTTACCGAACGACCAATGGCGGTACAAGCTGGGAACGAGTTTTATACGTGGCACCCGATACAGGCGCTTCTTCCTTATCCATGGACATGAACAACCCTATGATCCTATATGCGGCACTTTGGCAACACCGCCGGCACCCATGGACCATGGTTTCAGGCGGACCCAAGTCAGGGCTTTACAAATCAACTGATGGCGGATCCACATGGGATCCCATGACAAAAGGCATCCCTAAGGAAATCGGAAAAGCGGGTATTTCCGTTTCGCGGGCGAACTCCGAAATCGTCTTCGCGGTGTTGGAGGCCGAGGGGGAAAAAGGCGGGGTCTACAAAAGTATGGATGCGGGCAAAACCTGGAAACAGGTCAATAAAGACCGGATCAACATCGCACGATCCTGGTATTACATGGAGATCTTTGCCGACCCACAAGATGAGAACATCGTATACGTGCTCAATGCTCCCGTGACCAAATCGATAGATGGAGGCCGTAGTTTCACCCCCTTACCCACCCCTCACGGGGATAACCACCATCTTTGGATACATCCGGATGACAACAAGAAAATGATCAACTCAAATGATGGTGGGGCCAATGTGTCGAATAACGGCGGCAAAAGTTGGAGTAGCCAGCAAAACCAGGCCACCTCCCAATTCTATCGGGTCATTACCGACAACCTGGTGCCCTACAACGTCTACGGAGGGCAGCAAGACAATTCGGCCATTGCCATAGCGAGCCGCACCAATGATGGGGGTATCGATTGGAAAGACTGGTACTCGGTGGCAGGCTGCGAAAGTGCCTATTTGGCCTTCGACCCTGACGACCCCCAAGTGGTTTATGGCGGATGTTACCAAGGCATCATCGAAAAATGGGTTAAGGCATCACGTGAAGGCAAACCTATCAAAGCCTACCCCGAATTGGGTCTGGGTAAGGTACCCAAAGACTTCAAATACCGTTACAATTGGAACGCGCCGATCATCAGCTCGCCCCACGATCGCAATACCATTTACCACGCGGGCAATGTCGTTTTCAAAACTACGGATGGTGGCCAAAGTTGGGAAGTAGTCAGTCCGGACCTCACCAGGAACGAAATCGAAAAACAAGGCCCAGGGGGCAAACCCTTCACCAATGAGGCTGCCGGAGGGGAAAACTACAACACCTTGATGTACTTGGTCGAATCACCCCACGAACAAGGGGTACTTTACGCCGGTAGCGATGATGGCCTAGTGCACTTGACCAAAGACGGTGGGGCCAATTGGACCAACATCACCCCACCCGGAATCGGATCGGGTATCATCAATAGTATCGAGGTATCACCACATGATGCTGCGACGGCTTATATTGCCGTCATGCGTTACAAATCAATGGACCTTTCGCCTTACGTTTTTAAAACCTCCGACTATGGTACCACTTGGTCGAAAATCACCAATGGCATTACCGATCCCCACACTTTCGTTCGGGTCGTGCGGGAAGATTCCATAACCAAAGGGCTACTCTATGCAGGCACTGAAACAGGGCTATACATCTCACTTGACGATGGGGCCAATTGGCAGCAGCTCCAATTGAACCTACCCGTCGTTCCGATCAACGACCTGACCATTCAAGATAACGATTTGGTGGCGGCAACGGCAGGACGGTCGTTTTGGATCCTCGATGACCTTGGGGCGCTCCAAAATAGCCGAGGCGACCATTCCGAAATGATGCTGGTACGACCCAAGCCCAGCTACCGCATTTTTGGTGGTAGTCCGCGCAGGCCCGTACCCGGTTTGGGCCAAAACCCGAAATCAGGGGTAACCATCGACTATTATTTGCCGAACAAACTCGATACGACCGAATTGAAATTGGAAGTCCTAGACCAAGGTGAGGTCATCCGCACCTTCACCAACCAAAAACCGAAAGGGTTCAAAAGTTGGCCCGGAGGGCCACCCAAACCAGAGATATTGCCGAGCAAGGCGGGCTTCAACCGCTTCACTTGGGATTTTAGGAAAGAGGCCATACCGGCAATCGACAAGGTCTTCGTCTTCGGCAATTACCAAGGGCAACGTGTTGGACCGGGCACCTATACCCTTCGCTTGACCACGGCAGGAAGAGCGACGGAGACTACCGCCAAAGTAATGGCCGACCCTAAAGTCGAAGCCAGTGCGGCAGACTATAGCCAACAACAACAGCTTCTCGATCGGATCGTAGGGGTACTCAACGATATGCATGGAGCCGTTAACAGCATGCGCTCGGCCAAAAGCCAATTAAAGGCCTATAAAAAGCTGTTGCAAAACAAGACGGAGGCCGATGCCCTATTGCAAAAAGGCGACAGCCTCTTAAAGCGGATCACCCTCTGGGAAGAACACCTCATCCAACCCAAGCAAAAGACCTTTCAAGACGTCATCAACTTCCACAACCAGTTGAATGCCGATTTTATGCATTTGAAAGGATTTGTCGATGTGCCCGAACCCAAGGTGACCCAAGGGGCCCAAGAACGCTTCAACGATCTTTTGGCAGCTTGGCGCATCTATGAAGCCGAAAAGGACGACTTGGTCAAAACCGAAATGGCCGAATACAACAGCCTATTCAAAAGTTTGGGGCTTTCGGCCCTTATAATGGACGAATAACCGCTTTGGATGGGGGAAGGCAGGCGTTGTTTGGTTTGTGGCGATGGATTCCGTGGGAGGTCTGACAAGAAATTCTGCTCAGACCATTGTCGCAATGCCTATAATAACGAACGGAACAAAGATCATTCGAATTTGCTGCGGAATATCAACAACCGACTGCGAAAAAACTACCGCATACTCGGAAGCTTTGCCTTGAATGCCGGCAAAACCCGAACCACCAAGCAACGGTTGATCGACAAAGGCTTCGATTTCGACTATATGACCAACCACTACGTGACGAAAAAGGGGACGGTCTATTATTTTGTCTATGACCTGGGGTATCTGCCTTTGGACAATGGCATGTACATGATCGTCAAACGGGAATAAAAAAGGCCCCTTGCGGGGCCTCTCACGTATTTCGGTCGGTAGTTATTTCCAATTCTGACCGCTCAATTTCAAAGCGGCGACCACAATGTCCTTTCGACTGATCTGGCCCACCAGAATGCCGTCTTTCATGACGGGCAAACGGCGACGATTATGTCGATCGAAAACACCGGCGGCATCGAAGATGCTCATATCATGCGGAATGGTCTCCACATTCTTGGTCATGTAACGTTCCACACTTTTATCCAATATCGGTTGGTTGAAGTAGCGACTCTCAGAAATCTGCTTCATACAATCGGCTTCCGAAATGATACCGACTAAAAAGCCATTGTCATCCATGACCGGCCCACCGGAAATTTTGTATTTCGCGAAAGCCTCCATGACTTCCAAAATGGATTGTTGTGGTGAAAAGGTCACCAACTTCTTGGTCATGTAGTCCGAAACCAAAATCGGGGCATCGTATTCCTTTTTCGAATCGGGCTTTGCCCGGGCCCCTTGAAAACTCTTTATTGCCATGTTGGTTACATTGAAGGTTGATTAATAAAGTTAGTGAATTTTAACGAATCTTTTAAATTTTTGGCCGCTAACATGCGAAGCTTGTAATATTTTATACATTTATGAAACAACTGACACACCTATGAGTTTCTCCCGAACCGTCTCCTTTTTCCTAGTAATCCTCGCGGTTATTTGGAGCTATACCTCCCTCCGTCCTGGGTACGAACCGGATGGATCCGCAGCTGAAAATGAATTTTCGGTAGACCGGGCCTTGGCCCATGTCAAGAGCATTTCGGTCGAAACACATGGGGTGGGCTTTGCGGGCCACCAACAGGTTCGCTCGTATATCATCTCCCAATTGAATCAAATGGGTCTCGAAACGACCACCCAAACAGGATATACCACCGGTGGTTGGGGTAACCTTAGCAAGGCCATCAACATCTTGGCCCGCATCAAAGGAAGCAGCGATGGAAAAGCCCTGATGCTGTTGACCCACTATGACAGCAGTCCCCACTCGTCTTTTGGTGCCAGTGATGCCGGAAGTGGTGTGGCAACTATTCTGGAGGGGGTCCGGGCCTTTTTGGCCGAGAACGGCCAACCCCGAAACGATATCATTATCTTGATTTCGGATGCGGAAGAATTGGGCTTGAACGGTGCCGCCCTTTTTGTCAACCAACACCCCTGGGCCAAAGAAGTGGGTCTTGTTTTGAATTTCGAAGCACGCGGAAGCGGTGGGCCGAGCTATATGCTTATCGAATCGAATCGGGGCAATGGCAAGATGATCCAAGAATTCGTGGCCGCCAACCCAGAATATCCGGTGGCCAACTCCTTGGCATATAGCATTTACAAAATGTTACCCAACGATACCGACTTGACCGTGTTCAGGGAAGATGGCGACATTGAAGGTTACAATTTCGCCTTTATCGACGATCATTTCGATTACCATACGGCCAAGGATACCTATGAGCGCTTGGATCGTGAATCGCTTGCCCATCAAGGCAGTTACCTCATGCCCTTACTGGGGTATTTCAGCAAGGCCGACATCAATGACATGAAGAATCTTGATGATTACGTGTACTTCAATATTCCGGTGTTCAAATTGGTGTTTTATCCTTTTGAATGGATTTGGCCAATGCTCGGGTTGGCCCTATTGCTCTTTGTGGCCTTACTTATTGCCGGATTCCGAAAGAAGGCCTTGAGTGTCAAAGGGATCTTGACCGGGTTCGTTCCCCTATTGACAGCCTTGGTCATAGCGGGCATTGCCGGATACATCAGTTGGCCTGCGCTGAAATGGTGGTACCCCGGATTTCAAGACCTCTTACACGGTTTCCCATATAACGGGCACATGTATATCGTATCCATGTCGTTTTTAGCCCTAACTGCTTGCTTTTGGGTGTATTCCTTTTTCAAGAAAATCGAGCTGCCCGATCTTTTGGTCGCCCCGATTACCTTATGGTTGATCATCTGCATACTGGTAGCGCTCTATCTAAAAGGGGCGAGCTTTTTCGTGGTCCCCTTACTAGGGTTATTGGGTGCTTTTTTGGTGACCATCAATCAGAAAAAACCGAATCCGATGCTGCTAGTGGTTTTGGCTTTGCCTGCTGTTCTCATCTATGCCCCATTTATAAAAATGTTCCCAGTGGGACTTGGATTGGGCATGCTGACCGCGGCAACCGTTTTTGTCGTGTTGCTCTTCGTTTTCATACTGCCTTTAATCGGGCAGTCAAAGGCGAAACACCGATTTACCGTAGCCAGCCTGGCCGTGTTTTTGTTTTTTAGCGTTAAAGCCCATTTGAACACGAAGTTTACCGAAGATCGGCCAAAACCGAGCAGTTTGCTCTACGTATACGATGCGGATGAGCGAACGGCCCAATGGGCCACCTACGACCAAGACCCCATTCCGTGGAATGCCCAGTTCTTAGGGGTCGAAAAAGAACCGTCAGGGGATGCCCCGAAAGTATTCAGCAGCAAATACAATACGCGGTTTACCTTTACGGCAACCGCTCCTGACAAAAAAGTGGCCGCGCCTGATGTTACGGTCATACTTGATACCCTGATCGGAGAAGAACGGAAGCTTTCGGTGTGCATTACCCCCGAACGACCGGTCAACCGTTTGGAAATTTTCACCAACGATGTGCCCATTAAGAAAGCATGGGTCAATGGCTTGGCCCTTGACGAATATTACCTGGCGAATAGAACCGGCAATCGATTGATAACGCATTATGTCAGCGACAACGACTATACCGAACTCGAAGTCGTAATCGACGCGGCTGAACCTCTTGAATTGCGTTTGTTCGAGGCATCGAACGATTTGTTGAGGAATCCCTTATTTTCGGTCCCTGAACGTCCTGAAAACAGCATCCCCATGCCTTTTGTCTTGAATGATGCGATTTTGGTGACCAAAAAAATAAAATTTGACTGAAACCATAGGGATCATCGGATGCGGATGGCTGGGCACCCCCTTAGCGAGACACTTTTTGGCAAAAGGATATCAGGTCAAAGGCACGACCACCTCCAAAGATAAACTGCCGGGGTTGGAGGCCCTAGGCATTTCGGCCTATCTTGTAGTACTGGATTCGGATGGTGCCAGCGGGGATCTCGATCGGTTCTTGGGAGCGATCGACTATCTGGTGATCAATGTTCCGCCCCGGATGCGAAAAAAGGATGCGGAACCCTTCCTCCCCAAAATCGAGTTCTTATTGAAAGCCTTGGAGGGTACCGACATTGGGCGCATCGTTTTCATCAGCAGCACTTCGGTATATGGAATGGCCACTGGCAACATCACTGAAAAAACACCGCCAGAACCCAAAACGGTATCGGCGCAACAACTCTTGGCGTCAGAAGGCGTAATGCGTTCACATTCCAATTTGACCACTATTATTCGATTCGGTGGGTTGATCGGTCCGAACCGACACCCCATCACCATGCTTTCCGGTAGAACATTGGACAACGGAAACGATTTGGTCAACCTCATCCATCTCGATGATTGTATCATGATGATAGCGTCGGTTATCGAGAACTCACTTTGGGGCGAATTGTTCAATGGGGTATACCCCTATCATCCCACTAAACAAGACTACTACACCCAAATGGCCCAAAAAAGGCAGCTCGCTCCACCCCGATACACCATACCTGAGGGACCGCAAGCCGTAAAAAAGATCATTTCTGAGCGATTTTCTGTTCAAGTCGGTCCGTTGGAGACATCCATTGTCGATTAACTGACCACTGAAAAGGATCGCTTGACAACAATTAAGATTTATTTATGTTAATTAAAGTATTGATTTAAAGTGCTTTAACGACATATCCCATAACTTTAATAAAGCAAATACAAAATCGTTATGGAAAATTCAGTTTTAGGGACGAAAATTTTAATGGAAATGGAAAAACTGATCGGTCAGACCGTGATCAAAGGTAAAATGACCAAAAAAGTGCAGCACTTTCATGAGGCCATTATACAAAAACATTACAATGCCACCGATGTGGTCATCGACTATCACCGCCATCGCGTGAAGATGCATGTCGTGGTCGACGAGCAGCCTTATGACCCTACAAAGATCAATCTGAACCTGTCACTTCTGCCGACCAACCTTTTTTTCAAAAACCTCCAACTCTTTTTGAAGTCTTGTTTGGAACGCGATGCCAAAAGTCTGGCATTCTATTCGGGCTTGATCAAGAATTTGACCAATAGGGAGACGATCGCGCTTCAATACTAAAGCCGACAGCTCAAAAAACCCATAAAATAGCTAGCCCTATGCGCCAAATGGTGCATAGGGCTTTCTTTAACAGCTTACTACGTAATATTTTTTTAGTTTTGCCGCACTGAAACCAAAAGGAAATGAAAAAAATAGTATTGCTTCTAGCATGTATGGGCACTTTAGGTCTAACCGCCCAGAACAACGCGGCTCTCATAGACCACTATGAAGCCTATTACAAAGAAATGCGCCTTCAAGGCGATATCAATGGGGTCATCGGTGCCTTGACGCACTTGAACATTCTATCTCCCTCCCAACAACGTCGGGATACTTTGGCGTTCGTTTACATGAACAACAACCAGCACTTACAGGCGCTAAACACCATCGGCATCGAAAAGAACGACAATGATTCGGATCTTGCCGTTCGTGTCAAGGCGGTTTCGCTGAAGGCTTTGAACCAACCCAAGCGGGCGGTCGAACATTTCGAAACCCTTTTCACCCGTACTCCAAATGCCTACATCGCCTATGAATTGGCCGATCTCAAGATCCAAGTGGGTGACAATGCCGGGGCGGCGTCGAATATCGAATACGGGATAACCAACGCCAAAGAAGATCAGAAATATGCCTTTTTCGAAAGACAACAGCCTTACGAGGTACCGCTGAAAGCGGCCTTTTACCATATCAAAGGCTTGATGGAGTATAACGTTGATAAAAACAATATCGATGCGGCCATAGCCCTAATGGACGAAGCGCTGAAGCTTGATCCGAATTTCAATTTGGCAAGTTTGAGCAAGCAGGCACTCGAATCGAGAAAAGCGAATCCGGAAGGGACACAGAACTAGTATCCGGTTTTCCGGTATTTTTCTTTAAGCGCTACAAGCAGAAGGCTATCCTTCTGCTTTTTTATTTCAACCAATTCACCGACATTGTCGTTGGGTACGGCAATGGAAAGCACGTAATGGGCGATTTTCCATCCCGAAGCGGTTTTTTTCAGAACCCCCGAACCACGGCACAATTTCATTTGGGTATCAAGCAATTCATCAAACCAGGCGTAACCGGCCCCTTCCCCTACATAAATATTGCGTTCAACGGCCGTAAAACTCCAAGCCCTACCCCGATCGAAATACGGTTTTGAAAAATCCTTAAATTCTTGGAGCTGCCAATTTTCGGTAGCATCGGTACCCAAAAAGACCCCGTCGGTCGTCATCAATGAGAAATACGCTTCAAAATCAGCATTGGAAGCGGCCTGATGCCAAGCATCCAAAACGGAAGCAATGGCCTTTTTTTCAGGGTCTTGGGCGAACGCTCCAGTGCAGGATAGTAGCGCTGTTAGAAAGAAGATCTTAGTTTTCATCGAGGTACTGGTTGATATCCAAGCTATTATTGACCTGAACGTTGAATTGCGAACGTAATGCATTGTAGGCCGTAACTAAGGCCTTCATGGGGTCTTCGATTTCGACACGATCGTTGAGCCCACCCTTGAGACGGAGCATTTGGGTCAATAAGACCCGTTGTCTACTTCGAATTTGTGCCTTATCGAACTCAGGAGGATAGGTTCCTTGGGCCCAAGTCTTTTGCTTCTCCAAAAGATCGTCAACAGCCAATTGCAGCTCTTCGCGGTTCGAAGCGCGCATCATGATCCCATAGCTATTCTCGAATTCTTTGTAATCCGACCAAGCATCCAACAGCTGCGTCGCCCTTTCGTTGGTCGCCACCAAGTTCGGCAGGGCCTGCAACGAAAAGAAAGACGTATTATCGTCCTGTGTGTCCTTTGTGTCGGCTCCTTCACCACAAGAAAGGACCAAGAAACAAACCAAGGTCAACATCAAGATTTTTTGCATGAAACGAAAGTACAAATTTTAAGATAAGCTATCTTTAGTGCCGCATACGTTAAACCCGTATTCCATGCAAAAATCCATATTGATCTTGGGTGCCTGCGGGCAGATCGGCACAGAGCTCACCCTGGCCTTACGACAGAAATTCGGCGAAGACAATGTAGTTGCCAGTGACATACGTGAAGGGGGCAGTGAGCTCATGCGAACCGGGCCCTTTGAATTGTTGGATGCCACCAATTACGAGGCCATCGAAGACGTGGTCATGCATTATGAAATAGAGGAAGTGTATTTAATGGCGGCCATGTTGAGTGCTACGGGTGAGAAGTTCCCGATGCGGGCGTGGAACCTCAATATGAACTCCTTGTTCAATGTATTGAATTTGGGAAAGGAACAAAAAATCGATAAGATATTTTGGCCTTCGAGTATCGCTGTTTTCGGTACCAATACCCCAAAGGAACTGACCCCCCAAGATACGTTGATGCAGCCCAGCACGGTGTATGGGATCAGCAAACAGGCCGGCGAACGCTGGTGTGAATATTACTTCAATAAGTACCAGGTCGACGTGCGCAGTGTGCGTTATCCGGGCTTGATCAGTTGGAAGACCCTGCCTGGTGGAGGAACCACCGATTATGCCGTGGAAATTTTTCACAAAGCGCTTGCGGATGGAAGCTATTCGTGTTTTCTAGATCAAGACACTTCGTTACCCATGATGTATATGGACGATGCCATACGCGCGACCATCGGATTGATGGATGCCGACCCGAGCACCCTAAAAGTGCGATCGTCTTATAACTTGTCGGCGATGAGCTTTTCACCCAAAGAAATCGCTGAAAGCATCAAAATCCATCTACCGCATTTCGAAATGGGATATGCGCCTGATTTCAGACAGCAAATAGCCGATTCATGGCCGAGTAGTATCGATGATAGTGCAGCGCGGAAAGATTGGGGTTGGAAACCCGAATACGACCTCGAGGCGACCACCTCGGTCATGCTCCAAAACCTAAAGGCCGCGTCGCAATAATCGCATTTTCATGATTTCGATTATGGGTTGTGGATGTCGGACTTACCCCCTGTCTTTTTGACTAAACGAATCGATTCGATGGTAATTCGCTTGTCTATGGGCTTCAACATGTCGTACATGTTCAAGGCCACCACACTGGCACCATGCATGGCTTCCACTTCGACCCCGGTCTTGTAAAAGGTCTTCACCGTAACGGTAACCGTTATTGCCAAATCGGAAATCGCATAGTCGATCTTTGCGAATTCTATGGGTAGTGGATGGCAATCGGGAAGGAGTTCAGGGGTTTTCTTTATGCCTAAAAACCCTGCGGCACGGCTCATCGAGAACACATCGCCTTTGGGCACCTCACCGGCTTCAATCGCGGTTATGGTATCGATGCTGCCGACCCTGACGATAGCTTCCGCTATGGCCATTCTATGGGTATTCTGTTTTGCTGTAATATCGACCATGGACTATGAATTGACTTTCCATTGGTAAGAATTGTCGGCGAAATGCTCCTTACCAAATACCGGGACTTCCCTTTTTATCGCCTCGACCACGAAATGCAGGCCGTCGAAAACCGCCTTTCGATGCGCTGAAGAAACCATCACGAAAAGACAGACTTCCCCAACGGCGACCGAACCCAAGCTGTGACGGATGCATAGCCCGCTCAGATCATATTTCGCACGAGCCGACTCCATAATCTCGTGGAATTTTTGATTTGCCATCTGTTCGTAAGCTGTATATTCAATGGCCGAAACGGTCTTGTTTTCGATAACATCGGCGCGAACCTGACCCAAAAAAATATCATGGGCACCCGTACCACTGGCAGCCTGTTGCCCGGCTATCGTATCGGCGATGAATTGCGGTGGGATGGCACCTTGGATAAAAAGGTCGGTGATTTCAGGATTCATTCCCCTAAAGTACAGAAGAAATAGGAATCGGTAGTTTTCGAAAGTGCTAAAAAACACTATTTTTGCCCTCCACATTGGGGCCCCGTAGTTCAATGGATAGAATAGAAGTTTCCTAAACTTTAGATGCAAGTTCGATTCTTGCCGGGGCTACTTTTTCCTTTTCGACCTAGCGACCAAGCTAAACGACCCTATTCCTTTTCTTTTTTTCAACGGTATAATCCCCTTATATACGAGGATCATTGCCTGAAGACCATCCTATCCATTACATTTGAACAATCAAGAAACGGTGAACAAAAAATGAGCTTATGAAAATTAGGATCAAAGGCAACTCCGTACGGTTTCGATTGACCAAGAGCGAGGTAGAAGCTTTCAGTAATAACGGGGAATGCTTTGAAGAAACCCGATTTAAATCGAAAACCTTGACCTATCGATTGGTCGCAAAGGCAGGGATAAAAGAACTCGAAGCGGATTTTGTCGAAAACGGTATCACCCTATATCTTCCGAAATCGGAACAAGCGTCATGGGCCGGTAGTGATCGGGTAGGGTTCAGCAATTCGGTCGATTGGAACGACCCCAACGCCCTGTCCCTTTTGGTCGAAAAAGACTTTACATGTTTAGACAATACCATCGAAGACCAGTCTGACAATTACCCCAACCCCTTGGCATCCAAAGAATAGCTGAAGTCGGGGTATCGGAAGTTACCTTCTGATGGTAGGGATTTTCGATCAACCGAACAGACTTTTGAAAATCGCCCCTAAGAGCTCCCGTCTTCCTAGAAAAATCAAGACGCCGACGAGAAAGATCAAGACTTTTGCGACGATATGCTCCACGGCGATACCGATATAGGCTCCAATGATCATGCCGATGATCGCCCCGATAAAATTTCCTCCCAAATCGATTCCAAGAACAAGACCGATCAGGCCTCCAATGGTTCCGAACCATCCGCCAAGCGGATGCTCATTTTTTACTTTGTGTGTCATGATAGTACAGCTTTATAGTTATGTATTGTTGTAATTGAATCTTGTTTTTTATGGGGCTTACAGTGCCAGGTTTTCTACCTTTTCCGCTGTTGCGATCAGGGTTCCCTTTGTATCGGTGATACCAAAAAATGGCAAGGCATTCGGGTAGCGATACCGCTTTTGAAACCCAGCCAATAATCGGTCATCGGGGTCAAGTAGGAATACCGAATCACCGTGTTGCAGATGCTCGTCGTAGAACGCCCTCGCTTCGGTCGGGTTTTGGGTTTTCTTAGCTGCGCCCAACGTCCAACTATCCACGAAAACCAATTGGTGGTCCGAACTCCAATGGTCAGTCTCTAAAAGCAGTGCTTCGAGTTGTTCAAGGCAGGGGGCACAATGTTCCGAACTATAAAAAATGAACAATTTGGGCTTGGTGCTTTTTTGCATCAGTTCGTGATACCCAATGGGCTCGCTGCCCCCGGCCAGAAGATTACTTGCTGTTGCATTGCGGTCGAAATCCGGCGAACTGCCAAAACAAAGCAATAAAAGAAGGTAGGTATATAGTGTTGCCATAATACGGTTCTTGTTTGATTTTATGTTGGATGGATCAATGAGTGAGGGTTGCCATTTCACTTCTCAGCGCACTCATTTTCAATCGCTGGGTCCTCAATTGCACTTCGCTCAATCGAACCGCTTTCGTAGCATGTCGCAATTCATTTTCGGTACGTTCAATCGCGGTTTCCAAGTTGGTCACATTATGATCGGCTTGCATCAATACGTCACCGACCTCAATGATCTCTTCCATATTCAAGAGGGCATATAGGGCTCCGATAACCCCTACTACAGCGGCTACATCCTTCATTTCACCGGAAAACCGATTGGAAGTGTCCATGGCCACCGCCGACCCCCCAAAACCGGCAACGATCGAAGCCACCGCCATCTTGTGGTTCATCAAATAGGCTTCGATTTGGCGTTGGTAATCCCCCAATTCCGATTCGAGTTGGTACTTTCTTTGTTCCGCGGCGTTCAACTTTGCTTTTTGCTGTGCCAATACGGTTTCATATTGTGCCAATCGGGCACTGTGGTCGTTAAGGTCAGCGGTTAGCTCGGCCAAGCGAAGGTTGCGAAGGCGTTCTTGTTGTTTTCTTTCACTGGTTCCGCAGCTTCCAAGAAACAGGGCTAGGCTTGCCAAGAATAGAATTGTTTTTTTCATGATCGGTCTGTATTTGATTTTACATTTGTTTTGATAGTGTAAATGTATCGGCAAGGCCTACCGGCAAAGGAAAATTTCACATGAAGACCGGGTTTTTGTTCATGAAAAAAAAAGGAGGCCCTAAGGCCTCCCGGTATGTAAAATCAATCAATCAGTACTGTCAGTCGCAATCGGTGCGTAAGCGCTTCGCGCAAAGAATGGCTTTGTCGTCTTCTTTTCCTTTTTGCGTTGCAGCCTGTTTCACCGTTACTTGTTTGCGTTTCTCGAGCTGTCGCTCGATCTTTTCGGGCGGGGTCGGATCTTTGGTGGGATCAAGACCCGCAATCAATTGTTGGGCTTTGGAATAACATGTCGATTCTTCGCCGATCAAAACCAAGAGCGATTTGGCATATTTGACCTTGCCTTCGGCAATCGCCTTTTTCGCCTCGGCCAAAATCCCGTTACAACGTAAAGAGCTATAGGCACTGTATGCGAGGTCGAGCAACTTTGCTACCCTTTCGTTGCAGCCCACCGAAATGTGCTGGGGAACGGAATACAACAATACGATAGCATCTTCAGGGCGCCCCAGGGCGATCAATTTTCCGGCATTTTCACAAATGGTGCTGCAATTCGCCTCATAATGGGCAATGACCTTTCGCTTGATTTCCGCTATGAAATCGGCCACTTCCGGACCCCTGGTGTCTATCTTTCCTATCGCTTTGGTAATCGCATCGTTTCGGCTACTGCGCGATGCCCCTTTGATCTTAAAGGGAAATGGTGCGGCGATCAATGACTTCGTTTTGATGTTCTCGGCTTTTAAAGTCAGTTCGGCCTCAATATCATAAATAAAGCCGTAGGTGCTTTCGGTGCTGTCATCGACATAGATCTCGAATTCTGGGTAAATGATGAAATCTTGAATGAAATTCGTGCTGACGATGCCATGCCGCGAGACCATTTGTTGGATTTTGGTCTTAAGCTTGTTCTTATGGTTTTGGGTCAAGCCTTCTATTGAAAGTTCCGGGCCCAATACCGCAAGTTTTATCTCGGGGCTATTTTCCTGACCAAGGCTCGGGCGCAGAACGCTTATCAACAGTAGCAAAGTAAATATCCTTCTCATGGTTCAAGGTTTAAGAGGGTTACATAGATGGTCGATCTGCTTTGGGTGAGCTTGAACCCGAATCCCTGTTCATCGAGATAGCGAGACAGTTTTCGACCGACATAGGTGGGTTGTTTGCCGCAATCGTAGCGGACCTCATCGAAGATCATTTGATTGTCCGTGGCACTTTGAAGGTTGTAAACGCCATTCAAGGCGAAAGCTTCTACCCAATCCTCCAGTTGGTATTTCAAGCGGGCGTCTTCGAATTTACAATTGAAATCGCAGCCTGCGCTCGGGTCGATCGTTACCCGAATATCGGCGATAGCACCCTGATCGATACAGCCTTCCAAATAATCGACGATTTCTAACATGAAATGATCGATATAGGAGATATCATTGCCAAGATCATCGACATAATTGATCATATTAATGGCCGATTTGGTGAGCTCAGTAACTCCGGCACCAATGAACCTATTTGACTCACAGACTTCGCTGGCCCAGCTGGTCGCCGTCGAAAAGTGAAAGGCAGTGAAGATTACGGTTACTTTGTTACCCTGACCGGATTCTACAAACTCAGAATCTACCTCGACCATGACATCGGCCGTTGCTTCTTGAAAGAAGAGTTCTTTCAAATCACAGGCCTCGCAATCGTCCAATTTACCATCACGTTGCAGTTTTGCATAGGACGCTTTAAAATCTTTGGTGTCAAACCCAAAATTTTTCATAGCGTCGTTTACCGAAGCCATTCCGGCCTTTAAATCGAATGGAATCTCAATATTTCTGATGTCTTTATACTCGGAACGTGCGGGTAAAATTAGTATGCTTGGAAGCTTTGCTACCCGTTGTTCTTCTTGGGCAAATGCGATTGTTCCAGGAAGCAGGAACAAAAAGTAAAATATACTTGCAGCGATTATTTTCAACTTTTCCATATGCGTAGTCTTAAATACAGATTTTACATTCTATTTGCTTGCAAATCAGATGAACATCTTTATTTGATATCAGGTCTTGCAGGTTTTCAATATCCTTTTTTGATATTTTACCAATGGAGAAATCACCTTGGACTTTCGAAATACTAAATTTGGTAACTTCGACTTCTCGGGTCTTGTTCCCCTCATATTTCTTTACTTGATAAACCGCGAAACGATCTCCTTTCCGGACTCCCTCGTTATCCCCAACTTCCAAAAGAATATTGGTATTCTTTCCTTCTTTTTCCAGCTCAATGATTTTTGCATAAAATGGAGTATTTGCAATTATGAAATTGTTGATCTTATTTCTTAATTGTAAAAGTCTGGAAGTACGAGCAGTTAACTGATCAATTCCATCAGCTTTTCGGACCTTGGTTTCCACAAGGTTCGGTTTAAAAACCTTAGTCGCCAATACCACATTCGATTCTACATCGGTAATGTTTATCGTAAATGTCATTAAACATTGAATGCCGTTCTTCAATTTGGTATATTCAACGGAAGTCAACTTTCCCCCAACCAGGACCAATGCGCCGTTTTGTTTTCCTTGTTTTGCAACAATTCCATTGATATAACCGATCTTCTTTTGAGTTTCCAATTCATCAAAAATCGCAGTCTCCGCATATTGACTTCGATCTAAGAGGTAGTATTTTTTAGATTCGACGAAAAGTTCCTTGATCGTATTGGTCAATTCTGCAGCTTCTTTATAATTGTTTTCGACATTGAGTGCTTCAATTGTCAATAATCCCAAGGTTGTTTTCTTATTCTTTTGGCTGAAAGCCGTGACCGTGACACAGAGGACGATCAATTGTAGGCACCTCTTGGCCTTTTGCGCTATAGTATTCTTCATAGTTTGTTGATTTTAATTTTGCTTCGTTCGTATTTGATTAATAGAATTCCCCGACGCTGGTATATCGGGCCTCGATCTTTTCATTGCCCTTTGCATCGACGAATCCCCAAAAATTTCCTGTTTTTATCGGTGCCAAGCCGTTCGAAAACCGACCGACATTCTCATATTTACATGCGATGACCTGCTCCCCCTTCTTATCGACAAAGCCCCATGCCCCGTTCTCCTTGACACCGGCAAGCCCTTCAGAAAATACCTTGGCCCCATCGAAAGTACGGTCCATAAGCTTGACCCCCTCCTTATCGACAAAACCCCATGAACCCGCAGCATCCTTAACGGCCACCGCCCCATCGGCATAGTCTTTTGTTGCTTCATATCGATAAGGAATGACCGTCTGGCCGTTTTTATCGATAAACCCCCATTGACCGCCTTTACGAACGGCCGCCAACCCATTCGAAAAATAAAATGCGGCCTCGAATATCTGGTCGAAAGCCACTTTTCCGCGGGTATCTATAAAGGTCCATTCCTTTCCTGATTTAACTGGGGCGAGTCCGTTACCGAATACATTGGCATCGTCAAAAGTGCTTGTAAATGCCTGTGCCCCGTTCTTATCGATGAAAGACCATTCGCTTCCTTTCAAAACCGGGGCAAGACCATTCGAAAATGGTAGCGCGAAATCAAAATCGCCTTGAATCGCGATTTCACCACGGCGATCAATGAAATTCCATCCCCCTGCTTCATGGACCGCAGCGAAACCTTCTGAAAAGTCAGAAGCATACTTGAACCTGGGCGGTATAACCTCTTGGCCTTCGCCATCGATATATCCGGCCTTTCCGTTCGAGATGACCAATGCCAATTTCACTGGGTCGGCAGCTGACCAAATCGGTTTTAAAATGAAAATCCCGACAATAACGATGGCCAAAGCGGCCCCAAGGAGTAAAACGCCTTTGTTTTTCATTTTCCGATCCGTCGACCCCATGGTTTTCGAAGCTAGTTTGGGGTCTTCGGTCAAAGGCGGAACCAGCACGGTTGCATCGTCATCGCTTGTGATAATCATGGTGGCATCATCATCAGTACTGGATTCGGGCGTTTCACCTTGTTTAAGGAAATAATCTTGATCCGGATCGTATAGGGCTTTCGGAAGTAATCGCAGCAGCTCTATACCTGTGGCTGGCCGCTCTTCTTGACTTCTTTTTAAGCACAATTCAGCTATCGGCCGCCAGGTTTCGGGAAGTTTCTTGAGCTCTTGGCGGATGTCTTTTTTCATGATCATTTCGGTGATCTTACTTTGACGGCCCATGGAGCCCTTTTCGAATTCATCCACGTCAAAAACCGTTCTTCCAGTGAACACCTCGAAGACGATCACTCCAAAACTCCAGAGGTCCGTATTGAACTTTAGGTCGTCTCCACGAAGTTGTTCGGGAGAGCAATATTCTATGGTACCCCCGGCAAAACTGTTTTTGAACTTTAAAGTCGCATCATCGATTTCGGCCCGTTTACTGAGCCCGAAATCGGTAATCTTTGGGATAATTCCCTCTCCGGGTCGATCGACCACCAGAATGTTGCCGGGTTTTATATCACGATGCACGACGTTGTTGTGATGCAGGTAAGCGATTCCTTGTAAGAGCTGCACCAATATTTTATCTTTTTCTATGGTATCGCTTTGATGCTCTTTCAAAAATTGGGACAAGCTACCCGACTTGTAGAACTGCATGATGGCGTAATCGATAACTCCCGAACTATCCTCGAAGCGGTACACTTTTTCGTAATTGGCGATATTCGGATGGGCCTCCAAAGCTTTGATGGCCTCGTACTCTACCTGAAGTGAAAGTTCTTTCCCATTTTTGTGATCCACTTTCTGCACTTTGATGGCTACCTCACGGTCCTTAATGCGGTCATAGGCCCTGAACACGGAACCGAAAGCCCCACCGCCGATTTTATGTTCTGATGGCGAATAGTCGTAGTTCTTAAGAAATTGATCTTTGGTCATTGGGTTCCTGTTGGCGGTTTGGTTAGGTGCTTAACGGTCTTCTTCTTTGATTTTCAAGGAGAAAATATTCGGGTCCTTGACCCGCTTTCCATATGAGATTTTAAAGGATTTATCGCCGTCCATGACGACATTGATTACCCCGAGACCGAATAGCGAGGCCTTTTTCCCTTTCTTGGAAATGATCGAATAGGTAATGATTTCGATCCTGTGGGTACCCGGGGTCAACTTGAGCTTGTTATTGTATTTGACATTTTTTCGGTTCATACCATATTTAAAGACCTTCTTTCCGCTGTCTACCGAAATCACGATGTTCTGGTATTCCTGTATGGATCCCAATACGCTGGTAACACTGAGCTCGTATTGATCGGCATCGGTAAAGGTGGGGGCTACGTAGCTTTCATCAAGCCGCCGCACATCGACCCATGATATCCGGCTGAGGTCTTGCTTGCCATATTTGACCCAACCATAACCTTTATCGCCCCATTTTTCTCCCCAGGAGTTTTTGATCAACCAAGCTTGTTTATTGTCATCCCATCCGGCAATGGTTACGGCATGGCTGACCCGTCCGATGTTGTCATCTTGAATGACTCCCGATTGGGGACCGTGATTCAAAAATGCGTCGGTACCTGCATTCAACGCACCGATCAATGCCCCATGGTTTACCAAGGCGTTCTTGATGTCACGGATCGAGGCATTTTTGTCCAATTGCCCCCAATTTGAAATCTTGACCGGCGAACCTTGGCCTGCAAAGCAATTGCCTTGCCGGTTGAGGTAGGGCAACTCCTTTTCACTGAGCACCCCTTTGTCAGCACCGACCAACTCTTGGAGCGTCGCCTCAGGATAGCCCCCATTGCAGCCTTGACTTTGTGAGATGCAATTGACCAATTGCTGCTCGCTGAGGTCAAGGGTCTTCTTATTGATCAACAGACTACTTGATTCTAAGGAAGCCAGAGTAGAGAACGCCCAGCAAGAGCCACAGTCAAATTGGTCTTTTATGGCGGTTATGCCGTTGATTTCGCGTAGATCAAAGCTTTTGGCATCGACATTCGCATAGCTCGAAAGCAATTTGCTATACAAGAGGTCGCCAGCTCCCAAAAATTCCTGACGGGCTTGGTTGATCAGCTGTTCCTCTTCCAGGGACAAAGGCAAGAGCCCAGTTCCCTTTTGTTGTGCGCAAACCGCCTGGGCGAATATTGCTACGAATAGTATGATGAACTTCTTTTTCATGCTGCTTATCTTTTTATCTTAATGATGACATCTTTTATATGGTGCTCTAGAACCAATTCCGGTTCGAAGGGTCTTCTTTTGATGAACCTGATCTTGTAGGTTCCTTTTTGGGTACCCTTGAAGGTGTAGGACTTTCGATATTCAAAAAACCCGTTGGCTTTTTGCGTTTCCGTTTTAAGCGAATCGACGGTCTGGATCTGGGGTTTTTTTTCATAATTCCATACAAACCCCCCGTTTCCCTCACCCTCCAAGGCAATGGTAAATTCTTCACCAAGGGCATACGCCTTTGTGGTCGAGCAGGAGGAACACCCGAAAAGCAACCCTATGATCATGCACCAAATGCCGTAGTTCAATCTCATTTCAGGTAATGTCTTGCCCATAATTATCTTCTTCTTCAAAGGCTTCGCCATCGTTAAGTCCATCTATGATGTCTTCGTCTGAGCCCAGTTCTTCCAAATCGACCAATTCATTTTCTTCATCCGTTTCAGTTCGTTCTTCTTCATGATCTTCACTACGCTCGTCTTCGCCATTTTTTTTTCGATCAGGTTCGTAGGGTTCAACTTCGTCGGCCCCATGCCCATCGGTATCATCAGTATCGACCTCACGGCCGGCATCGAAATCGGTCTGTTCGCGAAAACTTTCGAAAAACTTGGTTTTGTCAGCTTCTGAAAAAGCATCCCATTCTTCTGCGGTATAGGTATGGAAGTGTTGGCCTTTCCAAGTGAAGAACCCCCCTTGTCCCAACTCTTCCCTTGCGGACTTGAAAGCCTCTTCGAATGACATGGCATCGTTGACCGAGTCGGCGAATTCAACCGAAGTCGGGATTTCATAGATTACCGATTCCGAATCTTCATCCAACTCTACTTCTTCGATTTCAGTGTCGCTCTCCGATTCATCTTCGGCTGCCAACTGGTCATGAACGTATCCGAAACCCATGGTACCCCCTGCCCCACCTATGAGACCGATCAACACGCCCAGGTTCATCTTCTTAAAATCGGGTTTGCCCAAGGCGCTTTTCGGAATACGTACCGAAAAGGACGATCGCTTGTCGGGATTGGTCTTGATTTTCATTTGTTACTTTTTTTGTTGCTCAAATCTATTCGGTGGAATTCGGTCGATGGTTTTTTTTCAATGAACCACCCGTTTTAGTTCATGAAGGCAAAAATTGATAGCAATGTTCCTTTTATGAATGCTATGTAAAGAAGGATCCCCGATGCCAATGGCCAGGATACAGCTCGTCACCTATTCCCATTAGTTTCCTAAAATACCGCTATTGGTAGTCGATTATTTACGGGTTGCCGTAATCCGGTGTGATGCATAAATCCAATCCTACAATTAAGGGTAACCGAGACCTATAAATCGCCATTAAAAGGGGTAACCGAGGCTTCATGAACAAAAAGCCAAGGTTCATGACCAATGGCCCTTGGCCTCGACGGTTGTGATATACTTTTATCAGCAAGTACTTAAACATCGTGTTCACAGACCTTCTTCGGCAGTGTCGGTCTGTGCGTGACTGCCGATTTCATCATCGAGATAAAACCATTGAAAATGAAATCGAGAACTATCTTATTCAGCGCCCTATTGGCAATGGCCCTTTTCAGCTGTAATGTTGATTCCGTTCAAGCGGATGAAGACCTCTACACCGAGGCCACCGATGGCAACCAATCCAGCCCAAAAGACGGAAAGGATTGAGAAATGGGGGAAGTTAAGCGCTTCCCCCATTTTATTTTTTCATCCAGAAGGTTATCTTTAGTTCGAATACGACCAGCTAAAATGTTGACCAAAAGCCTTCTGCGAACTTTTCCCCTTTGTTTGTGCTTGTTAATGGGCCTTGGTGGATGCGATACCAATACGTTGCCCCCAGCCCAAGACCTGGTCGGTGACCGGTCGGCAAGCATCGAGCTCGATTCCTTGAAAACGAATGATTTCATTGCACTACTGCGTGGGTTGGAAGCCGATAGCATCAATGAACGGGTATTCGATCAGCTTTTGAAGCGCTCCAAGTGGCACGAAGTGCACGGAGCGACCGATTCGGTCTTTTTTTTCGATTCCCTTTTACTGGCAAGTGCCCAAAAAGCCAATTCCATACCCTTTATGGCCAAGGGCCAATCGTATTTGGCCTACGATTACCGCGAACAAAGTCGGCTCGACAGCGCCTACCACTACTACAATTTGGCCCAAAAGAGCTTCAAACTTCTGTATGACAGCATCCAAATCGGAAGGAAGTTATTGGAAATGGCCAAAATCCAGTACCGCCAAGCGGCCCATTTCGAATCGAAAGAGACCATCACCGAGGCCCTACAATATTTCGATACCTTGAACAGCCGAAAATATTGGGCGGTGGCACAGAATGAACTGGCGCACAATTTTATGGCCCTTGGTGACCACGGCATGGCGGAAGCATTCTATAAAAATGCCATTCAAACCGATCCCGAAGCTTCGAATCGAATCATTTATTCAAACAATTTAGCAGGACTATATCGGGAAAAAGGGGACCTCAAAGCCTCAATTTCCTTGTATACCGACTTGTTGCAGCAACTCCCTGAGGGTTTCGACGCCACTGAAAAAGCCCGGATCGCCCACAATCTCGCCCTTAGTGAATGGCAATACGACAATCAAGATCCTTTGCCTGAATTCAAAAAGGCGCTCCAGACGCGAAAGCAACTCAATGACCTTTGGGGGTTGCAATCGAGCTACAAAGGGATGTTCGAATACTACCTGGGTTCCGATACCAAGCTCGCTAAGAAGTATTATGATTCACTACTCCTGATTTCACGTCGCTTGAAAAATCCGGATTCGGAGCTCAAGGAGATTTCATCCTTATTGAAGACCGACCCAATCAAATACGCTGCGCTCAACCCTCGGTTCATCACCTTGACCGATAGTATCGAACGTGAACGTCGGAATTTCAAGAACCAATTTGCCTATCTAAAGTATCTTGACGCCAAAGAAAAGGCCCAACTGCTGGCGCTTAGGGCCGACAATGCGGAAAAAGAAGTACAGTTACTCGAAAAAGAGACCCAGGGCATTCTACTGCTCGCTTTTACAACGCTCCTGATCATGGGCGGTGTTTCTTGGTACTTCCTTTTACGCCAAAACCACAAAAAGGAAAAGTTACAAGAGGTTTACAATACCGAACAACGCATCAGCCAAGAACTACACGATGGCCTCGCCAACAAGGTTTTCGGCATCATTGCCAAGACCCAAGGCAAATATCCTGAAGACGAGGACATTTTAAATGGTCTTGACAACATCTATGGCAAAATCAGGAGTATATCACACCATAACCGAAGCGTACAACTTTCAGGTGATTTCGGCGAAGAATTGGGCAGCCTTGTAGAAGCATTCCAGTACCATGGGGTGAACATCATCACGAGCAATCTGAAACAGATCCCCTGGAATTCTTTGAACGGCAACAAGCGGATCATTATTTACAGGGTCGTCAACGAGCTTTTGGTGAATATGGAGAAACATGCCAAGGCTAGTTTGGTCTCTATGCGTTTTGAAGAAATCGACAAGCAACTCCGCATTACCTATCAAGACAACGGTATGGGTCCGAAACCGAATTGGAAAAAGGGCGTCGGTCTTTCCAATACGGAAAACCGCATAAAATCCGTAGGTGGATCCTTTAATTTCACTAAAGGTAAAAATGGCGGGGTCGTTGCGGCGATTTCCATTCCCATTTGACCGCCCCCCAATTGTCGAATCATGTAATTATGTGCGCTAAGAATATGTACAAAAAAGCTTTGGTTGTCGAAGACCTTGAGTCCATAGGACAAAGCATCGAGGCCCTTTTGGTCAACGAACTCGAAATCGATGAGGTGTGCCTAACCCAACATTGCGATGAAGCGTTTTTGAAATTGAAAAAGGCGCATCAAGATGCGGAACCCTTCGATATCCTGATTACCGATATGTCTTTCGTCAGGGATTACCGTCCGACCGACTTGAACTCAGGAAGTGCCTTGGTCAATAAGGTCCATCAAAATTATCCTGACTTGAAAACCATTGTTTTCAGTGTGGAAGACAGTATCGGTCTTATCCGCAAAATGGTGGCCCACCATGGTATCGCGGCCTATGTCATCAAAGGAAGGAACGGTTTAAAGGAACTTAAGAACGCCATTACCGAATCGTATATCGGCAACCCTTATTTTTCACCCCAAATACAATGGCAGCAACATACCGATCAAGCATTCGAAATCGGACCCTATGATATCTCGATCATGGAAAACCTATCCAAAGGGTTGTCACAAAACCAAATCGCTTCCAAGTTCAATTCGGAAGGCATATCACCCAGTAGTCTCAGTTCGATCGAAAAACGACTGAACAAACTCAAAGACATTCTCAAGGCCAATAACAATGTACAGTTGGTATCCAATGCCAAGGATATCGGCTTGATCTGATTCCGGATCGATCCAAGACCCGCCACTGTTTTGAACAGTAACCAAGGCCGGTTTCCATTATGGATTTCCGTAAGGGATGGCTGGGCCTAATTTTTAGATTTGAACGATTGGTTGAAAAACCGATCGGCATAATTGAAAAGGCCGTTCTGGGGGAGAGCGGTCTTTTTTTGTGCTTGGTCAATCGACCTGGTCGAACCTGATTTGGGTATGTGCCCCAATACGAATACGATCTGCCGAACCAAGAAAGATCTGTTCGCCTTCTTGCAGCTGTTCCCAGCCTCCTTCTCGCTTGGAAATAAAGGTACTATTGGCACTTTTCAAATCTTTGATCAAGATGCCGCCTTCACCACCTTTTTTCAAATCGATGGCCAAATGGGCCCTTGAGACGGCGGGGTCGGACTTCGGGGGAATTAAAATCGGAAGGGCATCAGGAAATACTTCTTTGATCCGATTCGCATTTCAACCTACTACATAATGGTTTCCAAAACGCAGTTCCTTGACCATCAAAGTCGCTTGTGTCACCCGGTTTGCAATGACGATACGGATCCGGGTCAGTACCTGTTCTTTCTTTTCTGGGTCGATAATTACGGTACCTGAAGGCGTTTTGATGTCCGTTCTCTTTTTACGAACGAACTTTTCAATCGGCAAAAGCACCCTTTTGCCACAGACCCGGCATCTGATACGGCGGTCTTCACCACTTTCAAGCCATTCTTCCGGTATGGTCACCGATGTAAAACAATCGCTACAGGTGTGCCGCATGTTTAAAAATCAATTCCTTCATCAAAATCTTTACCATCGTCTTCGTCAGCATCCGAACCATCGGTAATATCGTTTCCATAGGGCTCGTCTCCACCTTCGAATCTTTCCGGATCTTCTTCATCATCCTCAAGGGTAAGATGGGTATAATCCAATTCGATCACACCGTTTCCATTGACCGGTAGCTCAACGATAATCGGTTCCTCGTCCACTTCAATTTCATAAGTTAAGGTATCTTTCATTGTACATGATTTATATGCCAAACGGCATTGCATTTTCTATTGGGACATTTATTCTTTTCCGAATAATACTTTCCATCACGACCCCCCGCGCTCAGCTCGGTTCCGCACTTTGGGCAAGCAAAGTGAATCTGGAATTTGGCCCGTAGGTCATTCAACCGTTCTTCCTTACGTTGTTCCGAGACCCCAAACCCGGAAACTACCGTGCCTATGATCGAAGCACCGATCATCAACGAGTATTTCAATTCGGGGTCGATGTCAGGGATGAGAAAAATCGCGGCCACGACCCCCACGGTAATCAGCAAACGGGGAAGCATGGCCAGCAATCGGTAGTATTTGTTTATTTTCCTTCGCCGAGACCTGTAGTCTTGCTCCATCACCAAAAGTTGCTTGAATTCCTTGCTGAAATCGGTCCTCTTTTCCAAAACAAAGGCCTTT
Source organism: Flavobacteriaceae bacterium (assembly GCA_013214065.1). GTDB lineage: Bacteria > Bacteroidota > Bacteroidia > Flavobacteriales > Flavobacteriaceae > Flagellimonas_B > Flagellimonas_B algarum. The sequence goes on from JABSPK010000001.1 coordinate 121,156, forward strand.
ACCTTATTCAAGAGGACATCACCCGTTATTTCCTTACCAGCGAACATGAACCGGTCCTTTTCAGTAATGCGTTTGGTATGGATCCGTCTGCCATTGATAAACGTGCCATTGGCAGAATCCAAATCGATCAGGGTAAAGGTCTCGAAATCAGGTCCGACTTCGATTTTGGCATGTGACCCGCTGACTTGATTATCGTCAAGGACCAGGTCGTTCGTTTCTTTTCTTCCGATGGTAAACTCCATAATCAATACCAGTAAACAAACTTTTTGATTCGCTTCAAAATCTCTTCGGTGAAGGTGACCTCACGCGGATCTCTTCCGAAATCGGCACTGAAAACAACCTTATTGGCTTTGGAGTCTATCGTCAACACCCGATCTCGGTTGATGATGTACGAACGATGGATCCTTTCCAAAGTGGCGATACTTTTCAATAGTTCTTCATAAAATTTGATGCGTTTGCTTTCAACCCGCTTGGTACCATTGCTCAAATGGACTTCGGTAAAGCTACCATCGGCCAGAAAGTAACAGATCTTGAAAATGGGTTCTAGTCGAATCCTCCCTTTCGTTCGGGTCTTCAAACGCTCGTTGGGTGCGGTCTTATCAAACGGATAGCGCACCAATCTCCTGACCAGGTTTTTCATAGCGCTATCACTGTTTTGCAATGAATAGCAAAAATCAATGTCTTCTTGCCAGCCGTTGAAGTTCATAAAGGTCACCTCGGTATCGGCAACGATAACCATTGGGCAATGTTTGTTCTCATTTCTCCTGATGTTGGCTTCTTCTTCACCATTGCGAAATTGGGTGATAAACCGCCTTAGGTCCATCCGTTCTTTCAAACCATCACCTGGCAGGTAGAAAAAAACGATGGGGTCACCTTCCAAGACGAGCCGGTTCTTGTGCAAGCGCCAGGCTTCACGGATTTTGTCTTCCTTGGTTTCATCGGCAAAATTCCTAAAGTCGAGTTTTTCTTCTGGGGTCATCATCCGTTCATTGGTTTTTTGGTTGGTATGTGCTAAGGTTGAAAATCAATGGGTGTCCAATCGGTCGGGCCATTAATAAAATCGACCACATCAGCCTGCTCTAATTCGATCAGTATCGCGGTATGGTTGTCCTTACTGGATTCTTCACAGGCCAGCCTGATACGATCGAGCTTTTCCTGCAAACCAAGTTGTTTTCCGAGCAGCAGCATTACCAACGCTTGATCATCGAAGGTTTCCAAGACACCATCAGAACAGATCAAGAGCAAATCACCAGCTTCCAAATCGCTGAGAAAACCCACTTCCAATTCTGCCTTCTTTGAATCTCGACGGGCGATCAGGGCATTGGTTATTTGATTTTTCAAAGGATGGTTTCTGGCAGCAGAAGGTGTAATCTCACCAAGTGCGATCATGGTAGCCACAATGGAGTGGTCTTTGGTCTGCCAATAGCCCCTTCCATTTTCTTTGACGATCAGGATCCGGCTGTCACCGATATGCCCGGTAAACATCCCGTTTTTTCCCAAATACACCATGGCCAAGGTCGTAGCCATACCTTCATTCCCGCTATCTTTCAGCACTAGCGCGTTCAATTCTTGCTCCACTTCGGCCACTAGGGTTTTCAGCCCATCTACTGAATCAATGGTCTTTTCTTTCATTCGGGTCAAGATCCCTTCAACAACGAATGCACTGGCAACTTCTCCTTTTCGTAGGCCACCGACACCATCACAAACCACGCCGCAATGGCGGTTGTGACCAGAACGATCCTCATTCAAATCCTTAGTTCCGATATGGGAATAACTTAGACAAATCATAGGGTCTATCCTTTATCGATCATGATCATTTCCGGCACTAGTACCCATTGTGATCTTTTGAATCGGCATGAATGGAGTCGCATATAGTAAGGCAATTACGGTACCCTCGACACCTGCGGTCGTGAATTTAAAAATTCGAAAAGCGTCGGTTTTACGGCAATCCGTATTTCGATGGTTATGAAAGCATCGTAAAGGGATGATCATCGTTTGGGCTTTTGCGCTAAACTATGCCAGCACTACCGGGAAAATCTACGAATGATCATGAATACGGTGTTTTTGTTCATGGGTCCGGTTCACACCCCAAAAGAAAAGAAGTAAAGAAAATATATGGAAAGGACTCTTCGCGAAAGGATTCTAAGCCTTTCCGACATTGCGTTTTTCAAACACCTTTTCAAGGCTGCTTTTGGTCAAGGGTTTGTCGAAAAAACCCGAAATCAACTGATGGGTTTTGGCTATACCGCGGTCCTTGGCATTCGCAAAGGCGGATAACACATAAATCTGGGGCTGGTTGGATCCGACCCAGATTTTTTCAAGCGCTTCGATAAAGGCCCATCCATCCATATCGCCCATGACCAAATCCAAGAAAATGAATTCGGGTAATTCGGCCCCTTCGGCGATTAAGCTCCGGTAAAATTCCAAGGCCTCCTCGGCACTTCCCTGGGTGGTAATATCAAAATCACCCCCAAACTGTTCAATACAATACCGGGTAGCGAATTGGGATACCAAATCATCATCAATAATGCAAATACCTATCAAATACTTGATTTTCCCACAAAACTATCCGCTTTTCAGCAAATACGGAACCTTTCTCGTTATCCATGACCAAAAAAGGGTTCAAAAGCCCTATTTTTCAATCAATGCGGAAGTTTGTCTTTGAGCAGACCATAGAGAAACGTACCCAAAAGCGCGCCGATCAAAACGATACCGATGGTCCAAAACCCAGCTCCCAATAGCACGTACATCGGCCCAGGGCAAGCCCCTGCAAGCGCCCAACCGAGCCCAAAGACCGTGCCCCCGATGGCATAACGGGCAAACGACCTTTCCTTATCTTGTATCGCAATGGTTTCACCGAACCATGATTTTCGTTCCTTACGCTTCACCCATTGTGTGAACAAAATGCCCAATACCAAGGCCGAACCGATGATCCCGTACATGTGAAAGGACTCGAACCGGAACATTTCATAAATCCGGAACCAAGAAGCGGCTTCCGACTTGAACAGGACGATTCCGAAAAAAGTGCCGATGAGAAGGTAGCTGATAGTGCGCATATCAAAAAAGGATGGGGAAAATAAGATGGACCATGATCAACCCGCCGGCGAAGAATCCCAAGACGGCGATCAAGGATGGAAGTTGAAGATTACTTAAGCCTGAAATGGCGTGACCTGAAGTACAACCCCCGGCATAGCGTGCCCCGAAGCCTACGAACAAGCCCCCGATCAACAATAGGGACAGCGTTCCGAAATCGGAGAAAGCCGACATACCGAACAGGGCTTCTGGCAAATAGCTGCTGCCAGCATCGGCAAACCCGAGTGCTTCGAGTCGCGAGATGGTTTGCTCGTTTAATTCGACCGTTGCCCCATTACTCAAATACCGGTCAGCGATGAACCCGCCGAAGACTACCCCTAAGGCGACCAAAAGGTTCCATGATTGTCGCTTCCAATCAAATCGGAAAAAGCCGGCCCATTTACCACCACCTAAAGCAGCGCAGACCGTTCGGAGGTTCGAAGACATGCCGAAACGTTCTCCAACGCCGATCAAAAGGGCCATGGTCAAGGCGATCAATGGGCCTGAGACATACCAGGGCCAAGGTGCTGATAAGACTTCCATAAGACGTTATTCACAAGGTACGAAACCCTAGGCTTTCGTTTTACAGGTGTTCAGGCGCACCAGTGCGTGCAGCGGACAGAAACTAACCAAAGAGGTCAAGAAAAAAATTCCGGATAAGGCCAATAAGAAATAGGCCAAGGTTCCGGTAACGACTTCAAAATAATACAATACGGCTATCGCCACTACGATGATCAGTCTGACTATGCGGTCTAAGCCGCCCATATTCTTTTTCATGGAATTCGATTTAAATGTTGTAAAATCAAAACCGCTGAGGTCACCGTCGCCACACAGATAAGGCATACCAAGAGCAGTTTTTGCCATTTTTTCATGAATTCAAAAATACGCCCATCAAGCTTGCAAGGCTGTAACTTTGGTTACATTCGAAGGAACAGTGAACAATTATCTTTAACTTTCAGTTCAAGCAAGTCTTTACATGCAACGAAGAACCTTTTCGAAAAAACTGACCCTGACCGGTCTGACGGCCCTTGTTGGGTCTCCTTTGGTTTTCGGAGATCGAATACCGGCCGGGTATATCCCGCTGGCCTTGACGGACAACGACCCTTTTAAAGCGTTCGATAAAGACCCCGAAATGACGGTTTTGAACGATCGCCCGTGGAACATCGAAGCTAAAGCGCACCTTTTGAATGACAGGGTTACACCCAACCGGTATATGTTCATCCGCAATAACGGTATCATTCCGAAACAAATCGATCCGGCGCAGTGGGGTTTGGTCATCGATGGGGAATCGGTCAAGGCGACCAAACGCTTTTCACTTCAAGAATTGAAGACCCGTTTTCAAAACCACACCTATCAGCTCACCCTGGAGTGCGGTGGTAACGGGCGAAGCGAATTCGACCCCCCGGCAAAAGGGAACCAATGGACCGTTGGGGCCGTTTCTTGCGCCGAGTGGACGGGAGTTCGCTTAAGGGATGTACTCGACGACGTAGGACTTCCCGACGATGCCGTGTATATCGGATATCATGCGGCGGACACCCATCTAAGTGGCGATTTGAACAAAGAACCGATTTCAAGGGGGGTTCCCCTCGCGAAAGCCTTACAAGCTGAAACCTTGCTGGCTTTTCAAATGAACGGAAAAGACATTCCCATGGCCCATGGCTATCCATTGCGGTTGGTCTGTGGAGGCTGGCCTGCCTCGGCTTCGGGAAAATGGATCGAGCGCATCAGCGTGCGCAACCGAGAACATGACGGTGCAAAAATGGGAGGATCTTCCTACCGCGTACCTTGTGAGACCGTCGCCCCAGGAAGTAAGGTCGATGAATCGAAGATGTGCATCATCGAATCGATGCCGGTCAAATCATTGATTACCTATCCGAAAACCGGAGCCTTACTAAAGCGCGCCAAAAGCTTGCGGATCAATGGCCATGCCTGGGCTGGGGAGTTAGAGGTTGCGCACATGCATTACTCCATTGACTTTGGAAGCACTTGGCACGAGTGCGCATTGGAACCGCCGGCCAACCGCTTGGCATGGCAACACTTCCAAGCCACCATCGAGTTTCCCAAGAAAGGCTACTATGAAATTTGGGCCAAGGCCACCGATACTAACGGAAAGAGCCAACCCATGTTATTACCGGGCTGGAACCCGAAAGGATATTTGAACAATGCCTGTCATAGGATCGCCATAAAAGTGATTTGATGAAAACGGACCTTGAAAAACACATCACTCATTTAATTCGGGCGTTGGCCTTGTTTTCGGTCATGATCCTGCTGGTCTTTGGTGGGCTATTGTACCTCAAGAATACGCCCCAAGCTCCGAAAGACATCACCCTGGATATCACTGAACCCGATACCACCACCGTTCTTGACGAATCGACCATCGCATCCAGTGGGCTGGTCAATGACGAGCATGTGACCCTGGTCATCCAACATTGCACAACCTGTCATTCGGCAAAATTAGTGACCCAAAACCGTTTGAACGCCGCCGGTTGGGATGCCACCATCACTTGGATGCAGCAAACCCAGAACTTATGGGAGTTAGGTACGGCACGTGAAAAAATAGTGGCTTATTTATCGAAAAACTATAGTCCAACAGCCAAAGGGCGCCGACAAAACCTCAGCACTCCCGAATGGTATGAATTGAATTGATATGGAAATTTGGGAAGCCTTTTTCAACGGCCTGAACGGAACCATGCGCTATACGCTCCGCTCGATCTTATTCGAAGTGCCCTGGTATGCCAACTATTTTTGGGGATTGATCCTTATTTCCTTTGGGGTTTGGTCGCTAGAGATCGCTTTTCCATGGCGAAAGCAGCAAGCCTTGTTCAGAAAGGATTTTTGGTTGGACGGATTTTATATGTTCTTCAATTTTTTCGTCTTCGCCATCATCATCCAAGGGTGTTACAATGTACTCGAACTGCTTTTCGGTCGCGCCGGAATCGATATGGGCAGTTTAACGTTATTCAATTGGTCGAATTGGCCCAACATCCTTCAGCTGGTCGTCTTTTTCGTCCTACTCGACTTCGTACAATGGTTTACCCATATCTGCCTGCACCGAATCCCCCTCTTTTGGCGCTTTCATCAGGTGCACCATAGTGTGAAGGAAATGGGGTTTGCCGCCCATTTGCGATACCATTGGATGGAGAACGTTTTGTATAAACCCCTTAAAACCTTTGGCGTGATGCTTCTTGGTGGGTTTGAGCCCGAACAAGCCTATATCGTCCATTTCGTTGCCATTGCCATTGGGCATTTGAACCATGCGAATATCAAGTTGACCTACGGCCCTTTGAAGTATGTCTTCAACAACCCCGTAATGCATCTGTACCACCATGCCTACACCTTGCCCAAAGGTAGGTTCGGTGTGAATTTCGGAATCAGCTTAAGCCTGTGGGATTATCTCTTCAAGACCCATTACATCCCTGAAGATAGTGGCACCATTCGGTTAGGGTATCAAGGGGATTCGACCATGCCCAAAACCTTCTTCGGACAACTAATATATGGGTTTGGCAAACGTAGGGATCGACCTTAGTGGCTCCAATCTTGGTAGCCTCCTGAATAATCGAAGATATTGGTAAACCCTTCCTTTTTTAGGATTTGTGCGGCTTTCCCACTGCGGCCGCCCAGTTTGCAATACAGGTAGACCGGTTTGTTTTTATCCAAACTGGCCAGCTGTTCCAAAAATGTAGCGGAATCGGTTATATTGAAATTAGAAGCCCCTTCGATATGACCAGCCTCGAATTCAGCCGGTGTTCTAACATCGATCAGTTGGACCTCTTTTCCGATGACCTCGGATTTGATATGCGTTTTATCAACGATTTGAATGCTGGAATCTTTTTGTCCTTGGCAAGACAGCACCATTGCACCCCATAAAAAGAGCCACATTGTTTTTCTGAGCATCACTTATGATTTGGAAGGACAGACAAAATCCGTCGTTTCGATCCCCGCTTTTTTAATCGCCGCGAAACCCCCAGCAACGTCGACCAGGTTATGGATGCCGCGACTTTTTAAGATCGAAGCGGCGATCACACTGCGATAGCCTCCGGCACAATGCACGTAAAAGGTCGCTTCTGAAGGAAACTCGGCCAAGTGTCTGTTGAGAAAATCCAAGGGGGTCAACTGGGCATCCGCCACATGTTCGGCCTCGAATTCGGATGCTTTGCGGACATCGAATACCGGAACCCCTTCGGCTACTTTCTGCTTAAAGGTCGTGGCATCGATACTCAACACGCTATCGGTCTCGAATCCGGACGATATCCAAGCTTCGACCCCACCTTTCAAATAACCGATGGTACCATCGAAGCCGACACGTGACAAGCGTGTAATGGCTTCTTCTTCTTTACCCTCAGGGGCAATGAGCAGAATGGGCTGTTTCACATCGGCGATCAAAGCACCTACCCAAGGGGCGAAACTGCCGTTCAAACCGATAAAAATAGATCGGGGCACGTGCGCCTTTACGAAGTCCTGCTGATGCCGCACATCCAAAACGACGGCTCCTGTTTCGTTTGCAGCGGCCTCGAAGGCAGCAGGTTCCATGGCCACCGCGCCGCGTTTCAACACTTCGGTGATATCGTCATACCCTTCTTTGTTCATTTTCACGTTCAAAGGAAAGTACTGGGGTGGGGGTAAAAGGCCATCGGTGACTTCTTCGATGAATTCGTCACGAGTCATCCCCGCCCGAAGGGCGTAGTTCATCTGTTTTTGGTTCCCCAAGGTATCGACCGTTTCCTTCATCATATTCTTGCCGCAGGCAGAACCCGCACCATGGGCAGGGTAAACGATGACCTCATCGTCGAGGGGCATGATCTTGTTGCGAAGGCTATCGAACAAAATCCCCGCCAAGTCCTTAGACGTCATGTCAGCTGCTTTTTGGGCCAGATCAGGCCGTCCGACATCCCCAAGGAACAAGGTGTCGCCACTGAAAATGGCATGATCTTTTCCATGGGCATCACGAAGCAAGTAGGTTGTGCTCTCCATGGTATGCCCGGGGGTATGTAAAGCAATGATGGTCAGTTGGCCCAATGGGAATTCCTGGCCATCTTTTGCAATGATCGCCTCAAAACTAGGATTGGCATTCGGCCCATAAATGATCGGGGCCCCGCTTGCCTTTGACAAGGTCACATGTCCACTGACGAAATCGGCATGGAAATGGGTTTCGAAAATGTATTTGATCTTCGCTTCGTCCCTTTCGGCCCGTGCGATGTAAGGGTCGATTTCCCTGAGGGGATCTATAATGGCGACCTCTCCGTCACTTTCGATATAATAAGCTCCTTGGGCAAGACATCCCGTATAGATTTGTTCAATATTCATCCTTCGTATTTTCAGTTCAAAAGTAGGGGTTCGTCCTTAAATAATCGGTAACCTTGGTCACATTCCATGCTATTGTCGGTGTTGCAAGGAAACTTTCTCTTGAATTTCAGACCGTTCGATGCCCTGTACGCAATCGGCATAGGCCTCTGCGGTTCGCACATAGATATTTTGTTGACCGATCACCTCGGTCAATCCATTTTTCTTGAGTTGATCTCGAATCGGACCAATGGCCCCGGCCAACTTAAACGTAATGCCCGATTGCCCCAGTTGCTTGACCAAGGCCTCCAACTGCTTGGCCGCGGTGTCATCCAAATAATTCACGGGTTCGGCATTTAAAATGACGTACTTGAGTCGCGGTCCTTTCTTGGCCACCTCCTTCAATAAGGACTTCCGGAAATAGGGCACATTGGCAAAGAACAGTTGGGCATCGAAGCGCAACATCAAGATCTCTTCACGCACCTCGACTTCTTCAGCGAACCTATCGACATTCTTAAAATATTCCATGCCGTGGATCTTCCCCAATATGGCGATATGGGGTTTCGAAGTACGGTACACCAACAAGAACAATGAAAACAAAACGCCTAATATGATGCCTTGCGAAATGCCGATGAATAGGGTCGTCAAAAAAGTCACCAATAACAATACAAACTCATCCTTCTGTTTTCGGAACAGTTGCCGCGGATAGTTCAGATTGATTAAGCCGAAGACCGCTACCAAAATGATCGCCCCCAAAACCGCCTTGGGCAAGAAAAAAAAGTAGGGTGTCAAAAACAACAAGGTCAGGGCCACGATGGAGGCACTGATAACGGAAGCCAAACCCGTCTTGGCCCCTTCGGCCACATTGACGGCCGTTCTTGACAAGCCGGCATTCGCAGGAAACGATTGGAAAAAGGAACCCAGGATATTCGATAGGCCCAGCGCACGCAATTCTTGATTGGGTCGGGTATATTGTTCGTTCGATTGCTCTTCAACCGCCTTTGCGATGGTCATCGCTTCGGCAAAAGAAATAAAAGCTAGGGCCAAAGCCGTTGGGAACGCCAATACCAAATTGGAGGCGTTCACTTGCGGAAAACCAAAAGCCGGCAGCCCCTGGGGTACCTCGCCCAAAATATGGACGTCGGTCTCGTTGACCATGAACAATGAGATACCGATGATCGACAAGATCACCACGACCATGGCCGCTGGTAGTTTTCGGTTCAATTTTTTCAATCCGACGATGACCAAAATCGCCCCTGATCCGATAGCGAGATCGTAAAAATTGGTTTGCCCCAGGTTTTTCAATACGGCCACCAAGGTATTCAGGCTTCCCACTGCCTCGATTTCCAAACCGAACAAATATTTTAATTGACTTATCCCGATGACCAAAGCCGCCGCTGTAGTAAAACCACTGACAACGGGCCTTGAGAGGAAATTGGCCAAAAAACCCATTCTGAACATGCCCATGGTCAATTGCAACAACCCGACCAAAAAGGCCAAGAACAGGGCCATGCCGATATAGGCTTCCATCGACTCGAGTTTCATGGCTGCGAGACTTGAGGCTACGATCAACGAATCCAAAGCAACAGGGCCGACAGCCAATTTCCGACTTGAGCCTGTAAAAGCATATAATAAATTGGGTACGAGGGCCGCATACAGTCCATAAACCGGGGGCAGACCAGCAATCAAGGCATAGGCCATACCTTGGGGGATCAGCATGATTCCAACGGTAATCCCTGCGGAAACGTCCCCGGCCAAAAACGATTTCTTATAGGTCGGAAGCCACTGTACGATCGGAAAGTAGCGCTTTAACATGGGCACAAAGGTAGCCAGCTTTTGCCTGACAACGGGTAACTTAGGTCACACAACTATAGTTCGAGCAGTTCAATGGCGTTGCGATGCAATCGGATTTTCCCCAAATGTTCCAACTTTTTCAACAGTCTGGAAACCACCACACGGGCACTGTGAAGGTCATAAGCGATTTCTTGATGGGTATTATGGATGATGGTGGTCTTATTGATTCGCGACTTCTCCTTTAGATATTCGATAAGTCGTTCGTCCATATTCATGAACGCGATGCTGTCGACGGTCGCCAACAATTCGTTCAACCGATTGTGATAGCTTTCGAAAACGAAATTTCGCCACGACTTGAACTTTTTCATCCATTCGTCCATATGGCGTACCGGAATCATCAGCAAGGAAATATCGGTCTCGGCCACGGCGCGGATCTCACTTTTCGTATCGCCGAGACAACAGGCCATGGTCATGCTACAGGTATCACCACGCTCGAGATAATAGAGAAGCAGCTCATCACCATCGCTATCTTCACGGAGGATTTTGATGACTCCTGACAACAACAAGGGCATGCCTTTGATGAAGGATCCTATTTCCATGATCCGTTCGCCTTCCTGAAACGACAATGGAATCGCGACCGCCTCGATTTCGCTGAGTAGGGCCGCTTCGAAAACGGTCCCAAAACCTGATTGTAAATCCATTTCCATTACCTAAAAATATCGCAATTAAACCTATATTTAACCAAAAGCAATCAAATAGTTTCCCATCTATGTCGTCTTCAAAAATCGCATCATACGACGCGCAGCGCAGGTTTTTTTCAACAGGATCGACCAAGGATGTCGGGTACAGGATCAAGGCACTGAAAAGGCTGAAAAGGAACCTCATCGAACAAGAAGATGCCATTTGCGAAGCCTTATATGCCGATTTCAAAAAGCCGAAGTTCGAAAGCTTGGTCACGGAAACCCAGTTCGTTCTTGCGGAATTGGAACACATCATCAAAAACCTGGGGTTCTGGGTACGGCCCAAACGTGTGGGGGGCAGTTTGAGCAGTTTTCCCAGTCGTGATTGGATCCAATACGAACCCTTTGGCCAGGTCTTGGTCATCTCACCGTGGAACTACCCGTTTATGTTGGCGTTATCACCGGTTATCGGTGCCATAGCTGCTGGCAATACAGTGGTTTTGAAGCCTTCGGAACTCAGTCCGGCCACTTCAAAAGTCTTGGCCAAGCTCATTGCTGAAAGCTTTGCCCCCGAACATGTCAAGGTAGTCGAAGGAGGGGTTGCCGTATCACAGGAATTGCTTTCGCTTCGATGGAACTATATCTTTTTCACCGGAAGCACCCAAGTAGGTAAAATCGTTTATAAATGTGCCGCCGAACATCTGACCCCGGTTACGCTTGAACTGGGTGGTAAGAACCCTTGTATCGTCGATCAAAGTGCTTCGATAAAAATCGCGGCCAAACGAATCGGATGGGGTAAATTCTTGAACGCAGGCCAGACATGCCTTGCCCCTGACTATCTTTTGGTGCACCAATCGAAAAAGGAAGAATTAGTGCGTGAGTTGATCAAGAACATCACCAAATCCTATGGCAGCGAGGTGGAAAACTCAAAGGACTTCGCACGAATCGCCACACCGAAACAATACAAACGTTTAAAAGCGATGCTGGCCGAAGGATCGGTACTTTATGGCGGCACCCACAACGATGCGGAACGATACATTTCCCCCACGTTGATTGAAAATCCGAGTATGGATTCATTGACGATGCAAGATGAGATCTTCGGTCCTATCCTGCCCATATTCACCTATGAAAATGAAGATGAAATCGATGCCTTCGTGTCGCGTTATGACAAACCTTTGGGCTTTTACATATTTTCGAACCGCAAGCGCTTCCAGAAAAAACTCGTAGCACGATACGGTTTTGGCGGCGGGGTCATCAACGATACCGTATTACAGATCGTCAATAAGAACCTTCCCTTCGGAGGTGTCGGCAATTCAGGGTTCGGTGGCTATCATGCCAAACACTCCTTTGAGCTCTTTTCGCATAAAAAAGCCATGGTCAAAAAACCCTTGTGGTTCGAACTTCCGGTACGCTATGCGCCCTATCGGTTTCCCGAGCGGTTGACCAAGCTGATCCGAAAAGTAATTTGACTTATTGGTAATGGATTTTCACAAAAAGGTCACCTTTCAAAATTGGGAAGGTGACCTTTCGAACACACACTAATCGATAACCGATTAATCTTTGCAATAATCTATGGCGATACTCCCCGGATCGGTACTCGCCGGTACATCGGCTACGGTATTTCCGTTCGGCGTGATAATCTGAAATGACATTTCACCCCAGAAATCGCCCCTGAAGTTGAAATCTGCAGCTTCGGTCAAACCGGCCGGAACGGTAAATGTTGCCGTACCTGCACTGGCACCATCGGTACAATCGTACCCTGGATCTTCGTACGGAGTACAAAGTCCGATTTCGAAGACAGTGCCGTCACTTAAGGTAATAACCAGACCAGGACCGCCACCACCACTGGTAGTAGGTTGCCATCCATCTCCGTATGAATCCTGCATGTTCACGGTCCAAACCCCAGGGGTCGGTGCTTTCGGTGGGCAAACCACCGTAGCGGTGTACAAGAANGGNGANCTGAAGAANGAACCGGTCAAGGTACCTGAGTTGTCAGCGAACGAATAGCGGCTGCCATCGCTCAATACCAACTCGAAACGGATCGTGAACTGGTCGGAACCGTCAACGGTCGAATCTGAAATCGGAAGTGCCGCAACCAATTGCGGTAGCGTGATCATGTACATGAACCTCGGCAATCCGAACTCACCGGTGGTGAAGGTCGAAGCGTCCAAGGTCTCTGCCAATACTTCATCCGCACTGAAATCAGTGCCTCCATCGGCGACTGAATTATCACGGAACCCTACCCAGACCTCTACGGACTGTACCAAGGTACCTTCCTCTTGATCTTGGACCTCGAGTTCAACGGCGAAATTGGAATCTGCACTACCGATCGGAATTTCATTGGATATCACACTAACGGTTCTAAGAATGGCCCCTCGGGTCTCGGCATCAACAATACTGTCGAAAACGGTGTCACCGTCTTCACAGCCGACGAAGAGCATGGCTAAACCTAATAGCGTGTAAAGAGTAATTTTTATTTTTTTCATCAGTAGTTTATTAGTGATATTGTGGTAAACCGGCTTTAAATACCGGACTTTAAGAAGACAACCATCCGCGGGGGATGGTTGTCCTTAATATAGCTATGACTAGACTTTAGTCAGTGTTACCTCGGCATCTACGCCTCCACCACAATCGTCGCTCTCATCATCCCTAAGAACGATATTGAAAACGCTATCATCGAATGGATCGTAAGTTCCAGGGGCAGCATCAATCGGTGGGCCCAATGTGATGCCCGCAGAACATTGTAGACCTGAAGCTTGGGCTGCGATAGGATTAACCGACTCGCAAACCAAATCAAAAGCAAAAGCACGTGGTCCGTTACCGATTCCGAAATCTGGAAGGTAAACGGCTTCAAATACCCGTTGGGTCGAAGTTTCACCAATGGCCAATGTTACGGTAGTACCGGCACCCCAAGTGTTAGAGCTAAAGATACCTGGAACCACTTGGTTCACCACATAGTCTCCAATAAACTGCTCTGCACCTACCGGGCAAACCACGGTAGGGGTGTACAAGAATGGGGAGCTGAAGAACGAACCGGTCAATGTACCGGAGTTGTCGGCGAAAGAGAACCTGCGCCCATCATTCAACACCAATTCGAAACGTACAGTGAACTGATCACCTCCGAAAAGGTCATCTTCACTCACACCCGTAAAGGAAAGCATTTCAACAAGGGTTACCGCAAACGACGTTCTTGGCAGACCGAATTCACCGATAGTGAACTCGCTACTTGGAATGGTCGTGAACAAACTTTCAGCAACATCCAAATCGGTGCCACCTTCCGCAACGGTATTGTCTCTGTATCCAACGAAAACTTCAATGTTGTTTACGTTGGCTCCATTTGCTTGATCTTGTACCTCTACTTCGACAGAGAAACCAGCATCGGCAACACCGATAGGCAATTCGTTCGAAATAAGGTTAACCGTTCTTAAAATCGCACCCCGTTGCTCTGCATCGATGATGGTGTCGAAAACGGTATCACCGTCCTCACACGCCGTGAACATCAATACTGAAGCCAAGGAAGCGACACCAAGAATATTCTTAATGATTCTTTTCATATCGCAATTATTTAGTTAGCAGGTGGGAAGGTCGGACTGGCCGGATTGTTATCCCAGAACACCTGCGTGGTCAAATCTGTTCGTTGTTCCAAGTTCGCATTGTTGATCACCTCGTTCTGTGGCAATAGGAACGTTCTTGGGAACGGACCAGGGTTCAGTTCCCAACTTGGCAATAGCGTTGTCGGGAAGCCGGTCTGACGGTAATAATTATACGCATCCGTAGCACCTCCATAGAGTGTAGTGAAGTACTGCTCCGCATAGATGTTCTCCTTGTCATCACCGGTCGCGGTATCAAAATCGGCTACGATACCATCGATGTACGCGGTCACTGCCGCAGCATCAGGGGCGAACGAGGTATCGGCACTTGCATCAAG
>JABSPK010000010.1 GCA_013214065.1 Flavobacteriaceae bacterium
TCTGCTCATCTGACAATAAATTTAGCTTAATAATCCAACTTAACTTACTGTCCTATTATTGGGGGGAATTATAAACCACGAATCCGAATCGCGCCATCCATTTGGTCCTTGGATAGTCATTTAAGGTTTTTTTGGCCAACTCTAGATCCACTTTTGATTTTTCAAGATCCACAGCTTCTATTTCATCAACTTTAATCTGTAGCTGGAAAGCACTGGCAAAACCACCGTTGGCCCGAAAATTTGTTGCAAACCCCTTTCTCACCATCATGTTTGGTCCACTCTTAGTTCTTTTAAATTCAGCAAGATCCCGTTCCGAAAAGAAAACCGATAAACGTACAAATTCCAATTCGTAGTAATCTGACTTTAGGATAATCTCGAAAACATCGTTTGGTGATGGGATAATTGATAGTCTTTCCAATTCAAGGGGATCCATCCAGGTACTTTCAATTAAGTAGTCCAAAACCTTATCCAATATGATAACATCCTCTTTTCTTAGTCTAGTCATTTTTATTGGGATTTGAAGTAGCTGTTTACAAAAGACCGCATAACAGTAACGAGATAAATCCGCTTAAAAACATGAGTAAGACCCCTGCCATCAGCACCCATATCAGGTTCAGTGTTTTGCGTCGATAAATTTCCATCCTACTATTAATTATCCAATTCGAATACAACATTTCCATTTGTATTTCCCTATCACTTAAATCCCTTCTTTCTTCTTCGAATAGTATTTGTTTTGTTGGTTTTCTCATTATTCCTCGGTTTGGTTCATTCTTTACTTTGTTCGACTTACCTCCAAATAGTTTTACACTTTCATCATGGGACGAAAAAGACAATGGATGATAATACAATGCCAATTATCATCATCCAAGTGACAATAGAGGTGTTATTTCCGGTTCGCTCGGTTCTCTCTTGAATTTGCTAATTCGAATAGCGTATTTCAATTTGTATTTCCCGGTCTGCCATTTTTGAACGCGGTGCATCGAAATACGGGTGCTTCTTTGATTTTTCCATTTCCCTTAACTCTTAGCCCGTAATGTTAGGAATAAAAAAACTATTTGCATTAATCTAAATCAATGATTATTAAGGCTTTATTGCTTTATTTTACTCGCATTTCAATTGGTTGTTTAGAGTTTGCTCGGAATGTCTAACCGGAATTTTACAAAACTTGTAGTGGCGACCTACTTGGTCGTTCGTTCCGGTTAGCATTTTTAGGTCAGATGCTGAATCGAACTGATCTAATAAACGTGTAGACCAGGTCAACCGATCCAAAGGAGGAAATGAGACTGCATGAACACCACTTTATTTAAGTACATTTGTAATGTAATAAAATAACATACAGTTGGTTAGGAGCAAATTTGCCATTGCAACACATATCATGACCTTTCTGGCTACCTACACTGATGAATGGATAACATCGAGTCATTTGGCCAAGAGTATCAACATCAACGCCGCGATTGTGCGAAAAGAACTTTCCGCCTTAAGGGAAAGCAACCTCATCGAAAGTAAGGAAGGTAAATATGGTGGAGTAAAACTTCAAAGGGCCTCTAGTGAAATTACTTTGGGGGATATCTTTAAATCCGTAAAAGGAGAAGCTCATATTTTAGGTTTTTCCAAAAACGATGGCAATCCCAACTGCCAAGTTGGTCGGAGTATGAAAGACAATTTAGGTGTCATCTATGATGAGATGGACGCTATGATCGAATCGAGTCTTTCGAGAACTACCCTTGAAGAATTTAAAAACCGCTTCAGGTAATCCATATCAATATTACCATCGGTATCGCAAGCGCCGACCGCTCCATTGTACTTGAAAATAAACGCAAGCAGTTGACAAGCTAGTAGGGCTGTTGATTACGATATCATAGTATTACAAATCAACATGTCCTTATTCTTGCATTTTTTATACTGTAATTTTTTTTATTACATTTATATCGTGTAAAAGAGTCATTCTTACTAATCCGCAAAATCAACGCAAAATGAAAAGTCAGAAAGAACAATTAAAACAAGCAATGGATGCCTTATTCAAAGAATTCGACGTATCCAAAATGAAAGAACTGTATACCCAAGATTACGTACAGCACAATCCTCATGTTCCTACAGGGTTGGATGCCGTTATTGGTTTATTGCCTGCCTTGGAAGAAAGTGGATTCAGCTACACTACACATCGCTGCATTGAGGATGGCGATTTGCTAGCGACGCATACTTCTTATAGCAATGCCGAAGTTTTTGGAGCAGCTGAAGTTGTAGCTTTCGATATTTGGAGAATGGAGGACGGTCAGGTTGCAGAGCATTGGGACGCCATCATTCCTAAATTCGAAGAAACCGCTAGTGGTCGTAGTCAAGTGGATGGACCAACCGAAATCGGTGACCTTGATAAAACCAACGATAACAAAACGCTAGTAGCACAATTCATGAAAGATATCCTCATGGGTCAAAACCCAGACAGAATCGGCGACTATATCAATCAAACACATTACCACCAGCACAATCCTCAAATCGAAGATGGTTTAGAAGGTTTGTTCAAAACCATCAATGAACTGACTAACCAAGGTAATATGTTCAAATACTTCAAGGTACATCGAATCATTGGTGAAGGAAATTTCGTTTTAGCCCAAAGCGAAGGGGAATGGAGTGATAAGCCGACCGCATTTTACGATCTCTTCCGACTAAAAAATGGCCAGTTAGTGGAGCACTGGGACGTCATCCAAGAAATCCCCCCCAGATGGCCCATACGAACGGAATGTTCTAAAAAAATTTAAACATAACTGTAACTATTTAAATTACTATTAATAATGGATATGAAAGCTAATCACCTCATCATCGTAAGCCTTCTGTTTTGTTGCTCAATTGGTTGCAATCCTAACAAAAGTAAATCAGGAGCAAACCCACAATTGACGCAGAACGACGATATAAGACCCAATCAAAAAGCATTGGTCAAAAAAGGGATGGACGCCTTGTTCAAAGATTTTGATGAAGCCACGGTTCGCGAGGTATTCGCAACTGATTACATCCAACACAACCCCAATGTAGCAACAGGTTTAGAACCCGTAATCGCCCTCTTACCGATTTTGAAGGATGCGGGCTTCGGTTACGACACATATCGTATTATCGAAGATGGCGATTTGGTGCTTACCCACACGGCATATCACAATGCCAAAATATTCGGAGCTGAGGAAGTAATCGCCTTTGATATTTGGCGAATAGAAGCCGATCGGATTGTTGAACATTGGGATGCAATTATCCCAAAGTACGAAGTTACCGCTAGTGGAAGATCTCAAATTGATGGAATCACCCAACTTACCGATCTTGATAAAACCCAAGAAAATAAAGACTTTGTAGCTATTTTCGTTAATGAAGCTTTGATTAAGGAGGATTTCTCGGTAATGGGGGATTTTATAAAAAACGGTCTCTATGACCAGCATAATCCAATGGTGAAAGATGGACCTAAAGCACTTCAAGAGGTAATCGCTGTTTCCGGATTGAAAAACCACAAAATCCACAGGATTATCGGCGAAGGCAATTTCGTACTGACCCAATGCGAAGGCTTATGGAACGGTAAACCACAGGCCATTTACGACCTTTTTCGGATACATAATGGAGCAATTATAGAGCACTGGGATGTAATCCAGGAGATTCCGGATCAAATGGCCCATACCAATACGATGTTCTAAAAATTCCGATTCCCCATTAAACACCGCAGGAAGTCATTTGCAAGCAATTTGGGTCCAACCTGAATGGTTAAGAATGCAAATAATTTGATTTACCGAAGTTCGAATCGGATAGCCTGAAGTCAGCTGCCATGGTTTAAAATAACCTTAATCCAAAAACATGCTTTCGGTCTTGAGGAAATGTTTCTCAATAAAATCAAGTCAAAATTCCAATGCAGCTTCCAGTTATACCATCCAATGAAATCGAACGGTTAAGGGCCTTATCCAAAATCAACCTCAACGGCAAAGAAGTAATAGAACGCTTTGATAAGTTCATTGATGTTCTCTCATATGCGCTAAAAGTTCCAATTGCCTATCTTTCTTCAATCGGCGAATGCAAACAGTTCATCCATGCTTCATCAGGTATAGACTTTACCATCTCGGAACGAAAAGATTCATTTTGTTCACACACTATTAACCAAACTGTACCTTTGATCATTGAGGACACCCTTGAAGATATAAGGTTCTACAATAGCCCTTTAGTCGTACAATCGCCCCATATCCGTTTTTATGCCGGTATTCCACTTATTACTGTAGACGGTTACGCAGTGGGTTCGGTCTGTATTGCCGACACTTCCCCTAGAAAACTAAAAGAACAAGAGCTCAAGGTTTTTTCGGATTTTGGAATATTGGCCCACGATCATTTCTTTAGGAAAGAGGTTCTTGAGATTCCTGTTATCAAAGAACCGTCTGAAAAGGTGTTTTTGAAGAAAGAAGCCAATTCGAATCAAGATTCCCTATTCAGGAAAATCTTTGGAAAATATCTCAGTGAATCCCTATTGCAATCCCTTATAGATAACCAAAGAAATCTCGAGCTTGGTGGTGTGGAAGTTTATGCCACGGTACTGATCAGTGACTTGAGGGGGTTTACACCACTCTCAGAAAAAATAGGGGCGAAAGCCGTTGTCGACGTGCTGAACATCTACCTCGAAGCGATGATAGAAACGATTCATGCACATGGCGGCTATGTAAACGAAATCTTGGGTGATGGTATGTTAGTGGTCTTCGGGGTTCCTACCAAGATGGATCATGACGCACTGGCCGCAATTCAATGTGCGAACTCCATGCACCATAAGTTATCAATGGTCAATGAACGTTTACAAAAAATGCGGTTACCTCCCTTGGAAATGGGTATTGGAATAAACTCCGGACGGCTGATCGCTGGAAACATCGGTTCAAAAAAAAGAATGAAATATGGAGTGGTGGGCAGCACGGTCAATGTCGCCGCCCGAATCGAATCCTTGACAGTCGGCGGGCAGACATTGGTGTCGGAAAGGACCTATCAAGAAGTGCACCATTTACTTAGGGCCCAGGGAAAACTTAGAGTAAAAATCAAAGGTATTGAGCATTCGGTGACCATTTATGATCTCTCTACCTTGGAAACCTAATCATTATCCTTGGAATGCCCGACCCCTATGATTCATTCCCCTCGTGATTTAATTGAGCAATGTACGGGTAAAGGGACGCACTTTGTTGCCCCAAGAATCAATTGCTTTGATCAATGGAATAAATTCCTCACCCGCTTGGGTCAAAGAATATCGTACATCCTTCGATGAAACGTCCACATTTCGATCTATTAAGCCCTTGGCCTCCAAATCCTTAAGGCTTTGCGAAAGCATTTTCTCAGAAATCCCTTCGATTGTCTTCAGAAGGACCCCGTAACGGTCCGCTCCATTAAAAATAGACCATAAGACGTTAAAAGTCCACCTACCCTTTAACAGGATCATTGCGTAAGCAAGGCCACAAGAATCTTCTAGTCTTTTTTCGTTTTTAAAATTGGTTGAACTTGATTTTCTCATAGAACGCACTTAATTGTATGTAGTGAAATAGTTGAATCGTTCTAAGATAGCTCTTAACTTTAAACTGTAACATAATTAATTACATAAAATTTAAAGGAACATGAAATTAAAGGACAAAGTTGCCGTAATCACCGGAGGAAATAGTGGAATAGGGCTGGAAACTGCGAAACTATTCCATCAGCATGGTGCGAAAGTAGTTATTACAGGGCGGAGAAAAGCCGTTGTCGAAGCGGCTGCCAAAGAAGCTGGGGCCGATGTCATCGGAATGGTTTCGGACGCTTCCAATTTAAGCGATATCGATCGTCTTTATTCCAAGGTGCATCAGACCTTTGGAAGATTGGATATTCTGTTTCTAAATGCCGGAATGGCCTTTTTCGCTCCATTGGAAGCCATAACGGAAGAAACGTTTGACCGACTTTCAAACACCAACTTCAAAGGTCTGTTCTTCAACGTCCAAAAGGCAGTTCCATATATGCAAAATGGAGGGTCCATCGTCTTATGTACTTCGGCCGCGGGATTGATCGGTTCACCTACCACAAATGTTTATGCGGCGACCAAAGCCGCAGTTCGCAATTTTGCCCGATCACTCTCGGCCGAACTTTTGCCCAAAGGCATTCGGGTCAATGGAATATCACCTGGCCCTGTTGAAACCCCCATTATGAAAAAAGTAGGGATTCCTTTAGACGTGCTCGATGAAGTAAAAGCCGGTTTCGGGGCTGAAAATCCAATGAAACGAATTGGGAATCCAATCGAAATCGCCCGTGGAGTGTTGTATCTCGCATCGGAGGATTCAAGTTGGGTCGCTGGAATCGATCTTGCAATTGATGGTGGACTCACCCAACTTTAACTTCTAACACTTTTGAACATGAAAACTGTAAGAAATAAGACGGTTCTAATCACTGGGGCGTCATCGGGTTTGGGAAAAAATCTTGCCCAGGAGCTCTTAAAAAAAGGGGCGAAGGTTGCAGCAACTTTTCGAAAACAAGATCAGATCATCGATTTTGAAAAAGAAAATCCGGAAGCTTTGGGGGTTCTTATGGATATCACGGATACGCAAATGATTGAAAAAGGGGTAGCAAAAGTAATTGAACGATTTGGCACGATTGATATACTTGCGAACAATGCCGGTGTGGGTGCTATAGGAGCCGTTGAGGAAACCTCTGAAGAGGAAACACAAAAAATATTCGAAATCAACTTTTTTGGAGGGCTCCGATTGATACGAAGCGTGATTCCATTGATGCGGAATCAACATAGCGGGCATATCGTGTTATTCTCCGCTATCGGGGGTTTTCACGGCGTACCTGGATTTGGATTGTACGCGTCGGCAAAAGGGGCAACGCAAATTTTAGGAGAAAGCCTCTCCATCGAGTTAAAGGGTTTTGGCGTTGATGTAACGATCCTTACCATCGGGCTTTTTGATACCGGAATGGCCACAAGGGTACTTTGGTCCAAAAACCAGATTCAAAGTTATGAGAACACGCCTACCGCGGATTTCAAGCAAATGATACGACAACTACCTGGCAAAGAACCCAATGACCCCAACAAGGCTGCACATGCCATCATAGCTATTCTGGAAAGCGAAAACCCACCACTACACACCGCTTTAGGAGCCGACGCCTTATCAGGAATGCGAAAAAAAATGCATGACTTGGAGATAGAACTGAAAGTTTGGGAAGTCAATGCTTCTTCAACGTCCAAAAACCAACGCTAATAGTATTATCAATATTCAACTTAAAATTTTCACTTAATGTTAAAAGAAAAACAACACTTCGTACAGGTTTTGAATCAATATCAAAAAGCCACAAACACCGCAAATGCCGTATTGGCCGCAGGCTTATACAAACAAGACGCGATTATGATACCCGCCAACTTCGGCACAAATCATGGAGCAAAGGCCATCTTTGAATTTTACGATTATGCCTTTTCATTGTTGCAACTAACTCTTGAGTTTCAAATAGAACTAGAAGAAATTACGGTAATGGGGCACTTTGCATACGCAACTACAACATCAACAGGAACGCGTTTGATCAGGGAAACCGGTGAGATTGTACCTGAGAACAATCGCGAATTATGGCTATTTGAAAAAATCGAGGGTCAGTGGAAAATTGCTCGGTATATGTTCAATATCCCACCGGTTGGATAAACCAATCGAAAACGAATTAAAAAAAGTGAAAAAGAGCACTTTGGTTAAAATGATAACTAAAATTGAAATAGAAAATAGAATTTAACCGCAAAACCAATTTTTAATGTTTGAGACCACCTATGTTATAAGGCAAAGATTTCAAACCTTGTTCAATCCAAGAAAGAAACGTTTTGGAACTCCGTAAGGTTTAGCGGCAATTCCAGGAACAACCTTACATCTTTAGATATGCGGGGATCGACCGCTATTTTTCCATATTAAGGTCGATTCCCGCTTTGATTTTTTTGTATCGCTCCATCAACTTATCGAAGTGGATACCCAAGGCCGGATTGCGTTTCGTGGTCATCAAGGTGTCCAAAGCCATTTCGTAGGCCCTCCCATAACTTTCCCCTTTCTCGGTAGGTACGTGCGGAATCACCCCAATCCCTTCCCAATCGGTCTTGGTGACCGGATGGATGTTCAGTTCTACAGGGATCTGGATAAAAAAACCATGTGCCAATTCCACAAAATTGATACCATGTGCTGCCCCGGGTGTCGTTTGCCCAACGATTATGGCCTTGTCAAGATGCTTCAACCCATAGGCGAACCCTTCCGCTCTTGAAAAACTTTTGGCATCAATAAGGATGTAAACAGGTTTGTCCAAATACCGTGGCCCATCGACTTGGGCATAGGTATAGTCACTTTCAATAGCATCCCTGGTCCGATTATAAGAACTGAACCAAAGCACGGGCTCTTCATCGAAAAAGTAACTTGCCAAGTAAGTGGCCGATCGGCACCCCCCACCGTTACCCCTTAAATCGATGATCAACGCATCGGTATTCGAAACGAAACCCATGGTCGCATCTATTGTAGGCTTCGCCCACTCGAAGAGGTCGAAAAACGTTAGCTTGACATACCCTATATTCCCTTCCAAGATCTCAACTTTTTCAAATCCGAAATTCCCTTTTTGGGCGTACCAGTAGTTGAGGTCTATAGCCGGTTCTTCCGGCTCGGGTTCCTGAATAGGTCCTTCCTCGTTTTCCGCCTCGCTTCGCACTAGGTCAGGCCGATATTGCACTACGAAATGCTTGTCATTGGTCACAGCCACTAGATCATCGGTCAATGTCGAAGCGAACACTTTTGGATCGTTAAGTCGACCGTAGTTTCCGGTGGCGTATAGACTGTCTATTTTTTTATTCAAGGCTTTTGATTTTTCAACGAAAACGTAGTTCGAATCGATTGAAATTTTGATCGATTCGATGACCGCGTTTTTTTCAGCTGTCGACATTTTTTTTTGCGTGTAAATGCTCGAAGTCATCAAGAATGAAAGTAGGATCGAAAAGTGGCGAAGGCCCAACATAATTTTGAATTTTAAATTTGGGTAAAGAAAGTCCTTTCCTCACTTTGGGATTTTAACTGGACGAGGTCAAATGTCCATCCATATAGCATCGGACCCTTTTCGGTTGCTCTTTTTACCAATTTGCCATTCTTTGGTACCGAAAGTGAAAATCCAAACGGAACCTACGAAGAGCATTAGAGCGCACCTTTCGGTTTTAGGTTATATTTAGGTGCGGTTTCGACCGGCCGCTTCAAGATGCCAAAGCAACGAAGTGATTGACATGGACATATCGACCTTTGAGTTTCTCATCATATTGATCATCGGCCAATGCCTGTTCTTGATTTTGGCCATTCAATACATCCCAAAAACCCAACAGGGGCGAACAAAACACTACAATGTATTCTGGCGATCTTTAGTTTTTATTTGTTGGAAAGGGTGCTAATCGGTGAATTCGACGGGCCTTTCATCTATAAATATACGTACGCCCGTAACGCGTTTTATTACCTCATCGGGCCATTGACCTATATCTATATCAGGCGATCCCTTTTCGATAACAATGGGCAGTATACCTTGCCTTTTGTCCATTACTTACCGGCCCTACTTTACTTGCTCTACAGTCTGGTGCATATCGCTATATATGATTCCATAAGTGACCCTTGTAACTACTTACGCGGCCTATTGCTTTTTACCGAAGTGAGCTGTTTCGTTTCCATATCCGCCTATTTGGTCAAATCCATTGGGCTATTGGCTTATTACATCCGTAATGAGGAAAGGGAGCTGTCTTTCAACCAAAGATTTATCTTCTATTTGAAGGTCATGCTCTTTTGCTTATCGGTATATATGTTGTTTTGGTTTTTGGGGATACTGGAACGTTTCGTGATAAAACTACCACTCGATATCGGGATGATTTACGATATATCCTGTCTGATTTTCGCGGTCCAAATCTATATTGTGGGATTCTACAGTCTCAAGTATCCAGAGCTGTTCAAGATTCCGTTTCGCACAGCGGACAAAAGAAAGATTTCGCTCAGGGAAGAAGAGTTACAAACCATACAGCATCGCATCGACGACTTTTTCAAAAGGGACCTTGGTTACTGTCGTTCCGATCTGAGTTTGACCATTTTGGCCAACGAAATCGACACCACGAACAATAAATTGTCATGGGTATTGAACAATGCGTACGGGAAAAGTTTTTACGAACTGGTCAATCAATATCGCGTAGACGCTTTTTTTCAGAAAATCAAAGAGCGGAAACATAAAGAATATACCGTGGCATCCATCGGGTTCGACGTGGGTTTTAAATCCAAATCCACTTTCTACAAAGCCTTTAAAGAGATTACGGGTAGTACCCCAACGGAGTACATCAAAAAGATGGAAAAGTCTTCATCCGAATAGGACGCTTCCTTCGACCATACATTTTCACAAGCCCGATCACAGCATGCTCACCGACCATTTCAGCACATTGGCCCCTATGGGTAGCCCTTGGCTATAAACCTTCAATATTGGCCTACTTTCGGGTTAAGGACCATTCCGGTTTGAGGGTATAATCGATTGCAATAGGGGTAGGTCCCTGAACAGGTCCGTTCAAATGTAACATTTGCACCCTAAACCGCTCTACGATATTGCGTTTTAACAGCCATCGATGAAAATCGGCGGGTGAAGTATTGTGGTGGTGTAGGAGTTGTTCCGGAAAGTTAGTAAAATGACCAAGAACCGTACAAATCGAAACCCATTAGCCTTGACCGTTGCTATACGATCCGTATTTTATATTTCGAATCCAAGAACACCAAACCGAACAGCAGCAGCCCTGCAATCAAAAACGTCAAGAGATTGAACACCACGGAATTCCCATTGCGTCGCGAGGTCTTCACCACCAAATAAAGCAGCAAGGCCACCACGAACGCCGATAACGCATACAGATTCAGACTGAGCTCCAAACTGATCCTACCTTCATCATTGGGCTTAAATCGATTGGCTCAACCTGCCCCTAACCGCATGATAAAAGGCAAGAAAAGAAAGGGGTAGAGCCAGCCCTTGCGATGCCGTAATAAAAGCAGATAAAATAGGATGGCCTGTGGGAATTTTAGCACTCCACAAGCCAAATAAAGGGGTTCAACCACCACTTTTAACGTTTGACAGGGCCAAATACTAAATCGGTAGCCCTAAATTAGCAAGCATCGAACCCCTGGAACCCTAACAGGCGGTCCCTTTAACTAAATAAGGATATCGTTCTGTCGTTCCCAATGAATGAAGTGTTTTGCTGATGGAGTTATCCGTAATCGACATCCTGCTATTGACCGTGGTCAATTTGGGCCTTTTTTTGAGTCTGACTTTGAAAATCGTCCCGAACCGAAATGCAGTCGCCAACAAGCCACTGATATTGCTTACGCTTGTGGTCGCTTTCATAATGCTCGGTAAGATCGTCATCCCGAAACTGGAGGTCCGATGGTTCTTGCGATTGGGTTTTTTCTTGGATACCTTGATGTTATTGATCGGACCATTCCTATACGAATACATACGGCGCTTGATGTTTCGTGAAACGCAGCTTTATCGTTTGCCGATTCGACACCTTGTTCCGGCTTTGTTTTCTTTTGGTTTCTTTTTATCGAACCTGTTGGTCTTCGATATCAGTATCCCGCAATTCAACGCCTCCTTGTCTTTGAAGCTTTTTATTCTTGGCTTGGAACTTGCAAGCATCGTATTATTGGGGTTCTATGTGTTCAAATCGTTTAAGTTGATCTCCGTATTCGAAAAGAACCAAATGCTTGAACTTTCTTATGGACAGCGTATTTCAAGCTACATCAAGACCCTTCTGTGGGCCATGATCGTGTTCTTGATTTTTTGGTCGCTTAGTTATGTAAACGTTTATTTCCTCAAGATCCCATCGCTACTTTTCAGTAATGACATCATGTGGCTTTCGTTCGGTGTGGTGGTCTACACCGTTGGGTTTTATAGTCTCGTCCAACCTGAAATTTTCAGGGTCCCCCTAAAGAAAAACGAACCGGGTGCGGAATCCAAACAACGCCTCGATGGTCATCAAGCCGCTGAATTGAATGAGCGCTTACACACCTATTTGACGGAGCACCAGGTTTTCTTGCAACCCGACCTGAACCTTTCCGGTTTGGCCGCGCAAGTCGGCACCACTTCGAACAACCTTTCTTGGGTCATCAACAATTTGCATGGCAAGAACTTTCATGAACTGATCAACAAATATCGGATCGAAGCCTTTTTGAAACGGATCGAACAGAACGATCATAAAAACTACACCCTATTATCCCTTGCGATCGAAGTAGGTTTCAATTCAAAATCCACGTTCAACAAATCCTTCAAAAAGATAAAAGGCCAAACCCCCTCGACGTATATCAAGCAATTGGAATCGAAGTCCCCGGTGGTTTCACGACCCGAACCAGAGGCCCAGCACCTCCAAACGGAATACCCTGCTCAAAGGGCTTGGAATACGAATGGCCAACCGCCCGAAGGTCCTTCGTTTTAAGCTTGAACTGATTTATTGTAAAGGCCGTGACGTCGATTAGGTAGGAAAATCAAATTTCCAATGAGTACCAAAATATACCTTAAGACGACCGAAATGTTAAATTGGACGTTCTTAGCGGACTTAATATCCTTTAAAAACAGAACATTTGGACTTCCGAACTGGGAACACTTTCGCAAACAGGGCAATCCCGAATCGCCCACACCTATTCCTTCTAGGCTTACTTTACTTTCTTTGTCTGCCTTTTAGTATCCAATCCCAAACAAGACTCGTTGATTACGTTGGCACTTGGGAAGGGTCGGCCGTACCCCAAACCGCGCTTAACCTCGATATCAAAATCGAGGAAAGGGATACAGGGACGGTGTTGTCTATTGGCAATACATCTGAGATCTATCGCAAAAACTTCGATTTCGGTACCACATTCAACATCCCGATTTTTGGCAATGCGGTTTTTAAAGGTCGTACAACTACTGATGGAAATACAATCAAGGGGTTTATACAATTGGCGAAAGACCTCTACCCCGTTGTGCTTACCAAAAAAGGAAAAGACTATTTCGGAAAATGGAACCTGGCCGCCCTACCCTACTTGCAAAGCGGAAATTGTCGATTGGCAATCAAAGAGGTCGATGATGGGGGATACGATGCCTATCCCATGATGGGGACCTTTTGGGTGGCCGATTATGAATTACAGGACAACAAAATCGCATTCAGGGATTTCAAAACGGGCTTGAATTTCAAAGGCACCTTAGAATCGGAACAGATTAAACTACAGCTTTTTGTCGGTAAAACCTTTGTTGCTTCGTTGGATTATTTCCGAGAAGGGAGCAAAACGAGTGGATTCAAAGGAACCATTGAGCCAATGGATGGACTGGAAATCGCCCAAAGTCCATTAAAAATGGATGACATGGAAACCGCCATTGCCGATGGCACACTGGAAGGAACCGAAGGTGTGGTCGTTTATCAAGATGGGCAGATCGTTTATGAGGCCTATTTTAACGGTTTTGGCGCTAATACACCACATGATATGCGTTCAGCGGGCAAGAGCTTCGGTTCGGCCATCATCGGTCTGGCCGTTGACCAAGGAATTATAAAAGGGGTAGCGCAAAAAGTGTCTGAAAGCCTTGCCGAGGGTTTCGGTACTCAGCTTGATCCGGATAAAGAGACCCTTAATTTGAAACAACTCTTAACCATGAGTTCGGGAATCGGGGTGAACGAGGACACCTATCAAGAATCAGGGAATTGGCTGAAAACGGTCTTAGAGGAACCGCTCTCATTTCCTCCTGGAAAACGCACCATATACAAGTCGGCCGATCCTTTCCTGACTGGGGTCTTTCTCAACTCTTTTTTAAAGCAACCCATGGAGTTCTTTATCCTTGAACATTTCATGGAACCTTTGGGGATTACGATTTTCATCATGAACACTGATGATCGAGGAATCCCTTATTTTGGCGGAGGCATATTCTTGACACCTAGGGATATGGTCAAAATGGGCGTGCTCTACTTGAATAAAGGAATCTGGCAAGGCCAAAGGATCCTCTCTGAAGCATGGGTGACCGATTCATTCAAGAAACATACCCACTTGGAAAATGTCGGCGATAAAAACGGCTATGGCTATTTTTGGTGGCACCATGACTATTCGGTCAACGGTCGATCCGTTGCTTCGGTCGAGGCCAGGGGTAATGGCGGTCAGTATATTTTCGTCTTACCGGAACTTCGCGCCGTTGTGGCCATTACCTCCGGGAACTACAGGAACGGAAAATTCAGGCAACCGGAGCAAATTTTAGAACACTACATTCTTCCGGAGCTGGTCGATTAGCGCACGGTATATGGTGCGGGCCATCTTGGTTGGTTCAACATCTTTCAGGGCGGTCAAAGTAATGCGCGAAACCCGCCTTTTCGGTATCTTCGTAGCAAGACCTTAGGCATGTGACCCTTCAAGGTGCATGACTTAAAGTATTAAAGGAACCATCATGAACGCCTACCAAATTCCTACGCAAACCAAGATCGGCCATGTGCATTTGAAAGTGTCCGATCTGCAGCGTTCCTTGGGTTTTTATCAAGACCTTTTAGGATTCGAATTGATCTCACGAATGGGGGATCATGCCGCCTTCATATCAGCCGGGGGGTACCACCACCATATCGGTTTGAACACCTGGCAAAGCAAGAACGGCTCCCCTCCCCCGCCGAACAGCACCGGTTTGTTCCATTTGGCCATCCTATATCCTACCCGTAAAGATTTAGCTGTGATCCTACAACGCCTGCTCGACCACGGGCAAGTACTTACCGGGGCAGCGGACCACGGGGTTTCGGAAGCACTTTATTTGGACGACCCCGATAAAAACGGTGTGGAACTGTATTGGGACCGACCCCAAGAAGCATGGCCCAAAACGGAAAATGGAGGAATCGACATCTATACCAAACGCCTTGACTTGAACGACCTGCTAAGCGAACTGAAAGCATGAACGATACACTTGTTTTCATTTGAAAGCATAAAAAAAGCCCATCAATTGTCATTGATGGGCTTTTTTCAACCGAAGGTATCGTTAGACCAAAGGGGTACCCTTCAATCGTTTTTCAATTTTCTTTTTCTTTTCAGTAAGTCTTTTCATGATATCCATCAAGTTGGAATCCTTGGTCTTCTTATATATTTCGTTGATATCGAGTATCAATTGTTTCGCTTCACGGGAAGCCGCAACACGATCGCTGGTAGACATATGGCTCAAGGTCCTATTTTCAAACTCGGTCGCTTTGTCAAGTAAATCTGCTGTCATTTTTATTTAAAATTAATAAGCGTAGGTGAAAACTATGCAATTAATCAATACTTTGTGGCTATCGTACCATCGGCCTTTCATATTTATGAAATATTTAACGAAACAATTTGTTGGGGCTTCGTTGGCAGCTATGGAATCCGATTACGAGGCCGAATATATGAAAATACACGACACTTGATTTGAGAAGTTAAACTTAATATGTAAATTCAAGAAAAAATGCCATGCAGCGCACCTTCAAATACGCCCTTCTACTCTCACTTGTAGCCCTTTTTCAATTCGCTTGCTCCTCTGATGACGGTGGAGATCAAGAAGAGGTCAATCAAGGGGCCGCCTTGGCGGGGAATTGGGCCCTGGCCGAAGTTACCGTTAGCGAACCCATCGATGTCAATGACGACCAAAACACCAGTACCAATCTCTTGACCGAAGTACCCTGTCTGACCGGCACCTTGACCTTGACGCCTGATTTCACTTACCAATTCAGTGAGGTCTTGCCCCAATTGATATCGCCGATTACGAACGATCTCTACAACGTGAGCTGTAGCGATGTGTTCACTCAAAGTGGTTCTTGGAGTTTCTCAGGAACCACCTTGACCCTGTCGGGCACAACGACGATCCGCTTTCAGCTTGATGGTGAACATCTTGTGGTCACCATAGGCGAAGTTTTACCGGGTATCGATTCCATTGTGTACCGTCGCTAATAAATCATCGGCCGACTTGGGCGGAATCCAATCGTTGGATGCGTGCTTCGAGTTCTTGCATTTCGGCTTCCGTGGTTTCTTTCTGTATTTGTAACTCTTGACGAATGGACTGGGCCTCTGCTTGCAATTCATTTTGTGTCGCCGGGCGATCCCGAACCAAAAGGACCAGCAAGCTGATGACCGCGAACAAAAAACTGAAAACCACCGCTGCTATCAACATCCAAAGCAAGCGGCGTTCTTTGGCCACCGCAGTTTTGTTGAAAGAAGTTTTGACAGGATACCCGGCCGGATCCCGGTGGCGCACATCGGATAATTGTTGGAGAAAGGTATCCCATTTCTCTTCTTCGTTAACAAAAAGGGCCTTAAAGCCCCCCTCTTCCAAAAACCCCTTGGTATGGGCCGTGGCCGAAAGCATGAAGATCTTTTGTCCATTACCGCTCATGATATCGAGAAGGTTGGGATCATAGGCTTGGATCTCGGCTACCAAGTTGGCCACGAATTCGATCGAATAGTTGGGTTTCAAGAATTCGTCAAAGAGCAACTGTAATTCAAAGTAGTCTTCCCTGGCCAGGGCAAATCTCAAAAACTTGTCTTTTAATTCGGCTTTAAAAAACGCACTCATTCTAAAATAAGGATTTCGGTTCCCGGATTCGTTCGTCCCCAAAAATAAGGGATCCATCAAACCGAATATGGAATTGGTGTTATGTTGTCGTTATCAATGGGCCGATGCTACATTTGCCCGTAGTTCCGGCTTAACCTCGCTCAGAATTTAAGGTTCTCGTCTCGATCCCAAAGTCCCCAATAAGCGCCGACATCCCCTTCGGCCCCTACTTTCCAGGATTCGTCGAAGGAAGAGAAGTAAAAAATCTCGATGTCTTCCTCTTTGGACCATTTTTGGGTGTTCATGAAATATTTCATGAAGTTTTCGAGGCCAGGATACGCCCCTTCCAAATTCGTACCCTGACTAGGCCAACCGGTCTCGGAAATGATCACTTTTTTACCTTTTGCGGCACGTTCTGCCTGTCGGAACATGTCTTTCATGTACAACAAGGAATAATCTTGGTCACAGCCTTCCCAGAACGGATAACAATTCGCTAAGATGACATCGCAGGCTTCGGTGATCCTTGGGCGCTCCCTGAATTCATAATAGGCATCGACATAGCCCACAGGCACATCGGTAATGGCCTCTTTGGCCCTATAGATGAATGCCAACAATTCTTCTTCGGTCAAATCACCTCGGTACATCACTTCGTTACCGACTGCTGCAATGTCGACGTAACCGGCATTGGCGAGTTCGATCAGCCCCTGCATTTCGCGTTCATTGATCTCGGGATCGTCACCGAGCCAAGCCCCTACCAGGGTCTTGATTCCGTATTCTTTGGCGATTTTCGGGATGTTCTCGTTGCCATCCGTACAGGAAAAGGAACGGATCCATTTGGTGTAGGGTTTGATAAGCTCCATCCTTCTTCGAATCTGTTCATCACTGATTTGATCTCCGGGCGATTGGTTTTCCATATAAGGGCTAAAGCAAAGCCCGTGCATACCGGCTTCCAGGGCCGCTCGGCACATGTCCTTAATTTCTTGGGACGACATTCCCGCATAGTCTATGGATGCGAGTGACAAAAATTTCTCGGATCTTGATGATGACATAGGTTCTTATTGTGGTAAAAAATAGTTTTGCAAATCTAATTTAAAGTTCGCCTCGGCGTTTCACCAATTCCGCTTTTATTTCGCGGGCGCGTTCTTCGTTCAAACTGTATTTCCACATCACCCAAACAGCGAGTGCAGCGGTAATCGAAGGTACGATGATATCGGCCAAACGTAGGCCGTTCATCGTTTCGACAGTTTGTTCGGTCGCCGAGGGATCGAAGCCCACGATGCTCAAAATGACGCCACCGAGCACCAATGCGATCGATTGACCGATCTTCACCATAAGCCAATAAATCGCCCCGAAGGTACCCTCTTTCCTAGGCATACCGTTCTCCAGCTCATCGAGGTCACACACATCGGCGGTCATCGACATCATCAGGGTGAACAACCCACCCATTCCGAAAGCAAAAAGTGGAATGGGCACGAAAATCAACCATGGGATCTCACTCCCGGGATCGATTGAAAACCAAGACATCCCGATGTTCTCCAAAACCGGATTCAACGATTCGAACAAAGAACCAACGGCACCGTTCAATCCTTTTCCCAATCCGGTTTGGGCGAACTGGCTGTTCAATTCCTTATCGAAGCCCCACCATTTCAAGGTATACCCAACGATAGACAATATGGTGGAAATGATGAAAGCGTTCCGTTTTCCCCATTTGTTAGCCATTCTTGAAATGATAGGAATGACCAAAAAGGCCGTGATCATCGCATTGATCGTATTGAACCAGGCGGGCCAGGTTCCGGCCATTTCGTAACTGCCGTTGTACATGTAGAATACAATGATGAATACCCCGAAGGCGGCCACCAACTGAAATCCGTTGAACACCAAAAAAGTCGCCCCACACAATTTCATAAACGGCTTATTTTTGGAAACTTGCTTGATTCCCGCGAGCAGGTCTTTCAAATTGGCAGCGAGTGTCTTGAAATTGATCTCTTTCCTGTTCGCCATGTTCTCGGCGTCGATACCTTTACAGAACAGGGCCGGAAGTATCCCGAAAACCATACAGAGTCCTCCGACTATAAGGGCCATGGTCCGCACCCCTTCCGTTTGGGTATTGAAGGTATCGGTATCGGGAATGATGACGTAAAGCCACGGCACGATCATCCAGGCGATCTGCCCCATGGTATTCGAAAACGCCATTAACCGGGTCCGCTCGTTATAGTCGGAAGTCATTTCATATCCCAAACCGACCAAAGGTGTCGCGAACATGGTGTTTCCGATAAGAAACAACAATTGCACGATCATGACATGCCAGATGATATAGGATTGGGTAGCATTGTCATCCAATTGCCACATCAGGAAGAACAGGATTCCACTGATAATGGCCCCCACGAATATATAGGGCCTTCTCCTTCCCCACCGCGATTTGGTATTGTCGGAAATGAAACCCATAATCGGGTCGGTAATGGAATCGAAAATCCGTGGCAATCCACCCAAAAGTCCCGCCCATAAGGGATCTACCCCCCAAGCGGTCAGCAAAAAGAACTGAATGAATACCCCTAGGGTACCTGGAAGGATGTTCAAAATAAAATGCCCGGCACCGAATGCCGCCTTTTGGCCTACTGGCACCTTGTCTTTGCGAAGTGTTTTTACTTGACCCATGTTCTCGTTATTTAGTTAGTTAATTACAATCGTTTGAATCGCTTTCGCGCTTATCGTCACTGTTTCAGAGACAGGCCCTGCAGCAATGACGAAGGTTTTTTCGACCGCTTCCGGATTGAAGACCACAGCGACCAATTCGCCATTGGGGTTCTTGGCTGCGGTCACCTGAAGGCTACTGTCTTCGATTTCGAAACCGATGCGCTGGGCACCAGGTCGAATGTAGCGGCTGAAATGCGCCATCACATAATAAAGGGGCGTGACATAGACTTCATCCAATGTTGGATCGACAATAATCGGGGCCACACACCAATTCTTGGCCCAATTCGGACCTCCTTGACGGTCTAAGACCATGTTCCAATCGATCCACCCATCGACCCAATTGTTTAGGCAGCCAATGATATCGGTGGCATACCTAAAGGTCGGCACATAGGGCGGGTGCAGGTACTTTTCTTCTTCCGGGGCCCAATCCCAGCCCCAATCCGTGGCTTCCTTCGACCAATACCACGCATCGTCTTTCCAACGCGGTACTTCGCCATCGACACAAGCCTCCGTTTGTATCAAATGTTTCTGGGGCGTTTTTCGATGTGCATATTGCAAGGCCTCAGGAAAGACTTCATAGGTACTGGCATACCAGTGGATGGCCGTTCCATTGAAGTACTTTAATGTGTTTTTTGAGCGAAAAAGCTCGTCGACCCATTCCATGAGGTGTTCCCGATTCTGATCATACCCCAAGATGTTGATATCGGACAAACCGTGCGCTTCCAAAGTCGGCCCTAAGTGGGATTCGACAAAATCGGTCATTTCTTTCGCACTGAAATGCATGCTCTCCCAGTTGCTATCGTTTCCGAGCGGTTCGTTTTCAACGGTCACTCCCCAGATATCGATTCCCTCAGCGCGATACGCCTCGATATATTTGACAAAAAATTTGGCCCACGATTCCCGATACTCGGGTAGTAGTTTGCCTCCTTTCCAATCGTTGTTATCTTTCATCCAAGGCGGGGCGGTCCAAGGGGAGGCGATGATCTTGAACCCCTCCTCTGCTTGCTGCATCGCCATTTTAATAAAGGGTAAGAGCGTTTGTCTATCTTCTTCGATCGAAAAATAGCGTAGCTTACTATCACCGGCAACCGGTGCGTAAGCATAGGGATGTGTCGAAAAATCACAGGAGTTCATATGGGTACGCGTCAGCGAATACCGAGCTCCGGAAGGTCCGAAGTAGGCCGCGATTATTTTTTCGCGATTCGCTTTGCCAAGTCGATGCAACAAATGGGCCGCGGCCTGGGTAAAGGCTCCTCCAAAACCGGTGATGGTCTGGTAGGTTTCATCGGATCTAAGATCGATCCCCAAGGTTGGTTCGTTCGTAGTTGCCGGTTTTAGCTTGGTCAGCTTATTTCCTTCGGCAGAGGTTTCGAACACCTCGAAACGCGACGGTGTTTTATGGCCATTGCCATGATCCGTCAACGGAATCACCATGGTTCGAACCCCATATGCATTAGACCGGTCCATGTTTTAGTTGCTGGCCATTGACGCTTCTTTCATCGGCGGCAATTTGACCTCGGTCATCAAACTATCCTTATCGCCTCCATAGGTTTTCACAATGGCGTTTCCACCTCGTGATAAGCCTTCGAAGGTCCCGGCATCCACGAGGTCCCAGATTACGTATTTCGCCTTGCCGTCAACAGTGAACAAACCGAAATGGTTTTCAGACCCCCCTTGGTTCGCTGCATCCTTCCATGGTTCATTGAAGGCTTCGAAATAAAAGCAGGAAATACTGTCAGCATCGGTCCATTGGCGCATGCCATGATAAAACAGGCTTTCTTTGTATTCATCGGTTGCCCGTGACCCATCATTTCCGTAATGACCGTTCGAAAAACTTGCCCATCCGGTTTCACCGATATGAACGGGTTTATCGATGCCTAGGCTTTGCATATAACTGACTACATTGCCATATTGGGTCTGGGCATAGGTTTGCGCCCGTTCCATGGCGACTTCGATCTTACCGGCATCCGATAAGGCGGCTTCATCTTCCAGGTTGCCCCAAAAATCCGGATTGTAGTGGGTATCGTGCATGGGGTAGGTATGTACCGAAAGAAAGTCGACCGCCGCGATCAAGGCGTTCAAGTCTTCAACATGGTATTCGGCGTCCCCACCTCCCCAAGAAGCGAAATTATCCGAACTGGTTACCCAAAGGTCCTTGGATAGTTCACCCGAAGCTTTAAGCCCTTGTAGGTGGTTGACCCACTTTAGGATCACCCCAGGCTGCACATAATAGCTAGCGGCCCATTTGACCATGGCCTCGTTGCCGACGGCAATGACCTTGACGATATCGGGGTACTCTTGGGCCAATCGAACGGCTTCCGCGATTTCTTCAGCGTTGCGCTCGCTTTCCACGTTATGATCGGGTTCCAAACCCGTCCATGCGTTTTTACAATCGATCCAGGCCCCCAACATCACATACATTTCAAAATCGGGATCGGCCTCTTTCAATTCCCGAATAGCTTTCAAAACATTGGACGCATGGGGCAGGTGTACTTTGTAGGTGCGGAGCAATTTGATCCCCATGGCATCCATGATCTTCATATCTTCCTTTAACTCCTCGACCGTCGGTTCGATATCATGGTCGATATGGCGATACCCTCCGTATGAAATGGCCTGATAAGCAGGATTCCCTAAGATTTCAGCAGCTGTCAATTCTTTTTCTGTATTCATTTCCTTACAACCAAAACTGGTGATCAATACGATTAAACTTGTTACAACAATACTTGATTTTTTCATGTCAGACTATTTTTGACCGAAACGTTGACTTGCACGATCTCACCGTTTCTTTCGAAAAGGTGTTGGCTGATCGTTTTGTTCAAAGTCTTCCCTTCGATCAAGGTTCTGGATGCATCCTTATGGACGATCTCGATTTTTTGTGTTTCCGCCTTCCCATAGATTACGGGAACTTGGCAATACGTAAAGCCCAAAGTGCCAGGCTCGAGTATCATTTCTTTATGCGCACCTGTAACGTCGACATAGCGGAAGGGTTTCGGTTCACCCACGAATTCGGTTGTCCGTAACAGGCGTGGGTCAAAGCTGATCTGCCCATGGTCGACCCCTACCCCGAGTTCGCCGAAGCGGCTGAGAATGTCTTCCTTGACCTGACCGGTCATCCCAGGTTGTTGTGCCCCTTTTCCGAATGGGGTATGCGAATAGGGATCCGTTGGGAAGGCACCGTACAAACTTGGAGCCTTATGCACACCGATTCCGGCATTGATTTCATAGAAATGGGCGATCAATCTACCTACTACTTCTTCGTTTTCCCCTTGTGCGATAGCACTTAAGCAACATTCTTTTACGGCCAACAACAGTTTGGAGACCATATGCCAATAAATCGATCCCAGACCTTCGTAGCCGAAAAAGGTACCTGAACGACCTGTAAACGACTTGTGATCGAATACGTTTTCAAAAATATCAAGGACCTCTTTCTTCGCGTCCGCGTTGACGACCAATCCCAGGGCATCAAGGGCTTCTTCAACATCATTGGCGTTCTTGAAATTCCCATTGAAATGATAGGTGCCGTTGGCGTCTTCCTCGATGATCTGACGATTACCCTCTTGGACCAACTTGCTAAGCAAGGCAGATCTACGTACGCTTTCCGATGGAATGGTGTTTTTATCCAAGAACTTGGGCAACTCCTTGTTCGGATAAAGGATATAGCTGTATTGATCTTCCCTAAAAAGGGAACTGGCCTTTAAGCCGTCCAAAACGTCTACCGCCTGTCGCCCGTTCAAATATCCCGAACTCAGCACGGCAACCTGCCCTTCCAACATTTCGCTCAAGTACGCGATGGATACCCCACCGTTCGCTTCGACCGACATCAGATTATAGGCATGGTATAGTTTATCGGATCGCAGATTGGCCTCGATGGCATGTTCCATATAACCGAGGGCCAATCCAAAGAACTCTTTGAGGGTCTCGGAGGATAGTTGCTGCTTTTTGCCCGAGAAGGCATTGTTGTAAACGCTGGTGCGAAAACGATCACCTGCTTCACCCAAACCATCAAGGACGGTGCGTCGCTGATGATCATCAAAGCTCCCTTTCAATAGTGCTTCACTAGATTGAAAAGTGGAAAAGATACCGTGGAAACAATCCAACAACTCTTTTGAAATCGGGAATTTCCTAGTCTCGGCCCCTTCGAATAAGGTATCGAAAAACTTGAGATAACGTCTTAGGTAATACAAGGTTACCATCGAAACCCCATTGCCCACCAAGGCATTGTTCGCATCGTTCCATTCCGGCCGTTGGGTATTCATCCAAATACCTCCTTCGGGAATGAAATTCGATAGTTTGGAAAGCACCGAAGCCAGCATTTTCTCGATGAAATTGACATGATGCAGTTCGCCATCGCGGTTTTTGATCAGGGCCGCATCGGCACCTATCACCCCACGTTCTTCACGTATGGCCTCATCCAGTTCCGAATCGAACTCAATGGTATCCTTCGGATTGGCCAACAAATCGGCATATCCTTTGATTTTATATGGCACATTGGCGTAGACGAAAATGTCCTTTTCGAAATAGGCTTCCAAGCGCTCAGGATAATGTGCTTGGATGAATTCCAAGAACTTCAAAGAATAGATGATCTGGTGGTCGCCCCAATACCCGATGTACGACCAAGGGTCGTCGGGTTCGATGATCTCCCAATCAAATCCATCCTTCGTTACCCGATACGGGTTATAGCCATCGAATGTGGAGGCATTGAAGAATTTCAATATCATGGCATCGATAAACTCGGGATAGGCGTAAGCCAAGGCTTCCCAGTTTTGAAAAATATCACGCCAATTGCCTTCATAGTCGAGGATTTTCGACCCATCGACCTCGCTATGGGTGTTGATCGAGAAAATATTCCAAGGGCGGCTCGGATCTCCATGCCGTCTACTGAATTTCAAGGGTAGGTATTCCAAACATAATCGTTCGAAATCGGCATCTGAAGTACCTTCTACCATTGCCTTGATCTCTTGTAATGATACGATTTCGGCTAGGCCTTCGATACGCTCGCGATGGGCCTCGTAGACCTTTTTGTTCGCTTTGGCCAAATACTTTGAAAAGTCGGCACGTTCAATGCGATAGTTATCATCAAAAATTCCGCCCCTCATAATGTTGAACAGTGTATTCGAAAAGTGGCGTGCATCCTTTAAATCATCAGCAGTACATTGCATCGCGTCAGAAGCCGCGTTCAATTCGATCAATCGCTTAGTACCTAAGGCAATGTCATCGGCCAATTTGATTCGCAATGCAGTGGGGTTGGCCAATTCGTTGCATAGTGCCACGATAGCGGAATGGTTTTGGTTGACATTGGCTACAATGACCCACTCTTTTTCCCGACTGGCGGGAAGGGTTATGGTATCATACAGAAAATACGCCCCTTTTTCCCCTTTGATATCCGTTTCAGGATGAAGGGTACCATCTGCGCGGAACCGATCCAATTGTAGCGAAGAAAGCAAATGCGATGCCTCAGGTAGACCCAATGACCAAACCACATTGGCTTTCAAGGCCTCACTAGGTTCTGCCTTATCGACTATGATGGCACTCAACGCATAGATTCCGAGTCCGGACCTAGGTTCTAGTTCACTTCGTTTGTAGGCATCTACTAGGTTACTCGAACGGTTTTGGGTATCACTACCGACCCCATGGGGTACGATGTTCTGGATACCATCGAGGACGGCCACTTCTACCGAGCTGTTCTCATGGTTGATCAAGCAGGATTTTCGGACAAAGCCATACTCATTACTCGAATTCCAGTGGTATCTAAAGGTCAACCCTAGATCTTCATTCCGTTCTTCGAAAAGGATCTTGTTGCCGTGTATGTTTTTATAAAGGTTACGGGTGATTCGGTAACGATCCCTATTACGGTCTGAGAATGGTTCCCAAACCTGCGGGTTACCGTCTTTTTTGACCCTGAGAATGGTCTTGCTACCGGTCACCTCGTTTGATTCGGTGATTTTGTCATCGGTATAATAGGGAAATAGGGAGTATTGGGCATTTTTTCGCCCTGCCGACAAGCCGCCATTGCTTGAAATGAACATCCAGTGATTCGAATCACTGACGATGCTCATAAAAAATGGTCTTAAAGCGTCGCTATCGGCTATTTTGAAATATCCTTCATTCTGTATCTGGACGTAATCCATGAAGTCGTTCTTTATTGTAAGTTGATTTGGACAATAAAGGCCCAAAGGCCAGTTTTTTTTGTGATTCGGGAATTATCAGGAAGAAGTCCCCTCCACCCGTTCAGGGCGAATCAAGCTGTTCTAAAAAAAGTAGACGACCAGACCGAACCCAGCCGATCGCCTACCTCATGATATATTTCCTAATTCAAATAATCCGTCATCAAACCTTGATCCACTATCGGTTTATGGATTCAAGGTCACCGAGACATTGTCGATATTCATGGTTACGCTGCAACCTGCAACGGCACCACAAACCGTTTCGATCAAAATCGAAACCCCGTCTGAAACATCGGTACCCCCTGGGATCGTATAGGAGCCTGTATAGGTCGTCCAAGATCCGCCAAGAACCGGTCCGGGTGACAATACTTCGGTAAAGGTGACGCCTCCTGGGCTTTCACCGAAAAGGATCACATTGACCGCAGCTCCGGGCTGCATAATCGATCCGATATGATCGAATTGGATCTGCACCGTATCGCCTGCCGCAACGGTTCCGCCCCCGATACGTTCTTGTTTGAAGGCCGGGTTTCCGCCGGTATCCCCTACGGTCAATCTACCTGACCACATACCGCCATTACTGAGCGAGTTGTCAATGGTAGCACTACCTCCATTTTGGAAGAGCATCCAACCCGTATCATCACCAGTTTCAAAGTCTCCGTTAGTAGCAATTCCGCTGCTTCCGGATCCTCCTCCAGAACCGCCGCCACTATCAATGACCAATGAAACGTCATCGATATTGACCAAACCGGCCTCGCCGTTCACATCGAAGAGTACCCTTGAGGTGGCATCACCGAATCCGTTGGCCGTTAAGGTCAACATGTAGGTGGCACGGGTCGCCGTGATGTTTACGGTTTCGGAGTTGTTCGAGAAATCGCCGCCGCTCAAACCGATTCCGGCGATGATGCCTCTATTCGTATCAGACCAAGCATCGAAGGTCAACACATAGGTTTCGTTCGGGATGATCTCCAATTTTTGACTCAAATTCACTGCAAAGGGCGCTCCTGGATCGGGACTAGTGATATTGACCGAATAGAAGGAATTTCCATTTTCGGTTACCACGGGTGCCGGATTGTTGTCATCCACCCCTTGGATCCAAGGTGCCGCTCCGTTTTCGAAATCACCGTTGGTCAACAGACCATCGTCAAAAGCAGCTTCAACGATGACCGTACGGGTCACCTGTGCTGCAGCGTTACCAGCCGCGTCACTTACGTCATAGGTAATCGTATAGGTACCTGCGGTATTGGTATCGACCATATCACCACCAACGACGATATTGGCCGAGATGTCTCCATCGACATCATCGGTAGCGGTTGCCCCCGGATCGGTAAAGCTATCACCGACCGTTAGATTGACTGTGGCATCACCGTTCAAGGTAATTACCGGTGCTACGGTATCGCCAGATCCGCCGCCACCATCAATGACCAAGGAAACATTATCGATATTGACCAAACCGGCCTCTCCATTCACGTCGAAGAGTACCCTTGAAGTGGCATCACCAAACCCATTGGCCGTCAAGGTCAACATATAGGTGGCTCTCGTGTCGGTAATATTCACGGTTTCAGAAGTGTTCGAGAAATCGCCACCGCTCAAACCGATACCAGCGATGATACTTCTGTTGGTATCAGACCAAGCATCGAAGGTCAACATATAGGTTTCATTCGGTATGATCTCGAGTTTTTGACTCAAGTTCACCGCAAAAGGTGCTCCTGGGTCAGGACTAGTGATATTGACCGAGTAGAAGGAATTTCCATTTTCAGTGACCACGGGTGCCGGGCTGTTATCATCGACCCCTTGGATCCATGGTGCCGCCCCGTTTTCAAAATCACCATTGGCGAGGAGACCGTCGTCAAAAGCAGCTTCGACGTTGACCGTACGGGTCACTTGAGCAGCGGCATTGCCAGCCGCGTCACTCACATCATAGGTAATGGTATAAGTGCCGGCCGTGTCGGTATCTACGGTGTCACCACCTACAACGATATTGGCCGAAATATCGCCATCGACATCATCGGTAGCCGTTGCTCCTGGATCGGTAAAGGTATCACCTACGGTCAAATTGATCGTGGCATCCCCATTAAGGGTGATCACCGGTGCTACGGTATCACCGCCACCACTATTGCCCAAGACCAGTGAAACGTTGTCGATATTAACAATCCCGATTTCCGCTCCTGAATCAAAAAGTACCCTGGCATCAGGGGCCCCGAAACCTGCAGCGGTCAAGACCGCAGTGTAGGTTTGTCTTTCAGTGGTAATGGCTATGGTTTCCGTAGTGTTTGAAAAATCACCACCACTCAAGCCGATACCCGCGATGACCGAACGCGAAACATTCGACCATGCATCAAAGGTCAGCGTATAGGTTTCCCCTTGAACGATTTCCAACTTTTGGCTCAAATTCACATCGAAAGCGTTGCCTGCTGCCATCACATCGACCGAATAGAACGTATTGCCATTTTCGGTCCCAAGTGGTGCAGGATTGTTGTCATCGACGCCTTGGATCCAAGGTGCCGCTCCGTTTTCGAAATCACCGTTGGTCAATAGTCCGCTATCGAACCCTCCGGTATTGTCGTCAACGACCAATGATACATTGTCGATGGTCACTAAACCAATTTCAGCCCCCATATCGAATAGGATCCTGCTGTTCGCACCACCGAAATCGGCAGCCGATAACTGCAAGCTAAAGGTTTGGGTTTCCGTAGTCAAATTCACTGACTGACTGTCATTGGTAAAAGGTGCTTCGTTCAATCCGATACCTGCAAGCATGGTACGTGCTACGTCCGAAGAGGCGTCAAAGGTCAAGATATAATTGGTTCCTTGTACGATCTCAACGACTTGGCTCAAATTGACGTCGAATGGATTCCCGGCGGTTTCCACATTCACTTGGTTGAAACTGTTGCCGTTCTCGGTCACGACGTTAAGGCCGTTTCCAATCCATCCTTCACCACCATTTTCAAAATCCCCATTGGTCAAAAGACCATCATCGAATCCGGGATCCGCGGTAGCTACTTGTTCCACATCATCGATATAGAAGGTACCCGCGGTAGTTCCAGGCCCATCGACGAACAAGGTCAAACGGGCAAAGCTGGCATCGGAAGTAAAGTCAAAGCTGATCAACTCCCATCCGGTTCCCCCA
The DNA here is from genome assembly GCA_013214065.1 of Flavobacteriaceae bacterium. Lineage (GTDB taxonomy): Bacteria > Bacteroidota > Bacteroidia > Flavobacteriales > Flavobacteriaceae > Flagellimonas_B > Flagellimonas_B algarum. The sequence continues at coordinate 28,507 of JABSPK010000010.1, forward strand.
TGGGCGGTCGAAACCTCGACATCGGCACCGGTACCGGCTTCCAATTTCATCAAGACATCCACGGCGGTCTCAGACCAAAAGTTCATTTGAACCGTTTTGTCCTCGCTTAAATCAAGGGGTGCCCCGAGGTCAAAGAAAATACCCTCAAAGGCCGCACCGCTATTGGTGATCTCACCCACTTGCGATTCGACGTTGTTGGACCCACCAGGTGCTGGGTTGGCCACAACCGCAAAGGCGGCACCACCGAAAATGGTGGCATCATAACTGACCTGTGCATTATCAAAGGTAATCGGTAAGGCCACCTGTTCTGGAATCGAGATCGTAATCTGATCTTCGAACACATCTGTAGCCCCAGCCACGTTGGACGCGGTCAAAGTCACCGTAAACGTGCCGTTCTCGAATATTTTGATCGGGCTGATCTCGGTCGAGGTGGTTCCATCGCCGAAATCCCAGGCGAACGAATCGGCGTTTTCGGAAATGTTCAAAAACCGAACGGTTCCCGTATTCTCGACTATAGTCTGTGTAAAGCCGGAAACAACGGCCGGCAGCACATTGCCCTCATCGTCTTCTTCACATCCTAAAAAGGAAATCAACAGGACCAGTAGTCCTATAATCTTGGTTTTTTTCAATAAAAATTTCATTGTATCGTGGAGTTAGTTAGTTTCAGTTAACATTGTCGTTCTCATATACCCTTACGTAGTCTACGATCATGGTTTGGGGAAACTGGGTCTCGCTGTTCGGTGACCCTACGAAAGATCCCCCAACGGCAAGGTTCATCAGAATAAAGAAGGGTTTGTCAAAGACCCAAGGTCCGGTCACGTCTTCAGGGGTAATCTGGTTGTACAAGACATCGTCGACGTAAAAGTTGACAAATTCAGGTCCCCATTCGATTCCGAAAATGTGGAATCCGGTGTCGAAGCGGTCGTTTTCCAGGGTGTATTCCTTTGAAATGGCGTTGCCTCCATTATACCCTGGTCCGTGGACACTACCGATCAATACGGTCGGGTTTTGGCCCCGATATTCCATGATATCGATTTCACCGGCTGCTGGCCAAGGATTCTCATCGATATCAGCGCCCAACATCCAAAATGCCGGCCAAATTCCTTGGCCGAATGGCAAACGGATCCGCGCTTCGAAACGGCCATATTGTTGTTCAAAAAGATCTTTGGTCAACAAACGCGCCGAAGTATAGGCAGAACCCTCGAAGTCTTCTTCTTGCGCGGTGATCAGAAGCACCCCGTTTTCAACGGTGACGTTCTCGGTTCGATCCGTATAATACTGCAATTCATTGTTACCCCAGCCGTTGACACCGGTACCGATATCATAGGTCCAGATCGAACTGTTGGGTGCCCCTTCGGTATCGAATTCATCTTGCATTACCAAAGTGGTGAAATTCGCAACCGTTTGTTGGTCGTCTTCCTCGCAGGCCATGGGTACCAATACCAGCATCCCTAAAACCGCGATATTTCGAGCGATCTTCCGGAAAGCGAAGAAGCGCTTTTTATTCAATTGATTTTCTAATCGGTTCATCTTCAATTTCGTTTTCTTGTTCATATTATTTTTTATTCCCTGTAGAAATAGATGTTATCGACAAGGATATCGGAAATGGAACCGGAGACAAATACGATTTGTGCCAGGTTGGCTCCATTAGGACCTCCACTAAAGGCCCCACCTGTTGCCGGGCCCGTAAAACTGGCAATCGGAATATCAAAACCGACCCAGCTATTGGTAGCCAAATCCGATCCATTGACCGTTGCTGATCCAGCACTGTCATCACCACCGAAATCAAAGGTTTGGTTGCCCCCGAAATCAACGAGTTCGATAACAAGGTTATCACCTCCTTGGAGCAATTCGCTCACTTGTATATCGACATGGATATGCGTCATCTGGGTAATATCGACCGTTGGGTTGGTAAATTCGGTCGCTACGAAATCCAAATTGGTGTATTGTAGGATGTTGATGCCATCACCAATAGTCAAGGCTCCACCTTCGGTAGACTGGCCATCAAAAAAGCCGTTGAAGAAGTTCACCGGAACGTTGGCATAACTATCACTGAAAATCGAGATGACGTTCGCTGGGTCACGGGTCGGTGCCGGAGCTGCGACGAACTCCCCTTGTGATTCAATGGTTAAGGAACCTTGGGCCCTTACACCGGCCAATTGTGCCGATATCTCGGCGGTTCCGGCCCCAACGACGGATACAACGCCCAATTCACTGACGATCGCTACGCTCTCATCACTTGAACTGAATTGAAAATATGCCGGCGCTGGTTCAACAGTTTGGTTTTCACCTGAAGCCAAGTTGAATGTCTGGCTCAATCCGGTTACCGTAATGCTCGATCCTACAAACGAGGTCTCGACGCGATCCTCACCATTGAAAATGGAAGGTTGTGCTTGGGCGACGTTGCCCAATTTCTCGAATTGTACCTCATCGAAGAACAGGACATAGCCGCCTTCATCACCCTCGAAAGAGGCGCCTTCAGCCAACCAGAACAGCCCCAATTCACTAGTCAAATTGGTGGATTCCGGAATCGGAATCACATATTTCTCCCAACGGGTACTGACGTTCAATCCATTTACCGTGGTGATGTAACGGTTTCCGGTACCTTCATTGATCCCAAAACCGATCGAATTAATACTGGCCGCTTGTGACGCCTTGGCATAAAAGGTCAAGGCATCGAAACCGGAAAGGTCGCGCAAGGCCGTAGTGTTGAAAGTCGCCCCAACGAAACCGTTACCAAAGGCAGGCACATCGAAACGCATGGAGGCATCGCCTAAAAAGACTTCATCGGTTTCGACGCTGAAGGCTTCGGGATCGGCTCCCGCTCCAACGAAGGGGAAATAATCCAATCCTGCTGAGAAGGCGTCCAAGAATACATCCCCATTTGGTGGGAAGGTGGCGAATTCCACATCATCTGAAAAGTCCCGTTCACATGCTGAGAACACCAAAACCCCCAGTGATAAGAAAAAGACCGCTAATACTCTGATATTATTATAATTCTTCATAACGCAATTTTTTATTTCCCGATATTGATGTGTACATATGTCATGATCTCCCACTCGTTTCCGTTATCGAAACCGACCGGACTGATGGTCGGCTCGTTGGAGAACGGCGCCGCAGCGTTCGGCAAATACCTTGGTGAGAATTCGTTCAACGACCTCCACGTTCCGCGGATCCCGATTTGGGTACTTGGCAAAATGAACCAATCCGGTTTGCCCAAGGTGGTCGAAATATCCAACATCAACTGAACCGGGAAGGTCAAGTTGAAGTCACGGTGGTAATCATACGGCCCCCAATCATTGATCTTTTGTTGGTACCGCAGTTTGAAGTTCTTGTAAATCATTCGGATATCGCCTCCGAATCGCTTTATCAAGCGATCGGAATCCCCGTTACCCTGACCGTTTCCATAGTAGAAGTTTCCGATCAGACCGAAATCAGGACCGATCTTCGATACCATTCTCGAGTGCACTTCCCAAAGATCCTGCGCGGGTGCTGAGGTCGGGAATGCAAAGAAGGTACGATTGGCCAAGAAACCGATATGCGCATCCATGGTGGTCGGCAAGTGACGGTACACGAAACCAAGGTTCATCGCGAACTTGGCGTCTTCGGCACGATCGTTGTCCCATTCGTACATCCAAGTACCCGGAGTGGGATCATACGTAATCAAAAGCTCCCCTGCAGTAGTCTCCCTATTAGCCCGAACGGCGAATGGATCATCGATGATGTTACGAAGTCGACCAGGACCTTGTACATCTTGCGGCATGGCATCCACGATGGGCTTTTGCCACATGAAGTTCGGCGCGATCTGGAATTTTCCGGTAGCGTATGTGAATCCAGATAGGACATTGACCACATTACCGCTTCCGGTGTCCTTTAATCTCCATCCGGTGAAGGTCAAGGTCTGATCGGCACCACCATTGGCGATAAGTCCCATCGCAGCGGTTTGTCCGTACCAATTGAACCTTCCCCCTTCATAGGTAATCTTCGCTTTACCCCCCCAGTTGTCACTGGATTGGATGCGGTCTTCGAATACGGTATAATTACCCGGGGTTCCGGTAACGTCTTGGAAGGAAATCCCATTCAGGGGGCTTCCAGACCAAATACCTCCAAGTTCCACACCGAATTTTCCGAATTCCCTTTCAATGACCAACGCGGCCCTTTCGGTCGGCCATGGTGGAATCACACCACTACGGACTTGGTTGATATCGAGAACCCGTCTTCCGTTCTCATCCAACACGACATCGGTCTCGAAATCGCGGTGGTAGATCCCGGTAATGTCGAATTTACCGAAATGTCTTTTATACTTGAAAAGCATGGTCGGGTTCGCACCCCACCATAGTTGTGGCCCCACAGCCACTTTCAATCCTTTCAACGGACCTTTTCCGTCGATTTCGGCCCCAAGGATCTCACCATTATAAATGTCGAGGTTCGGGCCGTAGTTGGCCTCTGGGTAAAAGCCAAAGAAATCTCCTTCATACCCCCAGTGGTAGTGACCGGTACGATAAAACCCTCTGATATCGAACTCCTTTGCCCTCCATTCGAACTCGGCTTGATAGACCCGGATCCGGTTGACATCCTGGACCAAAACATTGCCTTGGTCGGTGTTGACTTCCAAAGGCCTTGAATTGTTCTCGTAGAAAATCTCATTGATCGGGTTCTGAGCGACATTACCGACAACGTTGAAATTCACTTCGGCCCGCATGTTCGAGGCCGGATTCCCCTCTACTCCAATGAAATAAGATTCCATATGATCGAACCCGAGTTGGTTCGGAAAGGTATTCGGATCGTCAGGGTCAGCGGTATCAGGGGTGGTAATCAAGCTACCTCCGGTATTAAAGGTGGCAAATTTCGCCTGAAGGTTGCTTATGCGTAGTAATTTCCCCTGCTCTCCGTTCAAAGCGGCCTTATCACCCCGCGCTTGAAGTTCAGCGGCCATCAAGTTGATGTTGTTGAAATGATTGGAGATGAAATCAAGGTCGACCCCTTGTGTGTAGGGATTCAACTGGTGGGCATCTTTCAAGGCGTAGTATGCAGCACGCGGATAGAGCTGGTATAAACCTCGGGAATCGGTCTGCCCTTTGGCACAGATCCCGAACCATTCTTCGTTCATGTTGTTCGCACCTTCATAGGCAAGGTCCAAGGTATACCCCCCACCGTTCCAAGTGGCTTCGGTCTGTTGGGTATCGGCATCCTTACGTTTGTCGAAACCGGCTTTCCACCAGCCATCTGAAAATTGGAAAGTGAATCCACCGATCGAGTTGTTGGCTTTTCCCATTCCCGCGGCATTCTCATAAATTTCCTTCCAGTTGTTGACCATATAATAGGCCTGCATTTTCTGGTCTTCGGCATTTTTGACGGCATTATAGGAATCAGCCCCGAATTCAGTGAACATGATAGGCTTGTTCAGCTTCTCCTTGACCACTTCGAACATATCACCGAAAGAAACCCCGCGGTAGGTGTTGGTTCCATAGATATCAACATCTTTACACTCATCGGCGATGATATCGATGAACAGTACGTCACCATTACAGATGGCCACAGGATGGGAATCATCCAAAGCCTTGATTCTTTTGGTGGCCTCGTTCATCAAACGATACATCGGACGCCCCCGCAATTCGCCAACGGCATCGATTTTTTCCTGGCCATCAGGAAAATCCTCCGTTTCGGCACCGGCCCAAAACAAACCGTAGTTGTTTTCATTACCCAACAGGTACATCAATAAACCAGGAGTGTTCTTATACTCCTTGACCAAGGCCTCCACTTCCGAAAGCAAATATTCTTGGGTTCGCGGATCGTTATAATCGGTCACCGGTGTCCATACCCCATCGAGGGTCAACCCGTACCTTCCGAAAGAATCATTGAGCATGGTGTAAATACCGTAATTCTCATAGATGTAACGGATCCAGCGAGCAGGCACCCCGGTATACTGTCGGATCACATTCACGTTCATGTTCTTGAGCAGCGACATTTCCGTATCAAGGCCTGCCTTGATGATATCGTCTGACTTTTTCCAGAAACCGGCGTTTACCGTATTGGTACCAATAGGTATGTAATCCCAGTTCATACCATTGATCATAAACTCTTGACCGTTTACGACCAACTTGGGTCCTTGCCCCTCATCTACGATGGCGACTTTATCGGCCTGTGCTTGCAAACCGGTCGCGAAGAACAAGAGCAATACGCCCAGTAAAATTCTTTTCATAATAGTTCAGTTAAAGTTTGAATTCAGTTGAAGAAGGCTTTCGGCACTTCCGTCAAGGTTAAACATATCTTAAAAAAATAGGAATTCCTTAAAATCCACCTCAACAAAAAACATACATGGCAAAAAAAACCGGTCAATTTTATCAAATCATCAATACCATTGATTATCAGATAGTTATAATTGACATATTTAATATGGAAAGGCTCAGTTTCACCTCATGTTGTGGTAATGTTGAGGTGTTTTCGGAAAAGTGTTAAGTTCTTAGAGCTTCAAAATGTAGTCGACAAGGTTGTGATCGTGCGAAAGATCCATTTTTTTTCGCAAGCGGTACCGTTTTATCTCCACACTGCGCGCTGAAATGTTCAAAAGCGGGGCGATTTCCTTAGACGACAAATTGAGTCTGAGATACGCAGATAATCGGATATCATTCGGTGATAAGTTAGGATGTGACTTTTTCAACTTTTTCAAGAACTTCCGATCGGCATTGTTGAACGCCTCCTTGAACAATTCCCAATCGTCGTTCTTGTTTAGATTCTTATCTATAATATCGATGATCGGTCTGGTGAAGTCTTTTCGTTCGCCACCGGAGACCAATTCGTTCTTTACTTGGGTCAGTAATTCGTTTTTGCGGATGATACTCAAAGTGGAGGCGGCAAGTTCATTGCTTTTGCTACGGAATTCTTTGCGCAGTTGTTCGTTTTTGATCTTGATGATCTCCTTTTCATTTTGAGCTTTGGCCAACTCCATTTTACGCTCGTTCATTTCAATCAATTTGCGCTGCCTTCTTCGGTAATACTTGCGATATGAGCTATGTACTGCGAATGAAAACAGGACACCAAGCACCACATACCCTAAAATGGCCATGTTCGAATACTGCCAGGGTTTGTTGATGGTAAAGGTATATGAAGCCGTATTTGCGGAAACCTGGTCCCCTATTTTAGCCCTGACATCGAAGGTATACTCCCCATAAGGTAGGTTCTCGAAGGTCGCCGAAGGCTGTTCCGACCAGTCGCTCCAATTCAAATAGTATCCTCCAAGACGATATTGGTATTTGGTCGGTTCGTAATTGTTATAGTTGGGGGTATAAAAGGAAATTTTCAAATTATTCTTGTCAAAGGCAAAGCTGCCTTCTTCATCGAGTGCAACATCGGTCATCGGGTCAGCCGACTGTTCCCTGGATAACTGACGGATTCCTCCGATACGGACCTCTACTTGCTTTTCTTCCAACTTATCGAGATCCAGGGTTATGTATCCGAAACTGGTACCCAAGAGATAGGTTTTCCCTTCTAGAAGGGCGATACTTTCATAGCCGATGACCCCATCCCTGGCGTTTTCATGCAAGGGTATTTTTTCAATTATAAAACCATCGTTGAATTTGGCCGGTGCGATCCGGTTCAAATAATTCCGTGAAAACACCCACAGGTTATCATTCTCGGCATCGACGACCATTTTTCCCGATACGTAATCGCCTTCGGTATAGGCGGTACTTAATACACTATCACGAACGAAGCCGGCACTCGCGGATTCGTACCTCATGATCCCCAAACGGTGTGCATAATACAGTGTATCGCCGAACCTCACGATCCCCGAATTGAAACCCGGCTCGAGCGAATCCACTTTCACATCAAGGGCAGTGTTAAAACCGGCATCGACCTTGATTTCAAAAACCCCTTTGTACTCGTGGTTGACGAATACCACCGTGTCCAAAACCTCGAAATACCGGGCCGAATTATCGAATCCTTCGATTTTGTTGCGGACCTTCCATTGCCCCCCTTGGGATTCAAGTATGTACAGGCCTTGGTAATTTCCTTGTAAAATAAGGTCGTTTCGCTCGGGGATCGTCCCAATTTTCCATGTACCGGGAATGTTGGCGATTTTGGTCGCCCGACCCGCTGAAATCGTGTAGGTTCCTGTATGGTGTCCACAAAAAAGGGTCCCATCGATGTCGTTAAGCGACCATACCTGACCTTGGGTACCGGGAATCAATCGAAACCTAGGAGCTTCATCCAGTTTTTTATAAAACAGGCCTTGATTAGTCCCTAAATAAAGGTATTCCCCAACCTTTGCCGAGGCGTAAACACTACCGATCGCCCCGCTATTGTCATTGTACACCTTAAAATGCGAACCGGGATCTACGTAGCCGATCCCATTATCCAACCCCAACCAGACCTTGGAGTCCATATCCTCGAATACCGACAGCACCGTATTATTGCGCAATCCTTTGGTTTGATCGATGCGGTTCTTGAACCCGCCTTCACCGTCAAGGATCAAAAAGCCTCCCGATATGGTACCCAACGCGAAATCGGAATTCCGTAACCGAATCCCGCTATAGATGCTATTGCTGTCCAAGATGGAATCGGCAGGTATGTTCCATCGTTGCAAATCGCCATCTTTCAGGGTAAAAAATCCTTGGTGACGGGTCAAGATCAACACACCATCGGCTATGTCGAATACATTGATGATCTCATCTTCTTTGAGCGGAGTCCCTTCATGAATCAAGACCTTGCTCCCTCCCTCGAACCGAAACAGGCCTTGGCCGGCGACTTGAAAGACGATACCGAGCTGCGTTTCGAAGATTCGTGGTAGCGAACTATCGGCAGGAACGAAACTTAGCGCTCCTGAAGCCTCATCAAAGACATAGATGCGTTTTTTGGATTGGAAAAGGACCTTTCCTTCGGCATTGATAATGTGCCAAAATTCCTCGTCTTCCAACAATTGTTCTTTACTGTTTTTTGAAAGGGACGTATACTCCAGATTACCATGTCCATTCATTTCCCAATACCCGAACTCCATGTAGCAACCGGTATAGATTTTCGACCCGATGACCATGACCGATCGCATGATCGTTTCATTCGGCGAGGGAAACAAGGCCCATTCGGCCCCATTATATTGGAGCAACCCATTGTTGTTCGCGACATAGACCAGTTTGTCAGGGGCTTGTGAGATGGCCCAATTTTGGTTCTCAGCACCGTATTCGGACGGTGCATAATTGTGAAGGGGGGGGATTTCCTGCGCTACGGTCACCTGCGCTAGCAAAAGCAAAATCAGGGGGAAATACTTCAACATACGGAATTCAAAATCTTAAGGCATAGGGCGCTTCAGGGAGAAAGGACCTCCGATCATATGATCTCGGCACTCAAACCTGCCTGCAACAACCGGGTACAACGGGGTTTCAAGTCATCATACTCACCGGTCTTTACCGTACACTTGCCCTTGTAATGCACGATCAAAGAGCACTGTTCGGCCTGTTCAGGGGTATGTTCACAAACATCGATCAGTGTGGTGATGACGTGATCGAAGGTGTTCACGTCATCATTGAAGAGCACGATTTCGTTTTGCTTTACGACTTCCTCTTCGACAAGTAATTCTTCGGAATATTTTTCCTGAATACCCATGGTACAGCTCCTATACGTTTCTAAAATACATATTTTGCCGCTACCCAATCGTTCTTTTCCATTTTTTTTCGGAATTCCCCACCCAGGCTTTGGCACAGGGAATTAAGGTCTACAACATCGTTTTCGTAAAATCCGCTCAGCAATAGCATTCCTGGCCGTTCCATGTGTTCGATATAGGTGGGTATGTCTTGGAGTAAGATGTTTTTATTGATATTGGCCAGAACGATATCATAGCCTGATTTCGAGACGGTCGAAGCATCCCCTTGATACACCTTGATTTTCTTGCAACCGTTTCGCTCGACATTTTCGAGGGCGTTTTCATAGCTCCAAGCATCCATATCAATGGCGTCGACGGTTCGTGCGCCACGCATTTCGGCCATAATCGCCAAAACCCCGGTTCCGGTGCCCATATCAAGCACGCGTTTGCCCGAAAAATCGATTTCGAGCATTTGGGCCAACATCATAAAGGTGGTTTCGTGATGGCCGGTGCCGAAACTCATCTTGGGCATGATCACGATTTCAAAGCGCTTTCCGAAGGATTCATGAAACGGGGCCCTGACCGTACACGACTCACCGACGTGGATCGGTTCGAATTGCTTCTCCCATTCGGCGTTCCAATTTTGTTGCTGGATGGTTTTCCTACTCCACTGGAGTTTGAACCCGGAATTTTCAAATATGGGTAAGGCATCGAATCGGGCAGCATCGAATTGCGGTTCCGTGATATAAGCCAATAAGCCCTCTTCGTTCTCTACGAAACTTTCGAACCCGATCTCGGCCAAATGGGCTATAACAATGCCCGTAGTCGGCTCAACGGGATCCAATTGAAATCGAAATTCAAGGTAATCCAACAGCTCAGTGATTTAAGTTGGGGTCAAATGGCCCTGATGATGGCCACGAAATCATCGCACTTCAAAGAAGCGCCACCGATCAAGCCGCCGTCAACGTCGGGTTTCGAGAATATCTCTTTCGCATTGCCCGGTTTCACCGAACCCCCATATAAAATGGTGACCTTTTCGGCCACTTCGGTTGAAACGCCAGCGGCAATGGTCTTTCTAATAAAGGCATGCATTTCTTGTGCTTGTTCCGGACTTGCGGTCTCACCCGTACCAATGGCCCATACCGGCTCGTAGGCTAAAACGATGTGCGACCAGGCCTCCGGGGCCAAAACGAACAAGCCGTTTTTCAATTGTGATTCGACGATTTGGAAATGGTTTCCTGATTGTCGGTCTTCCAATTCTTCCCCGAAACAGAAAATAACCTTCATAGATTTCGCAACGGCGGCTTGTACTTTTTGGGCGAGCAATGCATCGGTTTCCCCGAAATGCGAACGGCGTTCGGAATGCCCCAAAATCACCGTATCTACCCCGATATCAAGAAGCATATCCGCTGAAATTTCACCGGTAAAGGCGCCATTTTCGGCAAAATGCATGTTTTGGGCAGCTACTTGTATTACCGAACCCTCCAGACTTTTGACACTTTGCGAAAGATTGACAAAAGTGGGAGCCACAATGACCTCAGCCTCGGTATCGGGCAGTTTGGCGGCCAATTCGGAAAGCAAGGCTTCGGTTTGGGCAAGATTCTTGTTCATTTTCCAATTTCCTGCGACAATTTGGGTTCTCATAGTATTGTTGTTAGTTTTTTGTTTCTGGTATCAATCGGTTGATCTCTTCTATGGTATAGGCCTTGAATTCGAAATCCTCACCAAAGATCCGCTTTGCATTGGCAATGACGTCATCATCGAATCCGGCTTGCTCTCGTAGGATGTTCACTGAATCCATATTCGCTATGGGCCAAATGAAGTCGATCGCTTTCGGGGAGCCGATATAATAACTCGACCCTTGGGTACCATAACGTTGCGGTTTGTTCTGCCCCATCAAATACCGATCCAACATCATGGCATACAAGCGATACGGAAGTTCTCCTGTTTCAGCGGCCTGCTCCATGAGCCCAAGGTATTCTGGAATGCGATTCGAATGTTGGATGACATACCAAGCAGCAACTCCTGCCCTTTTCCCTACCATACTTTTTCCTGGATAACCCTGTCGGGCCAAGATATCGGCAACGAAGGCCATATTGGAGCTGTCGATTTCCATTTGCAGACCCCAGTCGTCCATCGATGGTTTCTTCCGGTACTTTTGGTCGAGTTCCAAAATGCTGTCCAATTGCTTTTTAAGGGCGAGATCAAAGTATATCCCATTTTCAGGGGTTTCGAATTTCAAAGATCCGAAATCATTGAAGTGTTCTTTCTGCACGATCGTCCCTTTGCTTACCACCAAAATCGCCGGATTCGAACGGACGATGGTCTTGAGGGTCGTCTCATCGGTGAAATAAAACTCGAAGTTCAAACCGTATTCCCCAACAATGGCCGAACCCAGATCGGCACTTGAGGCCGACATGCCGACGACCTTATATCCATTGCGGATGGCCTCATCGGTTTGGGTTTTGACCGTTTCGAAAGCGGTGAGATCGCTTTTTGCCAAGTCATAGGCAATAACCATAACCAAGCGTTCTTCGGCCATGAATTCGGTAGTAAAATCCTGTCCATCCTGTTCTATGGTAAAATCGTGTATCGGTGGCTCATAGCCTTTTTGGATTTCTTCAGTTTCCACACTGACGAACTCCCCCTCGACCGTTGGGTAGTCACCGTTGGTCACCACGACCTTTTCGCCTTCGGGAGTATTGAACTTCCATGCGTATTCATAAATTGGTTTTGGAGCGTCTTCGGGTACCACCATACCTTGTTCGATATTCGCCCCGATCTTATAAGGCCGGAAATCCTTGACCGGCAAATGGTTCAATACATGATAGCCGAATGCGACACAGGCTAACAAAGCGATGCCGTGAAGCACCCAACCCACCTTTGCTGCAAACAGCGGTTTGATATGTTTGATTCCCAAGACCAAAATGAAGATCAATACAAGTAAAATCACGTCTTTGGTAAAGGATTCCCAGGGGGTCAACTTGACCGCATCGCCAAAACACCCACAATCGGTCACTTTGTTGAAGTAGGCCGAATACCAGGTCAGGAAGGTGAAAAAGACGATCATGCCCAATAGACTCCAAACGGTTAGCTTGGGTTTGAAACCGGTCAACAACATGATGCCCAACAGCACTTCAACGATCACCAACACCAAGGCGATGGCCAATGCCAACGGCATCAAAAAAGGAAGATCGAGAACGCCTTGGCTAAAGTATTCCTCAAGTTTAAAGGAGAAACCGACCGGGTCATTCAATTTGATAAGTCCACTGATGATGAAAAGGACTCCCACAACGACTCTTGAAAATGCGACTAGGTATTTCATTAGGCCTCACTTAAATGTATCAATGCAAAAACGGCGTAATTGATGATGTCTTGGAAGTTGGCGTCGATACCTTCGCTCACGAGGGTTGCCCCTTCATTGTCTTCGATCTGTTTGACGCGAAGCAACTTTTGCAAAATCAAGTCGGTCAGTGAGCTGACCCGCATATCACGCCATGCCTCGCCATAATCATGATTTTTGTCGAGCATTAAGGTTTTGGTTTCCAATACCTTGGCATCATAGTGCCTTAAAGCTTCCTCAGCAGACAAATCGGCCTGTTCGGCGATACCCAATTCAATTTGGACCAAAGCCATGACCGCATAGTTGACGATCCCGATGAATTCGGATTGCTCTCCTTCATCGACCTTATGCACTTCATTTTCCTGAAGACCGCGTATGCGCTGCGCTTTGATGAACAGCTGATCGGTCAAAGATGGCAACCTTAATATCCGCCATGCCGTACCGTAATCGATGGTCTTCTTTTTGAAGAGCTCGCGACACGAATGGATGACCGCATCATATTGGCTTGAGGTTTGCTGCATAAACTGCTTGAATTGTTATAATTTCGACACCGATAGTCGGTTTTTGCCACAGGGCCAAAGATAACGAAACCGAACAAAGCACCTCGGCTTTATGACCATAAACTGCAACGGACATCTGATCGATCTTTCAACACCCAAAATCATGGGAATCGTCAACGTTACTCCGGATTCCTTTTACGATGGGGGAAGGCTGAAAGATACCTCGGATGTGCTCCGTCAAGTAGAAACCATGTTGAACCAAGGAGCAACATTTATCGATGTAGGTGGATACAGCTCACGCCCAAATGCCCAAGAGGTACCCATAGCGGAAGAACTTCAAAGGGTTTTGCCGATTACGGAAGCGCTATGCCGTGAATTTCCTGGAATCTTGCTCTCCATAGACACCTTCAGGAGTACCGTGGCCAAGGCCGTCTTGGAGGCCGGAGCCGCCATGATCAATGACATTTCGGCCGGCCATCTTGATCCTGGCATGCTAGAGACCATCGCCGCCCATCAAGTGCCGTACATCATGATGCATATGCGCGGCACCCCCCAGACCATGCAGCAACAAACGGATTACGGCGACCTTGAGCAGGAGATTATCCACTATTTTTCAGAACGTTTACGCAAGATCGAGGCGTTGAAGATCAATGATGTCATTCTCGACCCTGGATTCGGTTTTTCAAAGACCACGGAGCAGAATTTTCAACTCTTGAACCATTTTAATGTGTTCCAGCATTTGGGCCGCCCCCTATTGGCCGGTCTGAGCAGAAAATCGATGATATACAAAACGCTGGATATCGCTTCGGAACACGCCTTGAACGGTACTACGGCACTGCACATGATCGCTTTGACCAAAGGGGCTTCCATTTTGAGGGCCCATGATGTGAAAGAGGCTATGGAATGTGTTCGTTTACATGCCAGTCTGCTTCCGCCACATGATCCGGAACACTAACCCTATTTTTTTTACTTTTACAAAAACACGGCCTTTGGATTTCCTCAACTTTCTTGAATTCAAGATCACCGATATCATCGATATCATTTTGGTGGCCGTATTGCTGTATTATATATACAAACTGGTCAAAGGCACGGTGGCCATCAATATTTTCATAGGCATCGTCATGGTCTGGGCCCTTTGGAAGCTTACCGAATTGCTGCAAATGAAAATGATCAGCAGCGTGGTCGGAGGCTTTATGAACATCGGTTTGATCGCCTTGATCATCGTTTTCCAACAAGAAATCCGAAAGTTTCTCTTGATGATCGGATCCACCAATTTCGCATCGAAACGCAATTTCATCAAGCATTTCAAATTCTTGAGACAAGAAGGGATGCCCACCGATACCGATATCGATGCCATCGTTTCGGCCTGTGAAAAAATGGGCATCAGTAAAACCGGGGCGATCATCGTCATTGAACGCAATAATAGCCTTGATTTCATTAAGTCAAGTGGCGACAAAATGAACATCGAGATCACCCAACCGATCATCGAAAGTATTTTTTATAAGAATAGTCCCCTACATGATGGGGCGGCCATCGTTCAAGACAATTACATCACGGCAACACGGGTCATCTTACCGGTTTCCAACGAACGTACCATCCCCCTTCGGTTTGGTCTCAGGCATCGCGCGGCTGTCGGTATCACTGAAAAGACCGATGCGATATGTTTGGTGGTGAGTGAAGAAACCGGACTGATCTCTTACATCAAAAATGGGGAATTCGTTTTGTACAAAAGCCTCGAAGAATTGAACCAAATGCTTAAAAAAGACCTTGTTTAATGGAATGTAAGACTTGTGGCAGCAGCCTTCGATCCGATTTCAGTTATTGCCCAAACTGCGGGGCGAAAATCATACGGAACCGTTTGACTTTGAAAAACGTCTGGCAAGACTTGACGTTTCAGGTATTCAATTTGGACAATACCCTTTTCAAGACGATCCGGCACCTCATCACGAAACCAGAGGCGGTCGTTGAAAGCTATATCGAAGGGGCGCGAAAAAAATACATGAACCCGATCAGTTTTTTCGCTATCGCGATTACCCTTTCGGGACTGCTGTTTTTTCTCCTGCGCAATGTATACCATGTCAACTTACTGGAAAACAGTTTGAGCGATGCGAAAACCCCCAACATGGAATTCGTTTTTGATTATCAGGGCATCATGGCATACCTCATCACACCGATCTACGCCTTGATCACTTGGCTCTTGTTCATCGACATCAAAAAGTTGAATTATACGGAACATTTGGTGGCCAATGCCTTTACCACCGGACAGGTTTCTTTCTTCCAATTCTTGGTGTCGGTACCCTTATTCGGTTTTTTCAATGTCAAATACGATATTTTCAATTGGCTGTTCATCGTAGTTTCGGTCATCTACCAATTCTATGTATTCGGAAGGATCCATAAAACCGGATTCATGAGTACCTTCTTCCGGGGTTTGGGGTATTTATTCCTTATGGTCTTTGTGATGTTGCTTATTGGGATAGCACTGATCCTAGTGGGCTTGCTGACAGGAGCCCTGAGCCTACAGGATTTCGCACCTCCCAAATAAACTTTGTTAGGCCACCTCTTCGGCCATGAACTGCGCCTCATAAAGATCGCTGTAATACCCTCCCTTGGCCAACAATTCGGTATGGCTGCCCATCTCCACGATCTTACCGGCGTCCATGACAATGATTTTGTCCGCCTTTTTAATGGTCGCCAATCGGTGCGCGATGATGATCGAGGTGCGGCCTTCGGTAATCTTTGCCGTAGCCTGTTGGATCAACTGCTCTGAATAGGTATCGACCGATGAAGTGGCTTCGTCGAGCACCAAAATACTCGGTTGGCTCACATAGGCCCGTAAAAAAGCGATGAGTTGCAGTTGGCCGCTAGACAGCATGGTACCCCGTTCCTTTACATTGTATTGATAGCCATTGGGCAGACTGGAGATGAATTCATGCACCCCGATTTCCTTGGCGGCCTCTTCGATTCGCGATTCGCTTACCGAACTTTCTTGTAGTGAGATGTTGTTCGCAATGGTATCGGCAAAGAGAAAGACATCTTGCAAAACCACCGCGATATGGGAACGCAAAGATCGCAAGGTAAATTCCTTGATATCGATACCATCAATTCGGATGTTGCCCGAATCGATCTCATAAAAACGGTTGAGCAAATTGATGATCGTTGATTTACCCGCACCCGTAGCCCCAACGATAGCCACGGTTTCGCCGGCATTGACCTCGAAGGAAATCCCATGCAATACAGGCTCTTCAGGGATATAACTGAAATGTACCTCTTCAAAAGCCAGGGTCCCTTTGATCGTTTTCTGTTCCAATGGCCCGGTATCGGGGATATGGCTATCCGTATCCAAAATCGTAAAGACCCGGTTTGCGGCTACCATACCCATTTGCAGGGTATTGAATTTATCGGCGATTTGACGAAGCGGACGAAACAACAAATCCATCAGAAAAAAGAAAGCGAATATCGATCCGGTATCGTTCAGGCCGACATCGTTGATGTTTTGGATGACCCCGAAATACACGACCAAGCCGATTCCGATGGAATAGGATATTTCAGCGATCGGGAAGAAAATCGAGTTGTACCAAACGGTTTTGAGCCATGCATTCTGGTGTTTCTCATTGATTTCCCTGAATTTTTCCTTTTCAATGGCTTCCCGATTGAATAGCTGCACTACTTTCATACCCGCAATCCGCTCCTGTACAAAAGAATTCAAATTAGCGACTTGGGTGCGCACTTCGACAAAGGCTACTTTCATAGCGCGTTGGAACAAGCGGGTGGCGATCAAAATAATCGGAAGGATGGCAAAAACGATCAAGGCCAATTTCCAATTGATGACGATCATCACCCCTGCCCCGGCCAGCATTTTCAAAAGGTCGGAAACGATTACGAAAAACCCTTGGCTGAATATCTCACCGATCCGCTGCATATCGGCAACGGCGCGGGTCACCAAGACCCCAATGGACGAATTGTCGAAATAGGTCATCTTGAAGGCCATCATTTTTTCGAACAACTTGACGCGTAAATCCTTAATGACCGATTCCCCCAACAAGTTCGCGAAGTAGTTGAAGGTCAACTGGCACAATACCTGGCCGAAAAGTACCGCCGCCATGATCCAAACCGTAACCGTCAATAGATCGAGATCACGTTCAGTCAAGGCTTTATTGATGATCTCACGGACCAACACGGGCGTCAACACGGCAAAAGCAGCTAGAAAAATCGCTACGAAGGCCACCAACCAAAAGATCTTTCGATAGGGTTTGGTGTAGCGGAATACCCGTGTGAACAGCTTGAAGTCAAACGCTTTGCCTATTTCTTTTTCCTCACTCATTCAAATATGGTTTCTGGGTATCGCACGTCTGTTAAATATAAGCCTTTTGCGGGCACGGAGGCCCCGGCTTGGCCACGGTCTTTACTTTCAATGATCGATCGGACGGCCCCGACCTCGATTTTCCCCAAACCGACTTCCAAAAGCGTCCCGACGATGGCGCGGACCATATTCCGTAAAAATCGGTCGGCCTTGATGGTGAATACCAAAAGTCCGTTCTTAAGCTCCCATTCGGCGTGACATACCGAACAGATAAAGGTCTTTACATCGGTATTCGATTTGGAAAAACACTCGAAATCGTCATAATCCAGAAGCAATGCCGCCGCTTGGTTCATCGCATCCACATCCAAAGGGCGGTGGATAACATGTGCGTGATCGGTAAAGAAAGGGTCTTTGCCCAGACTGATCCAATACTCATAAGTGCGTTCAACCGCGTCGAACCGGGCATGGGCCCCTTCGTTCATTTTTCGAAGCGCTTGTACGGCGATATCCTCAGGTAAAAGGGCATTGAGTCGATGTATCAAATGATCATGGTCAGCGATGGTATCATGGTCGAAATGGGCATACATGCACTTTGCGTGCACCCCGGCATCGGTACGACCCGCCCCTACGATGGCGATTTCGCTACGCAACAAGGTGCCAAGTGCCGTTTCAAGTACCTGCTGCACCGAGATGGCGTTAGGTTGGTTTTGCCAGCCGTGGTAGGCTTTTCCGAAATACGAAAGCTGGATGAAATATCTCAAGCGAATCAGCTATTTTTGAGTTTCTAAAGATACTTTAAAGCGTAACAACGCCTTGCGAAACCAGATATTTTAGGAAATTTTTAGCGTAGTGACGAAAATCCTTTTGCTTTCGGATACCCATGGCCATATCGATGATGCCATACTCAAATACGTAGCCTTGGCCGATGAGGTTTGGCATGCTGGCGACATTGGGGATCTTTCGGTCACCGATCGTATTTTGGCCAAGGGAAAACCGCTAAAAGCGGTCTATGGCAACATCGATGACCATCGTGTCCAATTGGAATTCCCGGAACACCAGCGCTTTTTTTGCGAATCCGTTGATGTTTGGATCACCCATATCGGGGGGTACCCCCCAAAATACAACGGACGGACCCGCACCGAAATCAAAAACAACCCACCCCAGCTCTTCATCTGCGGACACTCACACATTCTTAAGGTAATGAACGACAAGGCCCGCGAGCTGCTGCATATGAACCCCGGGGCCTGTGGCAAACAAGGGTTCCATCGCATACGTACCATGCTTCGGTTCACCATAGACGGAAAAAAAATAGATAATTTAGAGGTCATAGAGCTCGGAACACGATAATGCAACGCACGAACAACATGTTTTTTAGGGTGGCCCTCATGGCTTTTTTTTGGTCGGGTTTATCCCTTTGGGGACAGGAAACCGGGGCCTCACTCATCGTATTGGGCACGGTGCAGGATGCCGGCAGTCCACATATCGGGTGTGAAAAAAGCTGCTGCAGTACGTTGTTCGAAACACCTGATGCCACGCGCAAAGTGGTGTCTTTAGGCCTTTACGATGCCGCCCAGGGCAAAACCTATCTTTTTGATGCGACTCCCGACCTGCCCGAACAACTGCGCATGTTGCACACCGAAAGTTCGGTTCCCCATGAAGTCCCTGACGGCATATTTTTGACCCATGCCCATATCGGCCATTATTCAGGCCTCATGTATTTTGGTAGGGAAGCCCTAGGGGCTAAGAGCGCCCAGGTATATGCCATGCCTAAAATGGCGACTTTTTTAACGAACAATGGCCCATGGGACCAGCTGGTGAAATTGGGCAATATCGCACTCAGGCCATTGCGGAACGAAAAAACGGTATCGCTTGGCCCGGGACTGGAGGTGACCCCCTTTTTGGTACCCCATCGCGACGAATATTCCGAAACGGTCGGATTCAAGATCAGCGGCCCGAACAAAACGGCCCTCTTCATTCCTGATATCGATAAGTGGGGAAAATGGGATAAGCAGATCATCGCTGAAATCGCCAAGGTCGATTATGCTTTTTTGGACGCGACCTTTTACGATGGTGAAGAAATCAACCATCGTGATATCTCTGAGATCCCCCATCCTTTCGTCATTGAAAGCATGGCCCTGTTCGAACAACTATCGCCTGAAGAACGGGCCAAGATCCATTTCATCCACCTGAACCACACCAACCCTTTGTTGGATGCCAACAGCGAAGCCTCGCGGACCGTCAATGCGAAGGGGTTTCACGTGGCCCGATTCGGAGATCGATTCCAATTATAATGTAAAAGCCCCGATGTTTCCATCGGGGCTTTACGCACTAATACTACTAAGATGTTAGGTTCAACGCAAACGATCCACAGATTTTACAAGATCTTCATCCTTTTTGATGGCTCTGTTGGCCAGAACCAGAAAAACGATAGAAAATACAGGAATCAGCATCCCAATACCCTTCTCAGAAACTTCGGTTTCTCCGGATAAGTTTAGGGACCGGTAAACGAAAAATCCTAGTAAAAAAAGATTCAATATCATATTCAACCTGTTCAAAACAAATTGATGTTGCCTGTTCTTGTACAGCGCGATACTGATTACCGCCAAACCGGCCGAAACCATAAAGGCGATCAATACCACCATGAGGCTTTCGGCATACACGGCGGTTGCGTCGGCGGTAGTCCAAACCTTTAGGAAAAAAGGCAGTACACCGGCCAAAACCAGCACCAAAAACAAATAAAACGATTGGATCCGTTGAATCATTGTCTTTTTCTCGCTAGGGGCAGCAAAAATACGCCTCTTTTCGACAAATAAGCTGCTTTCTTTAAAAATAATTTGTATCATTGTAGTGTTATTAGCATGACACTTACCCCGGGAGTTCATCCCACAGTAATTCCAAATAACAGCGTACTTCAAAGATTTTCAAGTTTAACGTATCCCTTATTTAATGTTTGAGATTTCAGATCTAAAAGCTAAGAAGCTTCCTGAATTGCAGGAGATTGCCAAAGAATTGAGCGTCCCGAAATTCAAGTCCATGAAAAAATTGGATTTGGTCTACCAGATTTTGGATGTTCAGGCTTCGAACCCCAAGGCCGTTGTCTCTTCGGCCCCGGCTGCACCCAAAGCACCCAAAGCACCAAAGGTGCAAAAAGAGCGTCAAGCGGCCCCGGCACCTGAAAAGAAAACGGGCCACGCCCCGAAAGCGGAATCGAACCCCCAACAAAAAGAAAAAGACGGGGGTCAGAAAAAAGACCAACACAAACAAAACGGTCAACAAAAACACCAAAACCGCAAGCACAATACCCCTAACCAACGCCACAACCAAGACAAAAAGAACAGCAACTTTGACAAAGACCTTAAAAACAGGTACAAAGAACCTGAGTTTGAGTTCGACAGCATCATCGAAAGCGAAGGTGTACTCGACATCATGCAAGACGGTTATGGGTTCTTACGTTCTTCCGATTACAACTACCTATCATCACCTGACGATATCTACGTGTCCCAATCGCAGATCAGATTGTTCGGCCTGAAGACAGGTGATACGGTCCTTGGGAACATCCGCCCCCCGAAAGAGGGTGAAAAGTACTTCCCGCTGATCAAAGTTAACAAAATCAACGGTCTTGATCCCCAAGTGGTCCGTGACCGAGTGGCCTTTGAGCATTTGACGCCCCTTTTCCCAAAAGAGAAATTCAATGTGGCCGATCGCCAGAGCACGCTCTCGACCCGGATCATCGATTTGTTCTCTCCTATTGGTAAAGGCCAACGGGGCATGATCGTCGCCCAGCCCAAAACGGGTAAGACCATGCTGTTGAAAGATATCGCGAATGCCATTGCGGCCAACCACCCCGAGGTGTACCAGATTATTCTCTTGATCGATGAGCGCCCTGAGGAGGTGACCGATATGCAACGAAATGTTCGTGGTGAGGTCGTAGCTTCGACCTTCGATAAAGAAGCGACCGAGCACGTACGGGTAGCGAATATCGTCATCGAAAAAGCCAAGCGATTGGTAGAATGCGGTCATGATGTGGTGATCCTATTGGATTCGATCACCCGTTTGGCGCGAGCTTACAACACCGTACAACCGGCTTCCGGAAAAGTATTATCAGGAGGGGTCGATGCGAATGCCTTGCACAAACCGAAACGGTTCTTCGGGGCGGCCCGTAAAATCGAAAATGGGGGCTCTTTATCGATAATCGCCACGGCCTTGACCGAAACCGGTTCTAAGATGGACGAGGTGATTTTCGAAGAATTCAAGGGTACCGGTAATATGGAACTGCAGTTGGATCGTCGAATTTCGAACCGTAGGATCTTCCCGGCCATTGACTTGATCTCTTCATCGACACGACGCGATGACCTCTTGTTGGACGAGACCACCATTCAACGGATGTGGATCATGCGCAAGTACCTGGCCGATATGAACCCGGTAGAAGCCATGGAGTTCATGGAGCAACGGATGAAGCAGACCCGAAATAACGAAGAGTTTTTGATGACCATGAACGAATAGTTCGGTCAACAACCCTCAAAGCATAGATTTAAAACCCCAAGGGCAACCCCTTTGGGGTTTTTTAATGAACGTATTGTTGCAAAACCCTATCTTTAATCTGTTTTCCCCCAATATTGATAACATTAACATTAACATTATGAAAAACACTAGCAAGACATCGGTGCTGATCCCACTAGCCGCTTTATTGATCATGGGTTGCCAAGAACAACCGAAAACAGAGGCAGCTACCCAACTGGTTGCGCAAGAAGAATCGGTCGAAGCGCCGGATGAAATCATTTCCCTTGATGAAGCCAAAACCCTTTGCGAAAATTATGAAACCCGTAGGATTCCAGGAATCCGGTCCTTCGAAAAGGAGGCAGGTGATACCGAAGGGGAATTCATTCCCACGCAATTCGTTGCCTTCAACTTAAAAACCTTGAAACAATACATCAAGTATGTTGAACAGGAGGCGGGTAAAGCCAAAGTAGCCCCGGACAGCCTTCGGATTTATTTGGGTAATTATGGGAAGGAAGGCAAAGATCCCAACCGCAATACGGTCTTTATCTTGCCAACAGCCGAAATCGGGAAAGAGTATGGTGGCTTTTACATTGGTGAAGACGGCGAAGCCAAGTTGATCCGTAATTATTGGCCAAAATCAGATGAAGATGGTCAAGAAGGTGGTGCCAAATCCGAAGCTTCCTTGTTGCCGGTATTTCCAATGATGATGAACGGTGACGGCAGCTTGGTGATGAACCGAGGTGGTTCCGGCCCTCCTCCCCATACCGATTTTTAAAACATGTCCTCACAAGAGCTTGTTGATCTAGGTATGAATTATTTCTTGATTCCAGTGTATTTCTTGACACTAATGGTCGCGTTATACCATTACAAAAAATACTTTGACACGGTGCTGAAGCTATTTCCAATAATCATCGCCTACACCTTTTTCAATGAGCTCTTGGGGCATTTAATACGCTATTCCTCGGAATTCGCCTTCTTTTCCAAAAAGACCTTTGCCAACGATCTTATTTACAACATCTACGACCTTTTTTTCTATGGCTTCTTTTACTATGTGTATTGGAAATTGATCCATTCAAAAAGGCGCAAAAAGACGATAAAAATCCTCGCCTTAACCGTATTGGCCTCCTACCTCATCAGTTGCTGCTTTCAAAACCCGCTTACGATCAGTTTGTATTATGCCACTTCACTGGCTTCTTGGGTATTGGCCTTGATAATCATTCTCTATTTTTCCGAAAAATCTACCGAATGGAACTGGCAACGTGAAAGGAGCAACCTGATGTTCTGGGTATCGTTGGGCTTACTTCTTTTCAGTTACATCTTCCCCTTTTTATTCTTTTCTGGATACCTAAAACCCGAATTATGGTACGCCTATAACTTCCAAATGGTGTTGCGCATCATCATCGTCATCATGTACGGACTTTTCATCACGGGATTCGTCATTAGTCACCGTAGGGCGTTCCACTAGGTTAAGATCATTTTCCATCACTATACCGCTACATTAAAATCAGAGGTCGATTCTTGGAATCAATTAATCCCGTTAAACGGCAATTAAGTCGGATTTTATTAATAAATTAAGAAACGTACTACATTATTAACTATAAATTCTTAAAAAATGAAAAGAAGATTTATCGTACTCGGCATGATTTGCACCCTAACCACTGCTTTTTTCCTTTTGAGCAGTACTACAGGAGCGCCTACTACCTCAGATGTAACCACAAGCAAACCTTCAAAACTCATCACGATCGAAAAGGCGAATTCCCTCTTTACCAACTATCAAAGCAGTAGATCGGCACTCATCGAAGCCCATGAACGAAATGTTAACCAAGCATCGGACTTCACCGCCTTGCAATATGTAGAATGGGATATTGAAACCATCGAAAATTACTTGGATTACGTCAAGCAAGAAGCCGGCAAGGCCAATATCGATGTAGCTACAGTACGAATCTATCTCGGACAATATGGCGCCGACCATAATAATGAGGACACCATGTTCTGGGTACCTACAACCGAAATCGATGGAAAAAATCGGGGGTTCTATATTGAGGAAAATAAGGCAAAACCGATTTATGAGAACGACAAAGCAGGCACTATCAGTGCCGAGCAAGAAAGCCTGATCATGAACTTTGGACATTGTTGCCCTCCAAATACGGATTTTCATATCAAACCGATCGCCTTATAAAAGCAATCATTTTAAATCAAGAAAAGCTCCTTTTACCAGGGGCTTTTTTTTGCGCCTACCTATGACAACGGGTAGGTTTTGGATGTGACAAAGGAAATCGTTCTTAACGAAGCTCCTCGCCCATAAACAGCATATTTTGATAAAGTTGGTCATTCAGGTCGGGAACAATTAGAAATCGGTTATCTTGCTGAGGCAGATGGCAAACCTATAATTCGGCTATTCTTGATTCCTTACTACATGGCTTGGTATGGCATTGCACTTGTTGTTGCAATGATTACGTTCAAAAAGTTCTTTGATACGCCATTACGGCTGTTTCCACTTTTTTTGGCGTACACCTTTTTCAATGAGTTGTTGGGTTATTTTATTTTGAATTTTGACGATTTCTCCTTTTTTGAAGAAGCGGCCTACAGTTGGCACAATGTCATTATTTACAACATTTACCATGTACTGCTGACATCTTATCTTTTTTGGTTGTACTATAAGGTTTTACGGCAAGGTAAACACCGAAGACTTTTGCTGGCTTTGGGTTTGCTGACCATAATGGCCTACGCGGTATCGCTATTTTTCCAAGACCCCTTTCATTCCAATCTGTATTATGCCGATACCTTTTGTTCGTTGGCGCTATTGATCCTTATCGGTTGCCATTTTTCAGAACTATCAAAATACAGTAAAAAAGCGAATTCACGTAATCTTATGGTATACATTGGGGCAGGGTTCTTTTTGTTCAACCTCTACTTCCCCTATTATATTTTGAATGGCTACCTCAATGTCGATTTTTTTCTGAAATTCCAATTACGGCAGGTGCTTTGGGGCGTGGTAACGGTGATGTATACCATTTTCATTCTGGGCTTCCTGATTTCAAAACGGGCCGCCTTTCGCTAGGGCCAACAACCTTCACCACAACCCAGACCGTTTTCACAACATTGCAGTGCCGTTCATCGGTAAAATATATCAATAAGTAAGAATATTCGTTCTTTTGTTGTTGTTTTTACTGAATTCTTGATTTATCGAAGCAATGCTGCAATCCAACGATACTTAATAGAGTCCCATATATAATTAACCTATAAAACAAGGTTGTACGCACAACTTTGTGGAAAACTACAGCTATGAAAAAGCACCAATTTGTTTGTAAAGTACTGTTCGTGTTCGTCGCATTGATCGGTTTGAACGCCTGTGTCAAGGATACCATCGAAGACGTGGTCGATGACACGGTTCAAGAAGACGACAACGACCAAGAAGATGACTTTGACGAGTCGGCCATCGTGAATTTGGTAATTCCGGAAGGATTTGAATTCGCCACTTCGAGCAACACTACCGTGACCATTAATGATAGTTCAACAGATGCAGTATATACGGTCTATGCATACAACAGCACGCCGTACAATGTCACTCAATTAACAACGGTCAACGACGAAGGTGAAACGGAAACCATTCCCGTGTTCGAAACCGATGAATTGAACCATGTGTTGTTCACTGGTCGACCGGTGAACGGACAACTGGAATATGTCTTGGCCACCCCATCGTATTACACCCAACTTTACGTAAGGCGAAAAGAGGGCAATGTTTTCAGTTCAGCAATCGTTGATATCGCAGGGGGAACGGCCACGTACACACATTCCGATTTATCAGGAAAGGCACGCCAAGCCGAAGTGGCCCGTTTTAAGCAAGCGAAACATATCGGCTATGCGCGAAACAGTAGTATCCAAATCGATTCGCTTTTTTGTGTGAATGGATCCGGACAGCTCTTTACGGTGAACCCTTTAAACGGCAACCTGACCAATCTAGCGGCCATGCCGCAAGGTAGTTGGACGGCCGCTTTCGATCACGATAATCTGTACATGTACTCCATTGGTCGTAGCAACCCTTATCCTTTAATGCGGTATGATATGATCAATGATTCCTGGTCCATCGTCGGCAATGTCGGTATGGGCGGCCCACGACTCGACTATCGTGAAGAAGATGGCCTGCTCTATTTTTCAGGGAATAATGCAAAATTGTACACGATCGATCCTAGCAATGCCAACGTAATCTCTACTTGGAATATCAACAACCTGGATGTTACCCAAGGAGGGGATTTGGCCTTTGCAGAAGACGGCACCCTGTTCTTGAGCAGTTTCGGGGGCTTGTACCGTTTGGACCTCGACAACAACAACGTTTATCAGGCCACTCGGATCAGTGCCGACAACCTGCCCTTTACCCCGACCTCCATGACCTTTGATTCCAATGGCGAACTGTGGTTGGCCAGTAACGGCTCAAGTTCCGATTTGATCATTATGGATACCGTGACCGGGGGATGGGAGTACATTTACGGACCCAATTCCGATTCAGGCGTTAATTTCGGACGCACCATCAACGATTTGACCACCTATACCTATAATGACGTCGCAGCCGAAGATCCCGATACGGATGGGGATGGTATCAAGGATAGCGAAGACGAGTACCCAGAGGATGCCGAAAAGGCCTTTGAACAATTCACCCCAAGTAAATATGGATGGGGAACCGTTGCCTTTGAAGACCTTTGGCCCTTTATGGGAGACTACGATTTTAACGATACGGCAGTCAATTACCGCTTCGTGGCCATTTTAAACGCCCAAAACGAAGTCGTTCAATTGGAAATCCACTTCGAAGTCACTTCGGATGGTGCAGGCTTGACCAATGCCTTCGGTATCGAATTCGAAAGTATCGCCCCTAACCAGGTGGAATCGGTGACTGGTACCGTTTTGACCGAAGGCTATATCAATGTGGCGGCCAATGGGGTCGAAGAAGGCCAAGATCGGGCCGTGGTCATTTTGTTCGATAACAATGAGATCATGTTGAATGTACCCAGTCGCGTCGATGTGCGGTTCACAACACCGTTGTCGGTGGCTCAATTGGGTATCGCACCATTCAACTCCTTCTTGATCGTCAATAGGGAACGTGGTCGTGAGATCCACCTGCCGAACCGATTGCGCACCAGCCTTGGGGAGAACAATTTGGACATCGAAGGCATCAACCAAGACCCTGATGGCAACTACCAAACCGATTCAAGATTACCGTGGGCCATCAACATCATGCATGATTTTAAAGTACCGAAAGAACGGGTACCCGTCAACCAGGCCTATAATTTCTTTAATACCTGGGCCACATCTGGAGGCACCCAATACAACGACTGGTATAAGGACAACGCCGGATATCGCAATGCGGCGAACTTGAAAGCCAGTCAATAAAAAGCAATTGCTATAAAGAAGAAATAAAAAAGGCCCTTCAAATGAAGGGCCTTATCTTTTCAGGGCATCATCAGCTTACATAGCAGCCACCTTGCTCATCAATTTGCTTTTCAAATTGGCGGCTTTGTTCGAATGGATAATGTTGCGCTTGGCCAACTTATCGATCATTCCGACAACGCTGGGCAAAAGCTTTTCGGCTGCCTTCTTATCTTCTTCATTGCGTAGCTTTTTGATCGCGTTTCGAACCGTTTTGTGTTGGTAACGGTTGCGTAGGCGAACAGCCTCGTTTCTTCTGATTCTTTTTAATGCTGACTTATGATTTGCCATTTCAATTACTTTGTTAGTAGCCCGTAGGGGAATCGAACCCCTGTTACCAGGATGAAAACCTGGCGTCCTAACCCCTAGACGAACGGGCCATAAGGTCGCATAATTGCGGACGCAAAAATACAACTATTTTTAAGTATTGCAATAGCTATTTTGATTTTTTGGAATACTTAGTACGCTTTGGCGAAAAGGACCCGATAAGGTGAGGGTTTTCCGGTCACCATGCAGGCTCCGGCTTCCTGGGCCGTATCGATGGGGATGCATCGTATCGTTGCCTTGGTCTCTTCCTTGATCTTGTCTTCGGTCTCCGTAGTTCCATCCCAGTGTGCCGCGAAAAATCCGCCTTTCGTTTCTAGCTGTGTTTTGAATTCCTCATAGCTATCGACCTTGGTGATGTGGGCGTCACGATAGGTCAAGGCCTTGTCATGGATGTTTTGCTGGATGTCTTCCAAGAGTCCAGCTATGGTATCGATGATCTCATCGGCTGCTACGGTCTGTTTTTCCAAGGTATCGCGTCGGGCCACCTCGAAGGTTCCATTGGCCAGATCACGTTGCCCTACGGCCAATCGGACCGGTACGCCTTTCAATTCATACTCATTGAACTTAAAGCCCGGTTTGTGGGTATCGCGGTCGTCGTATTTGACCGATATGCCCAATTTACGGAGTTCGGCAACTAGGGGTTTGACCCGTTCCGAAATCGCTTCGAGTTGCTCCATACCCTTATAGATAGGTACGATGACCACTTGAATCGGGGCCAGTTTCGGTGGCAGTACCAGACCGTTATCATCGCTGTGGGTCATAATCAAGGCACCCATCAACCGGGTAGATACCCCCCATGATGTGGCCCATACATGTTCTTGCTGACCTGATTTGGTAGCGAATTTTACATCAAAGGCCTTAGCGAAATTCTGCCCTAAAAAGTGTGAGGTACCGGCCTGCAAGGCCTTCCCATCTTGCATCAAGGCTTCGATACAATACGTTTCGACCGCCCCGGCGAAACGCTCACTTTCGGTTTTCGTACCCTTGATCACCGGAACCGCCATATGGTTTTCAACAAAATCAGCATAGAGGTGCATGATCATTTCGGCTTCTTCGATCGCTTCTTTTTCCGTCGCATGGGCCGTATGGCCTTCTTGCCATAAAAACTCCGCTGTTCTTAAAAAGAGGCGTGTCCGCATTTCCCAACGCACCACATTGGCCCATTGGTTCAGTAGAAGGGGAAGGTCTCGATACGACTGGATCCATTTTCGATAGGTATCCCAAATGATGGTTTCCGACGTCGGCCGAACGATCAATTCTTCTTCCAGTTTTGCCGACTCATCGACCACGATACCGCTGCCATCTTCCGCGTTCTTCAAACGGTAATGGGTGACCACCGCACATTCTTTGGCAAAACCTTCAACATGGCTGGCCTCCTTACTCAAGTACGATTTGGGGATGAACAAAGGGAAATAGGCATTTTGGTGGCCGGTATCCTTGAACATCTTATCGAGTCCTGCCTGCATCTTTTCCCAAATGGCAAAACCGTAAGGCTTGATGACCATACAGCCCCGTACCCCTGAGTTTTCGGCCAAGTCGGCCTTGATCACCAACTCATTGTACCATTTGGAATAATCTTCGGCCCTACTTGTTAAATTTTTACCCATTAAATTCAGTTTGGCACAAAACTTGTGACTTGTTCGACAAAATAGTGCGGTAAAACTAACTATTTTTTACATTGTCAAACAATAAATTTTAGAAGATGAGCCTTACTTTACCCCGCCAAAAATTTCTCCCCTTTTCTTTCTTGGCCCTTATCGCGATCCTCATGGGTTCCTGTGGTTCTTACCAACAGGCTTCCTATTATGACGACGATGGTATCTATGCGAACGGAACACGGGAAGTGCGTGTTGAAAAAAGATCTGCCGAAGCCGTCAGGACACAACAGGTCGAAGACGATATCTATGGGGAATATTTTGGGCAAAAGGCACAAGAATACAGTGACATATTGGATTCTGAAATCTTCACCGATGTCGACGATTACTACGGAGGCGTCGAAAACGATAGCATCTTGGGCGAACAGACCGATTACTTCGCCGACAACAATACCTATACCGGCAACCCGGGTTGGGGTGATAACCCGACCAGCGTCAGCATCAATGTCTACGGCAACGGAGGCTTTGGCTGGGGCGGCTGGGGTGGCTGGGGCTGGAACGATCCTTGGCTTTGGAATGGCTGGGGTTGGAACGGCTGGGGCTGGGGCGGCTACGGCTATGGCTGGGGTTATGCCGGAGGCTAATGGGGCGGGGGCGGACGCTACGGTCGAGCAGGTTATGCCGGATACTACAACCGAAATGTTGGGTTCACCAGAGGGCGTAGAGGTTATGGTAGAAACGGAACGATCGCCAGCAATGCCTTACGCGGCCGATCGAACCTCAATGGGCGTACCGCAACGAATTCCAGGGTCAGATCACGGGCCAATAGCGGTCGATCGAATATTTCTAGGGGTACTACCTCACGCAGTGCACGAAGCTATCGAAGCAATTCGACGGCAAGACGTTCGGTCAGTGCCGATGCCATTGCCAGAAACCGCAATTACCGACAGAGTCGCAGCACACGTTCGATACCGAGATATAACGGAGCTTCGCGCAGCGGACGTTCTTACAACAGCGCGGCCGGAAGGAGTTCCTACAACAGGGGATCTGCAGCGAATCGAAGCTCGGGTTACCGCTCATCAGCAGGAAGAAGTACCCGCAGCTACCAATCTTCGGGTCGTACGGCGCCGCGAACCAGTTCGTATAGCCGCTCTCGCAGCAGCAATAGTTCACGAAGCTATCGAAGCGCACCGTCAAGAAGTTCACGAAGCAGTGGAAGCTTTAGAAGTTCAGGCAGTCGCTCGAGAAGCTCAGGCAGCTTCAGGAGTTCAGGCAGAAGCTCGGGGGGCCGATCTTCAGGAGCCCGCAGTGGCGGCCGCAGCAGCGGAGGAAGACGAAACTAAATCCAAATTAATTTACCGAATAAATTCTTGAAAATGAAAAAAGTATTTGCTTTCATCATAGGCTTGTCATGTCTGGGCCTAAACGCCCAAAACATCAACGATGTGCTTCGATACAGTACGGAAGATCTACAAGGAACGGCAAGGTTCCAAGCCATGGGCGGGGCTTTTGGCGCTCTTGGGGGCGATCTGTCGGCCATCAATGTGAACCCAGCGGGTTCAGCGGTATTCAATTACAGCCAATTCACGGTTACGGGTTCGAACTACAATCGGAACAACGAGGCCTTGTATGGGAGCAGTACCCGAAACGCTGATCGGAATTCGTTGGAGTTGAACCAAGCCGGAGGGGTTTTCGTTTTCAAATCGAACAATTCGCCTTGGAAAAAAATCGCCCTGGCCATCAATTATGACCTGGCCGAGAACTTCGACAATGAATTCGTTGCATCAGGGAATTCGACCCAAGGGATCGACAATTACTTTTTGAATTTTGCCCAAGGGGTTCCCTTTGGCAATCTGTTGATCGGGCAAAATGAGTTTTTGGAAGAAGCCTATTTGCGGATCGGTGCCCAACAGGGGTTTGCCGACCAACAAGCCTTCTTGGGCTATTTCGGTGGGGTTATCGATCCGGTGACCAATGACGACACCAATACCGATTACATTAGCAATGCCCAATATACGAGTGTCGATCAAACCTATATCCAGAGTACTAGTGGCTACAACAGCAAATTCACCATGAATTTCTCCGGCCAGTACCAAGAGAATCTGTATATCGGAGCGTCTTTGAACTTCCACTCGGTCTTTTACGATCGCGTGACCCTGTTTGAAGAGCGTGGCTACGACCCATCCTCTGAAATACAGTTCACCACTTTCGACAACTTCTTGCATACCGAAGGAAACGGTTTTTCGTTCAACCTCGGTGCCATTGCCAAAGTGAACGACAACCTGCGTGTCGGAGCGAGTTATCAGTCCCCTACCTGGTATGAATTGACCGACGATACCTCACAACGGATCAATACCGATTTGGCCGATGATGATATCGGGTTCCTAGACTTCAAAATTGTGAACCTTTTCGATGAATATCGCATCAAGACCCCTTCGAAATTGACGGGCAGCGTGGCCGTGATTTTCGGCAAAGAAGGCTTGCTAAGCTTTGATTATGGCTACCAAGATATGTCGCAAGCCGAATTGCGCCCTGCTACCGACCCCAGTTTCACCTTAGAGAACCAAACTATCGCCGACCAGTTGGGAGCGGTAAACAGCTACCGTGTCGGTGGGGAATACCGCTTCGATCGGGTAAGCTTACGCGCTGGATACCGTTATGAGGAGAGTCCGTTCGAAGATGGGGGTACCATCGGTGATCTTGAAGGTTATTCAGGAGGTATCGGTTTCGATTTCGGTGGCAGCCGTCTGGATTTGGCGGTAAACCGCACCGAACAGGATGTCAACGAATTGCTGTTCGATTCGGGAGTCACGAATTCGGCACAACTCAACCGCATCAATACCAATGTGAGTTTAAGCTACACCTTGAAATTCTGAAATAGGTAGAAAAGAAAAAGAAGTCCGGCTAATCGCCGGTTTTTTTTTAGCGTACCAAGGAGAAATGCCGTCGTACTTGTCGGGCCACGACCACCCCACTTTCATCACGGGAATAGTCCAATCGGAACCAATAATCGGACGAAGGCAGGTCTTGGCCATTGAAAGTTCCGTCCCAACCTATGGCGGTTTCATCCAACTGCTTTAGCAACTTTCCGAAACGATCGAAGATGAAAACGGCAGGGTCGGTCAATTGATCGATACCCAAAACATTCCAGTTGTCGTGGATCCCATCGCCGTTCGGGGTAAAAAACTTAGGAAATCCGACAACGACGAACTCAATGGGCTCGGTAGTACCGCATCCGTTCTTGTCATTGATGATAACGGTATTGGTTCCTGGAGGTACATCCAAGAACACGGGATCGTCTTGAAACTCGCCTCCATTAATCGCATATTCATAATCCCCATCGCCCAAAGCGACGATCTCGATATTATAGGGATCCGTTTGGTCACTATTCAACAAATCATCGATGATACGAACTTCGTCAAGTTCAGGGACCCCAAAGAAGGTGATTAAAATATCATCAGTGATGATCTGGTTGAAACTCGTTTCAATCGAAACAAAGTACCTTCCTGAATTTGGACTGGTCACGGTAAACTCGGTTTCATTCGGACCAGATGCCAGTACCTCATCGATGGTTCCATCATCATCACGATCCAAGGTCCAAGTAACATTGACAATATCGGGTCCGGCTGGCGAATTCAATGCACTCAACACAATATCGGGATCGCCTTCGCACGCAATAATATCCAATCCCAAAAACTCGTCACGAAGGGTACAATCCAAGGCCGTATTTTGGTCGGCATCGACTGAATTCCCCGTAAAATTCAACATATAAGGTTCAGGATTGCCATCAAAATTCGTATTGAAATTATTGATCAACAGAAAATAGATCTCACCTGCGACCACATCGATATATTCATCATAGGTATTTTGGCTTCCGGTAACGTTAGGTGCCCCCACCTGGCCATTCTCAGGGTTGACCCCTATACCTGTAAAGTCGGTATCATTGACCTCGTAGTTACAGCGGATGGGCTGGGCGGTACCGTTACTGATCGACGCGCAATCGGAATCGGGTCCGTACAAAGCAAAATCCCACTCAGCCGTTATTGGTCCGCCAGCAGTGGCCGCTAGGGCCTGGATATCAAAACCTATTTGACCATCGGTTCCTGCACGGAACACAAACCAGGAGGTGTTGTTCTCAACATTGGCCGAAGAGACACTTCCTTTTTCCAAACATCCGGTCTGACGGATCACATCGGGATCGAAATCATCGATATCCCCATTGCCGTCGGCGAATGCCATAATCGGGGCATCGGCACAAACCGGTATGGCGGTCCTACAGTCAGGTGAATTGGAATTTTGGGCGTTTGTAGCAAAGTAGGTGAAGAACAAACAACAGAAAGCGCAAAATAGTGTTCGCATGGTTATTGGGGCAATTGTCTTTGTTATAACACCTATAACTTTTGAAACCCTACCTTTATTATACGTTTATCGGAAAAATATGCCCATTAATCGATAAAATGCACACCAGACTCTTTAGCGTCGCAATGAGAAATGGTTTTGAAGGTATTTGGCGTAAGTCCGGTTTCCGTCAATGTTAATGTATGAAATCTTGAACCAATAATCGGTTGCCGGTAAGGGCTGTCCGTTCATGGTGCCGTCCCAACCGCTAGTGAATTCGGTGAGTTGGGTAATCAGTTGGCCATACCGATCGTAAATGGTCACCACCGCATCTTGCAGGTACGAGAGCCCCTCGATATGCCAATTTTCGTTCATTACATCCCCATTGGGGGAAAAATGGTTTAGAAAACCGACAACGACGATCTCATCGGTCACTTCCCCGCAACCAAAGGTGTCACGCACCGTAACCTGATGGGTGCCGGGCAATACCCCTTCAAACGTATTGTCCGATTGAAAAGCACCTTCATCAAGACGGTATTCGAAATCGCCTTCTTGGTCGGTCTCAATCGTAACCGTATTGTTCGATTGCAGGTCGTTGACCCTGACCCTTGCGATGGCCGGGGTCAAGGAATAGGAGACCTCCACGGTGCGTTGACTACTGCATTGGATCCCATGGGCACTGTGCGATACCGTTAGGGTGTAACTCCCTGCCTCATCAACGGCAATCGAAGGAGTGGTCTCACCGGAATCCCATGCATACGTATATGTCGGATCTTGCTGTTGTGGGCCGATAACCGCCGAACTGCCATCATCACAAATGCTGATGGCGGTCTCAAAGTCCATTACTGGACTTGAAACCGTTAGGATCTCAAATTGTTCTCCGGCATCATAGCAATCCGGATTGGCCATCGATGTCGTACGTACAAAAATCGTTTGGGAACCCGATGACAACGGAAAATCCTTGTCGACCGGTAGCAATCCGTTCTGGGCATCGGCCAAGGTCAAATGGTAACTCACCATAAAGTCGTCATCACTTTGTGCACCTAAAGCCTCAACATCCTTGGCGGAAAGGTCGAAAGTAGCATTCAGTTCATAGCAATTGGTGACATCGCCGATCGGGTTGGTTATCGGTGATGGGGTAAAGGATACCTGAACGTCGCTGATCAAGGTCGTTCCCATGGGCAAGCTCACTTGTACCCGGTACACCGCCTCCGAAGTCACATCGGCAGTGGCTTGTGTAACCGAAGGAAGTGGCTCGAATCCGTTTCCGGTATTCGCAAACCAAGCATATCCCAAGGCATCTTCGGTAGTAGCATCGAGTGTCACGGAATCGCCGTCACAAGCGGCGATCGGTGGCCCAAGGAGGTTATCGATTATCGAGCAATCCAAGGCGTCGTAGGGGTTGGTCACGAAAATCTGACCTGAGAATTGAATCGAAAACCCTGAATTGATGTTACTGAAATTGTTGATGAGCAAATAGTAATCCTGCCCCGGTTCGACCATTAGCCATTCTTCGTACTGGACCGAATTGGCCCCAGTCGGGTCTTCACCGACCCCGATATAGGAATTTCTATCGCGGTTATCAAAGAAATTACAACGTACCGGTTCACCAAGGTCATCGCAATCGTCGGACAAGTACAGGGCGAAATCCCAGTCTTCATTGTCTTGATGTTCGATATTGAATCCCAATTGACCGGAGGCACCGGTCCTAAATCGGTACCAGGCCGAATTCGATTCGATCGCACCCGTGGCCGTCTGCTCCAAACATCCCGAAGAAAACGCACCATCAAAATCATCGACCCCGTAGCCATCAGTACCGGCGTTGACGGGGGTATTGTCACAGATCGGGATGGCCGAAACGCAATCGGGTGATACCTGTGCCATGGCGAAGGTGCCGACAAAGGCCGCAACGAAAACAACGAAAACGGTTCTGCGCATAAGTGACTATGGATTTGTAACTTATAAAATTAGGTGGATGCCCTACTTAACAATAATTTATGTTGTCAAAGCCCCCAATTCAGATGTTAATAAGGCCATATTGTATATCTTTGTGCCCTTATTCAAGCGACCCATGAAATTCGAAGAAACATTGGAAGAACAGTACGACGAGCGGGAAAACGACCATATTGGATCCTCATCCGACACGCCTTTGCGCAAAGATGCTTTTGTATTGGACGACAATGAAAAAATCGCCAGAATACAAAACAGTGTCCGAGAGATCATGCTCACCTTAGGGCTGGATTTGGACGACGATAGTTTGATGGGGACCCCGAAACGGGTCGCCAAAATGTTCGTGAAAGAGATTTTCGGGGGATTGCATCCCAATCGCCGACCCAAAGCCTCGACCTTCGAGAATAAGTACAAATACGGCGAAATGTTGGTCGAAAAGAACATCACCCTGTATTCAACCTGTGAACACCATTTATTACCCATTGTAGGAAGGGCCCATGTGGCCTATATCTCGAACGGTACCGTAGTCGGCCTATCGAAAATGAACCGGATCGTCGATTACTACGCCAAAAGACCGCAAGTACAGGAACGATTGAACATCCAGATCGTCAAAGAGCTCCAAGCGGTTTTAGGCACCGAAGATGTCGCCTGCGTTATCGATGCGAAACACCTATGTGTCAATTCACGAGGGATTCGTGATATCGAAAGCAGTACCGTAACCGCCGAATATGGTGGTAAATTCAAGGAGGAAGCGGTACGAAGGGAATTTTTGGAATACATCAATCTCGATACTGAATTTTAATGCACTTGTTCACCAACAACGTTTTAAAGGTTTCCAACTCACTTAGCGGAAAAAAAGAAGTTTTCAAACCCATAGAAGAGGGCTATGTCGGCATGTATGTCTGTGGGCCAACGGTCTATAGCAACGTACACCTCGGAAACTGCCGCACCTTTATGTCGTTCGATATGATCTTTAGGTATTTGAAGCATTTGGGCTATAAGGTGCGTTATGTCCGAAATATTACCGATGCCGGGCATTTGGAAAACGATGCTGATGATGGGGAGGATAAAATTGCCAAAAAAGCGAAATTAGAGCAAATCGAGCCCATGGAGGTCGTGCAACGTTATACGGTCGATTTTCATGAGACCATCAAAAAGCTCAACCTTTTGCCTCCCAGTATCGAACCTACCGCTACCGGTCACATCATCGAACAAATCGAAATCATCAAGGAAATCCTGGATAAAGACTATGCCTACGAAATCAATGGGTCGGTGTATTTCGACGTGGTCAAATTCAACGCGTCAAACGATTACGGCAAACTAAGCGGCAGGAAACTTGAAGACATGATCGCCAATACGCGAGAACTGGCCGCACAAGACGAAAAGAAGAATCCCCAAGATTTTGCCCTTTGGAAAAAAGCGGAGCCACAACATATTATGCGCTGGCCTTCGCCTTGGGGTGACGGTTTTCCTGGATGGCATCTCGAATGTACGGCTATGAGTACTAAATACCTTGGTGAGAATTTCGACATCCACGGCGGGGGCATGGATTTGAAGTTTCCCCATCACGAATGCGAAATCGCACAAGCCGAGGCTTGCAATGGCAAGACCCCGGTGAATTATTGGCTGCATGCGAATATGCTGACCCTGAACGGAAAAAAGATGTCGAAGTCGACCGACAATAACATCTATCCATCCGAAATATTCAGTGGTGATAATACCATACTCAGCAAGGCATTTACACCTGCCGTTGTCCGCTTTTTCATGATGCAGGCCCACTACACCAGCATTCTCGATTTGAGTAACGATGCGTTGTTGGCCTCTGAAAAAGGGTACCATCGTCTTATGGAAGGCATCAAGGCCCTTGATGGCTTGAAAACAGGTTCGGCCGGCGATTTTGACGTCGCCGCTTGGAAAGCCAAATGCTATGAGGCCATGAACGATGATTTCAATACCCCGATATTGATTGCCCAATTGTTCGATGCTGTCAAACGAATCAACTTGATCAAAG
This sequence comes from Flavobacteriaceae bacterium, assembly GCA_013214065.1. GTDB lineage: Bacteria > Bacteroidota > Bacteroidia > Flavobacteriales > Flavobacteriaceae > Flagellimonas_B > Flagellimonas_B algarum. Next base: position 66,366 of record JABSPK010000010.1, read on the forward strand.
AAGGAAAAGAATCGATCAGCGCGGATGACCTATTGGTATTGCAACAGGCCATGCAGGCCTTTGTAGTAGACGTACTAGGGCTTGAAGACCAGCAAGAAGCCACCTCTGATTCAAGTGTTTTGGACGGCGTGGTACAATTGCTCATCGATCTTCGCGAAAATGCCAGGGCCGATAAGGACTTTGCCACTTCTGATAAAATTAGGGATGAATTGAACGCTTTGGGCGTACAACTTAAAGATGGAAAAGAAGGGACCTCGTACAGCATCAACTAAATGGAGGCAATGGGTCATTGCCCCCTTCATATTTTTGGTCAAAGCCTACCAATACCTTATTTCGCCCTACACCCCGGCTACCTGCCGCTACTCCCCTACCTGTTCGACCTATACCATCCAAGCCTTGCGCAAGCATGGACTTTTCAAAGGGGGTTGGTTGGCCATCAAACGTATTTCAAGCTGTCATCCATGGGGGGGCAAGGGGTATGACCCTGTTCCTTGAACCCTGGATTACCGCCTTTTCAATGACCCGGGTACGACCAAAATCTACTTACAAAATGCCAAGGGTTCTTACTTCTATTATTTATCTTTGCCCAAAATAGCATACATGTTTTTTTCCGCCATCCTATGGAATCCGGACGACACCCTATTCAAAATCGGATTCCTCCAGATCAAATATTACAACCTCATGTGGATCTTGGCCTTTGTGGTCGGCTTTTACGTCATGAAGTGGGTCTTCAACAAAGAGAACAAAACACTTGAAAAGCTCGATTCGCTGTTTGTTTACGGAGTGGTTTCGATCATGCTGGGTGCACGGTTAGGCCATGTGTTTTTCTATGATTGGGCCTATTACAAAAACCATTTATTGGAGATTCTTTTGCCGATACGGGAAAGCGATGACGGTAGTTTGTTCGGCTTTATCAACGGCTATGAGTTCACGGGCTTCACCGGCTTGGCCAGTCATGGAGCCGCTATTGCCGGTATCATCGGCTTGTTCCTGTTCTCGAGAAAATATAAGGATATGGGCGTTCTTTGGTTGCTCGACCGGGTCACCATGGCCAGTTTGGTGGGCGCGGGCCTTGTTCGGGTCGGAAACTTTTTCAACTCCGAGATCAACGGCAACATCGTTGATAAAACCTTCGCCTTTGCCGTGAAATTCGTTCGGGATTCCGATGATATGCCAGCCTATCGCGCCCTACAATTGACCAAGGAAAAAACGGCTAGTGCGGCCTACAAGGCCATTGAGAACAATCCGGATTTCGCCAGTGTGCTCGATTCCATTCCGTACCGGCATCCAGTACAGTTGTATGAAGCCATCTGTTACTTTTTGATCTTTATCGCCATGTTTTTCATCTATAAGAATACCAACAAAAAAGCGAAAGCAGGTTTTTTGTTCGGATTCTGGATGGTGAGTATGTGGACGGTACGGTTCGTATTGGAATATTACAAGAAAAGTCAAGGTGGCTTTGAAGAGACTTGGGGCACCTTTAGCACCGGTCAATGGTTGAGTATTCCCTTCGTGTTGTTGGGCTTGTATTTAATGTTCAGACCTAGCGATACCAACCATGTGTAACTCAAAAGCCTTCGGAGCCCTTTTCGGTATCCTATTCCTTTTCAGCGCCTGTAAATCGGAACCCAAATCGGCCTTGAAAACCGAAGCGATCACCTTTACCAAAGAAGGGGAACTTCAGGTATTCGCAATGCCCGGGGATTCGCTAAGGACGACCTTCGCCATTGAAATCGCCGAGTCGGAATATGAGACACAGACCGGGTTGATGTACCGTGAATCGATGCGGAACGAAGAAGCTATGTTGTTCATTTTTCCTGATGTGGCCGTGCATTCTTTCTACATGAAGAACACCCAGTTTCCGTTGGATATCCTGTTTATTGATGAAGGAATGACCATCGTGAGTATGCAAGAAAACACCGAACCGTATAACGAAGCCGGACTTTCTTCAGTGGAGCCCATCAAATACGTATTGGAAATCAACGGGGGACTGAGCGCCCAATTGGGACTTGCCATCGGAGACCGCGTTTCCTTCAAGCGCCAGTAGGCCGAAACCCAAATACAATGAGCGATTACCTACTCCACGAGCACGAAAGCGAACGGCTACGGTATCGCAAGGTAGTACCCTCTGACTTTGCGGCCTGGCTTCCGTTTTATCAAAATTCCGAATCCACGCGATATTGGGAGGGGATTCCGCTTACTCCTGAGACCGCTTGCCAACAACAGTTCGATCGTATCTTCGAGCGGTACGAACTCCAATTGGGCGGGATGAACGCATTGATCCACAAAAACACGAATACGCTCATTGGCCTCTGCGGGCTTTTGATCCAAGACGTCGATGGTATACAGGAATTGGAAATCGGCTATTCGGTCTTACCAACTTACTGGAAACAAGGTTATGCTTTTGAAGCGGCAAGTGCCTGCAAACAATTCGCCTTTGATCATCGTTTAGCGGATTCGTTGATTTCGATCATCCATATCGACAACCTCCCTTCGCGAAAAGTAGCCTTGAAAAATGGCATGCTTCTCGACAAACAAACTACCTACAAAGCCAATCCAGTTCATATCTTTAGGGTACATCCATGAACCCGATGTACATTAAGATCAGTTATCGCACCGAAACCGACCCCAATGGCCTGGCCCGGCAATTGCTTGTCGACCCGAATCGCTTTGGCTTCGATTTGCCCGACAACGCCCTTGGTTTTCTTTATTCCCATACCACACTCAAAGGCTTCATTGAAAAAGAAGAACGCCATGAGCAGCGGGTTTTGATGCCGAGGAGCGAACAGTCCCTGGCAAGCATGAGCAGCGGGGAACAAAAAAAGGCCTTGTTGCATTATTTGATGGATCAGGCACCCGATTACCTTGTCTTGGTCAATCCATTTGAAAATCTGGATGCCGCTTCCCAAAAAGCCCTCAAGGAACTTTTGAAACATACCCTGGCCCATTGCAGTCTTTTCCATTTATCTACAAGAAGCAACGAATTTTTAGACCTCCAAGGAGCACATTACCACTATTTGGACGGGCAGCTCAAAACCCATCACGATTCGCAAAAGGTGAATGATGTACCCCATGTCATAACGGAAATCCCCAAACCACTTGAACCGTGCCATCCGCAACAGGATCCCTTAGTCGAATTCAAGGGTGTGAACGTTTCCTTCCATGACAAACAAGTACTCAATGGTATCGATTGGTGCCTGCGGGCCGGCGAGTTCTGGCAACTCAAAGGACCCAACGGAAGTGGTAAGTCTACCCTGGTCCAATTGGTCACCGGCGACAGTCATAAAGGGTATGGCCAAAACATCCGCCTTTTTGGGAAAAGAAAAGGAAGTGGCGAAAGTGTTTGGGACATCAAGGAACAGCTCGGTTATTTCACACCGGCCATGATCCAAAGATTCACTGGTTATAGCTATGCGGAGCATATGCTCATCTCGGGTCTGTATGATTCGGTAGGCCTGTATCTCCGTCCTTCCGATGAAGCTAAACGATTGGCCCAAGCATGGCTCGAACTGCTCGCTATCCCGAACAGGCCGTTCAAGAATTTGAGTATGGGGCAACAGCGGTTGCTTATGACCGCCAGGGCAATGATCAAACACCCCCCTTTGCTCCTTTTGGATGAACCGACCATTGGACTTGACGACCGAAGTGCGGCCTTTTTCGTCGAATTGGTCAACCAGTATGCCCGCCAAAGTAATTCTTGTGTGCTGTTCGTTACCCATCACGAAGAGCCCGGCCTTGTTCCAAAACAACAACTGGAATTGGTGCCGACCGAAACAGGGTCGATTGGTAAAATCACGTACCTTTAGCGAAACATTTTTCGCTACCCATGAACGATAGTTTAGATTTTTCAACCGAAGCATTTGAGTCGCTTTTGAACCACACCAAGTCCATGGTACTAAGGCAATTCGAAACCCTTGATTCGCAAAAGGGATATCATGACCATTCCCAATCGGAAGTGGAAGGATGGTTCAAGGAACCACTACCCGAAAAAGGGATGGATGTCTCCGAACTTTTGGAATTCGTCGAAGAAAAGGTTTTGGATACGGCCACTGGAAACCTGGGGCCGCATATGTATGCCTATGTGATGTCAGGCGGCAACCAAGTAGCCATCTTAGCGGAAAAATTGGCCACGACCATCAATCAAAACCAGACCAAATGGCACCTGGCTCCGGCCATGAACGAAATTGAGAAAAGGGTGGTGGCATGGACCGCCGAACTTTTAGGGTTTCCACAAGATTCAGGCGGAGTTTTGGTCAGCGGGGGATCTGCGGCCAATCTCACTGGTTTGACAGTTGGCCGAAACATCCATTTCGAGAAATCCGGCATTCGCAAGACCGGGTTGTTCGGGCAAAAACCATTCGTCGTTTATGCTTCCCAAGAAGTGCACAGCTGTGTCGATAAAAGTGTCGAGCTATTAGGGATAGGCAGTGACTATTTGAGAAAGATCCCGACCAATGCGGGCTACCAAATCGATTTGGGTATTCTTGAAAAGCAGATCCAAATCGATAGGGCCAACGGCTTACAACCATTTTGTATCATCGGCAACGCGGGTACGGTGAATACCGGGGCAATCGATGATCTGGATGCCTTGGCCGACCTTTCGGAAAAATATGGGCTGTGGTACCATATCGATGGCGCCTACGGTGCCTTGGCGGGTATTCTTGACTCTCTGCGGGCCGAATACAAAGGCATGGGGCGTGCCGATTCGATCGCGATCGACTTCCACAAATGGCTGTACCAACCCTTTGAAGGGGGGTGCACTTTAGTGCGCAGCTGGGACAAACTCAAACGTACCTACTTCAAAAAAGCAGCCTATCTCGATACCGAGCTTGCAGATGATGGCAATCGCTTGGAGTATAACGAGCATTATTTCCAATTATCGCGAAATGCCAAAGCCTTCAAAGTTTGGATGTCGATCAAAGCCTATGGTATGGAGCGACTCAAAACGATGATACAGAAAGACATCGATCTGACCGAATACCTAAACCGCAAGGTGAACGAATCAAGCGATTTCGAATTGGTGGCCGATTCAAAATTAGCCGTATCCTGCTTTCGCTATATCGAAGGTCTGGAAGGTGAAAAGGCCATTACCGATTTCAACAAAGCCTTGATGCCCGCACTCGAAAAAGACGGCAGGGTCTTCATTATGGGGACGGATTTAAAGGGCACCTATGCCATTCGTGCCTGCTTGATCAACCACCGTAAAACGGAACAGACCTCGGACTACTTATTGGAAGTCATACGGGATGTCGCCCAAAATCTGAATCAAAAGGCTTCGTAGACCGGAGGCATTCCTGATAGAAACAAAAAAGCCGCTTAAAAGCGGCTTTTTTAATGGGTTATATGTAGTTCCTTATTTGGAAGAAGCCTTGATCTTAGATCGCAAGGCGTCGAACATGATCGGCGTTGCAATGAAGACCGATGAATAAGTACCGATCAACACCCCAATGATCATGGCGAACATAAAGCCACGTAAGCTTTCACCACCAAAGACGAAAATGGCCAAGAGTACGATCAAGGTCGTCAATGACGTATTCAATGTACGGCTTAAGGTACTGTTCAAGGCCTCATTGATATGATCACCATCTTTCCATCCCTTAAGGTTCACCACTTCACGGATGCGGTCGAAAACGACCACGGTATCGTTCAATGAATATCCGATTACGGTAAGGATCGCCGCGATAAAGGCTTGATCGATCTCCATGTTGAAAGGCATGATTTCCGTAGTCAAAGAGAAGATTCCCAAAACGATCATCACATCGTGGAATACCGCGATAACGGCACCCAGTGAGAATTGCCATCTTCTAAATCGCAACAAGATGTAAAGGAAGACGACTGCCAAGGAACCGAAGATGGCCCAAACGGCGTTGTTCTTGATATCATCCGCAATGGTCGGTCCGACTTTACGGTATTTCAATACCCCGATATCGTCATTCGAACCTCCTGGTTTGAAATCATCGAAGGTCGTTCCGTCAGGGTAGTATTTTTGAAGCGTGTTGAACAAGATATCCATGATCTCATCATCCACTTCATTGCCCTGTACATCGACCTTGTAATTCGTTGTCACGATGATCTGATTGGCTTCCCCGAAGGTTTTCGCATTAGCGCTTCCTAAAGCCGGCAATAGCTCGGAAGTGATTTCCGATGGACTTACCGCTTGTTCGAAACGGATTTGGTAATTCCGTCCTCCAACAAAATCAACGCCAGGCTGCAATCCTTTCGTAAAGAGCGAGAAGGCTCCCACACCAACCAAAACAACCGATACGATATAGGCTACTTTCCTTTTCGACAAGAAGTTGATGTTCATGTTGGTAAACAGGTTCTTGGTAATCGAGGTCGAGAACTGCAGTTCCCTCCCTTTTTTGGCGATATACCAATCAACCAACAATCGGGTGATGAAAATGGCGGTAAACAAGGAGGTCACGATACCGATCATCAAGGTAGTCGCGAACCCTTTGATCGGGCCGGATCCAAAAACGAAAAGAATAATCGCTGTCAAACCTGTGGTGATGTTCGCATCGAGAATGGATGACAAGGCATTGCTGAAACCATCGGCAACCGCTTGGGCCTTACCCTTTCCTCGAGCCAATTCCTCTTTGATCCGCTCGAAAATCAGCACGTTCGCATCGACCGACATACCGATCGTCAACACGATACCCGCGATACCGGGCAAAGTCAATACCGCACCCAAACTGGTCAAAACTCCGAATATCAATACGATGTTCAATACCAAGGCAATGTCGGCGAAAATCCCAGCTTTACCATAGTAAAAAATCATCCACAACAACACGAACGCCATGGCGATCATGAACGACATAAAGCCGCTATCGATCGCTTCTTGCCCCAATGAAGGACCGACTACGAAAGAATCGATGATATCGGCAGATGCAGGTAGCTTACCAGCACGCAGTACGTTGGCGATATCCTTGGTCTCGTTGATCGTAAAAGCTCCGGTAATTTCGGAACGCCCACCTGATATAGGTCCTGAAGAAACCCCAGGAGCCGTATAGACGCGATTGTCAAGAACGATCGCGATCCCGGTTTGATTGTTAAAAGCATCTCCGGTCAATTTCTCCCATTCACGGGCACCCTTGGTATTCATGGTCATGCTGACCGCGGGCTTGTTGAATTGATCGAAAGTATCTTGAGCATCCGAAACCACATCACCGCTGATCCGTGGCGTTCCGTCCCTATTCGATTTTAGGGCGTACAATTCGGCGATTTCGGAATCTTTCGGAGGTTTCTCGAAAGCGAATTTGGTAAACTGGATGTCGGCCGGCAACAAACGTCGGATTTCGGGCATGGCGAAATATGACTCCAATTCAGCAATGTCGGAAACCGCTACACGGGCAATGGCATTGCTGCCAGGGGATGCTGGGATCATCTTGCCCAATAAGGGGTTCGATTGCGTGGCCAGATCCAACGAATCTTGTGCCACATCGGAAAGCAACGAATCGATTTCCGAAGTCGGCGCAGGTTCTTCAGCTTCTTCTACAGGCTCTAGAATCGCACGAAGGCGCTCATTCGCACTAACGAAGAATTGCCCGAGACTTTGGTTGCTCTGCGGATAGGTCTCCCAGAATTCCAATTGGGCGGTACTGGACAAGAGGTCACGTGCCCTTTGGATATCGCGTGCTCCAGGTAGTTCAACGACGATACGACCTGAATTGCCTTCCCTTTGGATGTTCGGTTGGGTTACCCCAAAACCATCGATACGTTTCCGCAATACCTCGAAAGCCGAAACGACGGATTCATCGATTTTTCTTCGGATGATGGGTTTGACCTCATCATCGGTCATCTGAAAATTGATCGCATCGCTTAAGCCCTTGTTCGCGAAGATATCCGGGGAGGCCAATTTGGTGTCCCCCTTGATGTTGTCGAAGGCATCGAAAAACAACTCTAGATAGGTGTCATCGCTATCCGTTGAAGCCACATCGGCATCATCGAGCGCCTTGTTGAAAACAGGGTTTTTGGTATTGTTGGCGAGTCCTTGGAGAATATCCCGAACGGAAATCTGAAGGGTCACATTGATCCCTCCCTTCAAGTCAAGCCCTTTGTTCAATTCTTTGGTCTTGGCATCATCGTAGCTGGTGTAACCCAATACAGGGTTGCCACCGATGGAATCCAAATAGGATGCCTCTAAAGCTTCCCGTTTCGACACATAGTCCTCTTCCGCTTCGGAAACTTGGCCAACGGCATAGGTTTCGGCATCACCCTCGATCTTTCCTGTGATAAAAGTGTACGAAAGCTGATAAATACTCACCAAGCCGAAGAGCAGTGCAAAAAGCTTTATAAGTCCTTTATTTTGCATGGATTACTAAATTTTTGGAATTTTTCTTAAACAGCGTGCAAATATATCATTTCAAATAGGATTTGCCAATAGAATTTCGCCAATTGTCGGCCATACGACCCAACAAAAAATGCCATTTCGAGGCCGATTTCGAATCTTTGGGCGACAGATCACCCATAAATTCACCACCGAAACATCAAAATGGCATTTGATTTCAAAAGCGCCTGGCGCCTATAGTTGCAATAGGCCGTTGGTCTTTTTCACCCCTTCGGCACTCTCTTGCATCTTGGCTTTCTCTGCGTCGCTCAATTCGATTTCAACGACTTTTTCGATTCCGTTTCTACCTAGTATAACGGGTACGCCGATGCAGATATCGTCCAAACCGTATTCCCCATCCAAAAAGGTCGAACAAGGGAACATTTTCTTTTGATCGCAGGCGATGGCCTGTACCAATCCGGAAACGGCTGCCCCTGGGGCATACCAAGCACTAGTGCCTAGAAGTTTGGTCAAGGTGGCACCGCCGACCTTGGTCTCTTGAACGACCCGGTCCATTTTATCGCCATCCAAGAATTCGGATACTTTTACGCTGTTTCGGGTGGCATGACCGATCAAAGGTACCATGCCTTTATCACTGTGACCACCGATGACCATGCCATCGATGTCAGAGATCGGCGCCCCTAAAGCTTCGGCCAAACGGTATTTGAAACGGGCACTGTCTAAAGCACCGCCCATACCGATAATACGGTGTTTCGGAAGATCGGTTGATTTATGGACCAAGTAGGTCATGGTATCCATCGGGTTACTGACCACGATGATGATGGTATTCGGTGAATGTTCCAAAAGGCTAGTGGCTACCGATTTGACAATGCCCGCATTGATCCCGATCAACTCTTCACGGGTCATGCCCGGCTTTCTTGGGATCCCGGAAGTTATGACGGCGATGTCGCTTCCCGCGGTTTTCGCATAGTCACTGGTAGTGCCGGTGATTTTGGTGTCAAAACCGTTCAATGAGGCCGTTTGCATCAAATCCATGGCCTTGCCTTCGGCATAGCCTTCCTTAATGTCCAACAAAACGACTTCAGAAGCGAAATCCTTAATGGCAATATATTCTGCACAGCTTGCCCCTACTGCTCCGGCTCCTACTACGGTAACTTTCATTCTACTAAGTTTTATGTGTTTTTGCGGCCTCAAAAATAGGTAATTTTTGACCCAATCCTTTACCAAATCATCCTTCTTCTTTCTCGATTTCAGCAAGAATTTCCCATAAAATGTTAAAAAAACAGGGATTTCAACGAAGTTCCGACCCTTGGCAGTGTCATACGTCGAATAATTGCAATAGTCCCTTCGCTTTTTCCGTTGTCATAGTCCCAAATCAAATTAATAACCTACTTATGAAAAAGTTCTTTTCATTTTTGGCTATTATTACCCTTATTGCTGTCAGTAATTGTACCCAAGTTCCCGAAAATGACGATCCCGTCTTGGGCATTTGGGCCAAATCGGCGATTGCCGCCCAAGACACCAACGAACGCGAGGAATGGATTTTCAACGATGCCTTTTTAGGCAGGTACCAGCGTTATGTTGACAACGAACTTACGTTCTACACCGATTTCAGTTGGTCGGAAACGGATGGGATGTATACGGTCACCTACAAAGGAACCGATATCCCTACGGCCAGTATCGTTTTGAACGCTCAAGAGAAAATCGAGCAGTTGGAGTATACCAACGGTGAGGTTTTCGCCTACCGGGAATAGCCTTCTCGAAATACTATATGAAAATAAAAGCCCGGCATAGACCGGGCTTTTTAGGTTGGTTATGCTTGTTGTCTATCTATCGGAACCCGAAATTAAGCCCGGCGGTCAGCGTGCTGAACTCGGCAATATTGTAGTCGATGTTGAGTCTGAAAAAGCCCAACTTGAGCTTGGTACCGATGTTGGCGGTTACGCCACTGACGTCGGTAGCCACTGAAAACGGATCGACATAGGTCGCCTGTACCGGGCCTGAGGTCACTTCATAGGTGCCCAGAATATCGATGTCGGATTTGCCCGTGATATACCCGATACCCCCGTAAAAGTTAATGACCGGTATCTTGCGCGTCGAAACGACCGCACTGAAATTCCAAGTGGAATAGTTCGCATCGATCCGTTGGTTTTCACCAGCGATGATGTCGGTATTCGTGAAATCGTATTCCCCGTTCAAATTGGTGTATCCGATAACTGCGGATATGGCAACGGGCAGCAATTTATCAGCAGGCAGTAACTTGGTGAAATCATATTGCAGACCGGCCCCGAAAAGTCCGATTTGAGCGTCGTCATCGAATTTGATCTTCGGTAAGAAACGTGCCTTGACCTCCAAACCCTTAATCAAGCCCACACTGGCTTGAATGTATCCTGATGGAACGAAATTGAAATTTTCAGAGGCCAAACCGGAAGGTAGTTCGAATTCTTCCCTGAACAGGCCATTCTCATCAGCAACGAAAACCCGGACGCCCTCGATATCTCCCAAGGCGGTCGAAACTTGACGCGACGTACTCCCATCAACGAATTGAAGGTTTTCATAATCGGCCGTATTCAAAGTGAAGGCTTTCTTGTCATCTTTATTCTTAAAACCCGTAAAATTCCCCACTATGGAAATTTCGAACCCTCCCAGGGGCTTGGCATTGGCGGAATTGTACCATCCGTTCGACATGCTGTAGATGGCTGCTTCGGATACCGGGGCGAGGTAGGCATTGGTATAGCGCTCGGCATCATTGAGGCCAGCGGCCAAAAGATCGTTCAGGTTGCTTTGGGAAAAGCCCAAACCACTGCAACACAACAAGCATAAAAGAAGAATTCTTCGCATAATGTCAAATTTTTCTTAAAACTAAAAAATCCTGAGGGCGACTCAGGATTTTTGTTGTGAAACTATGGATATCAATGCCTTATCTACGCATCTATGTTGGCATAGACCGCGTTCTTCTCGATAAATTCACGTCTAGGCGGTACTTCATCACCCATAAGCATGGAGAAAATCCGATCCGACTCGGTGGCATTTTCTATGGTCACCTGACGCAGTGTCCTGAACTTTGGGTTCATGGTCGTATCCCAAAGTTGTTCGGCGTTCATCTCACCCAAACCTTTATAGCGTTGGATACCGGCACCACCTTTCATACTCTCGACGATTTCATCGCGTTCCTTATCGTTCCAGGCATAACGTTTTTTGGACCCCTTCTTCACCAAATATAAGGGAGGCGTAGCGATATACACATGACCGTTCTCGATCAACTCGCGCATATAGCGGAAGAAAAAGGTCAAGATCAAGGTCTCGATATGGCTTCCATCGACATCGGCATCACACATAATGACGATCTTGTGGTAACGCAATTTTTCAAGGTTCAGGGCCTTGCTATCCTCTTCGGTGCCGATGGTGACCCCGAGGGCGGTATACATATTCCTGATTTCCTCGTTTTCGAAGACTTTATGCTGCATGGCCTTCTCCACGTTCAAGATCTTACCCCGAAGCGGTAAGATGGCCTGAAAATTACGATCACGACCCATTTTGGCGGTTCCTCCCGCCGAATCTCCCTCTACAAGGAACAATTCACAGTTCTCGGGATCCTGATCCGCACAATCGGATAATTTACCGGGAAGCCCCCCACCGGTCATCGGGTTCTTTCGTTGTACCATTTCGCGGGCTTTTGCCGCGGCATGGCGTGCTTGGGCCGCCAGTTTTACTTTTTCGACGATTTGTTTGGCATCGTCGGGATGTTCTTCGAGATAATCGGTCAACATTTCGGAAACGGCTTGACTGACTGCACTGGTCACCTCACGGTTCCCCAATTTGGTCTTGGTCTGCCCTTCGAATTGGGGTTCGGCCACTTTGACCGAAACGATAGCGGTCAGGCCTTCACGGAAATCATCTCCCGAAATTTCGAACTTCAATTTATCGAGCATGCCCGAATTGTCGGCATACTTCTTCAAAGTCGTGGTCAAACCCCTTCGGAAGCCCGATAAATGGGTACCCCCTTCATGGGTATTGATATTGTTGACGTAGGAATGGAGGTTTTCGGAAAATCCATTGTTGTAGATCATGGCCACTTCGACGGGAATGCCGTTCTTCTCCCCTTCCATGGAGATCACACTTTGGATCAGGGGCTCCCGGGTCTCATCCAAGAAACGGATGAATTCTTTCAACCCTTCTTCGGAATGGAAGGTCTCCGTAATGAAATTCCCTTTCTCATCCTTGTTCCTGCGATCGGTCATCGTGATGGTGACCCCCTTGTTCAAATAGGCGAGTTCTCGCATACGATTGGCCAAGGTCTCGTAACTGTATTCGGTGGTTTGGGTGAAAATGGTATCATCGGGCATAAAGGTCACGATGGTACCGGTTTCTTTGGTCGCCCCGGTACTTTTGACCGGATACAAGGTCTTACCGCGCTCATACTCTTGCTCCCATATCTTGCCTTCACGATGCACGGTGGCTTTCAAATGGCTTGAAAGGGCATTTACACAGGAAACCCCGACCCCGTGTAGACCACCGGATACTTTGTAGGAGTCCTTATCGAATTTACCCCCTGCACCGATTTTGGTCATGACAACCTCAAGGGCCGATACCCCCTCTTTTTTGTGTAAGCCTACCGGAATACCCCGACCGTTATCTTTGGTGGTTATCGAATTGTCTTCATTGATCGTGACCTCGATGGTATCACAATGCCCACCCATGGCCTCGTCAATGGAATTATCGACGACTTCGTACACCAAGTGGTGAAGACCCCTGGTGCCCACATCACCAATATACATCGATGGGCGCATGCGGACGTGTTCCATCCCCTCCAGCGCCTGGATACTATCGGCTGAATATTGGTTTTTTTTGGCTTCCTCGCTCATATATTTCTAGTAATTATTTTGGCAAATTTCAAATCTTACAAATATACGAAATACCCAGTGGAATTAAGGCCTAACCCTGCCTTCACACCCTTGAGTTATTAACAAAGGACTGTGGAAAATTATAGGGGGTTTTCGCCTTGGGAGATCGCAGGAAAACACCCTCTTTTTTTGAAGAAAACGATAGCAACAAAAGAAGCACCGTGATCACGGTGCTCCTCTGGACTAATTAAAATGAATAAAAAACTGCTTTCCTACCTAAAATGAAAACAAGTTTACTTTACATAGGCATCTTCGTGTACGTTTGCCACGGCCCTGCCTGATGGATCGTTCATATTCTTGAAGGCTTCATCCCACTCCAATGCGATCTTGGTGCTGCACGCTACCGACGGTTCCTGTGGCACGCTCAAAGCGGCCGCATCGGATGGAAAATGCGATTCGAAAATCGAACGGTAATAATACTCTTCTTTGGAGGTCGGGGTCTGCAACGGAAACCTGTAGTTGGCGTTCTTTAATTGGGTATCGCTGACCTCTTTTTCGACCAGTGCTTTCAAGGTGTCGATCCAGCTGTATCCTACCCCGTCCGAAAACTGCTCTTTTTGACGCCAAGCGACACTCTCGGGCAGGTAGGACTCAAAGGCCTTGCGAACCACCCACTTTTCCATACGCTCCCCATTGATCATCTTATCTTTGGGGTTGATGCGCATGGCGACATCCATGAATTCCTTGTCCAAAAACGGAACCCTTCCTTCAATACCCCAGGCCGCCAATGATTTGTTGGCCCTTAAACAATCGTACATGTGCAACTTATCGAGTTTGCGCACGGTTTCTTCATGAAAATCCTTCGGACTCGGCGCTTTATGGAAATACAGGTACCCCCCGAACAATTCGTCGGCCCCCTCACCGGATAGGACCATCTTGATGCCCATCGATTTGATGACCCTGGCCATTAAATACATTGGCGTCGAAGCGCGTATCGTGGTGATATCGTAGGTTTCGAGGTTATGGATCACATCACGTATCGCATCGAGCCCTTCCTGAATGGTGAACTTGATTTCGTGGTGTACCGTACCGATATGATCGGCGACCAGCCGGGCAGCGGCCAAATCGGGCGAGCCTTCGAGACCGACCGAAAACGAATGCAATTGGGGCCACCAGGCCTCCTTGGTATCGTCCGATTCAATGCGTTTCTGTGAATATTTCTTGGCAATGGCCGAGGTGACCGAGGAATCCAGTCCCCCTGACAACAAGACGCCATACGGTACATCCGACATCAATTGGCGGTGTACGGCGGCCTCAAGGGCTACCCTTACTTCGCGAATGCTGGTTTCGTTCTCTTTGACAGCCTCGTAATCCATCCAATCCCGTTGGTACCATTGTACGAATTCCCCCGTGGAACTATGCAGGTAATGCCCGGGAGGGAATAGTTCTATTTTGGTACAGGTACCTTCAAGGGCCTTTAATTCGGAGGCCACATAAAAAGTACCGTTGGCATCCCAACCGATATACAGTGGGATAATGCCCATATGATCTCGTGCCACGAAATATTCATCCTTTTCGGAATCATAAATGGCGAAGCCGAAAATTCCATTGAGTTCGTCAACGAAATCCGTTCCTTTTTCTTGATATAGGGCCAAGATCACTTCACAATCCGACTGGGTCTTGAACCCATAACGACCTTCGAACTGCTTCCGCAATTCACGGTGGTTGTATATTTCACCATTGGCGGCCAACACCAACTTGCCATCGGCACTAAACAACGGTTGCTTTCCTGATGCTGGGTCGACAATAGCCAATCGCTCATGGGCCAGTATCGCATTTCCATCTGCATAAATCCCACTCCAATCGGGCCCTCGATGCCGTACTTTTTTCGACATTTCGAGCAATTGTGGGCGCAGCACCTCACTACTTTCCTTTAAATCAAACGCACATACGATTCCGCACATAATGGTAACATTAAAATTAAAGGACAAATCTGTTCTTATTATTTCAAATATTAAATAGTAAATGAAATTATGCTTTCAATTGTAAACTTTTTTATCCCATATACTGCTTATAAATAAGAAAACAGACTAAGAATGCACGCTGCTGGAAACAATATGAAAGCCTGTAAACTTTAACTCATTTTTATCAATTAAAGAATGATTAAGTAGGTAGTTTTGAGGGTTAACTATAACAAATGTTATGAAACAACTTCTAGTATTGACATGCTTCATGTTCGCTTTGGTCTTCACCCAAGAAACCCAAGCCCAGAAATTCAGTGGATTGGACAAGAGTCCAGCCGATATCGCATCATTCCCGACCAGCTATCGCGTAGCCGATAAAGCGGTCAAGGTGGTCTACAGCCGTCCGCAGCTCAAAGGCCGTTCGTTATCTGACCTTGCCCCTGACGGCAAAGTATGGCGAACCGGTGCCAATGAATGTGCTGAAATCACCTTTTACAAAGACGCCAATTTTGGTGGACAAAGTGTAAAGGCAGGTACCTACTCCTTATTTACCATTCCCGGTGATGGGGAATGGACGGTGATCTTGAACAGCAACCTCAACCAATGGGGAGCCTATTCATACGACCAAGGGGCGGATGTTGTACGCGTCAGCGCGACGGCAAGTACCGATAGTGATAGCCTTGAGGCCTTCTCCATCGCTTTCAAAAAGGTCGATGGGGGTGCACACTTGGTCATGGGATGGGGTACTACCCGTGTAGCGACTCCGATCACCATGTAAGGAAGTATACGATCAAAAAATCTTAAGCCCCGGTTTCGGGGCTTTTTTATTTGACCTGTTCGCCCCCCACGAACACCTTGTCTGCCTGTAGTTCCGGAATGTCATGAACGGGCATGTTCATGATATCATCACTGAGAAATACGAAATCAGCCATTTTACCCACTTCGATACTCCCCTTCTCCTCCTCTTCAAAGTTGGAATAGGCTGCCCAAATGGTCATCCCTTTTAAGGTTTCCTCCCTTGTGAGGGCATCTTTCATTTGAAACCCGCCTTCCGGATAGCGATCCAGATCTTGCCTGGCAACAGCGGCATAAAAGGTCAAGAACGGACTTACGCGTTCGACCGGAAAATCAGTACCCAAAGCAACGAGTCCGGCCTTATCCAAAAGGGTCTTAAAAGCGTAGGCGCCCTTTATCCGCACCTTGCCCAAACGGTTTTCGGCCCAATACATATCGCTGGTCGCATGGGTCGGTTGTACGGAAGGGATGATCCCTTCACTGAAATAATCGAAATCGGATTCGGTCACCACCTGTGCGTGCTCTATTTTCCATCGGTTGTCGGCAGTATCGGCCAAAGCCTTTTTATAGGCCCGAAGCACGACGATATTCGCTGAATCACCGATGGCATGTGTATTCATTTGATACCCTGAGGATGCGATACGGCCAGCCAAAGCCTCGATTTCATCAGCAGGGGTCACCAAGGCACCGAAATGCCCTTTTTTATCGGAGTAAGGCGTCCTCAAGGCCGCCCCACGCGAACCTAGCGCCCCATCGGCGTATACTTTGATCGAGCGAACGTTCAATCGATCCGTCTTCAATGGGCCTTTGCCCAAAAAGTGATCCAGATTTTCAGGAGTATTGCTGACCATGGCGTACATGCGCATACGCAACGCACCGGCTTGCTGCAAGCTATCGATCAATTCAATGGTGGGTTGGTGCAGTCCGGCGTCATTTACGGTGGCCAACCCATAATCGAAACAAATGGTCTCGGCATCTTTGAGTGCATTGATCTGGGTGGCCAGATCCGGCTGTGGTTTAACGGCGTCGATCAACCACATCGGATTGTCGACCAAAACACCGGTAAGTTCGCCGTTGTTATCTTTGACGATCTCACCTCCTTCGATCCGGGTATCCTTGTCGATTCCGGCCAGGTCAAGGGCTGCCTGGTTCACCAAATACGCATGGCCGTCGACACGTTCAAGCGCGACCGGGGTTTTCGGAAAGAGGCTATCAAGGGCTTGCTTGGTCGGGAATTTCTTGATGTCCCAATCATTTTGGTCCCATCCCCGTCCTTCGATAAAACCAAGCTGTTTTTCGTTCTGGAATTCGCTTACCTTTTGCAAGACGTTTTGATAACTCGTCGTACCGACCAAATCAACGATTTGCTGTGTCAATCCGAGTCCGTAAAAGTGGCAATGGGCATCAATTAAACCTGGTACCACGGTCTGCCCTTGGGCGTCGATCACACGTTTAGCGTCAAAGGCGTTTTTGATTTCTTCGTCATCGTCGATTCCAATGAACAATCCGTCTTTGACAGCTAAGGCCGAAGCCGTTGAAAATTCGGGATCCACAGTGTAAATTTTAGCATTGACCACAATCAAATCGGCCTTTTGTTTACTTGTGCAAGCAGCTAAAGAAAGGAGCAGGAACCCAAAGAAAATTCTGAACATTTTTTTGCCTTTTCCCAAAAATAATGAAAACGCAAGGGTTCTTCCATATCAATCATCGACGAACTCGGTAATCACAAAATCGACCCTTCGATTCGCCCTACGTGCCTTATCGGAGGTTTTTTCGATCAAGGGCAGCGTATCACCATGCCCTTTTGAAATGATCCGTTCTTCAGGAAAACCGAGGGAAATGAGGTAATTGGCGACCGACCTTGCCCGGCGTGAGGAGAGGAAATCATTGTGGGTTTTCGAACCCTGATCATCGGTATGTCCGTTTATGGTCACCTTGATATTCGGCAATTCGCGCAATTGGGCATACACCTTTTGAATTTGCTTTTTCGAATATTCATCAAGCCTATGATCATCGAGTGCGAAGTTCACCCCTTCGAGTACATAAGGCCGGTCAAGTTTGAAATCTTGCTTATCCGATCCATACAATTGGGCATGATCGACGTAGTAGTAGGCAAACTGTTTGTGCCGCGGCACTTCACCCATCAAGTGATAAAATTTCGTTCCCTTATTGCTTGAAAAGTTGCCGATGATCAGTCGATTTTCGAAGCCCTCGGCCTTAAAGGTTGCGACGACCTTCACCCAATTCGATCGATCGTTCAATAGGCCGCGGGGTTGTAATTTGATAAAGCTGAATTTTTCAAGCCCCTCAAGACTTACCCGGGCGGCCGATAGGTTCTTACTCGTGGCACATTGCACATGCCCTCCTACCAATAACAATTGGAGATGCTGGATGTACACTTCGGAAGTTTCGGCAAGGTTGAGGTAAAATTCAAAGTCGTAATACCTTCCTTTCTCCAGTGTTTGCAACAATTCGAACTGGATATATTCCCGATAGTCGTTCGGTGCCATCAGATAAAGCCCGGCATAGGAATCGCCATCTTGGGGATCTTGTTTCCCCTTGAAATTTTTTGGAACCGCGACCTTGCCTTTTCCACACCTACTAAACAGATCGGTAGTACCCGCGGTAGGCGAACTGATGCCCAATGCGGTATTGGCCAACTCACTCAATGCGTTCGGACAATACGAAGTCTCTTCAAAACTGCCGTTCTTGATCAGGTTTTGGGCGGTCAAGGGCAGCTGAAGGCTTAGAAATACTATAGTGCTCAAAATTTTTAATTTGGGACACGCCATATAAAAATTTTGATGTTGGTTTGGGCAAAAGCCTAAAACCAAAAACGTCTAAATTCGCAAATTATTGTATTTCAGGAAGATGGGGGTAAGGGGAACACCATTGCCTATTGATCTTCGAATTCGGTCATCACGAACTCGACCCTTCGGTTGGCCAATTGGTCTTTGATCCTTCCATTTCGTAAAGGTTTTGAATCACCTACGCCTTCCCACACCAAGCGGTCGTCATCGATACCCAATTTCTTAAGGTAAATGGCAACGGCCCTCGCACGCAGCGAGGAGATGAATTTGTTGTACTCGGGCGTACCAGAGTCATCGGAATGCCCGGTAATTTTCATTTGCACTTCGGCATTCTCTTTCAGGAATTTGAAGATCTTTTTGACACTAGCTACGGCTTTGGCATCCAATTCATAGCCTTTGGGTTGGAAAGGGTCACTTTCCAAAACATAGATCTTGTCTTTTTCATAATTGATTCGAGGCAATTCCTCCAATGCGAGGTCATCAACGAAATAATAAGAGAAATCGGAAGACAACACCGCTGAACCCTTACTCAACAATTGGGTGTCGTTGTTGGTATTGAAGTTTCCGATAAGTAGCTGATTTTCAAAACCTTTGGCCTCAAACTCAGCGGTCAAGGTAATCCAACCGTCTTTATCGGCCATCGATCGATCGGCCTTCAATGGAACCTCGTGAACCATAAGCCCTTCGACCAAATCCATTCTCGAAGTGGTCAAAGTAGCACTGTTCGGCATGCGTACTTTGGTATTGGTCATTACGATGGACATCTTCTTAAGCGCCAAGGTCGACGCTTCGGCCAAGCTCACTTTGAACGACAATTTATAGGGGTATTTCTCCCTTAAGGTCTTGGTGGTATTCAATTGGGCATACTCGCGGTAATCATTCAAGGCATAAAAGTACAACCCTAGATATCCATTTCCACTCGAAGCTTCCTGACTGCCTTTGAAGTTAAAGGGTACCCCGAAATCCTCCGCACTACAGCTATTGAAATAATCACCCGAACTGGCGGTCGGAAGTGAAACATCCGTTAAGATGGCATTGACACTGGCAAAGTTGGTAGGACAGGCCTTGTGCGATTCAAAACTGGGGTTTACGATCAGATTCTGTCCGAAGACAAGACTGGAGGTCGACAAGACAGCAAGGCATACAACGCGAGAAACAATTCGATTCATTAGAAATGATTTATGGTTCTCGCTCTGCTTAAAAACGATGAAGTTCATCGATTATTGTACGTTTTATGGTACTTCAGCGCACTTATTTTACACCATCCGTTTGAAAACGACATACTAATCGGAAACCTTTTTCGTTAGAATAGTCCAAATCTTACTAGAATGCGCATCTTGACCACAGTATTTTTACTGGTTGTTGTGCCCATGGCAACTATGGCACAGCAAAAGGTTTCAGGAAGGATCGTTGATGAACTCGGCCTACCGGTCTACCGGGCGACCGTAGAACTCGACCAAACCAAGGAAGTCACTTATTCCGACTTCGAGGGGATGTTCGAATTGGTCAGTGCCAAAAATTTCCATTGGAAAATCAACATCGCTTCATCTGGTTATAAACCCGAAACCTATTTTGTTCTCGAAGGGGGCAATGCCGGTGATGTCATTCTTGAATATGGTGATGGATTGATCGAGGTGTTACACGAAACCGATGCAACGGATCGACCCAAAACACCGTTACCCCAGGTGCCAAAGAAACAGTAAGCTCATTCCGTTCCCTTTTTAAATACGAATTCTACCCTTCGGTTCGAAGCCCTTCCGGATTCCGTATCATTTTCAGCCACGGGTTTTTGGCTGCCATGACCGAAGATCGCGATACGATCCGAAGAAATTCCCTGCTCGACCAAAAATGTGGCAATATGACGGGCCCGCTGCTCAGAGAGTTTTTGGTTATAAGAGGCTTTGCCCTTGCCATCGGTATGCCCGTGTATTTCGACCACATAAGTGGGCTTGGCCAAAAGGGTTTCATAAATCGGCATCAAGGCCTCATTTCCCCGCTTGCTCAATTGGTAGCTATCAAAATCAAAATGGATGTTTTTCGAAACGCTATACGCTTCTTCCAAGGACTCGCCCCCTACCCCCGCTTGGTGCAATTGAACCATGTCGATATAATAATACGCCCCCTTTTTCAATTTTTTCCTCTGGGTTTGAACTGTTCTTGTTGCTTTATTATCACGCAGGTTGCCAATGATCAAATAATTTTCGAAGCCTTTGGCGATAAAGGTCTCCGTGACTTTGACCCAGTCGGTCTTGTTCTCATGGAATTCGGGATGGTTGATTTCGAATGCGTGTACCCTATTGCCTTTTTGGGCGTACAACTTATTTCTAGAAAGGTTTTTTCGAGTCGCTACCGCAACCGGCCGATAACTCAAAACGGTTCCGAAATCCTTGACGGCAAAATCGGACCCTTCGGCCAAACTGATATAAAACGACAGCGCATACTTCCGGTCTTTGACCAATTTTCGAGTCAATCGCACCTGCAGGTATTCCCGGTAATCGGCGGGAGCATAAAAGTAGAGCCCGGCATAGGCGTTGCCAAACTTAGGTTGTTGTACCCCATTGAAATTTTCAGGCGCCCCCATGACCTTACTACAACTGTTGAAATAGTCGGTAGAGCCTTCGGTGGGAATCGACCAATGTATGGCCAAATCTTGCAAAGCCCCTAAGGTCTGTGGGCAATCGCTATAATCCTCAAAACTGGGATTCTTCACCAAGTTTTGGGCTCCCACTACCCCGACGATCAACGAAAATAGGATGTTCAGCACCGGCTTCATTCGGGCCTAATGTAACAAACCTCGGGCGTGAGGCCAAAATCGAACCTTTAGAAATCAAACTTGTAGGCCACACCGGCCAAGGCTTGAAAGCCCTGTACCCTAAAATTGAACCATCGCTCGTAGTTGTTGTTGGCGATGTTCGAAAGCCTTGCAAAAACAGACAATTGCTCATTGAATCGGTATCCCAAATGAGCGTTGGCATCAAAGAACCCATCGATGGTCACGATGGTCGAAGGAAACAAGTTCGCCGGTGTGTTGGGCACCGCCTGTGATTGCAGATCCTGACGTTCTCCGATATAGAATAAATTCGCCCCGGCATACCATTGGGCGTTGATTTGATAGTCCAAAAACAGAGACCCCTTGATCTCAGGCAGGTTCCATGCAGGATTGTCCGTTTCGGTACTGTAGTTATAGTATTCCGCATTCAATCCAAGCGTGAAATTCCTGTTTAGGTTTACATTGATCTCACCAAAGATGCCTAAGGTCTTTAAGTCGTCATAGAATACCTGGAATGAATTGCCATAAGCATAGCCCTCATCGCCCCTAAAAAGGTTTTGCGGGTTCAACAGAAAGAGGGGTTTCCTGTTTTCGGCGGTATACGATCCTTTGATGTTGTACCCGACGTTGGTGCCCAATTGTCCTTTGAGCCCGAGATACCCTTCGTATTGCTGATCCGTAGGCTGCAGTTCAAGTGTCGGGGAAATGAAATTGTTGGTTTGGAACAGACTATGGTAACTGTTCTGACGCAAATCACCTTCGATACCACCATAGGCGATTACTTCGTCACCCTTCAATCGGTAGGAGGCCGTGACTGCCGGATAAATGAAAAAACTCCCGTTACTCCATTCCAAATCGGTACCATAAACGAAGTTGGCCCCGAGGTTCAGTGTCAGCTCATCACGAAGGACTACAAAACCGGGATTGACTCCCAAAATCAATTGCCCATAGTCGATTCCCGTGGTGTTCGTGGTCTCATTCAAGGAGGCATTCCCAAAGCTTCCTCCCAAATAGTCGATATTGGTCTTGACCTGTATCGTTTCGGTCGTCAAGGGCACCTCGAATGCCGTCGTAAGTACGGCCCGGTTCTCACCGGAATCCAACCCATCCCAAAACCGTTGCAGTTTTAATTTTCCCTGTTTAAAAAAGGACTCCTTCAACTCAAGGCGGCCCTCCAATTGAGCATTGAAATAGTTCTGACCTGGATCGATGGCCGCCACCTGGGTATCGGTAAACGCACCGGATTCCAATCCATACCAATTGTAAAGGCTATGGTTCAATCCGAGACTGACGCCCCAATCCATTTCACGGTCTTTCTTAGAGAGCGAAACATCGAGGTCGGTATTGTAGAAATCCGCATCCAACGGGGTACTATCGATATCACCCCGTGACGAATGATGGCTGAGGCCGACATCGAATAAATGTTCTTCGCGCCCGATTTCCCGACTGGTATAGAAATCGACCATGGCGTTGTTGAAATTTCCGAGACCTACCGAAGCATACGAATTGTACAGGGTCGGTGGCGGTACTTTCTCGACCCGGGCCGCTTTTGCTTTGGCCGGGCTAAAGGTCGAAGCCACGGGAACGGAATTGATCGTGTAGGAGACCGCCTTTTTATTTAAAGCGATGGAATCGTTCAATTGTGGAACCGATTTCAATTTAAAAGCATCCGAAACGGTTGGGGCATATGGCTTGACCACCGTAACCGTTTCGGTGCCTATATCTTCGGATTCCTGGGCCCGAATTCCCCCAATTAGGCTCAAAAAGGTACAAGTGACCGTGAAAAAACTTTTTTTCATAACAGTGTTCGCTATTATTTGTTGGTGTCGATTGATGAATTGCTTTCCGCTTCCTTGCGTTTGATCAGGGTTAGTTCTCCTTTGGCCTGTGCAACGATATCGTCATATTCGGCAAAGTTTTCGATAACACTTTCCAAAATGTAGGTCGCTTGGAAAGCATCGTCCAAAGCATAAAAATTCTTGGCCATGATAACCAGTCCTTTTCCACCCCATTCTTTATAGGCCGAAAAGTCCTTGGCCAACTTTTGGACCGAAACGTTCGAACTTTCGTAATCACCGTTCTTTTGTTTGAAGTAAGCATCGTAATACCATGCTTCGGCGGCTATGGCTCCGGTGGCGATGGACTTTACTTCACCAAAGGCCGTTTCGGCCAAGGCCTCATCACCCAATGCGATGGCCGAACGCGCGATCATCAGTTGCGCATCGCTTTTGATCCGATTGTCGATCTTAGGCGCGGCCAGCACTTTTTTGGCATAGTTCAAGGTTCGGGTATAGTCTTCGCGATCGTAATAGCCTTTCATCAAATTCGATTGGGCGAAGGTGCGGTTCTGATCGATTTCCGCGGTACTTTCCAGGCGTTCCAAAAATGTGATCGCACTGGCATAATCCTGTTTTCCCACATATATTTCGCAAACCCGGGTCAAGGCCTGTTCGCTGTATTCATTGATCCCATTATCGGCTACGGTCTGGTAATAGGGTAACGCTCGATCTTTTTCCCCTTTCGAAAAATACAATTGGGCCAAGGTAAAATTGGCCTGGGTGGCATGGAGGCCGTTCGGGAATTGTTTGAGATACCCTTCAAACCCTTTGATCGCCGCTTCGGTGCGCCCCTCGGCATTTTTTCGATCGGCCGCTTCAAAACTGGCCTCATCCAATTCGGTATCGGAAACCTCTACGAAATCCAAGCCCTTGGCCCAGGCAGCGTAGGCATCCACCCGCCCCATATCGACATACACCAATTTGGCCGTAGCAACAGCCTGACGGGCCTCAGGGGAGTTAGGGTACGAACTGACTACTGCTTTCAATTTCGAAATGGCCGCTTCATTGCGATTGGCGTTATAATGCACCAAACCTTGCCGCAGCATCGCCTGTGGGGCGAATTTGCTTCGTTGGAACCGATTGATCAAGCCATCGTAGACCTGTAAACCTTGGGTCGCTTCACCGGTCTTCACATAGGTGTTGCCCAATTCGTAAAGGGCGTCGTCACGTAATGCCGAACGGGGATAGCGTTCCACGAAGTTCGATAAGGTGCTGATTTTGGCACTGTTGTTTCCTAAAAATCCGTTCGACATCGCCTTTTGGAAGGTCGCATAATCGCGTTCGGGGCCATTGATCTTTGAAGCTTTGTCATAGGCTGAAATGGCATTCTTGTAATTGCTGGTTACGAAATACACATCACCCAACCGCATCAAAGCGTCGTTCCTTCGTTCGGCATCCAAACCGTCTGCTGTGGAAGCGGCATTGAAATAAGCTATCGCCCGATCGTAGTCCTTTAATTTGAATCGCGCATAACCCAAGTTGTAATCGAGTTCCCGTGCTTCATCCAAACGAGACGCATTGGCATCGACTTTAAAGGTTTCGAAACCTGAAAGAGCCTCTTCAAAACGGTTTAATCGGTAGGCCGATTCGGCCTGCCAGTAGATAGCCCTTGCCTTGATGGCGGGATCCCCACTTTTTCGGATCGCCTTTTCAAAACGGTCGATAGCAAGTTCGAAATCCGCATTTACAAACCGGTCGATGCCACTGTAAAATGCCACTTTTTGATAAGTTTCAGAGGTAGCATAGCCTGCATTCTCCTCCAACAACTTCATCGCTCCATCAAAATTCTTGGATGTAATGAATGAATCGACCAAAAGATCTTGGATCTCTTCTTGGTGCTCGTCTTTCGGATACCGCTCCAAATAGCTGGTCATGACTTGTGGCACCGGTTCATAGGGATTGCCGATCTCATAACTCAGTCGGGCATAGTTCAACAGCGCGTCCTTTTCTATGGCGTCATTGAAGTTCATTTCGGAAGCATTTCTAAAAGCGTTCAAGGCTTCCGGTTTCTTGTCAAGTTTCAAATAACATTCGGCCAAGTGGTAATAGGCGTTTTGGGCAACACCATTGGTGCCGCCGATGATTTTGTTGAATTGGCCAATAGCCGCTTCGAAATCACCGGTTTGATAATAACTGTATCCCAAGAGGTAAAAATCGGTATTGCTCCATTTGCCTCGCTTGCCACGATACTTTTTCAAATACGGGATGGCAGCATCATAGCGTTCCAAGTTAAAATGACTTTCTCCGATGATCTTATTCAATTCGGAAACTTCGCGACGATCCGCTTTGGGTATTTGCTTTTCAGCCATGGCAATCGCCTTTTCAAAATTGCCCAACTTGAAGTTAAGGTCGGCTTGATAGTACGATAATTTCTCTTCAAGGACCGTGGGATCCGCAATGCGATCAAAACGGGCGTTCGCCTCATCATAATCATCTTGTTCATAAGCGATGTACCCCAGGTAATATTTCGCTTGTGCCCCGTAGGTCGACGAATTGGTCACCTTGTTCAAATAGCGTTCAGCCTCGCCGGGACGTTTGGAGGCGTAGAGTGCGTATCCGTTGTTGAAATTAAAGCGTTCCTCATCTTTTCGCGACATAGAGCTACGATCTACCTTCTTGTACCATTTCAACGCGTAGGGGTATTTTCCGGTAACGAAGTAATAGTCGGCCACGTCTAAAAAGGCTGAATTCCTTTTGGTTGAGGTCGGAAACCGTTCAACAAAAGCTTCCATGCGTTGATCTGCCCCGCGTTGGTTCAAACGGATCGCTGCATTGGCTGAATAGTAGGCGGCGTTCGCTTCGATCTCGCCATCAGTGGTTGTTTCCTTAATGCGATCGAACAGGGCTTGCGAAGCTTGATACTGTTGATTGTTATACAGGGTCAACGCATCTTGATATTGCTTTTGGTCGTGTAAATAAACTTGGGTTTCCTGTGCGGAGATTCGTGCCTGGCCAAGGAAGATCAGGGCCAAAATGGCGAAAGTCTTTCGATTCATAGTGCTCTACGTGGTTCTCGATTGATGATACCATAACGTCAAAATTCGCGCCAAAGTATATTTCGGTTCCACGAATGCTTTTGGCATTGGTGGTATCGGTCTGCATGAACTTGTGTATTTTTGAGGTAAAGAAGTCCAAAATCAAAGTTACGAACCCATAGCACCCATCAGTTGGCCGAAATCATTGTAAAACTCCAAGATGTAGCCGTTTTCCAAAACGAAAACTTGATCCTCAACCATGTCACCATGGAAGTCAAAAAAGGCGAATTCGTCTACATTATCGGTAAGACCGGAAGCGGTAAAAGCAGCTTTATGAAAACCCTTTATGGTGACCTTGCCCTCAGACAGGGGTATGGTACCGTAGTGGATTTCAACCTGAAATCACTCCAAGAAAAGGAAATCCCGTTTCTACGCCGTAAACTAGGCATCGTATTCCAAGACTTCAAGTTGCTCTCGGACCGAAACATCAACAACAACCTCCGGTTTGTCCTCAAAGCGACAGGTTGGACCGATGCTGCCAAGATGGATGCTAAAATCGAGGAGGTCCTTGATAAGGTCGGCATGAAGACCAAAGGATTTAAGTTTCCCCATGAACTTTCTGGGGGCGAACAACAACGGATCGCCATTGCCAGGGCGCTATTGAACGACCCCGAACTCATTTTGGCGGATGAACCGACCGGAAACCTCGACCCGCAAACCAGCGTTGAAGTCATGAAGGTACTGCAGGAAATCAATGAAAGTGGGCGCACCATCATCATGGCCACGCACGACTATGCCTTGATCCTGAAATACCCCCACAAAACGCTTAAATGCGATGGCAACAAAATGTTCGAAGTCATCCAAAAAGCCGTCTGACACCGGACAATAAAAATAAATTGTAGGTTTTTTCGTTCATATTCCAATCGTTAACAATTGGTTGATATTGTTCATTTTACAATGGACAAGCGCAAAAAGAATTTTGTTTCTTTGCCAAAACACAAATACGACCGTTTATGGAACTACTTGGGATTGATATTGGGGGATCAGGAATCAAAGGGGCATTGGTCAATGCCGAAACCGGCGAGATGCTTACCGAACGATTCCGCATTCCTACACCTCCAGATCGCAAACCGGATGATATGGCCCAGGTTATCAAACAAATCGTCGATCATTTCGACTACAAGGGCCCTGTTGGCTGTGGTTTCCCGACTATCGTCAAGAAAGGTGTTTGTATTTCTCCCGGCAACCTGCACGAGAGCTGGGTAGGTGTCAATATCGATGAGCTGTTCACCGAGGTGACCGGCCAGGAGTTCACGGTCTTGAACGATGCCGATGCGGCTGGCTATGCTTCCATGAATTATGGTGTCGGTCGTGGCAAGGACGGCCTGGTCGTCATGATCACCGTGGGGACCGGACTAGGTAGCGGTGCGTTTTACAACGGCCAATTGCTACCGAATTTCGAGTTGGGTCAGATTCCATATAAGAAATACGATAAAATCGAACAATGGGCGGCCTCTTCAGCCAAGGAACGCGAAGACCTTTCGTATGAAAAATGGGCGAAGCGTTTCAACAAGTTCTTGAAGTATGTTGAAATTTTGGTCGCACCGGACCTCATCATCGTCGGTGGGGGTATTTCAAAAAAATGGGCGCAGTATGGCCACCTGATCGATATCGAGACCGATGTGGTGAAAGCCGAGTTGATGAACCATGCCGGTATCATCGGAGCGGCCATTGCCTGCTTGCGCGAGCAACACCACGGTCAGCTCACCAGCAAAGCTTAAGTGATTTTATTCCGCTTTCTATCGACTTCCTTGAGGTAGATCTTGCGCAACCGCAAATGGTTCGGCGTGACTTCGACATACTCATCTTTTTGGATGTACTCCAAAGCTTCTTCCAATGAGAATTTAATGGCAGGAACGATCTTCGCTTTGTCATCGGAACCAGCTGCCCGCACGTTACTCAATTTCTTGGTCTTGGTCACGTTCACGGTCATATCGTCTTGGCGTGAGTTTTCGCCGATAACCTGACCTTCGTAAATATCTTCCCCTGGATCGATGAAAAACTTACCTCGTTCTTGCAATTTGTCGATCGAATAAGGAATAGCCGTCCCATTTTCCATGGACACCAAAGACCCGTTGATCCGCCCGGCGATATCGCCCTTTAAGGGTTGGTATTCCAAAAAGCGGTGTGCCATGATGGCCTCACCTGCTGTGGCGGTCAACAATTGGTTTCGCAGGCCGATAATGCCACGTGAAGGAATCAAGAATTCACAGGTCATACGGTCACCTTTGGCTTCCATACTGGTCATTTCCCCTTTTCGAATGGACACCATTTCAACAGCCTTTCCGGAAACTTCCTCTGGAAGATCGATGGTCAATTGTTCGATCGGTTCGCATTGAACCCCGTCGATTTCCTTGATGATCACCTGGGGTTGGCCGATCTGTAATTCGTAACCTTCGCGACGCATGGTCTCGATCAAAACCGAAAGGTGCAATACCCCCCGTCCGAATACCATGAATTTATCAGCGCTATCGGTTGGCTCAACGCGCAAGGCCAAGTTTTTCTCCAATTCTTTTTCAAGACGCTCCTTAATGTGGCGTGAAGTGACGAATTTTCCATCCTTCCCGAAAAAAGGACTATCGTTTATGGTAAAGAGCATGCTCATGGTCGGCTCATCGATGGCGATGGTTTTCAGCTGCTCCGGATTTTCGAAGTCTGCAATCGTATCCCCGATTTCGAACCCATCCATCCCTACTATGGCACAGATATCACCAACGGTTACCTCGTCGACTTTCTGGCGGCCCAATCCTTCGAAGGTGAACAGTTCTTTGATCCTACTTTTAGCAACCGATCCGTCACGTTTGACCAAAGACACCTGTTGTCCCGACTTTAGGGTCCCTCGCTGTAAGCGCCCGATAGCGATCCGTCCGGTAAAGGATGAAAAATCCAAGGAGGTGATCAACATCTGGGTAGATCCTTCTTCCGCTTTGAACTCAGGTACATGGTCAATGACCATATCAAGCAATGGGGCGATGTTCTCGGTCGGCTGTTGCCAGTCTTCCGACATCCATCCTTGTTTTGCCGATCCATAGACCGTCGGGAAATCCAATTGCCATTCTTCGGCTCCCAATTCGAACATCAAGTCAAAGACTTTTTCATGAATGGCTTCGGGATCACAGTTTTCTTTATCGACCTTGTTGATGACGACACAGGGTTTCAAGCCTAAATCGATGGCTTTTTGCAAAACAAAACGCGTCTGTGGCATCGGGCCTTCGAAAGCGTCTACCAACAACAAGACACCATCGGCCATGTTCAACACCCGTTCTACCTCACCCCCGAAATCGGCGTGACCCGGAGTATCGATGATATTGATTTTGGTTTCCTTGTAGCGTACCGAAACGTTCTTTGAGACAATGGTAATGCCCCGCTCGCGTTCGAGGTCGTTATTGTCGAGAATCAAGTCGCCTTTATTCTCGTTTTCACGGAACAAACGACAGTGATACATAATCTTATCGACCAAGGTGGTTTTTCCGTGGTCGACGTGGGCAATGATCGCGATATTCTTGATTTTCGACATGAGCCTGATTTTGAGGCTGCAAAGATACGCGTAATTTCCCTTTTAGGCCCTATTTTTTCCTTTTAGAAACGACCCAACCCAATTTCAACGCCAAAAAGAGGCTGAAACCTTCATCGAACTCGTCGAAAAAATAACCGGGGCCGACTTCAAACCGGAACTGCAGTCCACGTGGAGCGGTTCGTTGCAGGCCATAGACCACCCCAGCGCCCGCCAAAAGGTTCGAAGCATAATCGAGGTTGCCGATAACGGCATCGCCTCCTTGAACGGCGAAGGTGGGTGCTATGTAATTGCCGGTATTTCCCGCGATCCTTTTACCGCGATCGTTACGCCGGTCAAAATTGTAGTAATGGCGGTATTGCAACCTACCGATTGGATATATGCCGAATTGGGCGTCGCATCCCGAACAGTCGATCAAAGCGAACCCAATGGTCGCTTCAGCGGCCAAGGTCGAATTTTCGGAAATCCCCTTTTCATAAATCAGTCCGGGTAGCAAAAAGTTCGCGGTCAATTGATGGTCTTCGGTCTGTTGCGCATTGGCGGAAACGACCCCCGCTAGGAGTATCGCGCAAAGGGCGATGGTTTTTACGTTCATGGTCAGTGATTTTTCAACAAATCCTAACAAGGATCATGCCAGACTCGTGGTATTTATCGGCGACCCGACCACACTAACTCCCGATACGATTGTTCTCGTCTTCCAGTCCGGTTTTGCGCTTACGCGCTTTTTTAATCTCATTGCGACCGAAGTCATAGGTCAACGAAAAGGCCACCTGACGGCTATCGCTACCCCCACTTCCATCAATGAACAGATTACCGAATTGGGTAGTTCCGCGCCAAGGCACCGTGTACAGGATATCGTTGAACGAGAGTCGACCGGTAAATCGATCGTCGAAGAACTTTTGCTGGAAAGCCAAATTCAAAGAACCTAAAGATTGGGTGCGATAGGTACCGCCCCAAATCGATGGGGAGCTATACCAACCGGAGATTTCCATACGCAGCCCTTTGGTCACGTTGAAGGTATTTTGGGCATACAGGCTCAAGGTTTCTTGGCGGATGGGTAAAAACTCCGCACTAGTGGCCTTAAAGTCACTGATGTAGGCATTAAGACTGAAATAGATGTTCCACCAATTATAAATTTTCTTAGGATAGGAAATACCCAAATTGATCACTTCTTGATCCGCCACGTTCAAGGTGGTCAAAAAGTTGGTACTCTGCCCTTCGGCCAGGGTGACCCTGGCAAAAAAATCGGAAACATAGCTGTAACTGATCGAAGTGGTCAACCTGTAGTTGAAGGTATGTGACAGTTTGATGTTGTTGGTATACTGGGGCTGCAGAAAGGGATTCCCCTTGCTAAACGAAAGTTCGTCAAGTTTATACTCAAAAGGGTTTAGCGATTGGTAATTGGGCCGTTGGATCCGTCGACTATACGTCAAGGCAAACTGGTTTTTACGGTTCATCTGATACGTCAACCCACCGGAAGGAAAGTAGTCCGTATAATTACGCTGCACCCGTTCGTTGTCATTCTGTTGTTGGCTGGTGAGCTGCCCATCGGAATCGGTATTTTCGACCCGAAGCCCGAATTGCAAGTTCCATTTGCCCCATTTGCGATTGAAGTTCACATAAGCGGCATTGATGTTCTCCTGATATTCGAATTGATTGCTTTGGGTCGGGTCAAGGATATTCTGCCCGTTTTCTTGGTTGAAAAAATCAAAGGTGTTGTCGGTATTGATCAAAGAGACCTTGAACCCCAGCCCCAACTTCCCTTTAAGGAAATTCTGCTCATAGTCGGATTTGATGGTTGCGATATCGATATCGATCGGGGTATCTTGAAAGGTGATGCGCTCATTTAGAACGGCGTCCCCATCGCCCGTCAAATAGGTATTGGGTTGAAAGGCATCGCGTTCACTATTATAGCGTCCGTAATCCAAATCGACATTGACTGAATACCCCAGGGTATCGGCATAGCGGTAATTTACGTTCGCATTGATATTGTACGAGGTGTTGTTCGTTTCGTTCTGGGCGACCAAAATACTGTCCAATACCGAAACCGCGACCGGACGGATCGGGGTGGTCGTGTTGTTCGACGCAAAACTGTTGTTGAAATTCCCGTTGACGATCGCCCCTATGGTATGTTTCTCGTTGACATAATAGTCGTATCCTAGCTTGACGTTGTTGCTGTTTCGATCATAAATGCTCGAGGTACGCGCATCGAACTGGGTCTCTGATTGGGTCCGCAATAAATTGATGAATCCGGTACTTTTCCCGAATCGGTTGCTATAGGTGCCGTAGAAATTACCCTTCTTGCCCCGGTTGTTGAAATTTACGCTGGCATTGCTACGTCCGAAATCGCCAACGGTCAGGCCCGATGTAAAGGTGCCGTTGGTTCCTAGGCTTTTATCTTTTTTCAATTTGATGTTGATGATTCCGGCATTGCCCGCCGCATCGTACTTCGATGAAGGTTGGGTAATGATCTCAACGGCCTCGACATCGGTAGCCTGAAGACTTTCGAGATAGTTGGTAAGGTCTTCGCCTTGTAGGACGGATAATTTTCCGTCGATAAAGATTTGGACACCGGACTTACCTTCGACGATAATACCACCATTGTTATCGACAATGACCCCGGGGGCTTTGCGCAGCAATTCGAAAGCGCTGGTACCTGTAGCATTGATCGTATTCTCTACATTGAAAACCGTTTTATCGGCCAAAACCTGTACCATGGGTTTTTCGGCCGTTACGGTGACCTCTTCGAGGTTTTGGGTATTGGCGGTCAAGATCAATTCACCCAATACCAAATTACTTTCGACATAGAATTCGATTTTCTTTCGGTAATCGGAAAAACCCAAAGCCTTTACCGTCAATAGGTATTCGCTTGAAGGCATCCCTTTTAATACGAATAGGCCCTCTTCGCTACTTATAGTGGCCTTCACTAGGCTTGAATCGAGGGGGGAGTTCAAGGTGATGGCCGCATAGGGTATGGCTTCTCCGGATTCGGTTTTCAATTCACCCGTGATGCTTTGCGCAAAACCAAAGGTGCCCAGGAATAAAAAGAAAAGGACTGCTGTGATTCTCATGATGTTCGTTTTTAATAGATACCCGAAATTCCGATTTTGGATGACCGCTTCAAAACGGCTATCGACGAGTGGTCCTATAGGCCGCTGGATCGTACCGGGCATCCATCTCCCTTATATACTCGAATTCGAAGAAAAGGTTACACCTGCCGGCGTGTTTCGCAATGTAATGGATTTGAGAAGGGCCATCCGTCGATCTATAGGTCATTTCGACTTGAATTGCTTTTGAATGGTGGCAATTGGCCGTATTTTTCACTAAAGTCATGCACTATGGACAAAAAAATAATTTGGGGCATCACCGTCAAGGAACTGCTCTTGGTCTTGGGGTTTTATGCCGTTTCTGCCTTCTTCTATCACTTGACCGTTTGGTATAGTATGGCCGATTTCGCCGAACGACGCACCCAGCTTCTGGGGTTGAAAGCGATTATTGATGGGGGTGGATTGCAATATTCGATTTTTTTCTTGTTCACCGTACCTATCTGGTGGTTGATATTCAAAAAATTGAAGCACTGGTCATTGTTCAAACGCATCCTTTTGCATGTCTTCTTATTACCGGTTTTCATCATTTTGGCCCAAGAAGTGTACTACACTATTTGCGAGGCCATGGGCTGGGTGCACCTGCGGGGATCCGGCCAAGTTTGGGACCTGTATATTCCCGGTCTGTTCTACCTCATCCAATTCGGTATCTTCCATTCCTATGAATACTATCGCATGGCCCAACAAAAGTTGCGCATCGAAGGGGAGTTGCGGCAAGCGGCCTTAAAGAGCGAACTCGCAGCCATCAAAGCCCAACTCAACCCCCATTTCCTATACAATGTCTTCAATACCATCAACGCCTCGGTACCACCCCAGCAAGAGCAAACGAGACAATTGATCGCCACCTTGGCCGATCTGTTCCGCTACCAACTCAAGGCCAGTAAGAAAGATCTGGTCAGTCTTGCCGAGGAACTTGAATTCGTACAAAAATACCTCGACCTTGAAAAAGCACGTTTCGAAGATCGACTGGAAATCGAAGTGGATGTGGCCGAAAGCTTGAAATCGGAAAAAATCCCGCCCATGCTGCTGCAGCCTTTGGTCGAAAATTCGGTAAAACACGGCATTTCCAATTCCATGCACGGGGGTAAGATCTCCATTTCCATTTTCAAGGAAAACGGGAAGCTAAAATTTGAAATCGCCGATACCGGGAAAGGCGTTAACGATAAGGATGGACTTCTCGGAAAAGGTGTCGGTCTGACCAACACCCAATTACGCCTTCAAAAAATGTATCAAAGCAAACTGCAGATTTTGGACAACGATCCCCAAGGATTGAAAATTTGTTTTACCATATGAAAAAAGTACTCATCGCCGATGACGAGAAAGCGGGTCGCATCTTGATCAAGGAATATTTGGAAGACTATCCGGAATTGGTGCTGGTCGCCGAAGTGAACAACGGGGTCGATGCCATTACCGAAATCAATCGTTTTAAACCCGATTTGGTATTTCTCGACATTCAAATGCCCGGTAAAACCGGATTCGAGGTATTGACTTACCTTGAGGAAATACCGGATATCATCTTCTCAACGGCCTACGATGAGTTCGCCCTAAAGGCCTTTGAGGTACATGCCGTCGATTACTTGCTCAAACCCTACACCAAAGAACGGTTCAAACAGGCGGTGCAACGTTTGGGTGGCGCCCATGAAAAATTGGGCAATCTGACCGAAAGCCTGCTAATGGAAAAAGCCGATTACCCTGAACGGGTATTGGTACAACAAAATCGGAAATTGATTACCATATCGGTGCAGGATATCGAATGGGTGGAAGCCTTCGGAGACTATTCAAAACTGCATATCGGAGACCAACAATGCCTTAGTAATTTTGGGATTTCGGCCTTAGTGGAAAAGTTGGACCCCAAAAAATTCCTAAGGGTACACCGCTCTTCAATCATCAATCTGGATAAGGTGAAAGAATTGAACAAGTATGGCAAAAGCTATGATGTGACCTTGTTGAACGGTGAGGTAGTTCGAGTGAGTCGAGGCTATATGGATGCCTTAAAGAAAATCATGTTGTGACGGCTTAGGGCTTACTTCTTGAAAAGATCCCGCACTTTTCGCTTGGTGGCTACCCACCCGAAGGTAAAATTGAATAGCGGGCCATACCCGTTGGGCACCCCATCACCGCGATAGTATCCGAAACCCAGTTCCAAATTGAAATTAAATCCCTTGCGGTAGGTGCGTTGAATGCCATAGACCCCTCCGTAAAAAGCCACTGCGAAATCATCAGGACCCTCCAGATTGTCGGTCAACTGTAGCGGACCCCAGAAAATGCTCCGTGCCGGTGCCACGTAGTCGGCCGAATTGCCAACGATGTTCTTGTTGATATCCAACCGGGTCTTGATATTATGATAGTACCGGATGCGGGTGTGCCAAGCATACCCAAAGGTATAGCCTTCGTTATAGCTTGCCAGACCGGGCGTGAAACTGGTCGATACCGTGACGTTACGGATCAGCCCCAATTCATAGCGCAACCCAGGCCCTAAAAGGTTAATGGTCAGTTGATGCCGTTCCAAATTGATGATGCCCATCCCCTTTTCTTGGATATACTGCGCCTGCGATAGGGTCCCCATTAAAAAAATTAGCGGTAGTACGAAAAAAAGGTAACGGCTCATTGGTCAGGTTTGTTCTTCTAAAACTAGCACCTTCCCCTTGGCTAAGGGGTCCTTTTATCAAAAATTTAGCAGAAAAGACTATCGGCCCACACACCAGCGCTTTTCGCTGATGATCCACCCGAGACTGATATTGGCCACTGGGTAAATGCCACCATCGAAGGGCCCTAGAAAATAAGCCGCCCCGACGTCGATCGAAAAACTAAGGCCTGAATTGTAACTGCGCTGCAGGCCGGTCACCAACCCAGCTGTAGCGAAAAATCCCTCAGCCACGGCTCCTTCAACGATTCGGCTGCCCGATTCGAAAATCGAGACGGATGGGGCCACATAATTGGCTGAATTGCCATAAATCTGATGCCCGCGACTCCCGCGGCTCCCAAAATTGTAGTAATAGCGGTTTTGTACGGTTATCGCCGGAAATAGCTCATAATTTTCAAGCGGGTTCTCGGTGAAAGGGTCCAAAGACGGTTTTAGGGCCACCCTAAAATCGAGGGTTGAATTGACCCCAAGGGCCATTTCGTATTCAAAACCCAGACTTATCGCATTGATCTTGAATTGCCGCAATTCACAATTCTTGCCGAATTGGGCCGATAGCAAGAAGGTATGCAGCAAAAAGGCAATGGGTATAAGGCGATGCATCGTAGGTTCTTTGGGTATATCTATAACGATCCTATTTCAAAATAGTATTTTTGTCGAAAATTTAGTCATGGCATTATCCGGGATACCCAAAATAAAACACGCGAACGGCGACAATTTCTTCTTACTGGCCGGCCCTTGTGCGATTGAAGGGGAAGATATGGCCCTTCGCATCGCTGAAAAAGTGGTTGAGATCACCACCAAATTGGCCATCCCTTACGTCTTTAAGGGGAGTTTCAAAAAGGCCAACCGAAGCCGGATCGATTCCTTTACCGGTATCGGCGATGAAAAAGCCCTGAAGATCCTTAGGAAAGTTTCGGAAACCTTTGATGTACCCACCATTACCGATATCCACCAGGTAGAAGATGCCGCCATGGCCGCCGCTTATGTCGATGTGTTGCAAATTCCGGCCTTTTTGGTACGGCAGACCGATTTGGTGGTCGCCGCGGCCAAAACCGGTAAAGTGGTGAATTTGAAAAAAGGGCAGTTCATGAGTCCCGAAAGCATGCAACATGCCGTGCGTAAAGTCTCCGACTCGGGCAATGACCATGCGTGGATCACCGATCGGGGCACCATGTTCGGCTACCAAGATATGGTGGTCGATTTTAGGGGTGTACCGACCATGAAAGCCTTTGCTCCAGTCGTCTTGGATGTCACCCACAGCCTACAGCAACCGAATCAATCTTCAGGGGTGACCGGAGGTCGACCCGCCTTGATCGGCACCATGGCCCGGGCAGGAATCGCCGCCGGTGTCGATGGGCTGTTCATGGAAACGCACTTTGATCCGGCCAACGCCAAAAGTGATGGCGCGAATATGCTTGATCTAAGTTTGTTGGAAAAGCTGCTGTCCGATTTGGTCGCCATACGACAAACCATCAATTCACTTTAATCCCGCTTGTAAAAACCTTTTGCCCTAAGGGCATACGCTTCTTCGAGTACATCGACCAAAACGGTATCGTCAATAGCTTCGAGTGCGCTATAGCGTAGCGATTTCACCACCTTCCGATCTTTAGAGACCATCAATTCGGTATGTTTGGTCAAGTGGGCCGAATTCCAAAAAGCGACATCGACATAGCCTTTGTTTTTGGGTACGTTGACATAGCAGATCGGTTGCTTGCCCGCATAAAAACACGGAATGCCCCATTTGTATTTCATGTTGACTTCGGGAATGACCGCTTCAATGGTCGATTTTACGTGTAAGACAATCGCACGCAGCGCATCGGGCAATTGCATGATATAGGTTTCTGCAGGATTCATAGCACGAAAATATCCAATGAAAACGAGCTGGCAATCAAATTTTTTATTTACTTTGCATTTCAAAGTACTTTTAAATGGATTCAAATAAGTATATCGACGATATCTCGGAAATCAAGGAGCTAATGAACCGTTCTTCGCGGTTTTTGTCATTGAGTGGCCTTTCTGGGATTTTGGCCGGCATCTACGCCTTGGTCGGCGCCTGGGGCGCCTATGTATTCCTATTCCCCAAAGCAGGGGAGTATTTGGTACTGGACAGCTGGAATTTCAGGTTGACGGTCATCGTACTGCTCTCCGTGGCTATTTTGAGTACCTTGACCGCTTTTATTTTGACCCGTCGTAAGGCCCGGCAGAACAACGAAAAGGTTTGGGACGCCACAACGCGACGTTTGCTGTTCCATTTTTTGATTCCTTTGGTTACCGGGGGCATTTATATCTTGATCAAGTTGAAAAGCCAGCACTATGGCTTGACCGCCTCCTTGATGTTGATTTTTTATGGGATGGCCTTGGTCAATGCTTCAAAATACACCCTCGGGAACGTGCGGTATCTGGGGTTGGCTGAAATCGTTTTGGGATTGCTTTGTGCCGCCTTGCCAGGCTATGGATTTTGGTTTTGGGTCATCGGTTTTGGAGTGTTGCATATCGTTTACGGAAGTTTGATCTATTTTGGCGAAGGAATTAAGGGTTAATGGGACTCATAGACAACATCAATAAAATTTTCGACCATCGCATCCGATTGGGGATCATGTCGATTCTGATGGTCAATGAGTCGGTCGATTTCAATCGGTTTAAGGAACTCTTGGGCGTGACCGACGGCAATCTTGCCAGCCATACCAAGACCCTCGAGAACGCCAGTTATATCGCTATCGAAAAATCCTTCGTCGGACGCAAACCCAACACCAAGTACAAAGCGACCAAAATCGGTAAAGCGGCGTTCAAAAAACATATCGAGGCGCTTGAGGCCTTGATCAAATCAGGTTAAATTTTTTTATCAATTTACTTTGTATTTCAAAGTACTTTTAAACTATTATTATGGAAGTCATTAAAAAACAAAAATTCGGAAACTGGTTCAGGACATCGATCACTGCAAGGATGTTGGTCGTTGGGTTTATTTTAATCGTGCTATTGATTCCCTTGGGTTTCGTCAAAGACCTCATTCGGGAACGTGGCCATCGCCAGGCCGAAGTCATTCATGAAATCAATCAAAAGTGGGGCAATGAGGTGGTGCTTTACGGGCCCATCATCAAGATCCCTTATAAGACCTATAAAGAACAGCGCACTTTTGACGACAAGACCAAGACCTACATCAAGACCTACGAGGAAATACCGCACGAGGCCTATTTCTTTCCGGATGCCTTGGGCATCAAGGCCGATGTCGATACCAAACCTTTGGAACGTGGTATATACGAATCGGTGGTCTTTACCTCCCAAATCGATATCGATGGCAGTTTTTCTTCCTTTGATTTTAGCAGTAAGGAAATCCCAGCTGAGGACATTCTTTGGGAAAAGGCCACTGTGCAATTCAAAACCTCCAATCTCAAAGGCATCAACGATGAGGTAGAGATCGCTATCGGAAATCAAGCCTTGGCGTTAAAACCGAAATTCGACAAGCAGTACCTCAGTGTGCTGGAAAGCGGGTATCTCAACCAGCTATCGAAAACCGAAGGCAAGGCTATGGATTTCACACTCTCTTTGCGTGTGAACGGCAGTGAAAGCTTGCGTTTCGTGCCGATCGGAAAGGAAACCACGGCACAGATGGCCTCGAACTGGCATTCCCCGAGTTTTACGGGCAACTACCTCCCCAACGACCGTTCAAAACGTATCGGTCCGGACGGGTTCAAGGCCGATTGGAAAGTGTTGGAAATCAACCGGCAATACGGGCAACAGTTTTTCGATGAGCTGCCGGAACTCACTTCATATGCCTTCGGCACGGATCTGATCATACCGATCGACGATTACCAAAAAACGGAACGAACCAGCAAGTACGGCTTGATGATCATCGGTTTGACCCTGTTCGTGTTCCTAATGATCCAAATCATCAGCAAAATAGACATCCACCCCTTCCAATACTTGATGATCGGGCTGGCTTTGGTGATGTTCTATACCCTGCTACTGTCGATTTCGGAGCACCAAAATTACCTGATCGCCTATGTGATCGCCGGTATTTCGGTGGTGCTGCTCATCAGTCTGTACTCACGTACCATATTGAAAAACAAAAAATTCCCCCTTTTCATTTTCGGATCGATGACCGCGCTTTATGGGTTCATATTCGTCATCATACAGCTTGAAAATTATGCGCTTCTGGTGGGTAGCATCGGATTGTTCGTCATTTTGGCGATCATCATGTTCACCTCGAAAAAAATAGACTGGTCGGGCCAAAAAGGGCCCCTGACCGCATAAAAGATCCGGCCCCGTCTTTCGATGGATGGGGCCTTTTTAAATGCATACCATGAAACGACTCTTGCACTTTGTATACCATCGGTACGGTCCACTGTTAGCGCTCACGGCCTTCGCCGTTGTGCTCATCCTTTTGCGCGTCTGTATCACTTCGACCTCATTCTATACCTTCTTACTCTGGAACCTCTTTTTGGCCGTGCTTCCCTATACCCTGGGACAAATCATCAAGCGCAACGGACTGGCGCATGGCAGATTGCGCTTTGGCATGCCTTTGTTCATAATTTGGCTATTGTTATTGCCCAATGCCCCTTATTTGATGACCGACTTGGTACACCTGCACAGCCCGCATTCGAATTGGAAATGGTTTGATCTCTTTACTGTTTTCGTTTTCGGTCTCGCCGGACTTTTCTTTGGGGCACTTTCCATTCTCGATATGCAAGGCATCCTATGGCTCCGCTTCGGGGGGAAGGTAGCGCGAGCCCTAACGTTTACGATATGTTTATTGACCGGTTACGGCATGTATTTAGGGCGATTCTTGAGATTCAATTCTTGGGATGTGCTTTTGAAACCCAAGCAAGTCGCGATCCATGCGCTCTCGGCGCTTGGTCACCCAAAGGTTTGGATGTTGTCGCTGGCTTTCGGCACTTTTCTCTGGTTGGTGGTTCGCGCCTTACATTGGGTCAAACAAGGAGGCTAATCGTTGACCATGCCCTTATAGGGCGTTTAAAATAAAGGCGTACAGTAGAAAAAACTTTAGGAGGCGTAGGCCGAGGAATTCAGTGTACCGTTGAATTCGGCATCAAAATCCCTTTGGATCAAAGTGGCATAAGCGGCAGGGGTCTTCGCCCCGATGCCAATATGTTTGGTATCGAGATCGACATCAAAATAAAAGCAACCCAGGTCTTCACAAGATTCGGAATCCAACCGTTCGATAAGGAATTTGGTGATTTTGGGCATGAGTTCGTATTCGAACTCGATACAGGCTTTTTTGAGCGCGTCGCTCATTTGATTTCCAGGGAACTTCCAGTTAAACTTCATTTTGTTTAAGGACAAAAGCCTTTCAATATATACAATTTCATGAATATGTAGTGCTTCTGCTTAAACAAAATGGACGAACAACCTCATTCTTCGCCGTCTACATAGTCTTGCAAGTAGGCATAGTATTGGGTCAATCGGCCATCGGCGGTCATTTTGGCCCGCTCGAGTATGCCGTCCATATCCCGATTAAAGAAAGCCGGAATCACATATTTGGCGAAGGCATCCCCAAAACCATCACTGGCATCACGTGGTAACTCGGCAGGTAGGTTGTCTACCGCCATAACGGCTACGGCGTTCAGGGCCTTGAAATCGATTTCCGTTTCCGTTTCCGGATCATACCCATATATGGGATCCGCGATGGTCGAGGGGCGAATCGTAGTCGCGACCGGGCCATCAATGTCACAACTGATATCGGCAACGACCTTGATGTTGAAGTCGGCATGTTTGGCATCTTCCCGGGTATACAAATACGGCGCACCATCGCCGTAAAAGTGCCCTGCGATGTAAAAATCGGTCACTTCGGCAAAACGGAAGAAGTTCGAACGGTATTCCTCAGGATTGGCGAAAAAGTCCGCCTTGTTGCCACGTACCCCGTCTTTGCGCTTGTTGTATTCCGATGCATCGATCTGGCAATACACCGGCTCGTCATAGGTTTCGTTCAGAAAGTCGGTCACTCCCACCCTCTTCATGCCCATGGCATCGATCATTTCACGGGCACCATTGCCCACGCGACCGCGACCGGTCAATAAGATTTTGATCGCGGGCAATCGAATACCGTTCAAGGCATCGATCAAGGCCTGTTGGTCTTTCAAAGTTTCGGCTTTGGGCAATTGAAAGGTATCGTACTTCATACCATAGGCCCGCACGCCATTGTATGCCCCGACGATACCGGCATACCGGCCAAAAGCCACCAATCGTTGGCCTTTCTGGTTGGTAATGACCTCGTGGTCATAGAGTTCGATATTTTTCTCTAAAATGGCTCGAAGCAAATTGCGATTGTAGGGTTGCTTTTTAATCGTATGTGAAAAGAAAAAGTACTTTTTGTTGGGAATCAGCGCATCGATGGGAACCTCTTTCACACCAAGCAGTACATCACATTCCTCCATTTTCGACGCTACCTCGATTCCTGCATCTCGATATTCATCGTCGGAAAAAACCCGAATGGGTGAAGGTTCAACGATAATTTGAGCCCCAGGATGATTTTGCATGACGGTCTGGCAAAGTGATGGGGAAAGCACGACGCGTTTATCCGGGGGGTTCTTCCGTTCTCTTATGATTCCGAACTTCATGAAATAAAATTGGTATAATTCTTGCCGAAAATAAGGGGATCGTGAGGGGTAAACAAACTTTTCTGCCAAGGGCGGATAATTGATTAACTTTACCCCCCTGAAAAAGTTCATTGAAAAATTTGGGGCCGACCGGTTTTGACAGCGAGACCAATGGCGGTGTAAGCATGTCGAGCTATGGGACTGATGCTCGTTAATTCAATATCCCACACCTTTAAATGGCGAGTCTAACTACGCTTTAGCTGCTTAATCGACTGAATTATAGTAAGTCCTAGCCTAGTCGCGCCAGGCGCGAAAGCTGAATGTTCCTGAATAGCCCTTGTTGACGGCGATTCGTTTTGGAGCACCATAAAAGTCAACACCGGATCGTTAGGGCTTCGCTAGCGATTTTAAACTAAAGAAGCTAAGCGTTCGATAGGCCGTCTTGGGTCGGTCGAATGTCGAAAACCAAGCCAGGACTAAGCATGTAGAAAGCATTGTTATTGCTTGTTTGGACGAGGGTTCGAATCCCTCCGGCTCCACGACACCCAGAAAGCCATCCAATTCGGATGGCTTTTTTATTTTGTGATAAACTGGGCTTTCTCAAAGTTTTGAGGAAAACGAAAAGGCAAAGGCAATGCCTATGTCTTTCTATTTGCCGCATTGGAGTACTTAGGCAGGGCGCAAGCCAATCCCTCCAGCTCTACAAACGAAGGAAGTCCAAGAATCCTAGTATCTTAACACCCATCAATACACCCCCATGGCAGAAGGTAATTCGTGGTTGCGCACCCTAATCGAACTCATCGAAGTCTTTTTGGATAGTGCCGGTCGCAGCAAAAAAGGCCGTACATGGCATCAACATGTCGTTCCTTATGAACAGGGTTGGGCCGTTCGCCGAGAAGGCAACAAGCGGGTCACCAGCAAACATCGTAAGCAAAGTACCGCCATTCGCAAGGCCCAAAGTTTGGCCAAAAAATACAAGGCCGATGTGATCATCCATCGAGCTAGCGGGGGTATTCGAGAACGGATTTCGTACGGGGAGTAACGCCTGGGTTTACGGCTGGGAAGCACCCCCACCCCTATCGGCGCGCTTTTGTTCTTGATACCGAACTTCCCGGATATTCCGCTCGAAAGACTCCAGCACGAAGTAAATCGCGATAAAAATCAAACCGACCCATTCGGCCCACAA
Source organism: Flavobacteriaceae bacterium (assembly GCA_013214065.1). Lineage (GTDB taxonomy): Bacteria > Bacteroidota > Bacteroidia > Flavobacteriales > Flavobacteriaceae > Flagellimonas_B > Flagellimonas_B algarum. Next base: position 109,711 of record JABSPK010000010.1, read on the forward strand.
CAGGGTAAACGGATTGGCCCCTTTCATGAGGACGTACTCCAATAGGAAATGGACGCCCAAGACCACGAGGGTCAAGAATCCCAATACATCTCCGATCCGTTTTAATCCGGTTTTCTTGGTCAATAACATGGCCAGGGCACAGCCCCCAAAGAATGCAATGGCAAAGAAATAATGCAACCAGACGTAATCGATGTGGTTAAAGAAAAGAACCCCAAACAGCGCGAGCCCGAAAATGACGTTATACCCGCGTCCGAAACGATTTTCCACCGAAGCCAATTCGACATCCTTTTGATAACTGATATGCTGGACCCCGTTATAAATGAAGAGGGCCGCGGCCAAGGTAAGCAAGCTACCGAACCAGTAGCTGTCTTGCATGAAGAAATAATTGCTGATGCTATCACGAAATTCCGTTTGGTGTTCCATATCCCCAAGAAAAAGGATCAATGGGGTAAAAATCAACAAGATGGCGATCAATCGTTCCAATTTCGCCAGGTGGTTCACCTTTTCGAAAAAGGCCGAACTTTGGTTTTCAATTTGCTGTAAATTCATCAGGTCGTATTTGATGGTTAAAACTCATATTTCTTCTCTACCGCATAACGCAACAATTCCCCAGGGCCGCTCAGTCCCAATTTGCGGATCATGTTCTTGCGATGGGTGTCAACGGTGCTCTTGCCGATAAACAAGGTGTCGGCGATCTGATGCGAGGTGAGGCCCTTGGCGATGTGTTGCAAGATTTCACGTTCACGTTTCGACAGTACACTTTTCGAACTGTTCTTATCGGATCGCTCCAACACGATTTTTTTGTCGTAATACGTTTTGCCCGTGGCCACGGTGCGTATCGCCTCTAGCACGATGTCAAGGCTGCTGTTCTTTAAAATATACCCCTGGGCACCTGCCTTGAGCATTTGCTGTACGGCCCCGGTCTGGTCGAACATCGTAAAGGCCACGACCTTGGTATGGGGAAACTCCTTTAATATGGCCCGGGTCGCCTCGATACCATCCATTTTAGGCATTCGGATGTCGCAAAGCACCACTTTGGGTTGTTTCAAGCGCACCAGTTTCAGAAGGGCCTCCCCATCATTGGCGTGGCCCAATACCTGAATATCATCTTCATACCGCACATAAGATAGCATCCCATCGATTAGGGCTTGGTGGTCTTCGGCTATGGCGATTGTGATCATACGGGGATATCGATTAAGATGGAAGTGCCTTTACCTGCTATGCTGTCGATGGTAAAATTGCCCTCCAAATGTTCAACGCGTTTTTCGATGTTGGCCAGCCCCATACCGGATGACGCCTTACCCATTTGTGATCTATCGAATCCTTTCCCATCGTCTTCGACAATGATGTTCAGGTTATCTTCGTGCTGGGTCAATTGGATGCTCAAGCTACTGGCATCGGCATGTTTGATGGCATTGGCCACCAACTCCTGTATCATCCTAAAAATGGAGAGCTCCAAGGAATTCTCCATGCGTTCCCCCAAACCGAAATCTTCGACCGTGACCTTTAGGGCGTCGGTTTGGGAAATGGTCTTTGCCATTTTCTTGATGGCCGGCAGTAACCCTTGATCGCTCATTACCCCTGAATTCTTGCTATGGGCGATACCGCGCACTTTTTGATAGGCTTTTTCCAAGAGGTTTTGGGCGTTTTTCATGGCCGGATCTTTTTTATCGACCTGGGCATTATCGAAATGCAATTTAATGGTCGCCATGAGGCTGCCCAGATCATCATGCAACTCACCGGCCACCCGTTGCCGTTCTTTTTCTTGACCGGAGATCATGGCGTCGATGCTGATCAACTCCTGCTCCTTTAAGAGGTTGTCGACCCGTTGTTGCTTGAGTAGGGCCTCTTGCTCGGCCAATTGGCGCTTTTTGGTGCTGTTTTTTTGAAGGAGGACGGCAATTCCAGAACCCAGCAGTAAGGCAAGGGTTGCGGCAATCAACCAATTGCGATTGGCTTTTCTTTGATTCTCGCTTTCTAGGTTATCCTGCTTTAATTTTTCGGTCTGGTTTTCAACTGCAAATAGGGAAGATTGCAAACGTTCTTCGTTACCTCTAAATTCAAATTCAGTGTTAATCGATCTATTTAAATAAAAGTAGGCTGAATCATATTTTCCCATTTCAAGATAAACTATAATTCCCCCTATCTCTAGGACAGTTTTTCAATAAAAATAAATATGATAATGATGTTGAAAAGAGGGGGTCCG
>JABSPK010000011.1 GCA_013214065.1 Flavobacteriaceae bacterium
CATTAGTCAAACTACCACTCCACAACTATTGTTTATGGGAAATAATGGGTTAATTCCCCAGAACAGCAATACCATTGAAGCAAATTATCTATATCGATTTAAAAATGGTTCCATTAGCTCAGGGGTCTTTTATCGATATATTCAAGATGAGATAAACCGAATTGGAATCTTCGATCAAGATGACCCCAACCTACTGAACATAAGCTATGACAATTTTGATAGCAACAATGCGTATGGGGTTGAAGTGGGTGGAAACATAAGATTGACCGATTGGTGGCGTAATACCATCAATTTAGAGTTGTACCATAGACAGCAACGTGGATTCATTGAAGATGGAGAGGTAGAGGTACAAAACACGTTGACCAATATCATGTGGACACAGAACTTTAAGTTGGACAATAAAATCAGTGCTTCCCTTTTTGGGTTTTACAGCGGTCCGCAAGAAATTCTGCAGTATAGGTTGAAGGCCAACTATTATGCTAATGCGGGTTTGCGATATGGTTTTGCTAACGGAAATGGCAGTGTAAGCTTAAATGTCAATGATATTTTCGGAACACGCAGGTTCGCCTTTAGAACCTTTAGAACGGTATTTCAGGAAGGTGAATTCCTTGCGGATACCCAACAAATATTCCTAGGATTATCCTATCGTATGGGTGGCAAATTATCGTCGCGAGCTCGTCAAAAAAGAAAAACTAACATTAAAGCTGATCGCTTATTGTAAACATTAAATCATTATTTAAATCTAAAATTATGAATTCAAATCGAGTAAAATTATTGTTCATATTTATCCTTAGTGTTTCATTATCTTCATTTGGACAGGGCAATCTTGTAACCCTAGACTTGAAGAAAGGGGAGGTCTTTGATATTTTGTTCCTTACAACTAAGGAAGGGACCCAAGAAACTTTTAAAGAGTACCGGCAAACAGCATTCCCCGTGGCAACAGAAATGGGCTTTTCCCCACTACCCGGGTTTAAGATAAGAGAAATCATTCAAGGCAATTATGAACCTCAAAATTTGATTCTGGCCAAATGGACAAGTCGTGCTTTAAGGGAAAAATTTCTAGATGAAATCGAAGGGCGCGTTTCTAATTTTCATGACATGCGGAAAAAAATCTGGTCAATTTTTAACCTAACCTACTATGAACTTCCGAAAGATTACTCAATTCAATTGGACAGGGAAAAAGTTATCGTAGCCACCGCCTGTTTCAAAAAAGGAAGTACAAAAGCAGATTTTGCTGAATTTTTAATCCAATGGAAGCAAGCTGTAAAAAAAACCAATGGTACTCTAAAAATGGAGTTGGTCAATGGGAAATCACCTGAGGGCTATGTCTACAATCCAGATTTTATGGCGATTACACAATGGGAAACAAAAGAGGACTTCAAGGCTTTTCAGAAGGAAAGTCTTAAAATGGATAGTGGCTTCTTAAAAAATGTAAATCAATTTACATTGACGGATTGAAAAACTCCTCAAACGCCTGATAGTTCATAGTCAACAATTCATATTTGTTGACTATGAACAATAGGTACACATCCTAATTTTAGTAAATAAAAATATTTCAATTTAATGACCATAGCCTATGAAAAAATTCTTTCGGAAAATTCGCCTAGGTTTGACTTCATAAAACAAGCTTAGTAAGTATTTGATTTATGCTTTAATTTAGTCAGAATCAAACTTAAGATGGAGTTATTAGTAATTGTCGGTTCTTGCCAACTTGTGAAAATCCTCGCGGAAATTCAGTTAGGGGTGTAATTGCTATGTTAAGTGCGAAATCCACTCAACTACTCACAGCAGCTACCATTGTGTAGTTTTTAATGAAGATACTCTAAAATAGAAATGAACAAAACATTAAAAAGTATTTTAAAATATTTTGTCGAAATTATTATTGTTGCTTTTGGAGTCTTTCTAGGAGTTTATTATAGCAATGTTAACGCCGACAATAAAACAAAAATAGAAAAACAAAAATCACTGAATCTTATTATTAAAGAGTTAGAACTAAATAAGAAATTACTAGAAGACCATATATCGTATCACAAAAATATTAGAACCGAAATGGACAGTATAGTTCCTACTTTAAGTGAAAAGGAATTGTATTCAAGTTTTACAGAAGCTGAGTTTAAACGTATAGAAATTAAGGGTTGGACAGGTTTCAATTTTGCCAGACTTCAGAAAACAGCATTTGAGACCGCCAAGACTAGTGGATTGATAAAAGAGTTCGACATTGAGTTAGTCCAAAAATTATCTGATGTTTATTACTTTCAAGATGTTTATGTTGATTTTGGAACATCTATATTAAACAAGGCTATCGGAATAAATACATCAATGAAAATAGCTGACCTTATAGGCACAATCAGATTAATGACATCGGATTTACTAGGTTTGGAAAAAGAATTATCAACAAAATTAGAAAAGACCTTAGCAGAGTTAAAAACACTACAGGAAACATAAGATAAGCTATAACTTCGATAAGCTTATAAAATAATGGCAACACCCACCGTACCAAGGGAAAAGTCGCAGCTGTGCTACAAAGGCACCAGGCCCAAGGGAGGCATCGCCAACCTTTACAGAACATAAATATGCCCCATAAAAGGGGTGAAGAGGTCAAGTCCGTTGAGTTCTGGACAAAGATCAACAAACCTTTAGTGGACGGCATCAGTTTCGTCAAGCACCTCTCTTTTGACAATTTCAACTAGGGCCTGTACAGCCGCTGTTCAAGACCAAGACGGAAGATATCATCTTTGCCATCACGACCATTAGGTACTTTTTGACTGGATGATAAGAAAGAAGAGCGTGACAGAGCTAGAGCAAAACTTCGGCACTGACAAGGAGTACTTTCTCAGGAAAAATAGGTAATTAACAAGAAGACTGAAATTCGATGGTGATGGATATTTTTCGGAATCTACACCTCGAAAGCCCAAAAATTTGGTAAACAAATCTAAAACATAGCCTCAAAAATAGCTTTAAGCAGGTCTGAAATCTTCAAAGAACCGTTTTATCAGGAAATCCTGTGCTTAGCTCCAAATATCCCTAATTAATTATAGATAAAACTATTATGCATCTTTACTTAAGTTCCGCACAAGGAACGTTTCTAATAGATTCTACCTCTCAACAAATCTTTTCATTGATTCGCCATTTTTTGATGCTCAATGCATGACTCTTTCTTAGCTTTTAGCATTTGGCTCTAAAGAGGGTTTGGATAGGAAGACTTGCTCTTTATTTCTTATAATAATCTTATTGATACGACCGGAACCCTCAAACTCATAGCGAATTCCGGAAATACTGCGCAAATCATTTTTTTCAAGTTTTATTGAATAAGCCAGCATATCATTTATATGTATTAAAAGTTGACCATTTAATGATGCCAATTTTATTGATATATCCTCATTCATGTTTACACCAAAATTTGACAAATCGTTACTCTTTCCAGAAATTAGTTTATCAGGGACAAGTAAATCAATTTCTGATATGCAACCTTTGGAGGTCAGAGGAACAAGAATTACCTGACCTTCGCAATAAACCGTTAGGCTCGCAGTCTGACAGGGTTTCTGTCCAGTGTTTCTAACCACCATATCGATAGTAAAATCATCAATATAAAGGTCTTTAAAATTTTCTATAAAATATATCCGTTTTGACCCTTGATTCACTTTGTCGTCAAATGACCCTTTTTCAAGAATACTATCAGATATTGCTATCCTGTCATTGAAAACAATGTCGTTTTCATTTAGATAACTTGCGGACTTCCCTTTTCCCAAAATACCCAGCCATCCGTTGGAAGGAATGAGAAGGCCATGCTCTTTTACTATAATGTCATTGACCACAAGTTTGGCCATGAAATATCCAGGGCTGTAATATATGGATGTCGCAATACTATCAATATTCGATACGGCATGTCGTTTTTTCTCATCCCAACTCTGTTGTATTTCTATTTTATCTCCTTTTTCAATATATGAAGGAATTCCATATTCAAAAACAACAGAGTTAGGTATACCATTGGAAATTTTTTTACTAGAAAAGCTGAAGTCTGACGATTTAAACTCTTTTTCGACAAAGGAGCTCCCGTTAAGGAGAACATACAATAGAGGTAGAAATATTAAAATCGCAACAATAAACAAGAAGGTTTTTTTTAAACTGATTGTAGGGGCTGTCTGTTTTTTTTTGTTCTCCTTTCTAGTTATGAAATCGCGCCAATCGTCATATTCAATATATTGAGCTAAAATATTTAAAGTAGTAGTGCTAGGGTCGGATGAATAATTGAGTCTTCCCCAAACCCTTTTCAAAGTGTTTGCACTTAATTTCATACCTGTTCCTTGATGAATTTTTTCGCTTAACTTTTCAAAATCATAGGAAGACCATTCGCTACTTTTCCCCCAACCAAGCTTTTTTTCGATTATGGCAAGACATACTTGGAGGGCTTGGTTCTTTTCTGTTTTTTCCAATTGACTCATTTACTGCTGATTACAGAGTTGTACGAATTTGTACGACAATGAATTTTAGAATATAGCAACGTAATTATTTGAAAATCTAAATTTAAGTGTTGAAAATTATGAAATTATGAAATCAGGCATTAAAATTAAGTACTATTTGATGGGTAGTATATGCTCTCTTTTCTTAACGGGATGCAGTGCGCAGAAATCCATAATCCCGACCGAGGAAAGCGTTCGAAGTGTTAACCGAGAAGCATTCTTCACGGAAGGTGTACTAGAACTAAATGCAGCGGAAGGAAATGGTATGGCTATTTTGAATGATGTATACTTTCAAACGGGTACAATTGAATTAGATATAAAAGGAGAGAATAATCCCGGTAGTAGCTTTGTTGGGATTGCATTCAACATCCAAAATGATTCTACTTATGAGGCTGTTTATTTCCGACCGTTTAATTTCAAATCTCCCGATAAGACTAGACTTGAACATGGAATTCAGTACATTTTTGAGCCAAACTATCCTTGGTATAGGTTACGGAATGAAAATACAGGTGAGTTTGAAGCCGAATTCATCAACCCGCCTTCGCCAAATGATTGGTTTTCGATTTCACTAACCGTCGAAAAGAATAGCGTTATTGTTAAGGATAATTCTGGAAAATTATTAATGCAGGTCAAAAGACTACCGACTATTTCTTCAAGTAAAATTGCATTTTGGGTAGGGAACTACTCAAAAGGCAGTTTTAAGAATTTAAAAATTCAATAGCTATTTATATCCCCCCTATGTTTTCAACAACCTAAGGAAGTATAACTAATTTGCACTTTAATGATTAAATTCTTTTTCCCATTAGTTCTAATTCTCATACTGATAAGCTGTAAGCAACGACCTAAATCAACCGATGTTTTTGAACAGAACTATCCCGATTCCATTCCTACGATCTTTGCACCGGATATAATTTCGATAAAGGGCAGGTTGGAGCACGGTATTTCATTCACACCAGACAATGAAGAATTAGTGTTCGGAGTACTGAATAAAGAAGATTTTAGCGGTAAGATATTTCATTCTAAAATGGGTGATAAAAATTGGACAAAACCAATTGTTTTTGATCCTCTAAAAGATGAAAGTGTATTTCTCCCATATTTTTCGCCGGATGGAAAATCCATATTATTTGCAAAAAGTAGCTCCGAAACCGATAATTATCTTACCAATATTTGGGTTATAACCAAGAAAAATAATCTCTGGGATAATCCAAAAAAAATAGAAGCCCCCATTAGTTCAATAGCCAGGGAATCCATGGCTTGTATCACATCTGACGGCACAATTTATTTTTCATCCAACCGAAACGGAAATGGATTGGCCGATTTATATTTTTCAAAACTGGATAACGGAGAGTATTTAAATGCTGAACGTATTGATTCCGTTAGTACCGAGCGAGATGAAGAGAGTGTTTTTATTTCCCCTGATGAGAATTATATGGTTTTTAGCAGATATGTAGCAGATGACAACCCTCCAGATTTATTTATTAGTTATAGAGAATCCAATGGAAATTGGACTAAACCAAGATTATTGGATACAACGATTAACACTGCGGATTGGGAGCGAAGGCCATTTGTAAGTGTCGACAATAAATTTTTATTTTTCACTCGCCTGGAAACTGAGGGATTCAACTTAATTGAATCGGATATTTATTGGGTAAATACTTCAAAAGTATTTAAGCCTTTTGTTTACAATCCCCTTTCTGATATTACATTACAAGTTGGCGAGCAACTTGAAGTGCAAATTCCCGTAGATTATTTTAAAGATATAGACGACGAAGAATTAACCTTGAGTATTAATCAAAATGAATTGGACTGGTTGGAATTTGAAAGTGAAAGAATGAAGTTATCAGGATTACCAACTCAGGAGGGGAATTTCGAATTGATTTTTACCGCGGAAGATGAATTTTCGAATATGACCGAGGATAGGATAAAAATAAAAGTAAAAAATTAAGCATCGAAAGCAAGAATGAAACCTTTGAAAAGTGGTTCCATTTGCCTAGAGTCAAAATTGTCAGTAGTCTTATAAAACGAACCATTTATGATACCTAGCAAACCCATACGGAACCTACCAATAGATTTTAACCCTGATTCAATACAATTGTATTCAACTTAGTATTTAGATAAAAAGTAAGATGAATTGTTGTACCTATGTTGTACCCAAACAAAAAAGGCTCTCAAATCTGAGAGCCTTTTTATTATTAAGAAAACTTTGAAAAAGTGCGGCTGAAGGGAGTCGAACCCCCACGCCTCGCGGCACCAGATCCTAAGTCTGGCATGTCTACCAATTCCATCACAGCCGCTTTTTCAAAATTTTAATGAACTTTTCTTGTTTAATTCCTAAGTCTAGCGTGTCTACCAATTCCACCACACCCGCGGATTTCGTTGAAATCGGGTTGCAAATATACTTGAATTTTTCAATTGTCACCCGGGCCTGTTCCAAAAACTTCTTTTTAGTACTTTTAGTCTTCCAGTTTATCATAACATGCAAGAAATCAACGATTACATCAACGCAAACAAAGATCGGTTCGTCAATGAATTGATCGATTTACTCAAATTACCCTCGATCAGTGCCGATACGGCCTATTCGCAAGACGTTATCAACACGGCCGAAGCCGTTAAACGCGCACTTGACGAAGCAGGCTGTGAGCATACCGAAATCTGTGAGACCAAAGGATATCCCGTGGTATACGGCGACAAAATCATCGATTCGGCATTACCGACCATCCTGGTCTATGGCCACTATGACGTGCAACCTCCCGATCCGATGGACCTTTGGGAATCTCCGCCATTCGAACCGATCATCAAAACGACCGAATTGCACCCTGATGGGGCCATTTTCGCAAGAGGGGCCTGTGATGACAAAGGGCAAATGTACATGCACGTCAAGGCCGTCGAATACATGATCAAAAACGATCGTCTTCCCTGCAACGTGAAATTCATGATCGAAGGGGAAGAAGAAGTTGGCAGTGATAGCCTTGCCGATTTTTTGGAGGACCATAAGGAAAAGTTGGCCAATGATATCATCTTGATTTCCGATACCGGAATGATCGCCAACGACATCCCGTCCATTACTACCGGACTTCGCGGGCTAAGTTATGTGGAAGTCGAGGTTACGGGGCCAAACCGTGACCTGCACTCCGGAATCTATGGGGGTGCGGTACCGAACCCGATCAACATCCTTTCGAAAATGATCGCCTCCCTCCATGATGAAAACAACCACATCACCATTCCCGGATTTTATGACAAGGTCGAAGAATTGACCGATGCAGACCGGGCCCATATGGCCGAAGCTCCCTTCAATTTAGAAAATTACAAGGCGGCTTTGGATATCGGCGATGTCTATGGTGAAGCGGGGTACTCGACCGCTGAGCGGTATTCGATACGTCCGACACTCGATGTAAACGGTATTTGGGGCGGGTATACGGGCGAAGGGGCGAAAACGGTCATCGCCAGTAAAGCCTATGCCAAGATTTCGATGCGCTTGGTACCGGATCAGGATCCCGATGAGATCACCAAGCTGTTCGCCGACCATTTCGAGGCCATTGCGCCGGCCGGGGTCAAAGTAAAGGTGACCCCGCACCATGGTGGTTTGCCGTATGTAACGCCGACCACCAGCGTGGGTTATAAAGCGGCCGCCATGGCTTACGAAAAAACCTTCGGAAAAGTCCCGGTTCCAGAACGAACCGGAGGGAGCATTCCGATCGTAGCCCTATTCGAACAGGTCTTGAACAGTAAAACCATTTTAATGGGCTTTGGCCTTGATAGCGACGCTATTCACTCCCCGAACGAACATTTCGGGGTATGGAACTTCTTGAAAGGCATCGAGACCATCCCGTATTTCTATCAGTATTACACCGAACTGAGCCGATAAAGCACCCTTTTTTGAAAAAAAATTACTCTACAGTTGTAGAGTTTAAATATTTATTCTATATTTGTAGAGTTAATTCTAGAAATGTAGAATATGCAATTATCAAAATCGGAAGAAGAGTTGATGAATTTATTGTGGAGGCAAAAGAAGGCCTTTATGAAAGACCTTTTGGAGGCTTATGACGACCCCAAACCGGCTACGACCACGGTTGCCACCCTATTGAAACGAATGGCCGATAAGGGATTCGTGGCCTATACGAGCTACGGTCGTTCACGGGAGTACTACCCGCTGGTCAAAAAAAAGGACTATTTCGCGAAGCATGTGAATGGGCTCATCAAAAACTTCTTCAATGACAGTGCCAGCCAGTTCGCTTCTTTCTTTACCAAAGAAACCGATTTGAGCAAGGAAGAACTGGAGCAACTGAAACAACTGATCGACGAACAAATCAAAAACAAATAAGATGTTGGAATACCTACTGAAATCATCTGCCTGTATGGTCGCTTTCCTGATCTTTTACCAGTTTTTGTTGGAAAAGGAAAACCTGCATCATTTTAAACGCTTTTTCCTGCTCGGGGCTTTGGTGGCTTCTTTGACCATCCCAACCATCGTGTTTACCGAATATGTCGAAGAAACGCCAACCGCAACGACCATCGTAGAAGCGGCACCGATACTAGAACCGGGAGTTTCACAAGTCGGAGCGGTCGCCACCGATATGGATGTGATCAATTGGCCTCTGTTGTTGGGCAGCTTGTACGCCTTGGGTTTGGTGGTTTTCGGTTTCAGGTTCGGCAAACACCTCTGGCAGATCGTATCCCGGATACGGAACAACCCCAAAGCGAGACAGCATGCCATCATCAGGGTGCTTTTACGCGAACAGCTGCCGCCACACACTTTTTTCAAGTATATCTTTTTGAACCAAAAAGCGGTTCAACAAAAGGAGATCCCCAAAGCGGTCATTATCCATGAGGAAACGCACGCCAAACAACTGCACAGCATCGATGTGGTATTCATTGAAATCCTACAGTTGCTCTTTTGGTTCAACCCGTTGTTCTATCTATTCAAAAAGAACATCAAACTCAACCATGAATTCTTGGCCGATAACGCCGTGCTCAATCAGCGCATCCCGACCAAAACCTATCAAAACACCTTGCTATCCTTTTTATCGGAAACCAGCGAGAAAAAATATCAGTCGATTACAATGGCGAACGCCATTACTTATTCATCAATCAAAAAACGTTTAACAGTCATGAGAAAACAGACCTCTAAAAAATCGATGTACCTCCGGTGCTTGCTCGTATTCCCCGTAGTTTTGGCCTTGCTTTACGGATTTAGTGAAACCAAGATCGAAACCCGAATCACTTCAGATCCCGAACCTGTATCCGAACTTTACGATACCGAAAAGCCGATTCCGGTGACCCAAGGCGAACGGACCATGGCTTTTGCTGGATTGGTCTTGGACACCGAAACCTTTGAACCGGTAAAAAATGCCGGTATTTATGACCAATCGGGTGCCCTTTTAGGCACCACGGATGCCCAAGGATACTTCAAGGCCGATTTATCCATTGCCAAAGAAGGGGACATCCGATTCGAGTTCGAAATCAGAAAGGACGACTATCGCTCCATCATACAACGCGAAAGCTGGGGTCCGCTGCCGGGCACCCTACAATCGACGTATTACTTCGGTCTACGGAAGACGCATTCCGAACAAGAACAATTCAGTCACTTGCTCTCGACCAATCGCAACTTGGATTATGCCTGGGTCGTCGAAGGGTTTCGCCCGATAAGGAGCCGCTTAGAGTCGGTTCGGCGGATCGCTGCGGCGAAAAAGGGCAATTTGGCCGTCTTCATTGAAATCGATGGTAGACCTTACCTCGTAAACGAAGATGGAGCCATCGAACTTCCATATCGGGAAGCTCCCGTATCGATCAACGGCAAGATCACGGTACCGGCCTTTAAGATCAATAGTCTGATCCAACGCGATGAAGTCATCGGAATGACGCCTCTAGCGGGGGAAGCCGCCCAATACGAAATCAAGACCGATGCCCCAGTGTTCAAATCCCCTATTCAAGAAGGGGCTACCCGCGAACAAATGAAAACATACAACGCCCTAGCAAAAAAGTACAACGGCATGTCGCGTGACCATATGCGTATTTCGATGCAAGAGGTCAAAACGATGACCTATATCTATGGGGTAATGACCGATAAACAAAAGGCCGATGCCGAACCGTTCCCGGATCTTCCCGAACCACCCCCCCCACCCCCGCCAACCCCAAATACTGCAACGACCTTGGACCCACCGCCCCCTCCACCCACGGCTGTAAAAGCTCCGGGCAGTGACAATGGGGCACCTCCCCCACCTCCGGCACCCATAGCACCATTGGATCATATTGTGGCCATGGCCAAAAAAGGGGCCTCCTTCTACTACGAAGGCAAAAAGATATCATCAGACCGGGCCATTGAGCTGCTCAAAACGAATAAGGAATTGAACGTAGAGACGACAGGTGCCAGTTCAAAACGGCCGGTAGTCAAGATCAGTACCGAACCGATTCGGATCAAATCATAAGCATAGATACCAAGCTTCCATGGGCGCCCAGATTTTTGATGCAGCCATAACAAGCTGTTCAATCGCTGCTAAGGAATGAGCAAGGTTAATTCGCCGACTTATCGTACATCTATACAATAGAGCCTTCATTTTGAAGGCTTTTTTGTAACAAATCCAAAAAAAATGCGTTCTAATAGCATTATCCTATCATCATCCCACGTATTGCTAAAGATCTCCACCAACCTTCCATGATCTTTCCAATACCGATAGGCATACATTGAATCAAAATCAAATCCTAAACGAACACTATTATGTTGCAACGCTTTTTTATTTTTTGTTCCGGGGCCGACACCCAAATCCTTGAAGCCTGTTCTAACGGAGAACGTAACAAGTACGCCGGTATCGGGGCTACCGTATTCTTTACCGCGATCATGGCCTTTATTGCAAGCGGGTATGCCCTGTACACCGTTTTCGACAATGTCTATACCGCAATTTTCTTCGGTTTTATATGGGGATTACTGATTTTTAATTTGGACCGGTATATCGTCTCGACCATCAAGAAAAAGGATTCGTTCAAAAGTGAACTCCTTCAGGCCGCCCCGCGTATCGTACTGGCGATCATCATTGCCGTTGTCATTTCGAAACCATTGGAGATGAAGATTTTCGAGAAGGAAATCAATCAAGTCCTATTGGAAGAAAAAAACGCGATGACCTTGGCCAATCAGAACCAATTGGCCCTGCAATACACCCCCAAGGTGGATGCCCTGAATGAGGAAATCGCCGGTCTCAAACGGGAGATCATCAGAAAGGAGGCCGAAACCAATGCCCTGTACGATGTGTACATCTCCGAAGCGGAAGGTACCGCTGGTACCGGACTTTTGGGCAAAGGACCTGTCTATGCCGAAAAACGCGAAAAACACGATGCCTATTTGGCCGAATTACAATCATTGAAACAAACCAACGGCGACAAAATCGCGGCCAAGGAAGCGGAGATCGCCGCGCTCAACGCCGATTACGAAGCCGCAGTCAATGCCTCGCAACCAGTCATTGATGGTTTTGACGGACTCATGGCCCGAATCAATGCATTGGGGAAATTACCATGGTTTCCTTCGTTCTTTATCTTTTTACTGTTCCTAGCTATCGAAACGGCACCTATCATAGCAAAACTCTTAGCCCCGAAAGGGGAATACGACTATCGCTTTGAAGAGGGCGAAAGTGTGGTTGCCACATGGGTTACACAGAAAGTGGAACAACGTAAATTATTGCTATCGACCGATGCGGCCATCAACGAAGACATCTACGCCGATATCAAATCGGAAGAAGCCTTGTACCGGTATAAGAAGGAAAAAGCCGAAGAACTATTACGGTTGCAGGCAGACGCATTCCACGACGTTCAGGTCAAAGGGCTTTAGACCTGTAGTTTGGCATGGGCCTTTAAGGCCACGGCCAGACTATCTCGCCAATGCGGGATGTACAGATTGAAGGTGTTCTTGATTTTTTCCTTATCCAGAACACTGAACTTAGGCCGCTCGGCTGGCGTCGGAAAAGCCTCGGAACGGATAGGCTTCAGATCGACCTCGATGCCTTGACCATCAAAAATGGCTTTGGCGAAATCATACCAGCTGGCCACCCCTTCGTTGCTGTAGTTGTAGACCCCATAGTCGATGCTATGCGCCTTGATAATGTACAGTAAAACGTTGGCTAGGTCATGGGCATAGGTCGGCGTGCCCACCTGATCATAGACCACGGAGAGTTCATCGCGCTCTTGGCCCAAACGGATCATGGTCTTCATGAAATTGTGTCCGTGTTCGGAATACAACCAAGATGTTCGAATGATGAAGTGTTCTTCAAGGTTATTGATGATGGCACGTTCGCCCTTGTACTTCGTATCTCCATAGAAACCAATGGGCCTCGCGATATCTTCTTCTTTATACGGCACGTTCAAGTAACCGTCGAAAACGAAATCGGTAGAAATATGGATCAATACCGTGCTGGTCTCGTTACAGTTCATGGCCAGGTTACGTGCCCCGGTCACATTGACTTTTTGGGCAAGTTCGGTATCACTTTCCGCTTGATCGACCCCGGTAAAGGCAGCACAGTTGATGCAATACGCGTAATGCTTGGCCGTCAGGGCCTCATGTACGGCATCGAAATCGGTGATGTCGAGATCGGAAGATGACATAAAGACGAAATTCAACCCCTTATCGGCATCGGCCGCCAAGGTTTTGATCGTGCTTCCCAATTGGCCAGAGGCGCCTGTAACAAGAATATTCATAGGTGGTGTTTAAAAATTAGGAACGGCCTCCGCAAAGGTAGGCAGTACCTTATCCTTGGCCGAAATGATCAGTTCCTTGTCTTGCAATATCCAATCAATACCGAAGGCCGAATCGTTATATATAATGCCCCCTTCAGCCGTTTTATTGTAGAAGTTGTCACATTTGTAGAAAAAAATGGCGCTTTCACTCAAAGTCACAAAGCCATGGGCACAGCCCCGAGGTATGAACATCTGTTTTTTGTTATCAGAAGACAAATGCGTCCTGACGACCGCCCCAAACGTCTTCGAGTTGGGTCGAATATCCACGGCCACATCCAATACCTCTCCGTCAAGAACACATACCAATTTGGCTTGGGCGTGTTCTCCTTGCTGAAAATGCAGTCCCCTGAGCACCCCGCGTGACGATCTTGATTGATTGTCCTGCACGAAAAAAGGCTTGGCACCGGTCTGCAATTCAAACTGCTCTTGGTTGTAACTTTCGAAGAAATAGCCGCGTTCATCCTCAAAAACCTTAGGTTCGAGAATAAAACAGCCCTGTATTTCGGTTTCTCTTATTTCCATTTTTACAATACTTCAAGCAATCGTTTACTATATCCGCTTTTGATATAGGGTTCGGTCAGTTTCCTGAACTGGTTTTTCGCAATATACCCCATTTTATAGGCCGATGATTCAATCGCCCCGATCTTGAGTCCCTGACGTTCTTCAATGACCTGAACGAATTGGGCGGCCTGCATCAAGGAAGCAAAAGTACCTGTATCCAACCAGGCCGTTCCACGATCCATGATGCTGACTTTCAATTTACCCCTTCTGAGGTATTCTTGGTTGATATCCGTAATCTCCAGTTCGCCACGGGCACTAGGCTGGATGTTCCTCGCGATGTCAACGACATCATTATCGTAGAAATAGATTCCGGGCACCGCATAATTCGACTTCGGGTTCCGTGGCTTTTCCTCAATGGAAATCGCCTTGCCCTTATCATCGAACTCGACTACCCCATAGCGCTCGGGATCGTTTACGTGATAGGCATAAATGATGCCCCCATCGGGATCGTTGTTCGATTGCAATAGGTTTTCAAGTCCGGTACCGTAAAAAATATTGTCGCCCAATATCAAGGCTACCTTGTCCTTACCGATAAAATCGGCGCCGATGATAAAGGCCTCGGCCAGACCATTGGGTTCTGCCTGCACGGCATATTCAAAGCGACATCCGTATTTTCTACCATCCCCCAATAACTTTTGGAAGAGCGGTAGGTCGTGCGGTGTCGAAATGATCAAGATTTCCCATATACCCGACTCCAATAAAGTGGACAGCGGATAATAGATCATCGGCTTATCGTAAACAGGCATCAGTTGCTTGCTCACCGCCAGTGTCAATGGATGTAATCGGGTGCCCGATCCACCTGCCAGTATAATTCCTTTCATGTCAATTAAGTAGGTTTTAAATTCTTAAGCCAATCCCGATCGTTCTTTCGCAACGTAACGGGCCAAATACCAATCGATGGTCTTGGCGATACCAGTTTCAAAATTCTCATCGGCTTTCCAGCCCAGTTCGTTCTCGATTTTCGTTGCATCGATGGCATATCTGAAATCATGTCCGGCGCGATCCTTGACATAAGTGATCAAGGCTTGGTAGGATTCACCGTCAGAACGTGGGTTTTTCGCATCCAATAGCTCACAGACCGTTTTCGCAATGTATAGGTTGTTCCTTTCGTTGCGACCACCGATGTTATAGGTTTCCCCAGAAACCCCATTGGCGTAAGCCAAAGCGATCCCTTTACAATGATCTAATACGTACAGCCAATCCCTGATGTTCGAACCATCACCGTAAATCGGTATCGGTTCCAGGGCCAATGCCTTTCGTATGATCGTCGGTATCAGCTTTTCGTCGTGCTGTTTCGGACCGTAATTGTTCGAACAATTGGTCGTGACCACATCCATTCCATAGGTATGGTGATAACTTCTTACGATGAAATCGGAAGAAGCCTTCGACGCACTGTAGGGGCTATTGGGTGCGTAAGGCGTCGTTTCCATGAACAAGCCTTCTTCGCCCAATGTACCATAGACCTCGTCGGTCGATACGTGGTGGAACCTTGAATCGCTGTAGGCCTCTTTGTAGATACCCGGACCGACCATCCAATGCTTTTTGGCCACATCGATCAAATTGAACGTACCAAGGATGTTCGTCTGCATAAACGCATCCGGATTGGTAATGGAATTGTCGACGTGTGATTCGGCGGCGAAATGGATCACCCCTTTGATATCATAGGTCTTGAAGATCTTTTCTATCAATTCACGATCGCAAATATCACCTTCTATAAAGGTATATCGGCTATGACCTTCGATCTCCTTAAGATTCGCCAAGTCACCGGCGTAGGTCAATGCATCGAGATTTACCAAATGGATGTTTGAGTTGGACTCTAGGAAATAAGGCACGAAGTTGGACCCTATAAAACCGGCCCCTCCAGTTACCAAAACGTGTGTCATACCCCAATTTTAAGTTTACTATTACTTTTTTTGTAAATATAATCCTACTTTGATGTTTGCCTTAATTATTGTTGTGAAAGATATGTTTTTGGTGGTAGAATCATAGAATATACTCTTTTCCGCGTTAAAATGCCAATAGTTTAACAGGCCATATAGGAATATACAGAATATACAAAATCATCATGAAACTTTTTCTTACTTTAGTGTAGGGTTAGCACCGACCAATGACAAAAAAAGAAAGCGCACGTCCATACATCCTAGCCGTTGACGACGAACAGTTGAATTTAGAACTCATTCGATTTATTTTAGAACGGAATGAGTTCGAATTCAAGGGCACCAGCGATGATGAGCTTTTTTTCAAGTTGTTGGAGGAGAAAAAGCCCGACTTGATCCTTCTCGATGTGATCATGCCCCGAATCGAAGGTTTCGAGCTGTGTCAAAAGTTGAAATCGTTCGAGGCCTATCAAGACATTCCCGTTATTTTCCTGACCGGAAAGGTCGGGGTCAAAGACAAGGTCAAGGGTTTCGAAGTTGGGGGCGTAGATTACGTCACCAAACCCTTCAACGAGCAAGAGCTTATCGCCCGTATAGAGGCCCATGTCGAGTTACGGCGGGCCAAAAACAAAATCGAACGTCAAGCCGAAAACCTTCGGCAGTCGAATGCCTTGAAAGATCGTATGTTCTCGATCATCGGGCACGACCTTCGCTCTCCCTTGAGTGCCGCAAAATTGAAAATGGATTTTATCATGCGTGGGATCATCGATTCCAAGGCCGATGGCTTTGTGGATGAAACGGTCTACGAACTGCTCAAAACGATGGATGAGGCCTTGAACCTGCTACAGAACCTCTTGGGCTGGGCCAAAGCGGAAAGTGGTCAAATACAGGTCATTCCGGAAAACCTTGATTTGAACGATATCGTCGAACAGACTTTTCGCTTATTGAAATTGGGTAGTGAACACAAGAAAATCATTTTGATCAACGAGGTGCCCGAACATACCTTTGTCCATGCCGACTTGAATACGGTCAAGACGGTGCTCCGAAATTTGGTTTCCAACGCCATCAAATTCACGCCTGTCGACGGTAGGATATGCATCAAGGCATCGGAATCAAACGAGCGAATGGTCGTCGAAGTGGAGGATAATGGGGAAGGGATCCCGAAAGAAGACATACCGAAGATTTTGAACCCGAACGAACACTTCAGCAAATTGGGCACCGAAAAAGAACCAGGAACGGGTCTCGGACTCGTACTTTGCCAAAATTTCGTCAATAAGAACGGGGGGCAACTAAAAATCAAAAGCACGGTGGGAAAAGGAAGCACCTTCTATTTCGACCTTCCGGTGGGTGAAAAGGTTTCAGCCTAAACCACAGCCTCGGTCGGTGCTTCGCTACGCTTGGCCCGCTCCCAATTCACCGATTGGTTACCTTTCAAATAGCGGCCGAATCCTAAAAATACCGAGAGGTTCATGATGAAAAAGTAGTACGGAATGAACAAGACCTTCAGCCGTATCGATCGGTTTTCCAAAAACCAACCGGTCAAAGCTGCAGTGTAAAACAACACTTGGCCCCAAAACAACAGACTAAAAATCCCGAATGAAAAAAGCCCTTCATCCAAAGCCAAAATCAAATTGGCCGGAATGATCAATAGCAACAATAAGGGGGTCAATGTCCACCGTAACACCCGATGTGAAACGTATTGAAACGACAGGGTACCATATTTGAACGGATTCAATAAAGGCGCCAATCGTACTACCGATTGGATACCACCTGCTGAAATTCGGATTTTCCGTTTCAGTTCTTCCTTTACGTTCGCCGATGCGTTTTCAATGGCATAGGCCTCTGGGTTATATTGGATGGTGAACCCTTGCATGGCCACCCGTAAGGATACAATGAAATCATCAAGTAAGGTATCTTTTTCGACTTCTTGCCACAACTCGGTACGGATCGCGAGTAGCTCACCGGCCGCACCGACCACCGAATACAGTTCGGCATCCCATTTTTTCAATTGTGACTCATAGCGCCAATACATGCCTTCGCCGGCACCGGCCGCACTATCGGCCTCTTTGGCATAGATCCGCTTTTCGCCTGAAACACAACCTACATTCGGATTGCGGAAAAGTTTTACGATTTCTTGGATCGATTCGGTTCCCAAATCGGTATTGCCATCAGAGAAAATGACGATGGGTGTCTTTACGAAGCGCATGCCCCGGTTCATAGCGGCGATCTTTCCGTTTCGAGCCGACTCGTGTAATACCTCAACGTCTTCATAGGCCTTGAGGAGTTCAGGCGTGCCGTCATCAGAACCATCGGTGACCCAAAGTTGGGTGACCTTGTCTTTAGGATATCTCAGGCTACGTGAGTTTTCGATCTTCGCTTTTAAGTAGTCTTTTTCATTATAGGCGGCGACGAATAAAGTCACCTCGGGTTCATACTCCTCATTCCCTTCAAAGGGCTTACCCAGACCTAAGGCCCTTCTGATCTTAATGATCGCGAAAAGCAACAAGCCATATCCGAGATAGGAATAGAAAATAAGGAACAATGCTATCCAAAAAAATACCTGTAATGCCTTCATAATCGTTCTTTTAAACCGTTACCACTTTTTTCGTAGCTACACGCTCCCACGCTCCTGTGTGGTGGTTGAATTGCTTGATCACCTTAGCCGGATTACCCACTGCTATGGAGAAGGGAGGAATGTCTTTGGTGACCACACTACCTGCACCGATCTGGCACCTTTTTCCAATGGTCACTCCGGCCAAAACCACGGAGTTGGCCCCGATATGGGCTTCATCTTCAATCACGGTAGGACGTATATCCAAGGGCTGTTCACTCGAATTCTTGCTGCCATCGGCATGGCCATGGTTGAATCCGGAGACGAATACGTGTTGCCCGAGTCCAGATCCGTGCCCCATGGTCACCGGTCCGATGATCACACTGCCGATACCGACCCTGACCCGGTCACCGAGCAGTACATCGCCGGATCCGTTATTGACCGTACAAAAACTCTCAATAGTAGTCAAGGAACCGATCTCAAACCGTTTCCACGGGAAAACATCAATCCTGCTTCGACGACGTACGACCGCGCCTTTACCTTTCTTATGTTTCAATGGATTCAAAAACCAACGTACCCATAACCGTGGTCGGGGGTTTCGTTTGGGTGCAATGGCCAATAGGGCCCATTGCTTCAATTTCGGATTCGATTTGATCTTAGCTACTATTCCCATAACCATTGTTTTAGGCCGAAGCGGGGGTTACCCTGTTAATGCAGTTATAGATTTCATTCACATTGTTCTCCCAACTGTGCGATAGCCCAAAGGCTTTTCGATGCTTTTGCAGTGTAGTTGAGTCTTCTTTTAAGGCCTTATCGATCAACAAGACGTAATCTTCGGGGGTTCTACCGAGATAGGTATGGGCCTCGAAATATTCCATGGCCTTCGTCGCCGAAGCTACCGTAGGCTTTCCCATGGCCAAGTACTCGTCGATTTTTCTGGGGTAATTTCCCATCGTAGCATCGTTGATCAGCTGCGGATTTATCGCCACATCGAAACCTTTGATATAATTGGGTAGTTCGGAAGCATCACGGCTTCCTAAAAAGTAAACGTTGTCGATTTCATGCAGCTCCGAAGTATTGAAGGCGTCGTCTTCAGGGCCAACTAGAACGATGCTCCAGTCAGCACGTGCCTTGGCGATATGGACCAAGATGTCAATACTCAAACGACGGCTACTCAAAAAGCCGACATAGCCAATAATCGGTCCTGGTATTTTTTCCAGATCGGCCGGAATCCCGATGTTACGTAGCTCATCATTGAACAAGGTCGTGTCACAACCTTGACCGACCATATACGAATGCTCGGTAAACTGTTTGCCATATTCCGTATAAAGGGTTGAATTGTTGACCACGCAGTCGGCATCTTGGATCAATCTGGGCTCTAACCGCACCCCGTTTTTTCGCCAATAGGGGTTTTTAGTCAGATAGTCGCGCATGTAATATACATAACATGATGGGCGCAGTAGATCGCGAATGTGTTGGCCAAGGAACATCGAACTGTCATTGAATACAATAAAGTCCGTAAAGCCCAACCGTTCGATAGCCGAGCGAATATCCTTGGTGAAACGCTTGGCATTCAAATAATTGAAAAAATCGAATACCTCTTTGTTCTTGATGAAATTGATCGACTCGGTCATGGTTTTCGGATACAGGTTCCAGAACGTATCGCCCAATTCGACCAAATCATCCGAATGGCCCTTTTTAATGGCCAAGCGTTTCTTGATCTTTTCCGTATGCCGTTCTCGATACCTCGAAACCCGGTCCATGGGTGGATTCACGTAGAGTACCCGGTTATGTTTCGCCATTTGGGTGGCGATGTTCTTACAATTACTACCGATTTGGATATCCCAGGCTTGAATGCCCATTACAATGATGTCACGCCCCTGTATCATGATGTTTCCAGAATTTCGTTATAGACCGATTCATAGAGTTCGAGAACATTGGTTGCCATCGCCTTCCACGAAAATTCCTTGGCCCGCTCGATGCCCTTTTCGACCAGCAAATCGGCCAAAATCTTGTCTTCTATCAAATCACACATGGCTTGGGTAATCGCCTTGGGATCGAAAGGATCCACGATCAAAGCAGTTCCCTCGCCGGCTACTTCAGGCATCGAAGAAGTGTTCGAAGTGATGACCGGCACCCCACACGCCATCCCTTCCAGAATCGGGATTCCAAAACTCTCTCGGAGTGATGGATATAGGAATACCTGGGATTGGCTGATGATTGCCGGTAGTTTTTCGTTCGGCACATAACCGGTCAAATGGATCGAATCACGCAATTGGGGCACACCGATCCCAGCGAGCAATTTGGCCAATTCCGATTCATCGTAATCCAACATCACCAATTGATAATTGCCAGGATAGCGCGCATCGAAATCGGCAAAGGCCTGCAACACCCCTTTGGTATTCTTTTTAGGGTCTGTATTCCCCAAAAAGAAAAAGAAACGTTCGGGCAGGTTGAATTCTTTTTTTATCGCTGCGAGGGTCGCGGCATGGGTGACTTTCTCAAAATGGGCGCCGACCCCGTTGTAAATGGCGGTCAGACGATCGTCTTGAAATCCGAAATACTTGTTGATCCGGTGTTTTTCATAGTTCGAAACCGTAATGACCTTTTTACTTTTCTTGATGACCGGGGGTACGAAATAGCGCCGGTACATATTGCCCAGTTTCTGATACCAGGTTCCGGCTTTTTTGAAAATACTGATGCTTTCAAGATAAATGATATCGTGCAGGGTGGTCACTAAAGGGACCTTACAAAAAAGCGGACCGGTATTGCTCGTACAATGCAACACATCACATTTTTCCCGATAGGCGGCTTTAGGAAGCTCGATCTGTTCCCATCCGGGATACCCGAATTTGGAAGTCAGTTCGACCACCTTGAAATTCGGCGCTTCAGGGATGCAGGTATCGTCTTCGTCGGGTTTGACGAAAACCACATATTCGTTATGATGGTCGATACGTTGTAGGTTCTTGATCAGCTCTAGGGCGACCATGTCCATACCATGCTTCTTTTTTCTAAAAAGCCGTTGTCCTTCGATTCCGATTCTCATGTTCGTTCAGGTGTTTACGGTTCCGTGTTGGGTGTGGATGAATTTCTTATTCGCCCCTTTCAGTTTGAACAACGAAAAGAACATCAGGGCGAATGCTTTGGGGAGGCTTGCTACGGCATTCAGGGTCTTGAGGCTATAGAAGGATCGTGGAACGGCAAAGAAAAAAGCCAACACGACCAAGGCCCAAGTGACGAACCAAAAGGATGCCGGAACGGCGGTAACCATACCAGGAAACAACAAGTCGAACATCGCGTACACCGCGGCAATCAGTGTTGTCAAACCAAGCAGGAGCACCCGCGGTGGTGAAACCATTTGATATACCTTGTCTGCAAAATCAACATTTCCCCGTAGGAACAACTCGCGTAATCCGGAAGCGGCGAAACGCTTGAAATAAATGAATTGAGCCGACAACCATCGTTTTCTCTGGTTGGCGAAGACTTCCGATTTCTGTACTTTCTCGTCCAATACCAAGGCATCATGTAAATACGCAATGGTATTGCCTTCACGAAGCAATTTCAATTCGAGTTCCTTATCGAAACCTCCTACGGCATTGACCTTAGCCATGGTCGATTTGAAAAAATGGTAATCAAAGGCCATCCCAGACCCGATCAAGGCCGATGACAGCCCTAGGGCACGGTGCCCCTTTCTAAAAATGTGGTTGTTGATCTCTTCGCTGATAGCATCCAAAATCGCCATGGGAGTATTCAGGTTCTTGGCGATACGATGCCCTTGAACCACCTTATACCCTTGATTGAACGCGCTGTTGATACGCTCGATGAAATCAAACTCCATGACATTGTCAGCATCTAAAACAAGGGCTACATGGTATTCATCGCCAATGACTTCCATGGCCTTGTTCAATGCTTTTGATTTCGTACTTTTTTCAAAAGCTACCTCGACCAATCGAATGGGTAACTTCCGTAATTTGTGTAAAGTGAGTTCTTGAAACGAATCGGCGATAATGACCACTTCGAAGAGGTCTTCGGGATAGCTTTGTTCCAAAGCCCGTCGCGCTACTTCGACGATCACGTTGTCTTCTTTATATCCGGGGATCAACACCGCGAAACGGCGTTGCTTGTGTAAGATCTCCTTTTTCTTTTTAGGCTTGAAAATCCCTGCGAAGGAAAAAAGAAAGACGTAGATGGACGCAAAGCCAAAATACCCTAAGATGATGTATTCGAAACTACTCAGCACAATCTGTAAAACGTCCATCCGATGTCTTTTTTTAAAAATGAAATTACACGTTGATCAATTCTTTTATCGACTGGTCCTTTAACATCCCATCGAAGTAATTTATCGTTCTGGTCAACCCTTCACGCAGGTTGACCGAAGGCTCCCAGCCCTTCAGTTTTTCTTGGGCCAGGCGAATATCAGGTTTTCGTTGCATCGGATCGTCAGACGGCAAGGGCAGGTGGATGATCTTGGATTTCGAACCAGTGATATCGATGATATTCTCAGCCAATTCAAGCATGGTGAATTCGCCAGGGTTCCCGATATTTATCGGTCCGATGAACTCGTCTTCGGTATCCATCATTTTGATCATGCCATCAACTAGGTCACTCACATACTGAAAACTACGGGTTTGTTTACCATCACCGAAAATCGTGATGTCCTGACCTTGAAGCGCCTGCATGATAAAATTCGAAACGACCCTGCCATCGTCCGGTTCCATTCGCGGACCATAGGTGTTAAAAATCCTAATGATCTTAACCAAGACGTTGTTGGATTGATGATAGTTCACGAACAAGGATTCGGCACAGCGTTTGCCCTCATCGTAACAAGAACGGATCCCTATGGGATTGACATGGCCCCAATAATCCTCTGGTTGTGGATGTACTTCGGGATCACCATAGACCTCACTGGTCGAAGCCTGTAATACCTTGGCATTGATCCTTTTCGCTAGGCCCAATATGTTAATGGCACCTAAAACCGAGGTTTTTATGGTCTTGATCGGATTGTATTGGTAATGCACAGGAGAGGCCGGACATGCCAAATTGTAAATCTCGTCTACCTCGATAAAGTAAGGTAACGTTACATCATGTCTTATCAATTCAAAGTACGGGTTGTCCATCAATTGGACGATCTTGCTTTTACGTCCCGTAAAATAATTGTCCATACAAACAACCTCATTCCCCTCATTTAGAAGTCGTTCACACAAGTGCGATCCGACAAAGCCGGCACCGCCTGTAACCAATATTCGTTTCATTTATCTACTATTTTCAATTAGGCACCTACCGATGCGTTTTGTTCACTTTTGATGACTTCCCTACCGATACTGTAGTAATTGAAGCCATTCTCTTCCATTTCTTCGGGATCATAAATGTTCCTTCCGTCGAAAATGGTCTTTTCGTTCATCAGTTTATCAAGGATCCTGAAATTCGGCATCCTGAATTCCGACCACTCGGTCACCACGATCAAGGCATCGGCATCGATGATAGCATCATATTCGTCTTTGGCATATTCGATGCCGTCTCCCAAAATACGCTGCGCTTCTTCCATGGCTACGGGATCATAGGCCCGCACATTGGCGCCCATCGCCTTCAACTTTTCGATGATCACCAAAGAAGGTGCCTCACGCATATCATCGGTTTTCGGTTTAAAGGCCAAGCCCCATAGTCCGAATTGTTTTCCTTTCAGATTTTCACCGAAATGGTTTTTGATCTTATCGACAAGGGTGGTTTTTTGGCGGTAGTTCACCGCCTCAACCGCTTTCAATACTTCCAAAGAATGACCGTATTCGTCGGCTGTCCGAACAAGGGCCTGAACGTCTTTGGGAAAACAACTTCCTCCATAGCCGGTGCCCGGGTAAATGAACTTGTTTCCGATCCTGGTATCGGATCCGATACCTTTACGGACCAAGTCGACATTGGCGCCGACCAATTCACAGAGGTTGGCGATGTCGTTCATAAAACTGATTTTTGTGGCCAACATCGAATTGGCCGCATATTTCGTCATCTCCGAAGAGAAGATATCCATGATCAATAAAGGGTGGCCGTTCATTAAGAAAGGCTTGTACAAGCGGTTCATGACCTTTTCGGCGCGCTTGCTTTCGATACCCACTACAATGCGATCGGGTTTCAAGAAATCATCGACAGCACTTCCTTCCTTCAAAAACTCAGGGTTCGAAGCCACGTCGAACGGAATCCTTACTTCACGCTTTTTCAATTCTTCCTCTACGGCACTCTTCACCTTATAGGAGGTACCGACGGGTACCGTACTTTTGGTGATAATGACCTTGTAGTCTTGCATGTGCTGCCCGATTTCGCGGGCCACGCCCAATACGTATTTCAAATCGGCACTACCGTCTTCATCCGGTGGGGTACCCACGGCGATAAAGACCGCATCGGCATCCTTGATCCCTTTCTCAAGACTGGTGGTAAAGGAAATCCTTCCTTTGTCGATGTTGCGTTCGAGGAGGACATCGAGTCCGGGTTCGTAAATCGGCACGCCCCCATTGCGCAACATTTCTACTTTCTTTTGGTCGATATCCACACAGACGACATTGATGCCCGCTTCTGCAAAACAAGTTCCGGTGACCAAACCGACATAACCTGTACCTACTACTGCAATATTCATTTTTAAAGTTTTTTCGTTATCTTTTTGTAAATATTATCTTACTTTTTTATTACAGGAAACTATTGTTGTGAAATGGGCCCAATTCGTTGTCAATGAGCCATTCCACCCTACTTCCCTACTGTTCGTACCAGTTTAAATCTTGGGTACCGCCAGAGTTCGCCCAGGTTACGAACCTAGGGTATTGTATGATGATCGGAACTTTTTCAGGCGGTATTTGAAATCCCTCAAAGATATTCAGGGCCCAGGGCAAATTCGTATTGGTCTTGTAATACCTGCCTGAAGCGGGATCACTGAAATCATCAACCGTACCTAGGTAATCGGCCTTGCTGGTCGGTAACAAATCAGGCAAGTGTACTTCCTTGGCCCGATCTTGATTAGCAATCAAAAAAGCATTGAAGGGTACATCACCCAAGGCATTGGCATCTTGAGGAACCGTAAAGTCAATCGACAATTCGATAGTTTGCCCTTCGAGGTCAAAACAATCACCGGCAACGATGATCACGGTCTCATTGGCATTGGTACCTGTTTCGGTACCATTGGCGGCAACGGTCTCATAACTTCCATTGATCAACTGCCCTTCTATACCATCGACCAAACTAGGATCGATCGGCAACACAAAGGCAAAGCCATTGTGCAATGCCCCCCCGATGTTCTCAATGGTAAAAGTCGCATCCAAAGAGGTGACGAGATTGTCCCCGTTCGCGATCAAATTAAAAGAGTAGTCAACGGCCAAATCGTTGAAATCGTAATCCCCTTGGCTGGGCCAAAGGTCTTCGTAAACCAATTTCCCGGTCGAGTTTTCTGATGGCAGAAAGTTATTAAAGGCCTTGTTCGGATCAAATGGGAAATCGTCCAACTCATCGTTGATTCCATCACCGTCCGCATCATTGGATGCTTCGATTTCGGCAAAATTGCCTACTTGGATGGCATCCGGCGGGTTTGCTCGGGCATAAAATACCGCATCGTTGAAATCATCATCGGTAGCCACATCCCTCCGTAGGTCCTCAAACCCTAGAATCGTAAGTTCGCGAGCTTGATCATATAACAGCACCATATGGGTACGGGTCGATTCGGTGGATTCCGGATTGAAATCGGGGTTGGAGTAATACACCCCATTGCCATCACTAACGCCGCTTCCGAACCATCCATTGGCCGCCAAGAACCATGAGATTACGGTGTTGGCCGGAAAACGGCCCAAATAAACCCGATCGCCTGAAATCAAACCTCCTCCTGATCCGGAGAAAGAGACATTGGGGAAGATCACCCGATGTTCGGTGATATCATCAACGGTAGCCGGCTCATTACCCAAGGTATAGGTATAGTAGCCCAATACATTGCGGTAGCCGGCCCCTTCAGAAACGAAGGTGACCCACACATTGGCTTCTTCGGTAGTGATCAAACTGGTCTCTTTACCAGCCAGGAAATCCGGGTTCGATACAGGGATCCCTCCTGGTACGTTCTCTGGCAAAGAGGCATTGATATCATCCAACAGGTTTTGTTGGATTACATCGGAGAAAGCCAAATTATCGGGTACCCCTTGACCGTCAAAGGAATCGATGAAGGTATAGTCGACATTGGCGCTCTGTGAAAATGAAATACGCTTGGGTCGTGCCGGTCCTTTACCCGAACTGCCATCGCGCTCATAGAAGGGGCCATAATCGAAGACTACCCCATCATTGGTTATCGGTAAGCGTACGTTGTCGATCAGGCCGATATAATTGGTATAGATCAACACACTATCCATACGGGCCGCGACGGTAAGCTTCTTTTCGAAATGCCCGTTCGCATCAAAAGTTCCCTTACCGATCGAGAGGCTGTCTTGGGTGCCGATTTTCCCATAAATGGAAAAAGTCGCCCCTTTTAAGAAATCGGGCACATCCAATATCAAATCGACGCTTTTACTGGTAGGATACCCAAAGCTTGCCGCTACATCCAATGCGGATAAGGGGTCGTCTACCCCACCGTCATCATCAGTGATGACGACCTCGTCATCGACCTGGGGCTGCCCAAGGTCGTTCTCACTCACACAGGCCATAAAGCCGAGCAGTGTCATCGTGCATAGTAATCCAAATACTTTTTTCATAGTGCTGTTTTTATGAATGAATAATTTTATGATTGGTCAGGTTCCAGAGGATGGCCCTCCAAAATGCCTTTAAATGCTCGAATTGGCGCTTGACCAAAAAGGTCAAGGTGTTCTTTGGGATCGATACGAAAGCTTGAAACAGCAAGCTGATGATCAATTGAAACGGTTTGAAATTACGCCGGGCGAAAACGATCCGGTTCCGGGCAATGTAATAGGTCTTCAAGGGGCTGAATTTTCCTGTAGAAAGGGATTCTTTATGTAGGATATAAGAAGCGGGCTGGTAATAAACCTTATACCCTGCCCTCTTGATCATTTCTGCCCAATCGTGCTCTTCGTAATACAAAAAGTAGATCTCGGTCATCATGCCGACCTCATCGACCACACGTTTTGGAACCATCATGGCCGCCCCGTGTATGGATTCCGTCTCTCCAGCTTGATCATACCCCCCCTCGTCTTTTTGATGATAGCCGATCGAGCTATTTCGAATGGTATATTGGTTCATCGGGGTGTAGCCCGCATACTGTATCAAAGAAGCATCCCAATGGAATTTGATCTTGGGGCTGACCATTCCGATTCCCTGATCTTTCTCCAAGGTTTCCACCAAAGGTTCGATAAATCCCGGGGGTACGATGGTATCGTTGTTGATGAACAACAAATAGTCGCCCTTCGCGGCTTTGACCCCGAGGTTGTTGCCCCCGGCAAAACCCAAATTAATTTCGCTTTTGATCAAATTGACCCTCGGAAATCCCACTTTAATGCGGTCGGGATCGTCATTCGGAGAGGCGTTATCGACGACGATGACCTCTACATTTGGATACGTTAGATCTTCGAGAGATCTTAACATATCCAAAGTGACCTCCGACTCGTTATAATTGATGGTAATGATCGATACCAATGCTTCTGTATTCATGGTGTAGCTGTTTCGTTTTCCAATAAGATTCCTTTCTTTTTCATTAGTTCCCGGTCCATTTTTGGGGCGATGAACATAAAGACCATACCGGTATACATGAGGATACAGGTCGGAAATTGACCGAACACCCCATTGCCGTATGAAGCCCCCATAATGCCGAACATGCCGCATACCAAGGCGGCGATTTGACCGCGCAGCCAATCGTCACGTACTTTGAACATTACATTGTAAGCGCCCGTAATCAACACGAAGAAGAGGATGAAGAGGTGCAAATACAGTCCAACGATTCCCGTATCGGCCCAAATGGCCACAAACCAACTATCGGTCGCGGTATTGGCCAAAAACGTATGGGGCGAGAAACGTTGGCCCCAATTTCCGGTCGAACCGATTCCTCCTCCAAAAGGGCGTGATGCCAAATAATTACTTAATTTCCGTTGGTTGGCGAGCCGTACTTGCAAGGAGGCGTCGTTGGGATCGAAGGCCGTTCGCATTCTTCGGATCTGGGCGTTGTTGTTCATGATCGTGGTATACTTGAAAAACACGAATACCCCGATACCCATGATCGCACCGGCCACTAAAATCGGAATGTTCTTCCTGAGGATCAAGAACATGATGCCCCCAGCTGCAGGTACCGCAATGGCTCCACGGGTACCCGAGATCAACATCCCATACAAGCCTGCCAAAGCAACCACAATACAGAAAATGCGGAACTTTTTGCTCTTGCTAAAAAGGGCCAAGACCCCGAATACTACCCCGGCATGACCTTGCGAGGCACCGAATTGACCGGCGTCTGAATAGAATGAAAAGATGCGTAGCTTCCCAAAGAGTACATGGGTCAATGACCCCCCGTTGTCCAACCATTTTTGTTCAAAGGGATCGACGCCGAAAAAGAGCTGCTGGCAACCTTTTAGCGTACCCAGAAAAGACATGAGGCCCCAGATGATGAAGAACAATTTCAGGTCTTTGGGTTTATCGAATAGGATAAACAACAACGGCACGATCATCCATTGGTAGAGTGCCAGGCCACGCATGGCATAAAACCAGGCTGCGAAACTGACCGCCTCCGGATTGACCGCTTGAAACAAGGCATAGCCGAACCAAACGGATACCAGGATCGTCAATTGTGATTTGGCCTTGCTCCAGGGTACTTTGATTTTGAAGGCCTTAAAGAAAAGGGCCAAGTACATCAAGAACATCAAGCCATCTATCAACAGACCCCATGTCATGGGCACATAGCGACCAAGGCCCAATATCAAAAAGTTCAAAACGAAAATGGTCAACAAGCCCAATTTCGGCCGTTGGAACAATACGCCCATAAAGACGATACCGATCGGTAAAATGACCATGCCGATTCCGGCTATAAGGCCTTTGGTTGCGGTGAGGTGGGCAGTCAAAACCGCGACCGACAACAAAATGGCGATCGGCAAGGGTTGCTTTAGGTGATCCGTACCATATGTGCGTTCGAAAGGGTTCACGAGCCGATATAGGTTTTGATATTTTTAAAGAAGAACAGGCCTTCGGGTAAGATCTGCCTCGAACTGATCTGGATTTCCTTGCGTAAAAAATAAAAGCCCAACACGATGCCCAGCAAGGTGAAGAACACGGTACCGATGGCCACGGCCACCAAACTTTCGAACACAAAGACGGCAACGATGTCGATAACGATATTCGATAAGGTCATGAAAATGACCTTGTAGAGATTCAATTTGGGGCGGTTGATACTGTCCAACAATACCCCGGTAAACCGATCGACCGGCAATAACAAGGTATAGACCGTAAAGACCCTGAATACCAAAGTCAATAGCGGTAAGGATTCACGGTATTCATCGCCTCCTAAAAAGAGGATCAGGTATTCGGCAAAAACAAAACACCCAATGGCCACCGGAACGAATAACAGGGTCACGGCCCCAGAGTAGGTGTAGAATAGTTTTCGTACCCCTTCAAAATCGCCGGCCAAGCTTTTTCTTGACATCCGCGGATACGCGGTCATGGTGAAACTACGCAGGGGAATTCCCAATAGGTCGGTCAATTTAAGTGGGATAGCGTACATGGCGATCCCAGCTGACCCCAAAACCGGGCTCAGACCGATGATCAGGGTATCGGCGCTTTTCAGTAGACTCGAACCGATCAGGGTGCCCATGGAGAATTTACCGAAGTTGATCAATTCTTTTTCCGTGGTACTTTCCGCATATTTCAAATAGGAAAGCCCGTCCCATTTCTTGAGTGAACACCAACTACTCGAAATCAAGTTCACGCCCAAATTGACCCAAACGATTTCCAACAAGCCCAATTTGAAGAACAAGCCGTTCGCTACTAAGAAAACGACGAACAGGCCTACATTCGCCAAACGTACCAACATCATGCGATGGAAATTCTGTTCGGCCTGGAACAAGGCGGAAGCCGTGTTCCATCCTAAATTGAACAAGGCCAAAACCGGATACCACCTAAAGAACAACAAGTACCCGTTGTTCATTTCGATACCCAAGCCGTATTGCATACCCGCCACCGACCAACAGACCATTACGATCAAGGCCAACAACAACAGGTTGATCTTATAACTCGATCCCAAAAAACGTTTGAACGACTCCTCATCGGCTCCTGCCAATAAGCGTACCACCGAAGTTCGGGTCAGCCCGAAGCGTAAGCGATCCACAAAAGTGGCCAAGGTGATGAACAGCACCCAGTCACCGAATTGCTCTTTGGGCAATTGGCGCGTCAACAACATGAAACTGACCAATCCCAAAAAGGCAATGACCATATTCGTCAACAGGGAGGATACGTTTTTTTCCTTACCGATATTTTTGATTTTCTGCCACATTACGCCACGGTCTTTTTGGTGAAGAATCGGAATTGAACGACTTTCTTAATCCAACGCCGGATCAGGGATCGTTTCTTCGGTAGGTCACCTAACACGGTTTCCATTTCCAACACCTTGACCCCATTGAGTATGATCGTGGGTTCAGGTCCGGTGGTGGCCTCATTGAAAAGTGCCAGGGCATTCTTATCGGCTTCGCTCCATGCCCGATTGGCCCGGGTGACCAAGAAGGTATGGTCCATGGTCGAAGCCAGTTTTACCGGAAAGGGGTTCTTGATGATACTCGGAATCTCGAGGATGACGAAATCAAACCGGTTGAAATCATCGATTTCCTTTTTTACATCAAACTCTTGAACCGATGAGATCTTATAAAGCTGATCACTGACCGGATACAGGATCTTGTGATAACTATCACTACTTAGCCCAAAGTCGAAAGTGCCATAGGTGATGTGCAAAACCTGATAGTCAAGCTCACATAATTTGGCCACCAAATGGCTGCATACATAGGTCTTACCCTCGCCTTCTTGGGTCGAGAAGAACAGGTTGACTACCGGCTCGTTCGCTTCTTCTTTCTTGAATTGGTTCAAAAGGACGTTGCGTGATATCGCATTGACCGCCTTGTTTTGAAGATAAGCGTAATCGATTTTTTTCTTTTTTGAACTGATGACCGGAAAAATGGACGAAACCGTAAGTCCGATTTTGTCCTCGGCCCGGGGTGCGGTATTCAAGTTGCCGTCCAAAAACTCCAAGACCAAGATGGTAAAGGCCACCAAGATGAAACCGGCCATACCGGCAACGATGACCAACATGATCCGCTTGCTGGGTTTCGGACTGATCGGGAAAAAAGGCCCCTCGATCAGTTTCAAATTCGATTTCAGCTCGACATTCTGCTGTCTCAGTTTCGCCAAACCCAAACTGTGCAAGAGGCTGAGGTATTCACGCTCAGCGATATCGATCTTCCGTTCGAGCCGTTTCATGGTCGCCCCCAGTGGAGAAAATACCTGATAGAGTTTTTCAAATTCCAACCGTTTTTGATCCATCACCCGCAATTGGGCCTTGGTGCCCTCAAAGTCTATGGTATTGGTCAACCAATCGGTTAGGATACTGGTTGTGGCCAAACTCTTTTCGTCATAATCCGTAGCGTACAGTTGGTTGACTTGACCTTGCAGATCTGACTTTAAGCCCATCGCTTTCTTGGTCAGAACGACCACCTCTTGGGCATTTTTTTCACGGGTAATCGAATCGGTCTCAACCCCAAGCGACTTCATTGCGATTTCGAAGTTCACATCGGCCAAATCGTTTCGCAATTTCATTATCTGCTCACTGGATAAGCGTTTCATCTCATGGGTGGCGAGTTTTGATTCAAGGGTCTGTAATACCGCCTTGGCCGCATGGTGCTTGATGAATACTTTTTGGTATTCGAGTTCGAAATGCTCTTTCTCAGAAGCGATGTGTTTGGTCTGTTCGTAATAGTTGATGATGTTGTGGGTGCGGTTGAAGGCGAGCAACTCATCTTCGGCTCCCCTGAGGTCACCTGTAGACTCTTGCAATTGCCCTTCAAAATACTTGACCACCGCATCGGATTGGTTCACCTTGATATCGGCATTCAGTTTGACGAAGACCTCACAAAGGATCAATAGCGTATTTTGGCAAATGGCCGGATCATCGGCCTCGAATTCGATATCTACGAAATCACTACTGAGAATTCGACGCACCCCAATGCGACCGACGATTTTCTCGATACTGTAATCCGGGTGTTTTAGATTGATCAGCTCATAGATGAAATTCGTATGGTCCGATTCTTTGAGTTCCTTAAAGTTATCGTATGTGCCCGCTACATCGCCTTTGACCACAAGGGCCTTGACGTCTTCGGGCACCATTTCCATCAAAGCATCGTACTTGGCCTTTGAAATGACCTTGGTATCAGCGCTATCGAGCGACATATGTTGCGCGAACAATTTCAACGCGACCGTTTCGATGGTCGTTCGGGCTTTGATCAAATTCAACAAATTATCATAGGCCGTATTGGTAGCCCTAAAGTCAAGTTTGGTATTGTCAAGCTCGATGGTCGAACCCGAGGCTATACCGGTATAGACCCTAGCCTTTGAATTGAACACCTTGGGTTCGTTCTTGGTCAATTGAAATACCAAAACCGCCAAGATGACGGGTACCAAAACCAAAAGCCCCACATGGCGGAGCAAAAGGCGGATGAAAAAAAGTAGGTTGAACTTCTTCATGCTATATTTCGATCTGGATACCGACCGTTCCTTCCAAGGATTTCAAGGCGATCAAGAACTCGGCCCGTTGTGATTCATACGAACTGATGGCCTGGTTCAACATTTGCTGCAACCGGGTATATTCGATCACATTGATGATGCCGTTCGCGAAATCCTTTTCGGCTCGGATCGATTGTACTTTATAGGTTTCGACAATGGAGTTCGAAATGAAGAACAGGCGGTGCGCCCGAATGAGGTCATTGTACTGCCTTACGATCAGCTGTTCCAACTCCCAAATGGCAAACTCTTTGTTGTATTTGGATTTATCGGCCTCGGCTTTGGCATTTTTGATTTCGCGGTTTCTATTGAAAATCGAAGACAAGGGTAATTTTATCGAAGCGCCCAGGGTATAGCGGCTCTGTTCGGTTGAAAACAAGGTTTGACTGCCTGGATCACCAGCGATTTGTTGATTGCTCAAATTATCGAATATGCCGTAGCCATAAGCAGCTTCGAGATTGATGTTACGCAGCCAAGCCTTTTTGGATAGGGTTACCTGACCGTCCCAATACTCGTAATCAGCATCGAAGAACTTTAATCTCGGAGAATTGTTTTTGGCAATGGTAATGAGGCTATCCAGTGCTGGAAGCCGTTGCGAAATATCATTGGCTTCCAATCCTTTTTTTACAAAGTCATTGATGGATTGACCATACGAAAGGTTCGCAATCAGTAC
Organism: Flavobacteriaceae bacterium; assembly: GCA_013214065.1. Classification (GTDB taxonomy): domain Bacteria; phylum Bacteroidota; class Bacteroidia; order Flavobacteriales; family Flavobacteriaceae; genus Flagellimonas_B; species Flagellimonas_B algarum. Next base: position 33,544 of record JABSPK010000011.1, read on the forward strand.
AATTGCCCATAGTGCCCCAAATCTTTTCCCCATTACTACACATTTTCTTTTTGGAATACGGCTTTGAACGTTCGTAGAATGATCCACATATCGATCAAAAAAGCATACTTGCTGTTCGCATATTCGACATACTTGACATCCAGTTGCTTACGCTCCTCAGGCGACATTTTGGAACTTCGTCCCCTAGCCTCGACTTGCCAAAGTCCGGTTATTCCGGCCGGACCATTGAACCGTTCGGTCCATTCATCGGTGGTCAACATTTCGGCCTCATACAAGGGTAAAGGCCGGTTGCCCACGATCGACATATCGCCCTTAAGAACATTGATCAATTGGGGCAATTCGTCAATGCTCAACTTCCTGATGATCTTACCGACTTTGGTGATCCTAGGGTCGTTGTCGAACTTGACGAAAGCGCTCTTCGCACTTTCCTTTTTCTTCTGGTTATGGAAATTTTCATCCACCTCAGTATCGTCACCGATCAACACCGTGCCCTTCTCAAAGGGTTGTTGGGTATTGGTATCCGATTCCTGTGAAGCTTCATCATCATGCACGTATTGGTTCAAATGTTCGAATTCCTTTAAGCGCTTATCGGCATCAGGATACATGGAACGCAATTTCAAGAAGTTGAAAATGCGGTAGCCCGTACCCACCCGCTTCGAAATGTAGTAGACCTTTCCTTTCGATTCCAATCGAATGGCAAGGATGACCAACAACAAAAAGGGAGAAGCCAATAGCAGCACCCCTCCTGAAAGGAGGATGTCGAAACTGCGTTTCCAAAACCCGATTTTGTATTTCTGGGTTTGGGTGATGGAAGTAGCTATTTCCTGCTTGCGCAAGTTGGATTTCAACTCTTTGAGAAACCCGATCCGCTCGAGAATGGTATCGAAGCTTATCGGATGGTTGAAGAAATCGTCGAAGCCATTTTCGAGTGCCATGAGTTTATCTTCACGACTGACCTGTGTACCCAACAATACAAACGGGATTTTTTTTGAGGGATCGAAGGTCTTTTCGATATAGGATTTCAACAACTTCAAATCCTCCTCGCTGTTTAGGTTTTCACAAAGGATCGCATCGGCCACCTTATGGACGTTGACCCATTTGTTGTTCTCAAAATCGGTATTGTTATGCAACCATTTCAAGGCACTGACCACGTTTTCGGCCACGCTGACCGAAACGTTTTCAGCTAGGCGGTGAAATTCCTCAGCAAACCTTTGATTGGCACCGATATAGAGAATCGATGTTTGTTGTTGGGTGATTACTTCCATGGGAATTAGTGTCGGATTAACAACTTGTCTACGCGGATCAACAGCTCTTCGGGATTAAAGGGTTTCACCATATAATCATCAGCGCCAAGGCTTAAACATTCAATACGATCGCTGCTGCTGTCACGGCAGCTCAATACGATGATAGGGATGTCTGAGAACAGTCCGGTTTCCTTGACCCTTTTGATCAATTCGAAGCCGTCCATTTCAGGCATTTCAAGATCGGTAATGACCAGGTCGGGCATGTTGCCTTCTTGTAGCCATGAAAGTGCCGCCAAACCATTTTCGACCGTAGTCACATTATAGGACTGCCCTAAGAATTGGGCGACCAATTCGCTAAGGGACTGTTTGTCGTCAACAACCAAGATTTTCATAATATTTCTTTTTGTAGTACTTATTTAAACGAAATGTAGGATTTATATTACGTTTATAGAATTCAATGTTGTAAAAGCGGGCCGAACTGTTGCCAGTTCCCCCATGCTGTATGTTCGCTTTTTGGAGGGAGCATCCTTAAAAGCATCTACCCATACTTCAAAAGAACGGGTGTTATTCAAAAATTTTTGGCCTTTTCGGTAGATTGCGTTCGTGTGTAGGCCAATGGTAGGAAAGCATCGCTGGATATAACCAAAAAAAAGCAGGCGATGCCTGCTTTTTTTGAAAATCCTTATGGTATGCAATTATACCCTATCGGAACTAAGAATGTAATCGGTATTGGTCATATCCATAACCTGGGCGATATCGTGGTTTTGTCTACCTACGATCGAGACGACCTTATTCCGTTGCGCCCCTTCTTTGTAGAGCCGTTCGAAAAACAAGGCACCACTCGCATCCATTTCCGTTACACCTTCAAGACTGACGACCATATTATCGTTGGCCTCCAAGACCGTTTCGAAATAAATATTCAGTGCGCCGAGGTTCTGTGAGGATACATTGCCCAAGACTTCGAACAAGCCTCTACTCTCTCTAATTTCCAATGCCATTTTGCGTATTTTAATTAATAGTTTTTTTAAGATTACAACAGGTTCAATCGCTGCATCAAACCTGGTCGGTTCGATCTACTGATCGGTATGACGTTGCGTTCGATCAGCACGCTATTGTCTTGTATATCTATGATTTTCGTGAAGTTGATGATGAAGGATCGATGGATTTGCAAGAAAAGGGACTCTGGCAATTTCTCCTTGATTTTCTTTAAAGTCGAATGCACTCGGTAAAACGAATCCGTGGTCTTGATCTCGATATAATCCCCTTTGGCCTCGATCATCAAAATATTGGTGAACTTCAATTTGATCAACCGTCGATCGATATTGATGTATAGATCCCCACCATCCGAATTCGAACCGATAGGACTGGTTTGTTCCTGTTCAATACGATCTTGTTGAATCGCCCGGGCCAATTTGGTCATTGTCTTTTGAAACCGTTGCCTTGTTATCGGTTTTACCAAATAATCGACAATGAAATCATACTCATAGGCATCCGTAGCAAAATTTTTGTCGGATGTTGTCAATACGATTTTCGGCGGTTGTTTCAAGGTCTGGATGAAATCGAAACCGGTCAACATCGGCATATGGATATCCAAAAAAATCACATCAATTGGGTTTTGATTGACATATTTCAAGGCTTCCACCGCGTTGGGAAACTGTGCCATCACCTCTAATTTCGGCGTAGAACGGCACAACTCGGCCACGATTTCGCGGGCAGTGATTTCGTCATCGACAATTATACTCTTCACATCAATCAATTTTAAGGATGAACGCTTCGACCTGCTCCAATACGGACATGAACTCATCTTTGAGTTTGACATCGCCATACTTCAGGTCTTCTTCATATTTAATCGCCAGTTTATACCCGTTGTTTAGACCGAGTATCCCCAGCTTATGTTTGATTTTATGGACTACCTTGGCACTCTCTTCCAGCTCTTCGTTTTCCAAGTTCTGTAGGTAGTCTTCTTTTTCTTTGGGGAATTCCGCTTGTATGATCGACAAGAATTTCTTCTCAAACTCTTCATTGCCCCCAGCGATTTCCTTGATATAATTCAGGTTGGGTACCTCTGTCATCATATTTTGGTTTTTATGGTAAAATAAAAGGTGGTTCCCTTGCCCTCATCCGAGGTCAACCAAATGTCACCTTTGTAGTAATTGATTATTTTCTTGACCAAGGCCAAACCAATGCCTGTGGCATTGGCGTCATTCTCCAACTTCTTGAACATGTCGAAGATCCCGGTCTGTAGGTGTTGCGGTATGCCCTTTCCATTATCACTAATGGCGAATAACCATTTGTCTTCCTTTTCTTTGGCCTGTACTATAACCCGCCCGTTCGGGTTGGCCTCCGTCGCCGAGACTGCATTGGTCAGCAGGTTTTTGAACAGCTGTTCGACGCGATACTTCCCGGTATGCAATACGGGCAATGACCCTTCGATTTCGATCGAGACGTTATCGGGAACATAGATGGTCCTTTCGATTTCATCGATCAACAGATTGATATCGACATCGGTCAACTTCTCCTCTAAGGAATCAATGGTCGCATGCCGAAGGATGCCGTCGATCAAGCTATCCATTTTAGCCAGGTTTTGGAAAATGAGCTCGAAACTCTGCTTGCTTTGGTCCTTGAAGTCTTCATGACAGTCCTCGAATACCCAACTCACCAGTGAATGGATATTGCGGATCGGTGATTTCAAATCATGCGAGACCATATGGGCGTAATTGTTCAACGACTCGTTCTGTTGTTCGAGATTACGCATCAGATGGTCTTTCTCAGCGGTGATCTCCACGATCTTGGTCGTCTGGTTTTCGATATTCTCGACCAATTTTTGCGGATCGAAGCCGAGTTCGCCGTTTTTGGAACTCTCGGTCTTGCTTTCCATCAATGCCACCGCCTTGCTTAACGCCTCAAGTACCTTTCGCTGACTTTCAGTTTCACGGTTCAACCGGTTGTTCGCCTCATAAAGCTCCGTAGAGCTCAAGGAGGTCGCACGTTGAATCATCGATAGCTTTTCCTCATAATCGGAATAGGACTTCGCTATGGATTCAAAAAACTGATCCAGTCCCGAATCTTCCTTTAAGGCTTCGGGCAAGTACTTCTTTATTTGTCGCTTCAGCAGGCTGTGCATCTTACTCGCTCATTAAGGTTAGCGTCATGGTTTGGTTATGCAATTGGCATTCGTTCTTCCCGGCAAATGGTGCCATCTCGCCATAGGAATAAAATCCGGTGATCTTGGCACTGCCTCCGATAACGTCCATGACTTCTTCGATTTCTTCCTCGGTCCGTTGGGCCAATACCAGTTTTCGACCCACACAACTGACCAAAATCGCCAATTCGGGTTCAGTTTGTCGGTTCTGCATTGCGAATTCGGCTGCATTGGAGGCCCCTTCGGCAATATCGTCCATCGTCGACATCATCAATTGTACTTTGGAACCTACGGGCACATCACCCGCCAAAATCATTGAATTGGCTTCCTCATCGATATTCAAAATCGTTCGCACCAAAGGTTCCGCATCCTCGTGCTGTTGCACGGTCAGCGGATAGAGTAAGGCTGCCTGTGGCAATTCCTTCGCTTTTTCACCCAAATAGGTTTTATAGAGATCTAAGGCCGGTTGCCCATCGATTTCATAGAGCACGTTGTCGGTAGACTTGGTAATGGTACGTTCCGGACCGAAAGCCGTCCAACCCCCGTAGTTTGCATAGGACACTTCCAAGGAATCGCCATAGAAACCGATAGCCACAACTTCACCCTGTTTTGGGTCTTCGTTGCATGAAGTCAAGGTTTTTTCGAATCGGGCACCATCACCACATAGGCCTCCGGTAATCGAAGCGGCGAATCCTTCCGCCGACTCCAGGCCTTCGATCAGCCCGCTACCGTTGACAAAACTGCCATCGGAGACAATGAACAAATGCCTTAAATCCCCTTGTTCGAATTGCTCCGCAAGGGCCTTGCCCATTTTTTCAATGTCAACAAAGTCCTTGACGTTTTCGCTGACGATTTGAAACCGGGTCTTTTCAAACTCAATGGCCGTCAAAGTGATGGTCTCCTCGAACACATTGGTTTCCATAATCTCACCGGAAGTCGAACCGAAAACCAATTCGCCATCGGGATACAATTCACGGAGCTCCTTGTAAATTCCCTCTTGTTCAAGAATGAAACGATCCCCAAAGACCAGCACCAAAGGTTGGCTCAGTGGTTCGTTGTTGTTGAATTCCCATTTTCCCGTTTTCGTTCTCCTTGCTTGATTGATTTTCATGACATTACTTTTTAGGATTGCTTTTTATTTTTTGATGGTAAAGAAGAAGGTGGTTCCTATCCCGATTTCACTTTCGAGCCATACCTTGCCTTCGTATCTATCGATGATCTTCTTCACGATCGATAGACCGATGCCCGTAGAGCGTTCGTTATTGCCAATCGATTGGAAGATCTTGAATATCTTCTCATGGTATTCTTTAGGGATGCCCACCCCGTTATCTTTGATACTGAATTGCCAATGGTTCTTGGTCTCTTCACTGGCGATTTCTACCAAACCGACTATTTTATCAATGTTGACCACCGCATTGCTCAAGAAGTTCTGGAACAATTGATGAATCTTCGTCTTATCCGCCTGGATGATCGGTAATTGGTTCACCACCTTGATGCTCACATGATCCGGCATATAGATGATCTCTTCGATTTCCTTGATGACCTGGTTTACATCCACATCGGTATGATCCAAGGTATCGCTATTCACCGTTGAATACTTTAGGATCCCATCGATGAGCTTGTCCATCCCCTCTACCTTTTCGAGCATCATTTGCAGGTTGTATCGACCGTTTTCGTCCAGCTTGTCCTTATAATCATCGTATAACCAGGTCGCCAGGGCGCTAACGGATCGTAAGGGTGATTTCAAATCGTGCGACACCACATGGGCGTATTCTTGAAGGCCTTTATTACTGGCTTCCAGCTCGTTCAGCAGTTTTTGTTTTTGAAGTTCGAGTAACTTTTGATCGGTGATGTCGAGATGTACACCAATGGAACCGATGAAGCGACCGGTATCGTCGTACCTTGGGGCCGCACTGATCAACCAATGTTTGGTCTTACCGTTTCGCAGGACCACTTCGACTTCATAGGAGTCCGATTCGCCTTTACTCCTACGTTCGAATTGGTTTTTGATCCTCGAAGTACTATCTTCATTGAGGTTCATTACCTCAACGACATTTCTGCCTACCAATCGCTCGGCAGCGATATCGATCATCTCGGCATAACGGTTGTTCACCATCAAGATCTCTTTATTGGCATTGATCTCGACCAAGCCCAAATTCATGTTATCGATAATGCTACTGTACTTTTCTTTTTGGATTTCCAAATTGCGTCGGTAGTTCTTTCTGAAGGTCACGTCATTGTAGGTCCATAAATGGCCTTTATAGACATCGTCGACGAACAAGGGGATGTAGTCCCTTTCAAAGGTGCGGCCGTCGGCGAGCTCCAGTTCATCCGATAACACCAGCTCCTTTTTACGCAACACATGATCGATACGTTTGATTAGATGATCTGGGTTTTCGAACAGTTTTTTGTATTTCTCCAACTGCTTTTCGCAATTGATCCCCTTCAATTTCTGGGGTTGGATGGGGATATGGAAAAGGTCACAGAATTTTTGATTGGTCAAGACTATTTTGCGGTTATCGTCCTCCAGAAGGACCCCTGTTTGCAAATTGCTGATCAAAGTGGCCAAGCGTTCTTCGGAAGCCTTAAGTTTTTCTTCGGATATTTTGTCGCTGGTAATGTCTTCGATCATGGCGACTTTGTAATCGATTTCCCCTTTCTTGTTCCGTACGGTGCTGACCGAGGTTTTGCCGTACAAGGTCTCACCACTTTTCTTTTGGAACTTTCGGACCAAGGCGAACTTATCGGCCTCACCGCGCTCGTTCTCTTCGATCAAATCTTGGTACATTGAAACGTCTTCAATGGTCGAAAGGTCATCGATCGTCAATTTATTCAATTCATGCTCCGAATACCCCAACAATTCGATAAAGGTTTTGTTCGCTTTGACGATGTTGTCCTTAACGATCAAAAGGATACCCAATGAGGAATTCTCAACGATAATGTCTTGCTGCTGCTTTTGATCTTCGAGCAATTGCTTGATCTCGATCTCACGGGTCACGTCGCGAATCACGCCCTGCGCCGCAATGGGCGACCCACTCTCATTATAAATCAGGCTCGCGTTGATATTGACATAGCGTTCCCCGTGGTTTTTGGTGCTGATCTTGGCCAGGTAATTCTTTAGCACCCCGATCTGCAGCAGGGTCTTAAAGGACTCGGCCGTGTATTCAAGATAGTCTTCGTGCACCAAATTGGATAAGACGAGTTCTTCCTTGGTATTGTCATAGCCCAAGAACTCTTTGGCGCTCGCATTCATATTGACTACTCTGGTGGTCATGTCCATCACCACATAAGGGTCGATGATATTGACGAAAGCGCCATCGATGCGCGAGCCTTTTTTGGTCAACAAAGACTCCAATCGTCCGTTGGCCTCCTTGAGGTGTAACGAAGCATCATAAAGCTCCTTTGATTTGCTTTCTAAAAGGCGTTCAGCGGCCTGACGGGCTTTCTTTTCTCGTGCAAGGGCCCGTTGCAATAGCTCTATTTCGCTCTTTTCAGCTTTGGACAACGGTGAATTTAACTTCGGTTCCTTGCTCATTTAACAATACATATGTGACTTCCGCATTCTCTTGAAAATGTTCGAAAGTTTTGACAATCAGCCCATGTGCCATTGCGTACAACCCTCTTGACGAGGAATAAATCATCACAAGGCGATCGTCGGTTTTTTCCAGAATCTTAAAGGCAGGTAGCTCCGCATCCGGGTAGAGTTTCTTTACATGGATGTGGATATGGTCTTCAATCGAGTACAACAGCCCTAAGGGATTGGTGTAACTCTCGACCACTTCGGGGTGCGACTTCAACAATCCCCCAAAGAGATAGTTTCCAAAGGAAAACAACAGATCGTTGGCATCCATTTGGGTCTCTTTGCTCAAATTGGTGAGCAATTGCACCATTTCGTTAAAGTCATAGGTGCCCACGGCCGTGTAAGCCCCTTCTGAAGGAAGCTCGGCGTGTTCTATAATGCTATCGACCATGGCCAGTCCAAAGGTTGACTCGACCATTTCCAAGAATTCAGTAAATACAAGTCCTTTCATAATAAGAATATTATGTTTTAAAGGTAGGAATTGTACTACTTTGCTTAAAAATTATGTTGTGAAATCGCCTTTTTCGTTAGGCTCTGATGAGTTCGCTGATTTCCCAATAATCGAAAACACGTTTTAATTTGTTTTCGTAATCCTCATATTTTAAGGGCTTTATGATATACCCAGCGATCCCAATCTCAAAACATTTAAGCAAATCGGCTCGATTTTCAGATGTGGTCAAAATGATCGTCGGTAGGTATTTCAGTTTGGGATCTTCCTTTAAGATGGTCAAAAATTCGATACCGCTCATACGGGGCATGTTCAAATCCAAAAGGATAATGTCGGGCAGGGTGCCCGATTTCAAAATATCCAAAGCCTCTTCCCCATTTTTGGCTTCGATTATCTTGTGTTTCGATTGAAACTTTGAAATCGCTCGTTGCAATTTCATCGATTCAATCATATCATCCTCTATAAACAAAACATTCACGACTGCTCATTTTTATTTAAGGTACAAAATTGCCACATAAAGCTGACAAAAAACGTTGTTGGGGGACGAATGGCCATTTACCTTCGGTGAATGATAAAAAGATATCGATGAAAATAGTAATATTTTTCTTACAATAAAAGAGGAAGGGTCGATTTCAACCCTCCAATTGCGACCGTTCCTTCTTTGGGAGTTTCGAAACCACCAGCTCATAGGAATGATCGATCAGTTCGCAGATCATTCGGGAATCGAGCTGTTCTAACATGACCGTATTCCAATGCTTTTTACTCATGTGATAGCCCGGTATTATCGCTCCGTCATATTCCTCCCTCAATTCCAAAGCTCGTTCGAGATCACACTTCAAATTAGCCTGGGGAGGCATTCGCTCTAGGGCTACCAAGGCGAACATCTTGTTCATGACCTTGAAGACCAGGGTATGTTCATCGAAGGGAAACGATTCGGTAACGGCTTGCTTACGCAAACAATAGTCCCTGAATTCCTCAACGTTCATCGGTCGGTACCTATAGCGTCATATACGATGACCTTGGTCCATAAATGCTGGCTCTCTTCAATGAACTTGAAGTGGGCCGCCTCCTTTTGGTAGCCTTCTTGGTCGGCTGCCGAAGCAAAGGTGACGATCAGGTTGTAGGTAAAGGATTCATCGACCACTTCACGCGTGGCTTTGGGCGGTGTGCCTATAAAATCGGTTTTCGCGAATTCCGAGTTATCGAGAAACGTTCGCAATGATTTTTCGAAAGCGGCTCGATCCGCTTTGCTATCGGGGTGCTTCAGCCAGAAATAGACCGAATGCACAAAAGAGGCATCGAATTCAGATGCCGGGTCGGTTTGGGCCATGGCACTCGTCATTAGTAATAAGGTGAAAATTGAAGTACAAAGTAATCTCATGTTCATTGGTTTAAAAACTGTTGGTCCGTCTCTGAAATCTCGATGGCCGAATAATCCAGTTGCCATCCTATGGTCTCCACGATCTTCTCGATCAAAAGTACGGCTTGTAAGGCTTCTTTCTTAGCCGTTTCCATCAATCCACTTTCCGGGATCATCTGCTTGATATGCTCGATCGAGTTTTGGTTCAATAGGGTGAGGTCATCGGGTGAGAAGGAGTTGAACCAACCGTTCTTGATATCGTAGAATTGTAGGTCGGGCTCAATCGATAAGATCTCGGGATCCGGAAAATCGGTAAGTATGATCCGCTTGCCGGCTTCATCGGCTTGTAATTTCACTTTTTTAAGATCATATCCGATCTGGGCCTTGGCCTTGATGACCACCAAGGCTTTTTTGGTACTGTTCCATAATTGTAAGAAACCTTCCTTATTGTCTTCATACCGATAGATCTCGGCGAAATCTCCCTCGACCGATACCAGTTTGCATACGCTGCGAATACGGTCCAGCAAGACTTGGGATTGGTGCTTGGTGCGCGCCTTGCCCCTTTTCTTCCGAAATAGGCCAATGGTCCAATACGTCACTATAGCCCCCAGTATAATCCCCAAAAATGCTTCGACCAAACTATCCATGTCCTTTGCCTATTTTCCCAAGGTGGGTGAAGGTAAACCCTTTTTCGTATTTGAGTCCGTATCCAAAGATACGATCCATAGCGGCATGTGAGAATAGGATAATACCGATAACCTCAAACACCTCAACCTGCAACACATACTTCCCGACAATATAAAGGAGTGTGGCAAGCCCCCTATGGTGGAACACATTGTAACAAAAGGCACCAGCTTTGTTGCCCGCTACATACCCCAACATGCCGATATCAGGAGTCAAGAGCAACACCAAAAACCACCACCAGGCCAAATCGGTATCCAAAAACAGTACAAAACCCAGCGCCAATAGCATGAGTTCTTCCAAACGAATCAAGGTCTTCATAAGTGCAGCGGTTTGTACAAAACAGGTCGCGAGGGGGTCGCATCATTCTCAAAAGGAGCCGTCTGTAAGTTCAATACATAGGTACCGTCTTCGATGGTATTGTCGGCAAAGATGAATTCGGTGATGGTCGCGTTTGTTCGGGCGGCACCTTCCGTATTCCAGAACGCCTTATGGGCCAATAAGGCCCCATCGTCCTTTTCCTTGTCTACCGACGGCAAATCGACCAACAAATGTTCGACCCCTTTTTCACGCAACCAAACTGCGGCATCTTTTAAAAGGTAGGGTGGATTGCTATGGGCGTATTGCCTTGTTTTCTTATCGGGAAGATTGGGAATGGTACGGATAATGACCGCCTCCCTTTTTCTATTCCCTAAAGCATATTGTAGTTGTTTCTTCGAAATCACGAAATCCGATGCTTGTTTCTCAGGGGCCACCGTAATCAATTCGGCCAACCAGAAATAGCGCTGCAAGCCGGTATTGATCGAATGGAACCCTTCAGTGATATGACCCAAACACTCGGTATGCGTCACATGGGCATGTGGATTAAAGCGGATGTCGTTGAAATTGGTACTACTGCCCTGTGAAACGCTACCGATGAAATCCCCGTTACGGTGGGGTTCGATACTTGGGGCGTCGACGTACCAAGCGTTCACGTTTTCAAATCCGTGCCGCATGGTAATCGATATATCCAAAGGGGTATTGAGGTCAATGGTATACTTCTTCGAACGGTATGTGATGGAGGCCTGCAATAAAACGGTCTTATTCTTTGTGAAAATTTACTCAATATTATCGAAACTAATTCAACTTAAAGAGGTCGCTTGCGAGACCATCGGCCAAGAACTTCCCTTTTTTGGTTACATGCAACACATCACCATCCCAAAAAAGGAGTCCTTCGGCAATATGACGTTTTGCGGTAACTTCGAGGTGTTGCGCGTAGCTCGGTCCGAAACGGGATTTCACCATATCGCTTGAAACCCCCCAAATAGTGCGAAGACCGGTCATCACATATTCGTTGTAGCGGTCCGTTGTAGAGAGGGTTTCATAGGTCAAAGGCAGTTCCCCTGCTTGAATTTTTTTGATGTAAGTCGGATTGTTGCGAAGGTTCCATGCCCTTCGTTGGCCGTCAAAAGAATGGGCCGAAGGGCCAATACCCAAATACGGTTTGCCTTGCCAATAGGCCGAGTTGTTCTTTGAGAAAAAACCCGGTTTGCCGAAGTTCGACAACTCATAATGGACATAGCCTTCTTTTTCAAGACGGTCGACCAACAAATGGAACTGACGATGGGCCTGTTCATCATCGACATCGGGTACCACCCCTTTGTCAATGAATGTCTTGAGGGCGGTCTTGGGTTCAACGGTCAGGGCATAACTGGAGATATGGGGCATTCCGAAAGCCAGGGCCATTTCGATATTGTCAAGCCATTGGGCATCATCCGCCCCGGGAATCCCATAAATCAGATCGATCGAGTTATTCTCGAAAAAGCGGCTAACCCGCTCCAAACAGGTTTTGGCCTCATTGGCATTGTGGGCGCGATGCATCAATTTCAGATCGGTATCAAAAAAAGACTGGATGCCGATACTCAACCGATTGATCCGACTATCGGCCAATTGCTCGATCTTTCCTAAGTCGAGATCATCAGGATTGGCCTCTAGGGTGATTTCAGCACCAGGAGCAATACGGTGGTATTCGTTGACCGTGGCCAACAGGCGTTCGATCTCCTCTTTACTTAGTATGGAAGGGGTGCCCCCTCCAAAATAGACCGTTTCGACCACGGCCTGGTCGAGTTCGTCTTTTCGCATGGCGATTTCCTGCTCCATGGCCGCCAACAAGTCCTGCTTTTTCTTCAGGTTAGTCGAGAAATGAAAGTCACAGTAATGGCATGCCTGCTTGCAGAACGGGATGTGGAGGTAGATACCGGCCATCTTACCCGATCTTCTTTGGATTTTGCTTGACGAAAGCTTCCCAGCCCGAATAGCTGGTTCCGACATCGATCCTGCCCTCATTGTAGAAATGGCATACGGCAGCGGCCAAGCCATCGGTACTATCCAGGTTTTTGGGCAGCGTCTTTAAATTGAGCAATCCTTGTAGCATTTTGGCCACTTGCTCTTTGCTCGCGTTCCCATTACCGGTAATGGCCATTTTGATTTTCTTCGGGAGGTATTCGGTGATGGGCACTTGTCGCGAGAGGGCCGCGGCCATGGCCACGCCTTGGGCCCGCCCCAGCTTCAGCATCGATTGCACGTTCTTACCGAAAAAGGGTGCTTCAATGGCCATCTCATCGGGATGGAAGGTATCGATGAGTTCGACCGTACGATCGAAGATCAATTTCAATTTGGTATAAGGGTCATCGTATTTCTTGAGGTGCAATTCGTTCATCTGCACGAAATGCATCTTTTTATTGACCACTTTGATCATTCCGAAACCCATGATGGTCGTTCCGGGGTCGACGCCGAGTATGATTTTTTCAGTAGCCAATTGCTTACTGGGTGTTTAAAATTATTGGAAGGTTCAGGCGTATTTTCACATCTGTTCCACCCTTATGTGCCGGTATTACGGTAGAATCCCTGAGCTTTGTCCTAACATCTTCCGAAAAGCCTGGAATCAATGCTTCAATATGCTTGTTTTCACTGATCTGCTGTACGAAGATAAACCCATCTTCATCTACCATGATGCTCACAAGCAATGTATCGTTTATCGGGGCATCGACTTTGTAAACTTTTTCATGGATGATCACCTGCAGCCTTTTATGAAGTTGGGTCGCAAAACATTCGCGTTGTTCGATTTTTGGGGCACTTGGTTCGCATTCATCAAATAAGGGATAACTGTCGATATCATTCCAGTCCACCCCTTTTAATGCGGCAGTTACATTCTTAGCGATTTGATCTTCTTTAGATTGGAACAAGCCGCACGAAGCCAAGGATATCATTAGGAACAAGAACATGATCTGCCGCATAACCACCCATTGTATGGGCTGAAATTACGACTTTTTACTATTTCCAAAGCCACTTAGGGCGGCATTGTAACAAACCCTTAGTAATTTAGTCCTATTGGTAAATCACGATTATGGACATCGCCCTACTCTTTATCGGTTTTCTCCTAATGCTGATCGGCATGCTGGGAAGTTTCCTTCCCGTACTGCCCGGGCCACCCCTGAGCTGGGTGGGACTCCTCCTTCTTCATTTGACCGAGCCGGTGGCCGAAAACTGGTGGTTCTTGGGTATCACCTTGGTATTGGCATTAGCCGTTACCGTTTTGGATTATGTCATACCCGCGGCAGGTACCAGGAAATTCGGCGGCAGCAAAGCTGGGATGTGGGGCAGTATCATCGGTCTCTTGGTTGCGATTTTCTTTCCGATTCTAGGACCCTTCGGCATCATCATCTGGCCGTTTGTCGGGGCTTTGGTCGGCGAACTCTCGAACAACGCTACGGATCAGAAAAGGGCATGGAAAGCAGCCTTCGGGTCTTTTTTGGGCTTTTTGACCGGAACCTTCCTGAAGTTCTTGGTCACCCTGATCTATGCCGGATTGTTTTTGTGGAAGGCTATTGAAAAGCTTCCTGAATTTTTCCCCTTTTCTTAATCGAACCAGGCCACTTTATCGGCTATGGGGCGTCTTTCGGCTTCCGTCAGCGGACTGTCGTAATACCCTAGGTAAAGGAACCCCAGACAACGTTCCCCATCGGCCATATCGAAGAATTCATCCATGTATTTGACGAGTCCCGGTGAACTCCAATAGCAGCCCAAGTCCATTTCCGCACAAGACAACCATATGTTTTGTACGGCCATTGCCGTTGCCGCTATTTCTTCCCATTCGGGTAGGCTTTCATTCGGGTCGCGTTGCATGCAGATCGCGATGATCGCCGCGGCCTTTCTTGGGTTCTCTTTGAGTTTGTTGATCTTGATTTGTTTGGGTTTCGGATCGTTGGATTCATATTTCGCTGATAGAAAATCGCCCAAACGCCCTTTGGCATCCCCGGTCAACACCTTGAAACGCCAAGGTTCCGTCTTTTTATGGTTGGGGGCCCAATTGGCCGCCTCCAATAGGGTTTCGATAGTAGCTTTTTCAATGGGGGTATCGTTGTATTGAACGGGGAAAACGGAGCGCCGTTTTTTGATCAAATCCGCAATCATATGGTTTTTTTTTCAAAGTTACGCTTTCCGTCGCTTTGCTGCATCTTCCAAGGATCGTAAGGCGTGTTGCAATACCGGGTTGCGGTTGTCTTCCTTCCAGATCATCGATAAGACCGCGCGCTGCGGAATCGTATCCAGATCGATGAATTTGACGTCCATCTGAAAACCGAACTGCAAAGCGGAAGGAACGATGGCAATGCCCAATTTGTTCGCCACCAATTTGAAGATGGTCTGTGCATGCACCGATTGATGCGAAACCCTGGGTGCGAAGCCCGCATCTTGACAGATACTGATGACGGTATCGTAGTACAGGGGGCTGTAATCTTGGGAAAACAAAATGAAGTCTTCTTCGGCCACTTCCTGCATCCCCTTGAATCGGGACGCGGAACAGCGATGATCGGCAGGCAAGACCAAAGAAAAAGTATCCTCGAAAACGGGTTGTATCCGCAAGCCTTTGGGTACAGTGGTCAGGCGAACGAAACCCAAATCCAAACGGTCGTTGGCAATGCCATCGACCTGGGCCCGGTTCGACAGCTCGTCCAACGAGGTATGGATGCCCTGATGCCGGTTCTGTAGATCCAACAACAATTCAGGAACCACTTGCTGCATGGCCGAGCCCAAAAATCCGATACGGAGTTCGCCCTGATCGCCGGCCTCGATGAGTTTTAACTGCCGCATGGTCTGGTTGAGATGGTTGACCACGAATTCCGCTTCCTTTTTCAGGTACTCCCCAGCTGGGGTCATTCGCACTTTCTTCTTGTCACGAACGAAGAGTCTCACACCGATGGCCTCCTCCAACTGGCGGATCTGTGTACTCAATCCGGGTTGGGAAATGAACAATTTTTCAGCCGCTTTTCGAAAGTGCAAAAGCTCGGCCACAGCCAAAAAATAGCGCAGGTGACGGAGTTCTATTTGATAATCCATAATTATTGATTCATACAAAAATAAGTATTGGTGATTATTAAATTGCTAAATTACCTTTACGTATTCCCAAAAAAAAAAGACATGGAACAGCAATCGGACAGCTTTTGGTTCGGGGAAGGCCGTTTAACAGCTAGTATTGCACTAGCCATTGCACGGGGAGGTATCACTGGAAGACTATCGCCAGACACCCGGGATCGTATCAATCGGAGTTCGGCCATCGTCGAAAAGATCGTCGAAAAAGGGGACACGGTCTACGGTATCAACACCGGGTTCGGTCCTTTATGCAATACGAAAATTTCGTCTGAAGAAACCGAAATACTCCAATCGAACATCCTACAAAGTCACAGTGTCGGGGTGGGTACACCCATTAGCACCGAATTGGCGAAAGTGATGATGGTCTTGAAAATACATGCCCTGGCCAAAGGGCATTCAGGTATTCGCTTGGCCACTTTGGAGCGCATGCAATGGCATTTGGAAAAAGATATCGTCCCTGTCGTACCCTCTCAAGGTTCGGTTGGGGCTTCCGGTGATCTCGCGCCTTTGTCACACCTCTTTTTACCCCTGTTGGGGATGGGTAAGGTCGCAGTTGGCGACACGATCTTCCCGACCCAAGAAGTCTTGGATCGGCACGGTAAAAAAGCGGTGCAATTAGGCCCAAAAGAAGGCTTGGCCTTGATCAACGGTACCCAGTTCATAGCGGCCCATGCCGTTCTGGTCGTTGAAAAATTGCAACACTGCCTGCGGCATGCCGACATCGTTGGGGCCATGATGCTCGAAGGCCTACAGGGCTCTATAAAACCCTTTTACACCGAATTACACGAACTCAGACCGTTTAAAGGCAACCAACATGTCGCATCCCGGATCCGCACCCTGCTACGGGAATCCGAAATTTTGGAAGACCATATCGATTGTGATCGGGTGCAGGATCCTTACAGCTTGCGGTGCATGCCCCAAGTACACGGGGCCTCGAGAAACGCTTGGCTCCATCTAAAGGAACTGGTCGAAATCGAGCTGAACTCGGTGACCGATAACCCCGTGATCATCGATGAGACCTTGACCATCAGTGGAGGTAGCTTTCATGGCCAGCCCTTGGCCATGGCATTGGATTATGCCACATTGGCGGCTTCCGAACTAGGGAGCATCTCAGACCGCCGCATCTATTTGGCCCTCGAAGGCAATAGCCCAGGGGTGCCTAAACTATTGATGGAAGATACCGGGATCAATTCGGGTTACATGATCCTGCAATATACCTCAGCGGCCCTGGCCAGTGAGAACAAAAGCCTCTGCTTTCCGGCAAGTGCCGATAGCATCCCGACCTCCTTAGGCCAAGAAGACCATGTCAGCATGGGGTCGATCAGCGGTCGAAAGGCGCTTCAGGTCATCGACAATGTAGAAAAGATATTGGCCATTGAATTGCTGACCGCTGCCCAAGCCTTTGAATTCAGGAAACCATTGAAATCAGGGGTCTTACTGGATGAAATCCACAAGCATGTTCGCAGCAAGGTCGCCTTTGCTGAAAAAGATCGGATCTTCGCTACTGACATTGAGCAAAGTATCACCATGATAAAGAAGTGCGAAATCATTGATCTGGTCACCGAACAGATGGATCGTCGCAACATGGAATGGAACGCCCCATTCGAACAAGAATTTGAAACCTTTTGATATGCACGCACCGAAACTCATCGGCCCGTTTACCCAATTACTCACTTTTCGGAACCTTCCGATAAAAGGGGCGCTCCAAGATGGACAACTGGAGATCATTCCCCAGGGAGGCATCTTGGTCGCCGAGGGGAAGATCCTTGCCATTGACACCTTCGAATCCCTGAAGTCAAAAGCAACTTCCTTAGAACATATCGAAGGCGATACCACCTGTATTCCAGGTTTCGTCGACGCCCACACCCATATTTGTTTTGCGGGTTCACGAGCCCAAGACTATGCCATGCGCAATGCGGGTAAAACCTATTTGGAAATCGCGAAGGCCGGTGGCGGTATTTGGGACACGGTCACCAAGACCCGGGCCGCGAGCGAATCCCAATTGGTCAACGATATGCTAGCCCGTTGCAAAAGACATCTTCATCATGGGGTAACCACCCTAGAGGTGAAAAGCGGCTACGGATTGCAGCTGGAAGAGGAATTGAAAATGCTGCGTGCCATCGAAAAGGCGGCCACCAAAGCGGTCCAAGATATTGTACCGACCTGTCTGGCTGCCCACATGGTCCCACGCGATTGGCCGGATTCGCCCGCTGCATACCTTAGCCTAATGGCCGACCAACTATTTCCACTTTTGAAAGACGAAGGATTGACCAACCGCATTGATGCCTTTATCGAAGAAAGTGCCTTTTCCCCAGAACAGATCGCCCCGTATTTCGAGGCGGCCCAACGGCAGGGATTCGACCTTACGGTACATGCCGATCAGTTCAGCAACGGGGGTAGCGCGGTAGCCGTACAATATGGAGCCGTAAGTGCCGATCATTTGGAGGCCAGCAGCACCAAGGAAATCGAACTTTTGGCAAAAAGTGATGTCATCTCCGTTGCCTTGCCCGGGGCAAGCCTAGGGCTAGGTTGCGATTTCACCCCGGCTCGCGCGATTCTCGATCAAGGAGGGGCCTTGGCAATTGCGAGTGACCACAATCCAGGGTCGGCGCCCATGGGAGATCTCTTGACCCAGGCCAGTCTTTTGGGCACCTTTCAGAAGCTCTCGAATGCCGAGGTTTTGGCGGGGGTGACCTTTCGGGCGGCCGCGGCCTTGAAACTCGATGATCGCGGGGTACTCGATGTCGGCAAACAAGCCGACTTCGCCACCTTCCCGACCAATGATTATCGTGAGATTACCTACCACCAAGGACAAGTACAACCCCAATCCGTTTGGAAAAACGGCAACAAAGCAGTGTAACATGGACAGCAACGAATTCAAAGCGGCGATACGACAAGGGATACCCTCGACCCTACCCCCCGCTCCAGCAGCTAGCGAAGGGGGCAACCCCGCTCCAAAGCGAAAAGCCATCTTATCCGATGAAGAAAAAAAACTGGCGGTACGCAATGCGCTGCGCTATTTTCCTGAAGCCTGGCATGGCGAATTGGCCCCTGAATTCGCGCAAGAACTGAACGAGTTGGGTCGCATCTACATGCATCGATTCAAACCGCGATATGCCATGTACGCCCGGCCCATATCGGACTACCCGGCCCGAAGCCAACAGGCGGCGGCGATCATGTTGATGATTCAAAACAATTTGGATCCGGCCGTGGCCCAGCATCCGAACGAGCTAATTACCTATGGGGGCAATGGAGCGGTTTTCCAGAACTGGGCGCAATACCTACTGACCATGAAATATTTGGCCGAAATGACCGACACCCAGACCCTGCATGTCTATTCCGGACATCCTATGGGACTCTTCCCGTCTTCCGAAAACGCACCAAGGGTGGTCGTGACCAATGGCATGATGATCCCGAACCACTCCCGACCCGACGACTGGGAACGCTACAATGCGTTAGGGGTGACCCAATACGGACAGATGACGGCCGGTTCCTATATGTACATCGGCCCCCAAGGCATCGTACACGGAACGACCATTACCGTAATGAACGCTTTCCGAAAAGTTTTAAAGACCGGGGAAACCCCCCAAGGCAAAATTTTCTTGACTGCCGGTCTTGGCGGCATGAGCGGGGCCCAGCCCAAAGCTGGTACGATTGCCAAATGCATTACGATCTGTGCTGAAGTCAACCCAAATGCGGCCAAAAAACGCCATGAACAAGGATGGGTCGATGAATTGATTACCGACATCGACACCTTGGTCGAGAGAACCCGATCGGCGGTTGCGAACAAGGAAGTGGTTTCCTTGGCGTATATCGGCAACGTCATCGAAGTCTGGGAAGCCTTGTATGAAGGGGGCATCTACGTGCATCTCGGTTCAGACCAAACCTCGTTGCATAACCCTTGGGCCGGGGGGTACTATCCTGCAGGTTTGACCTATGCCGAAGCCAACACCTTAATGGTCGAGGATCCCGATCGTTTTAAGGAAGCGGTACAACACTCCTTACGCCGTCAGGTTGCCATCATCAACAAACATGTGGCCAAAGGCACCTACTTTTTTGATTACGGCAATGCGTTTCTTTTGGAAGCGTCACGGGCCGGGGCTGAGATCATGGCAGAAAACGGAGCGGACTTCAGGTATCCTTCGTATGTACAGGATATTTTAGGGCCCATGTGCTTCGATTATGGTTTCGGGCCGTTTCGCTGGGTCTGCACCTCGGGCAAGCCTGAAGACCTCAGGAAGACCGATCAGATCGCCCTGAAAACTATGGAAGCGATCAAAAAAGGAGCTCCCGCAGAGATTGAACAGCAGATGCAAGACAACATCACCTGGATCGAAGATGCCGAGCAAAACAAATTGGTGGTCGGTTCACAAGCCCGTATCCTTTATGCCGATGCCGAAGGTCGGTGCAAGATCGCCTTGGCCTTCAATAAGGCCGTTGCAAGTGGTACAATCAGTGCCCCGATCGTGTTGGGGCGGGACCATCATGATGTCAGCGGAACCGATTCCCCTTACCGCGAAACCAGCAACATCTACGATGGTAGTCGGTTCACGGCCGATATGGCCATCCAGAATGTTATCGGCGACAGTTTCAGGGGAGCGACCTGGGTATCGATCCACAACGGAGGTGGCGTGGGCTGGGGCGAGGTCATCAATGGCGGGTTCGGTATGGTTTTGGACGGTTCCAAAGCCGCCGAAGACAAACTCCGCAACATGTTGTTTTTCGATGTGAACAACGGTATTGCCCGACGTAGTTGGGCCAGAAACAGCGAGGCGCGCTTTGCGATAGCCCGCGAAATGGGCCGAACACCACAACTTCAGGTCACTTTACCACATTTAGTGGATGATGCCGTTTTGGATATGCTATTTTAGTCGCATGCCAAGTTATCGATCCCCCGCTAAGAAACATTGGTCAGGCCGACAATCGGATGCGCAGTTGTACCTGCACGAGAAAGTCGAAACCCTGGCTGTAGACGAATTAAGACCTGCGACCCGTCAATTCGGGCTGTTGGGATATGCCTGCGATGAAGGCGTCCATTTGAACCAAGGGCGTATCGGGGCGAACGAAGGTCCGGAGGCCATCCGGCGAATGTTGGGTAAAATGCCCAACCACATGAATGAAAACCAGCGTTTGATCGATTTGGGTTCGGTGGTATGCGACGACCATGATTTGGACGGCACCCAAGAACTCCTTGCCGAAAAAGTAGCCCTGATCCTTGAAAACAACACCTTCCCCATCCTTGTAGGCGGAGGGCATGATATGGCTTATGGTCATTACAACGGTATCAAGAACTATTTACTTGCCAAAAAAAAGCGGCCCTCCATCGGTATTATCAATTTCGACGCCCACTTCGATTTGCGTAATGATAAAGACGGTCCGACCTCGGGCACACCTTTCTTTCAGATCGCCAACGAAAACGAACCTTTTGAATACCTATGCCTTGGTATCCGTAAAGATGCGAATGACCCAGACCTTTTTGAAATCGCCCACGACCTGAACGTGACCTATGTGCTAAAAAACACCTTTCGGATCGAATTCGTCAAAGAGATCAACACCTGGATCCGGGCTTTTATGGACAAGGTCGACCATGTGTACGTAACCATCGATCTTGACGGTTTCGCTTCGGCCTATGCCCCTGGGGTCAGTGCCCCCTCACCTATGGGATTCTCGCCCGATGTGGTCCTTGAAAGTTTGGAAACGATAACCGCTTCCGGAAAATTGATCAGCCTCGATATCGCCGAGATGAATCCGAAGTTTGATGTAGATGGTATGACGGCCCGGCTTGCCGCCTCACTGATCCACCATATCGTGCATGCCGAATTCCCCTAACAAAAAAAGCCTCCCATAAGGAAAGCCTTTCATTGGTATCCATCTTTGGATGGGACAACCGGATCTCAACCCTTCGGATTGAAATCCAACACAACGCCACAAAGATATAGCTTATTCGCGAAACGCAAACTTTTTGGCCAAATTCGATGTCCTTAACGAGCGACCACGACCCTTCCCGAATTGCAAATGACCCTTGTTCGCACAGGTATGGACCCATTTCTACGAAAAATTTACGCAAACGTTTTCGAAAAACATTTCGAACAGCAGGAAAATAATTTCAACTTATTGTTTTTCAAATATTTATAGGATTATTTCCATGCAGCGAACTACGCCCGGCAAGGTGAGTCCAAGATGAGCTTCCGTTGTTAAAAAATTCAAAATCCCATCTTTTCAAAAATACCTTTAGCTCCATGGCAGCGGGATTAACTGACCCCTGTCCAACTGAATAATTAACGACTAAACTTTTAACTATGACAAGCAACTTGATCAGAAGTATCGCTGTGCTTTTCTTTGTGTTGTACAGCACCGTATCGAGTGCACAGACCATCACGGGAAATGTCGCTGACAATACCGGCCCTTTGGCTGGTGCGACCGTCTTTGAGAAGGGAACTTCCAACGGCACACAGACCGATTTTGACGGCAATTTTTCCATTGACGTTTCCAATCCGAATGCCATTTTAGTGGTCAGCTATATCGGTTTTGCCTCTCAAGAAGTCGAAGCGAACGGTCAAAGCCCGCTTCGGGTAATCTTGGTCGAAGATGCCCAGGCATTGGAGGAAATCGTGGTCATTGGATATGGCCAGACCCAAAACAAACGAACGGTATCACAAGCCATAAACACCGTGTCTTCAGAACGTATAGCCTCCCTTCCAGTGGCGCGACCTGAAGCCGCATTGCAAGGTACCGCTCCCGGAATCGTGGTGATGCAGAATTCAGGTGCCCCTGGGGCGCCGTTGACTATTAGGCTTCGGGGTACGGCAACCCCGGGCAATTCACAACCTTTGTTTCTGGTGGATGGAATCCAAGTACCCAACATCGATTTCGTGAATCCCTATGACATCCAATCGATCTCAACCCTAAAAGATGCGGCCGCTTCGGCGATATACGGAGCCCGTGCCGCGAATGGCGTGCTCTTGGTGGAAACCAAAAAAGGCCATCGCAATACGGATAAGATATCGATATCCATCGATGGATACACCGGCTTTCAAGATCGGGTCAATACACCGAACTTGATGAACACCGCACAGTACGTCGAGTACTACAACCAATATCAGACCCGTGTCGGTGGCAATACCATTGCCGCATCCGACATCCCAAACTTACCGAACACCGATTGGTATGACGTGCTGTACGATTCCAGTGCCCCGAAAAGCCTGTTGAGCGTCTCCCTGGCTGGTGGGGGTGAAAAATCGAACTTCTCCGTTTCGGGCAGTCTTTTCGATCAACAAGGATTGATCGGCGGGGATGCTGGAAAATCAGGATTTGATCGCAAAACCTTGAACTTGAATTTCAGTACGGAGGTGGTTAAAAACGTCAATCTGAATATCGGTGCCAATCTCATCCGAAATACCAGGCAACGGTTGCCCGGTGAGAACGACGATACGGTTAGCGCCGGAAACCCGTTCAACCAATTGGCGTCATTACTCCCGTTGTTCCCGGTTTTCGATGAAGCGGGAAATCCATTTGACGTTAGTGCCCAAAACGGCCCTTCGGAAGTCAACGGCATCTCCATCCCGAAAATCAACGGCCCATTCAATCCGATCATTCCGATCGAGTTTTCAACGATTGAAGATGTCGCCGATTTGAAACTTTTCAACATCGGAGCTTCTTGGGACATCCAAAGTGATTTGACCTTCAACCTCGGTACCAGCTATTATGAAAATCGTACCCGAACCAAAAGTTTTCAAGAAGCGTATGATTTCAGGGGAGGCAGCGTACCCAATGGTTTGGCATCCTTAGGGACCGGAACCAACCAACTCGATGAGACCTTGGCCAACAGCAGATGGTCACAGATCGATGCCACTTTGAATTACGGTTTTGACGCGCTACCTGAAGACCACAATCTAGAAGTGATCGTCGGTACTTCATTTTATGAGCGAAAGTTCGAAACCTCATCGCGACAAGCCCAGGGCCTATTGGTGAACAATTTCGGGGATGCGAATTTCGCGCAAGTCGGAGATCAGACCAATATCATCACTCCTTTTCCCGATTTCAGCAATACCGAACGATTGATGGCATACTTTGGTAGGGCCTTGTACAACTACAAGGAGAAATACCTGTTCTCGGCATCGCTCAGAGCGGATGCCTCCAGCAAATTCGGACCGGGTAACAGAACCGGATACTTCCCGTCGTTCTCAGGAGGTTGGGTGCTATCAGAAGAAGATTGGTTCGGTGACTCCCCGTTTGACCTATTCAAAGTGCGGGCCAGTTGGGGTATCAGTGGTGCCGATAACATTGCCGACGATCAATATCGAGCGACCTTCTCCGCAAATTCGGGGAGCATCATCAACAACCAGTTCATCGTGGGTCTCAATCAAAATGTATTGCCCAATCAAGATATCAAATGGGAAGAGACCACCCAGGCGAACATTGGGTTGGATGCCAATTTATTCGATAATACCTTGGGCATCACCCTCGATTATTACACCAATACGACCAACGACATCCTCTTGAATGTCGGAGGCTCGACGGCTATCGGAATCCCTTTGGCCGCCCAGAATGTCGGTGAAGTCAAGAACAGTGGTTTCGAAGCCTTGGTTTCCTATCGCAAGCGCTATGCCAATGGGTTCCGATGGAATGCGGATTTCAACATTGCCTTCAATGACAATGAAGTAAAGGATCTAGGTGGATTAAGCGCCTTGACCTCGGGAAACACCTTGGTCTTCGCCAGCCCGATTTCAGCGACATTCGAAGGGGAGTCGATTGGGGGCTTCTTTGGCTTCAAATCAACAGGCACCGATGCTGACGGTGAATTGATCTTTGAAGATCTAAACGGCGATGGTTCGATTACTACCGACGACCGACAGATCATTGGTAACCCGCTACCCGATTTCACATACGGATTCAATCTTGGGGCCAATTTCAAAGGGTTCGATTTCAGCACCTTCTTCTATGGCTCACAAGGCAATGATATCTACGATGCCACTGTTAGGAACGATTTCGCCTTTTCGAATAGACCGGCCTCTTATTTGGACAACGGGGTCATCAACGTGCTCGGAAACGTGAATGAAAGCAGCACCCTGGGTGAGGTATCGAGTTTTTATGTCAAAGACGGTTCCTTTTTGAAAATGCGCACCATCACCGTGGGCTATAGCCTACCCGAAAAGGTATTGCAACAAATCGGCCTACAACGGGCTCGCTTCTACCTGACCGGTGAAAATTTGTTGGTCTTTACCGACTACGACGGCGCCGATCCTGAAATAGGGCAGCAAAACGCCGCGAACACCTTGGACATCGGAATCGACCGAGGATTCTACCCCGCTCCAAAAAGCGTGTTGTTAGGATTTAACCTTCAATTTTAAAAAAACAAGCAATGAAAAATAATAGTTTCATCACATCGATAATATGCAGTGCCGCTTTAAGTCTATTCTTGGTCTCCTGCGAACAAGATGACCTTTTGGATGTTGGATCCGAAACGGTACTGCGTGAAGACGGCCTGACCGAAGAAGCTGCCGAAGCCTTTATCGCAGCGGCATATGACCCTATGCAGTGGCAAAACCTTGGAGTCAATGAAGGGAATGCAAAACACATCTTTCCCGTCATGTGGCAAGGCATCCGAGCCGATGATATGGTATCGCAATGGGCGACTTTTTGGCAACCCGGATTGCTTCTCGATGACCTCAACCTGATGCAATCGAACAATACCAATGTGGCCGCACTTTGGCAAAAGTGGTTTACCGGGGTTTCAAGGGCCAACAACGTCATTCAAAGTTTGGAAACTTCCGAAGCCGGAAACAAAGATCTGATCATTGCCGAAGCGAAATTCCTGCGAGCGTTCTATTATTTCGAATTGGTCAGGAGTTTTGGTGGTGTTCCGTTGATCACTCAAAATCCAACCGATGTCAGTGAAGTAGAACTTACCGGACGGGCAACAGCAGCCGAAATCTATGCACAGGTCAAACAAGACCTTGGGGAGGCCATTTCGGATTTACCCGCACGTGCAGACACCCCAGAGGGTCGGGCCACCGCGGGTGCCGCTAGAACCTTGCTGGCCAAGGTGCATTTGATGCTAGGCGAATACGCCCAGGTTTTGGAACAGACCAACGCGGTGATCGCCTCGGGCGAATATGCTTTGGAAACTTCCTTTGCCAATAATTTTACGGTCGACAACGAATATGGTGTGGAATCGATTTTTGAAATCGGTTACCTATCCGGTGTCAACAACGGCTTTTTCGAAGCGGTAGGGACTGCGGCCGAAGGTTCATCTTCCTACCAAATGTTCGGCTACATCTTCAACAACAACGGTGCTTTCGGCAACAGTGTGCCAAGGCCTGAATTGATTGCCCTATATGAAAATGAAGACAGCCGAAAAGATGCCACCTTCATCACGCCTGAATCCATTCTTGAAAACGGTCCGCAAAGCTGTGGTTGTTTGGTATTCAATCCTGACGGTACGGTCGTGTTCGGTGATGAC
Source organism: Flavobacteriaceae bacterium (assembly GCA_013214065.1). Classification (GTDB taxonomy): domain Bacteria; phylum Bacteroidota; class Bacteroidia; order Flavobacteriales; family Flavobacteriaceae; genus Flagellimonas_B; species Flagellimonas_B algarum. The sequence continues at coordinate 59,870 of JABSPK010000011.1, forward strand.
GGCAATGAAAGTCAATGGATCGGCACGGACATTTACAACTTCTTTTGGCTGGTCAATGACAACTCATGGGTCTCTCGGGCCAGCATGCGTAAATACAATATCGGTCAAAACGTGAACATTCCGACCATTAGCCAAGATGACCTCAACGAAAAGGTCTTCCGCTATGCCGAAGTATTGCTAATGCATTCCGAAGCCAGTCTTTTTGCCTCAGGAGCTACCGCCATGACCGGTCAAGGGGCATTCGACATGGTTCGCAACAGGGCGTATAACGGGGCCGCACCTGCAGTAACGCTTACTTTGGAAAGTTTGAAACTTGAACGAAGAAAGGAATTGGCTACCGAAGGCTGGAACCGTTTCTCGGACTTAATCCGTTGGAATGACGCGGCCACGGCTTTGGCCTTTAAGAATTTTACCCCCGGCAGGGATGAGCTTTTACCGATTCCACTATCTGAAATTGAAGCCAACCCCCTGCTAGAACAAAATCCAGGGTACTAAATCCGTTACCCCATTTTTTGGATTAGTTGATTAAGTTTGAGTTTTTCGGTAAAAGGGGTGCCCTTCGCACCCCTTTTTTTTCCGTTTTCTTTTTGGTTTGGAAAGTGCTTTCGAAAATTTTACGAAAAGCTTTTCGAAAACTTTTCGTAATCTTAGTTTTAAGATTCAAATTATTGATTAACAAAAACTTATACAAAAATAGGATTGAATTTATAATGGCCGCTTCTCAAGGAATTCCACGAATTCCAATGCTTGATTTCCTGCGAATGCCGGCTTAGCCCCTATATTTGGTAAAGACCTGATCCCAATAATGTACTATTTAGGAATTGACATAGGAAGTTCTTCGGTCAAACTGGCCCTGATCGATGCCGACACCGGAAAGAGTATCGGTGTCGTGCAAGAACCGGAAAAGGAAATGACCATTCGATCGCCCAAAAAAGGGTGGGCCGAACAAGCTCCGGAAGATTGGTGGTCGAACGTTTGTAAGGGCATCGAACGCTTGAAACACCAAACCGAGGTGGATGCCGATGCCATACGAGGAATCGGCATCGCCTATCAAATGCACGGCTTGGTCGTAGTTGACCAATCGGGAAATTCGCTACGAAACAGTATCATTTGGTGTGACAGTCGAGCCGTAAAAATCGGCAATGAGGCCTTCGAAGCCCTTGGTACGACCCATTGTGAAAGCCATCTATTGAATTCCCCAGGGAATTTCACCGCTTCCAAACTGGCTTGGGTAAAAAGCAATGAGCCCGAGCTGTATGACCAGATCCATAAATTCATGCTGCCCGGCGACTATGTGGCTTTTCGCTTTTCGGATACTATGAACACCACCATATCGGGACTTTCGGAAGGGATTTTTTGGGATTTTGAAAAAGACACCCTATCCGAAGCGATACTAGCACACTTTGGTTTCTCCAAAGAGCTGGTCCCTGACCTCGTCCCCACGTTTGGGGTACAGGCAACCGTTTCGGCCAAAGGAAGCGAAGAAAGCGGATTGAAGGAAGGGACTCCGATTTTATACCGGGCCGGGGACCAACCGAACAATGCCCTATCGCTCAATGTCCTGCGTCCCGGCGAGGTCGCCGCCACCGGAGGTACCTCAGGGGTGATGTACGCGGTCACCGATTCGACTTCGGTGAGCGAATGCGCCAAAGTCAACAATTTCGCTCACGTAAACTATGCTATCGGACAACGACAGCGCATTGGAAAGTTACTGTGCATCAATGGGGCAGGTATCCAATACCGCTGGTTATTGGATAACCTGGATATCGATTCCTACGACCAAATGAATGCGCTGGCTTCGACAATAGATGTCGGTTCGGACGGACTCATCCTCATCCCCTTTGGCAATGGGGCCGAACGCATGCTTTTGAACCAAGAGGTCGGCACCCGCTTGCTCAATCTCGACCTGAACAGGCACCAAAAGGGCCACGTCTGCAGGGCCGCCCTTGAAGGCATTGCTTTTGCCTTTGTCTACGGCTTCGAGATCATGCAAAAAGACGGGGTTGATCCCAAAGTGATCCGCGCCGGGAACGACAACCTCTTCCGGTCTGCGATTTTCGCCAACACCGTGGCCACCATGCTTGACAAAGAAATTGAAATTTACGATACCACCGGGGCCGTCGGGGCCGCTCGCGCCTGCATCCTTCAAAATGGGGACTACGACGCCTTTACGGCGGTCATGGGCAACGACCATGTGATGACCTTCATGCCCCTTGATAACAAGGAGCCCTATCGTGAAGCGTACCGGAAATGGAAAGAAGAATTGAAACTGATCTTAACATAAACACATAATAATGATACTTTTAGGAGACAACGAATACTTTAAAGGCATCGGCAAAATCGAGTTCGAAGGCAAAACATCCGACAACCCTTTTGCGTATAAATACTACAATCCCGATCAATTGGTGGCCGGCAAGACCATGCGGGAGCATTTTAAATTCGCCATGGCGTATTGGCACACGCTCTGCGGTACCGGGGGCGATCCCTTTGGTCCGGGTACGAAGGCGTTTCCTTGGAGTACGGATGGCGACCCGATAATGGCCGCGAAGCACAAGGCGGATGCCGCCTTTGAATTCATCACCAAAATGGGCTTTGACTATTTCTGTTTTCACGACTATGACTTGGTCGATGAAGGCCCAACACTGGCTGATTCGGAAAAAAGAATCCATGCCGTTACCGACTACCTCAAAGAAAAAATGGAAGCCGCTAACGTAAAACTGCTTTGGGGAACCGCCAACCTCTTCTCGCACCCGCGGTATATGAACGGTGCGGCCTCCAATCCGAATTTCGATGTCGTCGCCCGAGCAGGGGCCCAATTAAAAATCGCCATAGATGCCACGGTGGCCTTGAATGGGGAAAACTATGTGTTCTGGGGTGGCCGTGAAGGGTACATGTCCTTATTGAACACCGACATGAAATTGGAGCAGGACAATATCGGACGCTTTATGCGAATGGCCAGGGATTATGCCCGAAAGCAAGGCTTTAAAGGTAATTTCTTCATTGAACCCAAACCGATGGAACCGACCAAACACCAATACGATTTCGATGCCGCCACCTCGATCAACTTTATCAGGGAACAAGGGTTGGCCGACGATTTCAAATTGAACATAGAAGTGAACCATGCGACCTTGGCTCAGCATACCTTTCAACATGAGTTGCAGGTTTCGGCCAATGCAGGGATGCTCGGCAGCATCGATGCCAATCGTGGTGATTACCAAAACGGATGGGATACCGACCAATTCCCGAACAATATCCAAGAGACCGCCGAGGCCATGATGGTCTTTTTAAAGGCGGGTGGCCTACAGGGAGGCGGGGTGAATTTCGATGCCAAAACACGCCGTAATTCCACTGATCTCGAAGATATTTTCTTGGCCCATATCGGAGGGGCGGACACCTTCGCCCGAGGCTTGTTGGTCGCCGATGCCGTTCTTAACAACCCTCGTTATGAAGGCCTTTTAAGTGGACGCTACGACTCCTTCACCAAGGGGAAAGGCCTTGACTACGTCAACGGAAAACTCAAGTTGACCGACCTTTTCGACCTTGCGAAATCAGCTGGTGAACCCCAGCAATTAAGTGGCAAGCAGGAATTGTACGAGAACCTGTTGAACCAACACATCTAAACCTATGGAATCGCTATTGGAAACCGCGGATTGGTGGGTTTTGGCCCTCTACTTGCTGGCACTTATCGGAGTGGCTGTGTGGGTGGTCTTACAAAAGAACAAAAACACCGAAGATTACTTTCTCGCAGGTCGAAATGTGGGCTGGTTCGTCATCGGTGCCTCCATCTTCGCTTCCAATATCGGTTCGGAACACGTGGTAGGCCTCGCCGGTACAGGTGCCGAATCCGGCATGCCCATGGCGCATTACGAACTGCACGCCTGGATCGTGCTTTTACTGGGTTGGTTGTTCCTTCCTTTTTATTTCAGGAGCAAGGCCTTTACCATGCCCGAATTTTTAGAGAAACGTTTCGACGCCCGTTCGCGCTGGTTCCTTTCCGTATTTTCCTTGGTCGGTTACGTCATCACCAAGGTTTCGGTGACCATCTATGCCGGAGGTATCGTGGTTTCAGAACTATTAGGCATTCCTTTTTGGTATGGAGCCATCGGCATCGTATTGTTTACCGGGGCCTATACGATCATAGGGGGAATGAAGGCGGTGATTTACACCGAAACGCTACAGACCGTTATTCTGATCGCCGGATCCCTGATCATTACCGTACTCGGATTACAGGAAGTCGGAGGCTGGGAAGCCTTGCGGGAGACCGCGGGTAGCGACCATTTCAACATGTGGCGTCCGATTTCGGACCCGGATTTTCCATGGACCGGTATGCTGATCGGCGGCACGATCGTCGGGATCTGGTATTGGTGTACCGATCAATACATCGTACAACGGACCTTGGCTGCCAACAATATCAAAATCGGACGACGCGGGGCCATATTCGGCGCCTATCTCAAATTGCTGCCGATATTTATTTTTCTGATCCCAGGGATCATCGCCTTCGCCCTGGCCGAACAAGGGGTGCTTACCTATGAGCGCAGTGACCAGGTATTCCCGGTCTTGGTGAAGACGCTCTTACCGGCCGGAATCAAAGGGCTGGTCGCGGGTGGTTTGATGGCGGCCCTGATGAGTTCCTTGGCTTCGGTATTCAACTCCTGCTCTACGATATTCACCATAGACATCTATAAAAAACTAAGACCGAAAACCGCCGAAAAGCGGTTGTTGGGTATCGGCAAGCTGGCTACCACCATCGTGGTCGTACTGGGCATCATCTGGATTCCGATCATGGAAAAAATCGGAGGTGGGGTTTTGTATCAATACCTGCAGAGCGTACAATCCTATATTGCCCCTCCTAGTGCGGCGGTCTTCCTATTGGGCATCCTTTGGAAACGGGTAAACGCTACCGCTGCGATCACTACCCTTACCTCCGGGCTCGTGGTCGCTGCGCTGCGCATCGCGGCCGAAATCTACCAAGAGAGCCTTAGTGGGGCCCTATTGGCTTTCGCAACGATCAACTTCGCCCACATGGCTATTTTTATGTTCCTGTTATCGGTGGTCATCTGTATTTCGGTGAGCCTGGCGACCGACCCGCCCAAGTATGCCGCCATCAGCGGCCTCGCCTTCGGCACTTTGAGCGCGGAAGACCGTAAGGCCTCAAAAGCCGACCTTTCGACCATCGATGTGGTCCTATCCATACTTCTTTTAGTTGTAGTACTCTCCGTATTAACCTATTTTACTGGATAAATCAAACAACTTGATATGGAAACTACTACAAGAAGAACTTGGTTCATCGCATTCGTCGTCTCATTGGGCGGCTTTCTCTTCGGTTTTGATGCCGGCATCATCTCAGGGGTTATGGCCTATGCCGGGCCTGAATTCAACCTAAACGACATTCAAACCGGATGGGTGGTCAGCTCCCCTTCGTTTTCGGCCATGTTGGCCATGCTCGTATCCGGGCGGTTGAGTGACTTTTTCGGAAGGAAAAAAATACTGATCGTGGTGGCATTCCTCTATGCCCTGTCAGCCTTGTTATCCGCTTACGCGACAGGTTATGACATGCTATGGATCGCCCGAATGCTTGGAGGTATCGCGTTTGGGGCGGCGCTGATCTTGGCCCCGACCTACATTGCCGAAATATCCAGTGCCGAAAACAGGGGCAAACTGGTTTCCATGCAACAATTGAATATCGTTTTGGGTTTTTTCGCCGCCTTTTTATGCAACTACTACCTCAACGAAATGAATACCTCGGGCGAAAGCTTTTTGACCGATGAAACCGTTTGGCGATGGATGCTCGGGCTCGAAATGATCCCGGCCGTACTGTATTTCGTCCTCATGTTCTTCGTTCCGCGCAGCCCGAGATGGCTCCTCCTAAAACAGCAAGCGAAAGAGGCATTGCGCATCTTGAAACAACTACATGGATCGAAAAGGGCCGATGAAGAAGCGAAGACCATTACAGAAAGCATTGCCAAAAGCAACAACAAAGAAAAAGTACAGCTCAACGAACTGGTCAAACCCGCCTTGCGCTTTATATTTTTGGTTGGCTTGACCATTGGGATCCTGCAACAAGTTACCGGCATCAACGCCATCTATTTTTATGCCACATCCATTTTCAAACAGACCGGAATCGGTACCAACGCGGCATTCGCCTCCGGGGTTTTATTGAGTATGACCACAGTGGTATTTACCATCGTGGCCATGTTGTTGATCGATCGTATGGGTCGTCGCCCCTTGTTGCTCATCGGCATTGCCGGAATCGCCTTGAGCATGATCCTTTGTGGATACGGTTTCAAACAGGCTACATATCGCATATCAAGTGATGCCATAAGCAATCTAGATCAAGCCCTGGTAGACAAACTAGAGGTGTTCGACGGACGTACGTTCGACGACGACGTCGCCTTCAAAAACGAAATGAAGGCGGCCTTGGGTTCCCAGACCTATGCAAAGAACGAAGGTGCCATTTTAGAAGTGGCCACCGAAATGAACAGCACCCTGATCTTGGTGGGCATTTTGGTATTCATCGCCTGCTTTGGGTTTTCCCTTGGGCCGGTGATGTGGGTCATGCTGTCTGAAATGTATCCGAACAAATACCGCGGTCTGGCCATTGGGGTGATCGGATTCGTCAACTCCTTCGCAAGTTGGCTTGTACAACAGGTATTTCCGTGGGAATTGTCGAACCTGGGCAATGCCACCACCTTTTTCATATTCGGTTTTATCGCTTTGGGCGGATTCTTCTTGTTTATGAGGATTTTGCCTGAAACCAAAGGGAAGTCATTGGAAGAATTGGAACAACAACTAACGGGCTAATGCAACTAGAGAACCCCATATTACGCGGATTCAATCCGGACCCATCGATCATAAGGGTCAACGACGATTATTATATCGCAACGTCGACCTTCGAGTGGTTTCCTGGGGTTCAGATCCACCATTCCAAAGACCTGAAGCATTGGCAATTGATCGCCCGACCCTTATCGCGACCTTCCCAGCTCGACATGCGCGGTGTACCCGATTCCTGTGGGGTATGGGCGCCTTGCCTGAGTTATGACAATGGGGTTTTCTATTTGGTCTACAGCAACGTCAAATCGTTTGACGGGATATGGAAAGACACCCCGAACTATCTGGTGACCACTACCGATATCCAAGGGGAATGGAGTGAACCGATCTATCTTTCTTCCCGAGGGTTCGATGGGTCCTTGTTCCACGCGTCCGACGGTAAGAAATGGTTCTTGAACATGCTGATCGACCACCGTGCCGGTAAATTTTTCGGGGGTATCGAAATGCAAGAATACGATCCGGACGGTAAAAAACTGGTCGGCCCGGTACACTACCTGACCGAAGGATCGGCATTGGGCATTTCAGAAGGACCCCATTTGCTCGAAAAAGACGGTTGGTTCTACCTCATCTTGGCCGAAGGGGGTACCGAATATGGGCATGCCCTCAGCGTGGCCCGAAGTAGATCCATTACCGGCCCTTATGGGTTCCACCCTGAAAACCCAATTGTCAGTGCCGCACAACATCCAGCGAATTACCTTCAAAAAACCGGGCATGGCGACTTCGTCAACACGCCCGATGGCGAATGGTATACCGTCTTTCTGTGTGGCCGCCCCTTGACTCCCCTTGGCAAATGCCCCTTGGGTCGCGAGACCGCCATCGAGGAACTGGTATGGCAAGACGGGTGGCCAAAGCTGAAACACGGGCCCGTGGCCCGAAAAACGATCGAAGGACCCCGACTTTCGGAAGTTCCCATTCCCCAAGTCCCAGTTCGAAGGGATTTTGAATCGGCATCCTTACCCATGGAGTTCCAATCGCTACGCGTCCCCATAACCGATGACTGGTGTTCGTTACAAGAACGACCCGGGTATTTGCGGTTGTTCGGAAAAGAAAGCCTGAGTTCGACCCACCGACAAAGTCTATTGGCCCGAAGGGTTCAAGCCTTCCATATCGAGGCGGCCACGGCCATTTCGTTCGAACCCCGACATCTACAGCATATGGCCGGCCTGGTATTTTACTACAATACCGGCCACTACCACTATGCTTATATCACCGCCGATTATGAAGGAAAGCAACGCTACTTGTCGGTGGCCACGGCCGATAATTTCGAAATGGGATTCCAAGACGAATTGATCCCGATACCGAAGGAAGCAACCGTGGTCCTTAAAGGGGTTATGGACCATGATCGATTGCAATTCAGCTATTCGATCGATGGAACGACCTTCCACCCCCTGGGCCAACCGCTAGATGCCAGTATTCTGTCTGATGACCATGTGCGCGAAGGCGGTCAACGCTACCGGGCGGCCTTTACCGGCTGCTTTGTCGGCATCTGTTGCCAAGACTTGGCGATGAACAGCCATCATGCCGATTTCAAATGGTTTGAATACCAAGAACATTAAACGCAAATGGCTATGGATAAAAACCTTCAAATACGACTTTTTTTAATGAGCATCATCGGAGCGATACAAACCGGAACGGCACAGGAGTTCGATTGGAACGGTTATGCGGAATGGCAAGATGACACGACGTATACCCGAACCTACATCGTTGATCAAAAACATCCCGATGCTTCCGATGACAATCCGGGAACTCCGGCAGCTCCATTGAAAACGATCGGCCAAGCAGCCCAAAGAGCCGTAGCAGGCGAGCAGATCCTCGTTCATGCGGGCCATTACCGCGAAACCATCAGCCCTCGAAATGGAGGTTCATCATCCACCAAAATGATCCGCTACAAAGCGGCTCCCGGTGAAGAAGTCATCGTCAGCGGCTCTAAACGGTTTCATGGTGAATGGACCCAACGGAAAGTCCTGACCGACGTACTTGGTGATGAAAACACCACCTATACCTGGTCGCGAAAAGTATGGTTGGCCACCGTGCCCGATGATTTTTTCGAAGGGGGGTATGTTCCTTTCGAGTTACCGAACATCCTTCCTGAAGAACATCAACTAATACCGTGGGCCAAATTGGTCAAACAACTACCACCCTACAACTCCAACAGGGGCATGCTATTCCAAAATGGAAAACGCCTGACCCAGGTTGTCGCCCATGGCGACTTAACGCGGATCCCTGGATCCTTTTGGATCGATAAAGACGAACGAACGGTACATATCCATGGGCTTGATGGTGGAAATCCAAATAGGACGAAGATCGAAATCGCGATCCGGCCGCAACTATTCCGCCCGAACGAAGTAGGACTTGGGTTCATCCGTTTAGAAGGGTTCACCTTCGAACATGGTGCCAACGGATTCTTAAGGACCGGAACCGGCGCGGTATCGGCCATGGGTGGGCACCATTGGATCATCGAAAACAATACCATCAGACAGCATAATTCATCCGGTCTGGAATTCGGTTACCTGCCTTTCGAGCCGAATGATCCCCATCCGGATAACATCCAACGAAACATTGCCGAGGCCGTAGGTTTCCATATCGTAAAGAACAACCACATACATGATTGCGGTACGGCAGGCATCCGAAGTTTCGTGGTCCCGGATGCCATAGTCCGCAATAACCACATCCACCATTGCGGGTGGCAAGATGCCGAGAACTATTGGGAATGCTCAGGCATCAAGATCCTGGTCGCACACCGCACCTTGGTATCGGGCAATCGCATCCACGATATCCAAGGCGGCAATGGGATTTGGTTGGATTGGGACATCCGCTATTCACGGGCGACCAAAAACGTCATTTACAATGTGCAAAACATCCAAGGGGGCATTTTTGTCGAAGCCAGTAAACAACCGAATATGGTAGACAACAATTTTGTTTGGAATATCGACGGCAACGGTATTTATGCCAACGATACCGACAACCTGATGGTCTACCACAACCTGGTCGGACAGACCACCGGACCAGTGGTCCATGCTGTGGTTCAGACCGAAAGAAACTTGAACGGGCTGCCCCTGACCGCCGAGAACAATACCATCAAGAACAACATCTTCATCGACGGCCAGCCCATGAAATTCAGTGCCGACTCCAACGATTCGAACAACAACCTGTTCCTCGCCTCCAAGAAACCCAATTGGTTCGACCTACGATCGACCAAGGAAGAAGGGCGTGATATGGACAGTGCGTTCCTAAGGGCGGAATCGGATTTCATTTCAGGTATCCTGGGTTTTTATCTGGGGCACTCCGAAGTACCGAAATTCCCGCGATTGCCTGAGATCACTACTGATCTTTTCAACACACCGAGAAAGGAGGCCACTTCGCCTGGACCATTTGAACAAATCGATAACCAAATAACCTTATTGAATGAGCTTTAATATGTCAACAACGAAAACAACGATAGCCTGCTTGGCCATGCTATCGAGCATCATTGCAGGCTGTCAACAAACAGCGGTCAGCCCGGAACAAACGACCGCCAAGCGCACTTTGGCCAAATTCGAACCTTCGGATGGTGTCTTACTTTTCGTAGGACAGGAACTGGAAGCCGTAGGTGGACTCAAGGAATACAACGATGGGTATTTGGACCATTTCCCTAGACCGGCAGGATGGACCAGCTATACCAACATCAATCCTGGTGAGGGATCCTTCGGACGCATTCAGGAAGGCTTGGACGGACTATGGGAAACCGCCGATTGGGGAGATAATGACTACAATGCCCATTTGCAGCACAAAGATCCCGATTACGGGCAAATGGCCTTGGCCATTGGACTCCAATTCGTCAACCACGAAGAGAAAGTCGCCGATGGCACCCATGACAAATACATTGATAGGCTCGCAAATTTTCTCTTGTCTTTGGATGACCGGCCTGTTTTCTTGCGGATCGCCTATGAGTTCGATGGCGACCCTTGGAACCATTACGACCGTGAAACGACCGTGAAGGCCTACCAGCGGATCGTTGACAAACTACGGGCCCGCGGCGTGACGAATACCGCCTATGTCTGGCAGTCGACCGGCTTTATCTCAGGCCAGGAACATTTGGAAGGCTGGTACCCTGGCGATGACTATGTCGATTGGTGCGGGGTTTCCTTTTTTAACCGATGGAAGGAAATCGAAATGTTCGAATTCGCCCGAAAAAAGGGCAAACCGGTATTTATAGCCGAAGCCACCCCGACCATTTCCGACTATGGTGGCAAATTGTACGGACTCACCAAAGAAACCCAGTTGAGTGACCCGGTACAGGCCGAAGAAGCCTGGGAAAAATGGTTCGTCCCGTTTTTCGATGCCATCGAAGTGAATGCCGATGTGGTCAAGGCCGTGCATTACATCAATTGCCATTGGGATGCACACCCGATGTGGAAAGACAACCCCACCTTCAAAGGGATCGATGCGCGTTTGCATTTGAGTGAATCGATCAGTGAAAGATGGCTTGAAAGGACCTCGAAGGCCCCATTTATACTTTCTTCGCCAGATTTATATAACACTTTATACCAAAACCGATAACAGCATGGATCACGAAAGAATCGCATCGGAATTCTGGGAGAAAGGATACGTCATCTTTGAGGGCTTTTTTGAGGCCGGTCTCATGGACGATTACAACGACACCATCTTACAACACTACGGGCTAAACCCAGAGTGGGAACATACCAACGAGTTTATCTCGAAATCGGCCGTGGAGGTTATTCCTTGGTTTCCGTACCGTGAAGGCGAAGGTGGATTCAATGGAATCGACAAAGACCCCGAATTCAACAGGATTACCGATGCCATTCTCAAAGAAGGTTGGGACAACCTGTATTGTATGATGATGTACTCGAAAGGGGGGAGCAAAGGACAGGCCTGGCACCAAGACTGCCCGCCCGATGACCCTAAAAAATACAATTTGAATAGGCTGGTGTACACCCATGATATCACCGAACATACCGGAGGCGAGATCGTCATCATGCCCGAAGCCCACAAAGCTGGTATCTTACCGGTCGGTAAACCGCATGAGGATATTGAAGGCCAACTGGTCTTTCGGCCCAAAAAAGGGACGGTGATCTTTTTACACGGGCATTGCTTCCACCGGGTGATGCCGGTGAAATCGGATCGTATTTCAACCAATTTCAGGGCTGTTCCCAAAGGAACTCCCGAAGATATTACCGATATCTGTGTCTATCGGAACATGATGTATAAATTCTCTACCTCCGAAGTCTTGGTAGAACGTAGCTGATCACAAATGCCAAACCGCATCAACATCAAAAAATTCGGGGTCGCCAATGGCACCGATATCCAATTGATCTCCCTAAGAAACGAACAGGGCACGGAATTCCAATGCCTAGATTTCGGGGCTACATGGCATGCCTTGAAAATCAAGGGGAAAAACAAAAAAATCGATGTGGTCGTCGCCCCGAAAACCATCGAGGCCTATCTTGGGCAATTTGAAGGACATCCATACCATTTCGGAGCTTGTATCGGCAGGTTTGCCGGAAGAATAGGAAAAGGGAGTTTCACCCTGGAAGGCAAGCACTATCCCTTACCCAATAAGGAAGGGGTCCATTTTCATGGGGGCCGAATCGGTATCAGTAGAAAAAAGTGGCATCTTGAATCTTTCAATGACGGTTTGAACCCCAGCATCGTGTTGCGCTGTAAAAGTCCCCATATGGAAGACGGTTACCCAGGCAACCTTGACATCAGCGTCACCTACACGCTCTCGGAAAACAATGAGGTCACAGTAGAATTCAACGCCATATCGGATAGGGACACCATCCTCAATTTGACCAACCATGTGTACTTGAATTTAGGCGATAGCATCTTAAACCACGAATTACAAGTACAGGCCGATCAAATCTTACAAATCGACCGGCAACACCTGCCCACTGGAAAATTACTACCCATTGCCAATACGGGTTATGATTTTACCCGATTGGCATCGATCAAGAAAATAGAACCCATCCAAGGTCTCGATGATACGTATGTATTGAACGGTTCCGGTACCGAATGGCAGGCCCATCTCAAATCCGCGGCAAGCGGATTGCAACTGCAAGTGGCCACCAATCAACCTGCATTGGTCATTTTCGCTCCGCCCAGCTTGCATTTTGTCGACAGCCCTAAAGAAAGGATATTCGAAACATTGCCCTATCCGGCGATCTGTTTCGAAGCCCAGAACTTTCCGGATGCACCGAACCACGACCACTTTCCTTCCGCCGTTTTGAAAAAGGAAGCACGATACCATAACACCACCACCTTTGCATTCAGTCTATGGAAATAAACTCGAAACACACCATCAAATGGGGCATCATCGGCCTGGGCAACATCGCCCGGCTTTTTGCCGAAGATCTAAAGCTGGTCGAAGATGCCGAACTGGTAGCGGTCGCTTCGTCGAATTTGGAGCGGGCCACAGCCTTCGCCCAAGAATTCGATGCGAACAAGGCCTATGGGTCCTATGCTGAGTTATTTGCCGATCCCGAGGTCGATATCGTTTATATCGCCACCTATCACCACACCCATAGTACCTTTAGTGTGCAGGCCATGAACCATGGCAAACATGTGCTGTGTGAAAAACCGATCGCTATCGACAAGATCGAGGCCATGCAGATGATCGAAGCGGCCCAACGCAACAAGGTATTCTTTATGGAGGCTTTTTGGTCGCGGTTCAACCCGAGTATCGCCAAAGTCAAGCAACTGGTCGATGCCGGTGAGATCGGGGCCTTGCGCTACCTCAATGCCGAGTTTACCTTTCATGTGCTCAACAGCGATCCCAAAAGCCGGATGCTCAATACCGAATTGGCCGGGGGCTCGCTCCTCGACATGGGGGTCTATCCGATTTTTTTGAGTTATCTCCTGTTTGGAAAACCCAAAGAAATACTGGCACGGTCGCAGTTCCATGACACCGGCGCCGAGATCCAGACCAGCATGTTGTTCCAATACGACAACGCCCAAGCGGTACTCTATTCGGGTTTTGCCAACAATACCGATATGCGGGCCAAGATCGGTGGCGAAGCCGGGGAAATCTTCATCGAACCGATTTGGCATGAAGCCCAAGGGTTCACTGTCCGAAAGAATTGGGAAGACCAAGAATTCCCCATGCCGACCTTGGGTCGGGGGTATGCCCATGAGGTCATCGAATGCCACCAATGCATCAGGGCCGGCAAGATCGAAAGTGCGAAATGGTCGCACAACGATTCCTTTGAATTGATTTCCATCGTCGATACGGTCCGGGAGCGGGCCGGAATCCGATTCCCATTTGAATCCGAAACATGAAAAAAATCACCCTAAAAGACATCGCCAGCACCTTTGGGGTATCCATTTCTACGGTTTCCAAAGCGATCAACGACAGCCATGAGATCAGCAGTGAGCTCAAGGCCAAGATCCAACAATTCGCCAAAGACCATCATTACCGCCCCAACCGGCTTGCACTCAATTTGTTGAAAAAAAGTACCAAGACTATAGGCGTCATCGTCCCCAATATCTTGAACTACTTTTTCACCCAGGTCTTTTACGGTATTGAGCAAATGGCGAATAAAAGGGGGTACAACATCATCAGTTGCACTACCAATGAATCGTACTTGAAAGAAATCAAGACGGTCGAACTCTTCAGTGCCGGCACGGTCGACGGCATGATCCTCTCACTGGCCGAAGAAACCCAGGCCAAAGACGATGTCGAACACTTGAAGGAATTCATGGGAGCCCGGATCCCCATGGTGATGTTCGACAGGGTCTCCGACAAGATCGAATGCGATAAGGTCATTGTCGATGACTTCGAAGCCGCTTATAAAACCACCGGGCATTTGATCAAAACGGGCTGTAGGAAGATCGCGGTCGTTTCGACCATTTTCAATTCAAGTGTCGGAAAGCTTCGCATTGACGGGTATAAAAAAGCCCTTGAAGAGCATGGTCTTGCCTTTGAAGAACGCTTGAACGTTCAGGTGAATAAAGATGACGATCTCGAATTGTTGCTATCCTTTTTGTTGGACGATGATCCGGTCGATGCCATCATGGCCTTGGATGAAATGACGGCCGTCGATGTGTTGAATATCGTAAAGCTGAAAAACAAGGCTGTTCCTGAAGAAGTGTCGATAGTCGGTTTCACCAACGGAAGATTATCGAAATACGTCTCCCCTGCCCTGACCATGGTCAGCCAACACGGTAAGTACATCGGCGAAATGGCCGCGAACATGCTCATCGACCGTATTGAAAACGAAGGGGACGACCTGCCCTTTTCGACCAAATTGATCAAAACCAGCCTCATCGAGCGGGCATCGACAAAATCATGTTAATTAATTGGATTAATTCCTTTTTTTTGGAATTAATCCATATTTTTACTGTCCTTTTTTCGGATAGTGAGCAAGACCATTCTACATATGGACCTCGACACCTTTTACGTGTCGGTCGAACGCCTGATCAACCCTGAGCTGAAGCACAAGCCGTTATTGGTCGGGGGCACCAGTGATCGCGGGGTGGTCGCGGCATGCAGCTATGAGACCCGGGGCTATGGCATCCATTCGGGAATGCCCATGAAAATGGCCAAGGAGCTCTGCCCCGAGGCCAAGGTCATTCGGGGCAATGCCGGCACCTACAGCAAACACTCCGATACGGTTACCGAGATCATCAAGGAATGGGTACCGCTTTTCGAAAAATCGAGCATCGATGAGTTTTATGCCGACCTCTCCGGAATGGATCGTTTCTTCGGTTGTTACCGCTATGCTTCCGAATTGCGGCAAAAGATCATCAAAGAGACCGGGCTGCCGATTTCCTTTGGGCTTTCGGTCAACAAAGTAGTCTCGAAAGTCGCTACCAACGAAGCAAAGCCCAACAACCAACTGAAGATCGATCTCGGCCTTGAAAAGCCTTTCTTGGCCCCGTTGTCGATCAAGAAAATCCCCATGGTGGGCGATAAGACCTATCAGACCCTCAGGAATTTGGGGATCCGTCAGGTAAAGACCGTCCAAAAAATGCCTATGGACATCATGCAACGCGTCTTGGGCGCCAACGGCAGCTTGATCTGGAAACGGGCCAATGGTATCGACAATACCCCGGTCATCCCGTTCCATGACCGAAAATCGATCTCAACCGAGCGTACCTTCGACAAAGACACCATCGATGTGATCAAGCTGAAGGGCATCTTGATGGCGATGACCGAAAACTTGGCCTATCAGCTGCGCAGGGGCAACAAATTGACGGCCTGCATCACGGTAAAGATCCGCTATTCCGATTTCAACACCTATTCGAAACAACTCCGTATTCCCTACACCAGTGCCGACCACATCCTGATTCCGAAGATCATGGCGCTGTTCAGCACCTTGTACAACAAACGGATGCTGGTGCGTCTGGTGGGCATCCGTTTCAGCCATCTGGTCTCGGGCAACTACCAGATCAACCTCTTCGACGACACCGAAGCGGCCCTGAACCTCTATAAGGCGATGGACCATGTACGCAACCGCTTTGGCGACCGCAGCGTATTCAGGGCTTCGGCCATGGGCGCCAAGACCATAGGAAGAATGCACAACCCCTTCAATGGGGAACCCCCGGTCGTCTTGGCCCATAGAAAACAGTAATGTACCTGAATTGCCACACTTATTACAGCCTGCGCTACGGCACCTTCTCTGAGCAAGCCCTACTCGAACTGGCCCAACAGAACCAGGTGAAGCAAATCGTACTCACCGACATCAACAATACCTCGGCCTGCCTGAACTTCGTGAGGGAGGCCCCGAAGTATGGCATACGTCCGATATTGGGCATCGACTTCAGGAACGGGGCCGAACCCTGTTTTATCGGCATCGCCAAAAACAATGCGGGCTACCAAGAACTCAACCGCTTTCTATCGCAGCATCTGGGCCAGCAGCTTGCCATTCCGCAACGGGCCCCGTTGTTCGAAAATGCGGTGGTGGTCTATCCTTTTGAAAACGTTCTCTTGAACGAACAGCAGGAGTTCCTGCCCCATGAATACATCGGCATTTCGATACGCAACCTGCGCAAGTTGCCCTTTTCGAGAATCAAGCGGCATCGCGATCGCTTGGTGGTGCAACAGCCGGTGACCTTTCGCAACAAAAGGGATTTCAACGCCCACCGCCTGCTCAGGGCCATCGACAACAACGTCTTGCTCAGCCGCCTTGACGAAAGCGAGGTCGGTGATGAAGAAGAGAAAATGTACCCGATCGAAACCCTGGTCGAAGCCTTTGCCGAGCACCGGCATATTCTTGAAAACACCCAAGACTTATTGGATCGGTGCGGCATCCAATTCGATTTTTCAAACCAAAGAAAACCCCAAAACCTCAAGACCTATACCGCCAGTCAAGAAGAAGACGGTGCCTTGTTGGAGGCCCTATGCATGAAGGGGCTCCCCAAACGCTATGAGCGCATTACCGAAACCATTACCGAACGCTTGGCGAAAGAACTCCGCATCATCAAGGAGATGGGCTTCGTTTCCTATTTCCTGATCAATTGGGACATCGTTTCGGAAGCCCGAAAACGGGGGTTTTTCTACGTTGGTCGTGGCAGTGGGGCCAATAGCATCGTCGCTTACCTCTTGTACATTACCGATGTCGACCCCATAGACCTCGACCTCTACTTCGAACGCTTTATCAACCTGTACCGGGTCAACCCTCCCGATTTCGACATTGATTTCTCGTGGCGGGATCGCCAAGAAATGACCCAATACATCTTTGACCGCTTCGCCCATGTGGCCTTGGTGGGCACCTATGTGACCTTTAAGGACAAGGGGGTCATTCGCGAATTGGGCAAGGTCTTCGGCCTCCCCAAAGCCGAGATCGACCTGCTCAGCAGTGGGCAGATCCCAAATAAATTGGACCATATCTCACGCCTCGTCATCAGTTATGGCAAGTTGATCCGCGGCATGCCCAATTACGTGAGCGTACACGCCAGTGGCATCTTGATCAGTGAGAAACCCCTTCACTGGTTTTCAAGTACTTTTTTACCCCCCAAAGGCTTTGAGACCGTTCACTTCGATATGGTCATCGCCGAGGATGTCGGACTATACAAATTCGATATCCTTGCCCAAAGGGGATTGGGGAAAATCAAAGACGCCATCGCCATCGTCGGGTACAACCAACCTGAAAAATCGGGTTTCGACATTCATGACGTCAAGCGCTTTTACCAAGACCCCATCATCAATAACCTGGTCAAGACGGCACAGTGTATGGGGTGTTTTTATGTGGAATCGCCGGCCATGCGGATGCTGTTGCTGAAACTGCAGGTCGATAACTACCTGGGGCTGGTGGCGGCCAGTTCGATCATCCGTCCGGGGGTTTCGAAAAGTGGGATGATGCGCGAATACATCCTAAGGCACCGCCATCCGGGAAGGACGGAAGAAAAGGGCCATCCGGTCATGCTCGACATCATGCCCGAGACCTATGGCATTATGGTGTACCAAGAAGATGTGATCAAGGTCGCCCACCATTTCGCGGGTCTCGACTTGGGGGAGGCCGACGTCTTGCGACGGGGCATGAGCGGTAAGTTCCGTTCGCGGGCCGAATTCGAAAAGGTAAAGACGAAATTCCGGACCAACTGTCTCCAAAAAGGCTATCCCGAAAGCCTGGTCGACGAAGTATGGGAGCAGGTTGCCAGTTTTGCCGGTTACGCCTTTGCCAAGGGGCACTCGGCCTCCTATGCCGTCGAAAGCTATCAAAGCCTCTTCTTACGGGCCTATTTTCCGTTGGAATATATGGTGGCCGTACTCAACAATGGCGGCGGGTTCTATCGGGCCGAATTCTACGTACACGAGGCCCGCATGCTGGGAGCCAGCATACACCCGCCCTGCGTTAACCGAAGCGATGCCCTCAACGTCATCTACGGCACCCACCTCTACCTCGGGTTCATGTACCTGCGCGAGCTCGAAGAGCGGGTGATGAAGCGCATCGTCATCGAACGGCATGCCCACGGAAAATTCCGCTCCCTGGAAGAATTCATCGATCGGGTCCCCATCGCCATGGAACAGTTGGCCATCTTGATCCGTATCGACGCCTTCCGCTTCACCGGGATCAATAAACACCGCCTCCTCTGGAAAGCGCACCTGACCAGCTCGGGAAACAAGCGGATGGAGCACCCCAAACTCTTTCCGCCCAAGCATCGAAAATTCAAGATCCCCCAGCTCTCGACCACCGAACTCGAGACCGCTTTCGAACAATGGGAACTATTGGGTTTCCCGCTTAGTAGCCCCTTCACCTTGTTGACCAAACCACCCGAAAACGGCAACGGGCAGCGCGATCTGAGACGCTACCTCAACAAGCGGATCGATATTTACGGCTATCTGGTTACCGTCAAGAACACCAGTACCCATACCGGCAAGCGGATGTACTTCGCTACCCTGATCGATCAGCGGGGCGAGGTCTTCGACACCGTCCTATTTCCACCCGTCGCGGCGGCCTATCCGTTTCGGGGCCGGGGCATTTACCGTTTTTATGGCAAAGTGGTGAGTGAATTCGGTTTCTTGAGCATCGAGACCATTAAAATGCAGAAGCAAGACTACATCCAAGACCCCAGATATGCCGAAATGAAAGCCAGCACCAAGGTCTGGGATGCCAAAAAAGCCAAGGCCCGGAAAAAGGACCGCAACGAAGAGTCCGACCCCCCGATTCCCTAGGTAAGGGTTTGAAAAATTCCCTTACTTTTAAGTATGGCCAAAACGAAACGAAACGTGTCGGCGACCGGACCCGACGACCTGACCGACCTGCGCTTGAAAACACCGACCCCCTATGCCGCGGGCGGGCCGGGCATCCAACAGGCTTTGAAACACAGCTTTAAGGAAATGGGGGTGGTGCGCTCCATACAGGGCCTGCTCAAAATGAACCAAAAGGAGGGCTTCGACTGCCCCAGTTGTGCCTGGCCCGATCCGGACAGCCCCTCCCGTGTGGCCGAATATTGCGAAAACGGGGCCAAGGCCTTGGCCGATGAGGCCACCACCAAACGGATCGATGCCGAATTCTTTAAAACGCATTCGGTCGAAGCCCTGTCGCGACTTACCGATTACGAGATCAACAGCTTCGGAAGGTTGACCGAACCCATGGTGTTGTTGCCCGACCAAACCCACTACCAACCCATTTCTTGGTCCGATGCCTTTCAATGCATCGCCGATACCCTCCACGGACTGCAGCGACCCGACGAGGCCATTTTTTATACCTCGGGCCGATCGAGCAATGAAGCGGCCTTTCTGTATGGCATGTTCGCCCGGGCCCTAGGCACCAACAACCTCCCCGACTGTTCGAATATGTGCCATGAATCAAGTGGCGTCGCCCTGGGGAAAACCTTGGGCATCGGCAAGGGGTCGGTCACCTTGGATGACCTCTATGGCGCCGAAGTGGTCATCGTGGCCGGACAAAACCCGGGCACCAACCACCCCCGCATGCTCAGCGCCCTTGAAAAATGCAAGGAAAACGGGGGCAGCATCATCAGCATCAACCCCCTTCGCGAATCGGGCTTGGTCCATTTCAAGGACCCCAAATCGTTCAAAGGCCTGCTAGGTTCGGGGCAAGATCTGGCCGACATCCACCTTCCGGTCAAGATCAACCAAGACATTCCCTTGGTCAAACTCCTCCTCAAAAAACTACGGGCCCTAGATCTCGAGACCGGGGCCGTGTTCGACCACGCCTTTATCGAAACCTATACCCATGGGTACGATGCCCTCATGGCCGACCTTGACCGCTATTCGGAAGCCGACCTCTTAGCACGTTGTGGAATATCCCAAGAAGCCATCGACCGTACCGTCGAACTCTTGGACTCCAAGAGCAAAATCGTGGTTTGCTGGGCCATGGGCCTTACCCAACATGCCAACGGGGTGGCCAACATCCAAGAATTCGTCAACCTCCTCTTATTGAAAGGTGCCTTAGGGAAACCCCATGCCGGCACCTGCCCTGTTCGTGGGCACAGCAATGTGCAGGGCGATCGCAGTGTGGGTATTGTCCATACCGTAGACCCGGCATTGAACGCACGCATTGAAAAACACTTGGGGTTCAGCCCACCGACCGAAGACGGTTATGACACCGTGGCGGCAATCTCAGCCATGCATCAAAAAAAGGCCTCCTTCTTTATGGCCCTGGGGGGCAATTTCTTGATGGCGGCACCAGATACCGAATACACCGCCGAGGCTTTACGCCAATGTCGCTTGACGGTACAGGTCAGTACCAAGCTGAACCGCAGCCATTTGGTCACCGGCCAGACCGCTTTGATCTTGCCCACCATTGGGCGTTCCGAAAAAGACCATAAAAAAGGGAAGGAACAATTCGTGACCGTTGAGAACAGTATGGGCAAGGTGCACCGATCCAAAGGGTTGTTCAAACCCGCCTCGGATGCCTTAAAGAGTGAGATCGACATCATTGCCTCCATCGCCGATGCCTATTTCAAAGACGGGCACCCCATGGATTGGTCGGCAATGCGCAACGATTACGAACGCATCCGAACCAAGATCGACCTTGTGGCCAAAGGCTTTGAAGACACCCAAAACCGATCGGTAGGGTCGGGCTATTACCTGCCCAATAACGTCCGCGAACGCGATTTTTCAAAGCTCCCGGGCGGAAGAGCGCAGTTCACCCTAAACGAACCGCCCGAACATGATTTGGCCGAAGACGAATTCCTACTGATGACGATTCGCTCACACGACCAGTTCAATACCACGATTTATGGCCTTCATGACCGGTACCGCGGCGTTTTTAATGAACGCAGGGTTTTGTTCATGCACGAAGCGGATATGAAAATTTTGGGAGTGCGCACCAAAGACAAGGTACATCTGATCAGCAACTACCACGGTGTCGAACGGGTGGCCAAAAACTTTTTGGTCATCCCATACGCCATCCCGAAGCGTAACTTGGCGGCTTATTTTCCAGAAACCAATGTGTTGGTACCCCACAACCGATTCGCGGCCAAAAGCAGGACCCCGATCAGCAAATCGATCCAAGTCAAGGTCGTTTCGGCTACTTAAAGGCCGGCATGCCCGTGATATCGGCGCCGGTGATCAATAGGTGGATGTCGTGGGTGCCTTCGTAAGTAATGACACTTTCTAGGTTCATCATGTGGCGCATGATGCTGTACTCGCCGGTGATCCCCATGCCGCCCAATACTTGACGTGCTTCACGGGCGATCTTGATGGCCATATCGACATTGTTCCGCTTCGCCATAGAAATCTGTGCGGTGGTCGCCCGACCCTCGTTTTTGAGTTGCCCCAAACGGTAGGCCAACAATTGGGCCTTGGTGATCTCAGTGATCATTTCGGCCAATTTCTTTTGCTGCAATTGGGTGGCCGCGATGGGCTTCCCGAATTGGATGCGTTCTTTGGCGTAACGCAGGGCGGTATCGTAGCAATCCATGGCCGCCCCAATGGCGCCCCATGCGATGCCGTAGCGTGCTGAATCCAAGCAACCCAGGGGTGCCCCAAGACCGGTTTTTCCGGTCAAGAGATTCGCTTTGGGTACCTTGACATTATCGAAAATAAGCTCTCCGGTTGCCGAAGCGCGCAACGACCATTTGTTATGGGTCTCAGGGGTCGAAAAGCCTTCCATACCCCGCTCCACGATCAAACCATGGATCCGGCCTTCCTCATTCTTGGCCCAAACGACCGCGATATCGGCGAAAGGCGAGTTCGAAATCCACAATTTGGCCCCGTTCAAGAGGTAGTGGTCGCCCATATCCTTATACTTGGTTTCCATTCCACCGGGATTGGATCCGTGGTTGGGTTCGGTCAGTCCGAAACAGCCCATCCATTCGCCAGTAGCCAATTTGGGCAGGTATTTTTGGCGTTGTTCCTCATTGCCATAGGCATAGATCGGGTACATGACCAATGACGATTGCACGGAAGCGGTTGAACGCACCCCGCTATCGCCGCGTTCGATTTCTTGCATGATCAATCCATAGCTGATCTGATCTAGGCCCGCACCACCGTATTCCTCAGGAATATAAGGTCCGAAAGCACCGATTTCAGCCAAGCCCCCAAGGATCTCTTTGGGGAATTCGGCTTTTTGGGCGTAGTCTTCGATGATGGGTGAAACATCGCGTTTTACCCATTGTCGTGCCGCATCGCGCACCAATAGGTGTTCTTCAGACAAGAGGTCATCCAGGTTGTAATAATCGGGAGCTTCGAACAAATCCGGTTTCATGCCAAAAAATTTTTCCCAAAGGTACTACGAAACCTAACAATTCACCTGCCGATTGTTACATTTTTAAATAAAAGTCGCGGGTCAATCCACTATAGGCTTCGGTATAGCGATGCCGTTCGGTTTCGATGATCAATTCCGCCGGTTCCAAAGGCATTTTAGTACGGGAAAATTGAAGCAAACTTCGCTTGAAAGGCACATCCGGGTTTCCCTTGACATGGGTAACGCGGTTCGGATAAAGTTTCATGGCTTCCGCAAGTGCGACGAAGCTTTCGTATTCCGAATAAGGTACCACCACCGCGAAGCTTCCCTGAGGAGCAAGCAATTGGGCAGCGCCGGCGATCAAGACGTCGAATGGGAGAAAGTCGTTTTGTCGGGCCTGGTCGCGTCGGGCATCGCCACTCGACATCCCTTCCGAATAAAAAGGCGGATTCGATACGATCAAATCGAACGAATCATCGATTTCCCCCACGAATTCTTGTAGTGCGGCATGGTAACAGAAGAGACGGTCACCCCAAGGGGAGGCCTCGAAGTTTTCAACGCATTGCTCAAAAGCATCGGGGTCGATTTCAAGGGCATCAATGGTTTCGGCCGTGGAACGCTGCGCCAGCATGAGCGCGATAAGACCGGTACCCGCGCCGATGTCCAATATGGAGTCGGCTTCACTGATTTCCGTCCAGGCGCCGAGCAATACCCCATCGGTGCCTACCTTCATAGCGGTTCGTTCTTGGGCGACCTGAAATTGTTTGAATCGGAACGGCCGGTGCATTCAGCTCAGATAAAGATCGACCAAACCTTCGGGGGTCTTGACATGCACCCTTTTGTTTTCACGATCGACGTTTTCAATGATATCGTCATTGACGGGAATGAGCAATTCCTTATCCCCTTTCTTGACTTCGAACAGTACTTGGGCGGCACTGTCGTTGATCGATTCGATGCGCCCGATCGGCCCGTGAAGGGCATCGATCATTTCAAAGCCGATGACCTCATGGTAGTAAAACTTATTGCCCGAAAGTTTAGGCAACAATGATAATGGAAGGAATAGCTTGGCCCCGATAAGCCCGTTGGCCGTGGCTTCGTCGTCGACATCTTCAAATCGGATCCGCAGCAACTGGGATTTATGGAGCTGGCAACGCTCCAAAAAAAATGGAACCAGGTTTTGCCCGATTTCGACAAACACTGATTCCATTCCGATGTAATCTTCGGGATCATCGGTATCGATTTTGACCAATACCTCTCCCTTAAAACTGTATTTCGAGACGACTTTACCGAGGTAGAAACACTCTTCCTGGGTCATCGTTCCGTCTTTTTACTCTTCTTCTTTCGAAGCAGCCTCTTCAGTGGCTTCGGCAGCAGGAGCTTCTTCAGCGGCTTCGGCAGCTGGGGCTTCTTCGGCAGCCTCGGCAGTGGCCTCAACGGCTTCTTCGGTGGCTTCGGTAGCTTCAGCGGCAACTTCTTCGGCAGCCTCTTCTACTTCCTCGACTTCAGGAAGGGCAGCAGCGGCACGTTTGTCACTGAATTCCTTTTCAGCTTCCAATGCTTTGGCCTTGGCATCTTCCTTGGCTTTGTCCAAACCGTCTTTCTTCGATTGGATTCCTTTTTCTTTTTCTTCCAACCAAGCGTTGAATTTCTTTTCGGCTTCTTCGGCTGAGAACGCCCCTTTGGCAACACCGCCTAGCAGGTGTTTTTTCATCATCACGCCTTTGTAGCTCAAAATCGCACGAGCGGTATCGGTCGGCTGGGCGCCGTTTTGCAACCACTTTACGGAATTGTCTACATTGAGGTTGATGGCAGCAGGGTTGGTATTGGGGTTATAAGTACCCA
Organism: Flavobacteriaceae bacterium; assembly: GCA_013214065.1. Classification (GTDB taxonomy): domain Bacteria; phylum Bacteroidota; class Bacteroidia; order Flavobacteriales; family Flavobacteriaceae; genus Flagellimonas_B; species Flagellimonas_B algarum. Next base: position 84,634 of record JABSPK010000011.1, read on the forward strand.
ATTTTTCCAAAAACTTTCCATCTCTTTTTGAACGGGAATCCGCGGCAACGATCCAATAGAATGGTTTTCCTTTTTTACCGTGGCGTTGCAATCTAATCTTTACTGGCATATCACATTAATTTGTAGGGTGCCCGACCCAGGTTATTAATTCTTTTCATTCGCTTTACCGTAAAAGCGGATGCAAAAATACACTAATTGTCATAATTACCAATGATTTGGCTAAAATTTTGAGGTTGATAAGTCTTTACAACTCCATTTTTCGGGCAGGGGTGTTTTCCCTAATTTTAGCCATTCACCCAATTCTAGACGCAACGGTTCTATGTACCTGATTTTCGATACTGAAACCACAGGCTTACCCAAACGATGGGATGCCCCGATCACCGACACCGACAACTGGCCGCGATGCGTGCAGCTGGCTTGGCAGTTGCATGATGATATGGGTCGGCTTATCGCCCATCACGATGCTTTGATCCGACCTGACGGATACAACATTCCCTATGAATCGGAACAGATACACGGTATTTCCACGGCCCTGGCCGAAGCGGAAGGGCGCGAATTGCAGGAGGTCTTGCAACAGTTCCAAAGCGATTTGGAGCGGGCGACCTTCGTGGTCGGTCAAAACGTCGATTTCGATATCAATATTATCGGTTGCGAATTCCACCGATTGGGCATGGCCAACCGCATGGCCGAAATGCCCGTGTTGGATACCTGTACGGAAGCCACGGCAGAATTGTGCCGCATTCCCGGCGGACGTGGTGGCAAGTTCAAACTGCCCACCCTGACCGAATTGCACGAATATTTGTTCGGTGAACCTTTTGCCGAAGCGCATAACGCTACTGCCGATGTCGAAGCCACGACCCGGTGTTTCTTAGAACTGGTGCGCAAGCGGCATTACTCCCTTGATGAGCTACACGCCACCGTGGGCTATTTCGAAAATTTCGAGGAACACAACCCGGACACCATTGCCCTGGTCGGCCTCACCCATACCAACCTCAAAGCGGCCTCGAAAAAATTGGCCGATGCCCTTTGGGAGAACGCTACCGGCGATTCGGATTCAGAGACGAATAACGTGGAGGTGCAAGACCTGACGGACCTCGATTTCGTACACCTGCACAACCACACCCAGTTCTCGGTCTTGCAATCGACTATGAGTACGAAAGAATTGGTGAGCAAGGCCGCTGCCGCAAAGATGCCCGCTGTCGCGATTACCGACCACGCCAATATGATGGGGGCCTTTCACTTCGTCAAGGAAGTCAAAGCCCATAACAAAGCGGTTCGCGAACAACAAGAACAAGAAAACGACCCGGAAAACACCGAAGCCGAATTACAGGAACTCACCCCCATCATCGGCTGCGAGTTCTTCGTGTGTGAAGACCATACCAATAAGAACGTCAAAGACTACGGCTACCAGATCGTACTGTTGGCCAAGAACAAAAACGGCTACCACAATCTGGCCAAGATGTCGTCGATCGCCTATACCGATGGGTTCTATTATGTACCCCGTATCGATAAGGAGGTCATCAAAAAATACAAGGAGGATGTCATCGTATTGTCGGGCAACCTGTATGGGGAAATCCCCGCCAAGATTTTAAACGTGGGCGAGCGCCAGGCCGAGGAAGCCTTGCTCTGGTGGAAGGAGGCCTTCGGGGCCGATTTCTATTTGGAAACCATGCGCCATGGTCAAGAGGATGAAAACCGGGTCAACCAGGTGTTGCGTGAATTCGCCAAAAAGCACCAAGTCAAACTAGTGGCCACCAACAACACCTATTACGGGTCGAAAGACGATGCGGAGGCCCACGATATCCTGCTTTGTGTCAAAGACGGTGAAAAAGTCACCACGCCCATAGGACGTGGTCGCGGCTACCGCTACGGCCTGCCGAACCAAGAATACTACTTCAAGTCGTCTGACGAGATGAAGGAGCTCTTCAAGGACCAGCCCGAAGCCATCGCCAACCTGCAGGAAATCGTAGAGAAAATAGAACCCTACGACCTGGCACGCGAGGTGTTGCTGCCGAAATTCGACATTCCCGAAAGCTTCAAGGTCGAAGCCGACGAGGCCGACGGCGGCAAACGGGGTGAAAATGCCTACCTCCGCCATATTTCGTACGAGGGGGCCAAAAAACGCTACGGCGAGATCACCGATGCCATCACCGAACGCATCGATTTCGAATTGGCGACCATTGAAAACTCGGGCTACCCCGGGTATTTCCTAATTGTTGAGGATTTTATACGGGAGGCCCGCAATATGGGGGTTTCGGTCGGACCGGGCCGGGGATCGGCCGCAGGGTCGGTAGTGGCCTATTGTTTGGGCATCACCAACATCGACCCCTTGAAGTACGACCTGCTCTTTGAGCGGTTTTTGAATCCCGATCGGGTATCCATGCCCGATATCGATATTGATTTCGATGACGAGGGTCGTGGTAAGGTGATGGACTATGTGATCAACAAATACGGCGCCAACCAGGTGGCCCAGATCATCACTTATGGTACCATGGCGGCCAAGTCCTCCATCCGGGATACGGCACGGGTACTGGATCTGCCCTTGAACGATGCCGATCGCATCGCCAAGCTCATCCCGAATATGAGCAAGCTGGCCAAGATCTTTGGGGCCGAAGAGCAGAAATTGAAAAAAATGTTCCGCGCAGATGAGCTGGAAAAGGTCAACGAACTCCTTAATATATCGGAAAGTGAAGATCTTGAAGGACGCACGATCAACATGGCCCGGGTACTCGAAGGCTCGTTGCGGAATACCGGTATCCACGCCTGTGGGGTGATCATCACCCCTGACGACATCACGAATTTCGTACCGGTGGCCACCGCCAAGGATTCCGACCTCTACGTCACCCAATTCGATAACTCGGTGGTCGAAAGTGCCGGCTTGCTGAAGATGGACTTCTTGGGCTTGAAGACCTTGACCTTGATCAAGGATACGGTGAAAATCGTCAAGGCCCGAACCGGTACCGAACTGGTGCCCGACGACTTTCCGCTCGACGACGAAAAGACCTATGAGTTGTTCCAGCGTGGGGATACCGTAGGAATATTCCAATACGAATCCCCTGGCATGCAGAAGCACCTCAAAAACCTCAAACCCACGGTTTTTGATGACCTCATCGCCATGAACGCGCTCTACCGCCCTGGACCGATGGAATACATCCCCAGCTTTATCGCCCGAAAACATGGGGAGGAAGAGATCACCTATGACCTTCCGGAGATGGAAGAATATCTGAAAGACACCTATGGGATCACCGTCTATCAGGAGCAGGTGATGCGCTTGTCACAGAAACTGGCGAACTTTTCGAAGGGTGATGCCGATGGCCTGAGGAAAGCGATGGGAAAAAAGATCTTCGCCCTCTTGCAGAAGTACCGGCCCCAATTCTTGGAAGGCGGTGAAAAGAATGGCCATCCGAAAGAGGTGCTTGAAAAAATCTGGAAAGACTGGGAAGCCTTCGCCTCCTACGCCTTCAACAAGAGCCACTCGACCTGTTATGCCTACATCGCCTATCAGACGGCCTACCTCAAGGCCCACTACCCTGCCGAGTACATGGCCGCGGTGCTCTCGAACAATATGAACGACATCAAGCAGGTCACCTTCTTTATGGAAGAGTGTCGCCGCATGGGGCTCGAAGTGCTCGGTCCCGATGTCAACGAATCCTATTACAAATTCGCGGTCAATAAAGACAATGCGGTCCGCTTCGGCATGGGCGCCATCAAAGGGGTCGGCCGATCGGCCGTACAGGCCATTGTCGAAGACCGTAAGGAAAATGGGGGCTTTCGCTCCGTTTTCGATATGGCGAAACGCGTCGATTTGCGGGCGGCCAATAAAAAAGCCTTTGAAAACCTCGCCTTGGCCGGTGGTTTCGATTCATTCGGGGGTACCCACCGCGCCCAATACTTCCATGATGAGGGCGACGGCGTGACCTTTTTGGAAAAGGTGATCAAATACGGCGCCAAGTACCAAGAAAACGAGAATTCAAGCCAGGTCAGCCTCTTTGGCGAGGCCAGTGAAGTACAGATCCCCGAGCCTACGGTACCGCCCTGTGAGACCTGGGGCACCATGGAGAAGTTGCGACGTGAAAAGGAAGTCGTGGGCATTTACATTTCGGGCCACCCGCTCGATGATTTCAAAAAAGAAATCACCGCCTTTTGCAACGCCAACGTATCGATCTTCAATGACGAACTGCATCCGTATGTCAACCGGGAACTTTCTTTTGCCGGGGTGATCACCGATGTACAGCACCGGATTTCAAAGAATGGCAAGGGTTGGGGCCTGTTTACCCTAGAAGACTATACCGACACCCATGAATTCCGGATTTTCGGGGAAGAATACCTCAAGTTCCGGCATTTCTTTATGATCAATTCCTTCGTCTATTGCAAGGTGTACGTCCGCGAAGGCTGGGTCAACCGCGATACCGGTAAGAAAGGGGACCCCCGTTTGCAGTACAACGACTTCAAACAGCTTCAGGATGTCATGGACTCCTATGCCAAAAAACTGACCATCAAACTCGATATCGCCGCCTTACAGGAAAAACGGATCAAGGCCTTAAAAGACACCTTGATCTCGCACAAGGGCAAGCACCCCTTGAACTTCGTGGTCTATGAAATGCAGGAAGAAATCAAACTGAACCTATCGAGCCGAAAACAGAAGGTGAACATCAGTAGCGAACTCTTGTCGACCTTGGAGGAACAGGAGGTACACTACAAACTGAATTAGTATAACGATTTCCAATAGGTTGATAATCAAAACGAATGCAGGTCGGGTAAGGAATCGTATCGATATTTGACTAACTTTGCGAAATATTAAACAAGATACAATGGCACTAGAAATAACAGATGCAACTTTTGACGATGTCGTATTGAAAAGTGATAAACCCGTAATGGTTGATTTTTGGGCAGCTTGGTGTGGTCCCTGTAGAATGGTGGGTCCAATCATCGAGGAAGTAAGCCAAGAATATGATGGTAAGGCCGTCGTCGGTAAGGTCGATGTTGATGCGAATCAGCAATTCGCCGCCAAGTACGGTGTTCGCAATATCCCAACGGTACTCGTTTTCCAAAACGGTGAGATCGTCAACCGCCAAGTAGGGGTTTCCCAGAAAAAGGTGTACACCGACGCTATCGACGCTTTGTTGTAAGCGCAATACCTACGAAAACTTTAAAAAAGGTTTGGCAGATGCCAAGCCTTTTTTCGTTTACTTTAGTGGCAATGGATATCAAGTCGGAATTACAGGAAGGCAAGTTGTTCCAAAACCTCGAGCTCTTGGCGGGGCAAGTGGTGGAGGGATTCATGACCGGCATCCATAAGAGTCCCTTCCACGGGTTTTCGGCCGAGTTCGCCGAGCATAAGATCTACAACAGTGGCGAAAGCACCAAGTACATCGACTGGAAGCTTTTCGCCCGTACCGACAAGCTCTACACCAAACGCTATGAAGAGGAGACCAACCTCCGCTGCCATATGATCTTGGACGACTCCGCCTCCATGTACTACCCCGAAGTCGGGGCCTTATCGATCCAAAACCTCAACAAGATCGGTTTCGGGGTCTTGGCCATCGCGGCGGTGATGCACCTTTTGAAAAAGCAACGTGATGCCGTAGGCTTGAGCATTTATTCAGACGCCTACAACTTCTATATCAATGAGAAAAGCAGCGAGCGCCACCACCAGGTGCTGCTGAACAAATTAAACGGCCTGGTCGATGCGAAGACGACGGGCAAAGGCACCCGCACCTACCGCTACCTGCACCAGATCGCCGAAAAGATCAAACGTCGCAGTCTGGTCTTTTTGTTTTCCGATATGCTGCAGACCGAAGTCGAAGAGGCCGAACTCTTCGAGGCACTGCGCCATTTGAAATACAACAAACACGAAGTGGTGCTCTTCCATTTGATGGACCGCAGCACCGAATTGGACTTCGATTTCGACAATGCCCCCAAGCGCTTTATCGACGTGGAAACCGGCGAGCATTTGGACCTCTATGCCGATAGCATCAAAGACGGCTATGCCGAAAAAGTGAAGGCCTATGTCGATGCCTTGAAATTGAAATGTGCCCAATACCAGATCAAATACGTACAGGCCGATGTCGGTGCTGATTTCTCGCAGGTATTGAACACCTTTATGGTCGAGCGTCAAAAGTTCGTTTAGACCTTAAAATAATTTTGTTGAAATCGAAAAGGGAATGTATATTTGCCCTCGCTTTACCACAAGCGTTGTTACAAGATTTGAATCCCGCTGTTGCAGGAGTCTTTATAAGATAAAATCCTTGGTCTGGTAGTTCAGTTGGTTAGAATACCTGCCTGTCACGCAGGGGGTCGCGGGTTCGAGTCCCGTCCAGACCGCTAAATAGGAAATCAAATTCCTCAAAAACCTTGTAAATCTTATGATTTGCAAGGTTTTCTAGTTTTAGGGCAATCATATAATTTGATATCATTTGCATCTAAAAGGTCACAAATCGTCAACATATCTTATTTGTTACCTAAAATGTTGACAGATTTATGTAACTTACTGAAAATTAGTATAGTTGATTTGACTTTCGTCTATCGATGTTTAACCATTAAAGACGACAGCTATGCGTACTTCATCAACATTCTCTATTCTCTTCTGGATATATGCCAATAGAGCAGTAAATAATCAGGCGAATCTGTATTTAAGGTTGACCTTAAATGGTCAACGTGTTAATGTAAGTTTAAAGCGAAAAATTAATGTTGACAGCTGGAATAAGAAAACTCAACGAGCAAACGGTTCTGGTAAGGTTTCTAAGAATCTAAATCTCTACTTAAACAGCCTTCAGACAGACATCCATAGAATATATGATAAACTTTGTTCAGAAGAATCAACATTTGATGTTCAGACAATAAAGGACAGATTACTTGGCAAGTCTAAAAAGCGATTCAGTTTTGTGCAACTTATTACCTATCATAACGAAAAGTTTCAGCATAATCTTCATCCTAATACCTTAGGGCACTACAAAACCAGTCAGCGCTATATGCTTTCATATATCTCTTCTGAGTATGGTAAAAACGATATAGACCTAAATGAATTGAGTTATGAATTCATTGTCGGTTTTGAAAGTTATCTACGAAGCTATATTCCTAAAAGCGGACAAAGCAGAATTGGAAATAACACGGCAATGAAGCATATCAAACGGCTCCGTCGTATGGTTACATTGGCACATCGATTAGGTTGGATTCAAAAAGACCCTTTTGCCAACTATAAAATACACATTGAGAAAAAGGAACGGGAGTTTCTTTCTAGTTACGAACTAAAGTCAATTGAGGATTTGAATTCTAAGGTCGAGCGATTAAGTATAGTTAAGGACATATTCATTTTTAGTTGCTACACTGGAATCTCTTATATCGATATTATAAATTTGAAACCTTCCAATATTGGTATTGGCATTGATGGCGAATATTGGATAATGGGGGAAAGAATCAAAACGGGTACATCGTTCAAAATACCACTACTACCAAAAGCATTAGAAATCATTCGAAAATATGAAGAACATCCAAGAACAGTAATGCAAAACACCCTCTTGCCAAAGCTATCAAATCAAAAACTAAACAGCTATTTGAAAGAGATAGCCGACCTGTGTAGTATACAAAAGAATTTGACTTTTCATATGGCACGCCACACGTTCGCAACTACGGTGACTCTTAGCAATGGAGTTCCTATTGAAACGGTTTCCAAATTGCTGGGTCATACCAAACTTTCTACGACCCAAATTTACGCGAGAGTAGTTGAGAAAAAGGTCAGTGAGGATATGACTCTTCTAAGAAAGAAAATTGGTTAATATAGTTTGGCTGTAGAATTAGTTCCGTTTGAATTAAATATAAGACTGAGAATCACTTCATCCTATCCAAAATAGGTTTAGGTAAAGGAATATAACCTGTTTCATTAGGTACCATTTTAAATTCTTTGTTGACCCATTCGCGTTTAGCTTGCTCAATTCTTTCTTTGCTAGAAGAAACAAAATTCCATTCAATAAAACGTTCTTCTGGAAGAGGTTCACCACCGAAAATAAGGATTCGGGTATTCTCCCCAATAACAATATCACAAGTATCATTTTCTTTGGAAATGAGCATATTGCCTTGACTTACTTTTTCATCGCACGCTTCAATATATCCTTCCACAACACAGATACCAATTTCTCCTTTAAGATTTCCGCCTACCGAAAAAGTGGATTTTGATTTTGATACTAGTTGAAGCATAAAAAGCTCTGAATATACTGGTACAGATGATTCTTTGCCATATCCTTTTCCAGCAATCAAAGTATATTCTACACCTTTTTCAACCCAAGTAGGAAGTTCTGATTTGTCAGTATGCGAGAAATGAGGTTCTATTTCCTCCTTGTCTTTTGGAAGTGCTACCCAAATCTGAAAACCGTGAACTGGATAGGTCTTTCCATCTCGTATTTCCTCTGGTGTACGCTCCGTGTGAACTACGCCATTTCCAGCGGTCATCCAACCTACATTTCCAGGTAAAATTCTTTTTACTGCACCAGTGGAATCACGATGCATAATAGAACCTTCAAATAAATATGTGAGCGTTGATAAACCAATATGTGGATGTTGGCCAACCTCCATATACTTTCCTTCGCTTACTTCAGCTGGCCCCATATGGTCAATAAAACTGAATGGACCCACCATTCTCTTTTTTCTGAAAGGAATTAGACGGCCTACTAAAAAATTACCGATGTCCCTGCTTCTTTCCTCTATTATTAATCCTGTGTTTGACATTTACGAATATTGTTATTTTCTAAGGTTTATTTTGGGGAAATCTTTTTCTCAATCCCCAATCGCTTCATTTTAGCAAAAAGAGTTTTGTCTTTCATATTTAAAATATTGGCGGCCCCTTTTGGACCACTAACTCGCCATTTTGTATGATTTAATACATCTATTATATATGTCTTTTGCATATCCTCGAAGGATTTAAAATCAGTTGAGGAAATTTCTGCAACGGATTTTGGAATCCAAGAGCCAGGATTCAAAGTAGTCCCACTTTCAATAATGACCGCTCGCTCAATAAGATTTTCTAACTCTCTTATATTACCTGGGAAATTATAATTCAAAAGTGCTTCGATAGTTCTTTTGGAAAGTCTTTTAAAGACTTTTCCAGCTTTGGCCGAGTATTTTTCGAGAAAATATTGAGCCAATGGCGGTATGTCCTCTTTTCTTGCCCTAAGCGGAATATTATCTATTGGAAAAACATTCAATCTATAATAGAGGTCTTCTCGAAACTTACCCTCTCTCACCATATCTTCTAAATTTCTATTGGTCGCTGCCACGATGCGCACATCCACCTTTTGTGTTTTGTTACCTCCAAGTCTATCAAACTCTCCCTCTTGGAGCACCCGTAGTAGTTTAGGCTGTAAATCTATTGGTAATTCACCTATCTCATCCAAGAAAATAGTTCCACTATCTGCTAGTGAAAATTTTCCGATTTTATCCTGAATAGCACCTGTAAATGCCCCTTTTTTATGACCAAAAAGCTCGCTTTCTATAAGCTCGTTTGGTAAGGTGGCACAATTAATCTTAATAAGAGGTCTTTCTTTTCTAAGACTATTATTATGTACGGCACTTGCCAATAACTCCTTTCCTGTACCAGACTCTCCTGTAATTAAAACGGTGGTATCTGTCGGAGCCACCTGATGTACTTGCTCTAAAACTTTTGAATAGGTTTCGCTATTATGAACAATATTGTCCGCATTTATTTTGCTACTTATTTCTTCTTGCAAATATTCATTTTCATTTTCGAGTCGAGTCTTTAGGGATTTAATCTCTTCCAGTGCCTCAAAGAGTTTTAGGTCTCGCATTTTCCGTTCAGTAATATCTCTAACGACCGCACAATTAATGTCTTCCCCTTCATATATCAAATGATTAGCAACAATATCCGCAGGGAACTTAGTGCCGTCTTTTCTAGTTACTAACCATTCCATATGCATAGAACCTTTTTCTTTTAATTCATCAAAATGGTTGTACCACCACTCTTTGGTGATATTTGCATCTAAATCATATATTGAAAAATCATCCAGTTGCTTTTTAGTAAAACCTAATTGTCTAGAAACGGTATCACTATAATGGAGAAGCTTGCCCTCTCGATTGTATACATAAACTAAATCTTGGGCATTGTCTATAATCTCTTTAAAAAACTTCAGTCTGTTCTCTTTCTTATGTTGTTCAGTTACATCTTGATAAATCCCTATTATCTTGAATAGCTTATCTCCCTTTTTAATGGGTTTTGCGCTTGCCCTAACAAACTTTGAAGGAACAGTATTTGTTTCTAGTATTTCATCAAACCCTTTCCCATTCCTCCAAACATTTCTAAATAGTTGTTTTGCCTTGTCTTTATCCTTAAAAAAATTAACTGCACTCCCTGGCAAAAAGGCTTCTTTTTGTTTTGTATCCATTATACAGAAGGCTTCTTCTGTTACGATTATGGAATTGTCTTGTAAGTTGAATTTCCAACCACCTACTTTCGCTATCGATTCAGCATCCTTTAGCAGATTTCTATAAAAACTCGATTCAGTGATGTCATTAATAATGGAACAAATCATATTTTTTCCATTATTTGAGAAATATTGAGCAAAAACTTCCGCATCATAAAACTTACCTGACTTGGTTTTATGAATTGCTTTGAAGTATTGCGCTTTTTCTTCCTTGATTGTTTCCCAATGATTTTTCCAACTTTCTTTAGTAACCGTCACGTTCAAATCATAAATGGAAAGCTTCATCAACTCTGACTTTTTATAACCTAAACGCTTACAAAACTTAGCATTAGCATAAATAATTTTACCTGACTCATCGGCCCATATGACTTCATAAGGCAGAGCATCAATTAGCCATTCTTTGATTGATAATTCGTGATGTAACGCAACCATTGTTTAGAATATTTCCGATTGTTAAAAATAACTAAATATTTCTCAAATATTGGAATTTTCTAAAAAAAAGGAAAAAAATTATTGTCAATTAACATGTTAACTATTTGATTATCAATAATATAATTGAATGGCACGTCATTGGTTTAATCTATTACAAATAAAATTCAACAGAACAAATGAAACGTAAAGAGTTTTTAAAAAAATCGGTAGCAGGTACAGCAATGACAGTTGTTGGAATTTCCGCTTTAGCCAATGCAACGAATTCAAGTAAAAACAAAAACGTGGAAGCTGAGAAAGTTGGATACAATCATTTACCTAATAAAGAATATAAAACAATGAACAGCGTATTACACAAGGCAGATACAAGAGGTGATGCCAACCACGGATGGTTAAAATCTAAGCACACCTTCAGTTTTGCAAATTACCATAACCCAGAGCGAATGAATTTCGGGGTACTAAGAGTTTTAAACGACGATATCGTTTCAGAAAGTATGGGCTTTGGCACACACCCGCACAGAGATATGGAAATAATATCCATACCTCTTGAAGGCGATTTGATTCATAGAGATGATATGGGCAATACTGAGGTTATCAAATCAGGAGATATTCAGGTAATGAGTGCAGGTACAGGAGTAATGCATTCTGAATACAATAACAATCCTGACAAACCAGTAAAGTTCTTACAGATTTGGGTTTTTCCGAATAAAAAAAGTGTCACGCCGAGATATGACCAAATTACACTAGACACAAGTGATAGAAAAAACAAATTACAACAGGTTTTATCACCAAATGCGGACGATGCAGGTGTATGGATTCACCAAAATGCTTGGTTTCATATGACCTCTCTAGAAAATGGAAAGTCCCTAGAATATGATTTAAAAGATGCTAAAAACGATGGGGTTTATGCTTTTGTACTTGATGGAAAAGTAAGCGTCAATGGGCAGTCTTTGGATAAAAGAGATGGGTTTGGAATTTGGGATGTACAAAAACTAGACATCAAAGCGGATAGCAATACCGAACTACTTCTTATGGAAGTACCAATGCAATAATCAATAACAATTAAAAACAGAATAATTAACCGTCAACACTGACAAAAAATCTAGAAACAATGAGAAAATTAAGTTTATCAATCGTAGCACTTTTTATTACAACAATATCCTTCGCCCAATGGGATATGTACAACCCAAATCCAAATAATGACCCTGCTAATGCAGCAAAACAGTTGTTGAACCCAACAAACCACGCTGTATTAATGATTGACCACCAGAGTCAGATGGCATTTGCGGTTGAATCGCAACCTATTGAAGAACTAAGGAACAATGTCGGTTTATTGTCGGCTTCAACAAAACTGTACAACGTGCCTACAATTATAACCACGGTTGCTGAGAAATCTTTTAGTGGTCCTGTTTTCCCAGAAATTAGGGAATACTATCCAAATAGTGATAATTATATAGACCGTTCAACAATGAATTCTTGGGAAGACAAACGTGTTGTTGAGGCTGTAAAAAAGACTGGAAAGAAAAAGCTTGTTATCGCAGGTCTTTGGACAGAGGTATGTACACTATCAGCAGCACTCTCTTCCTTGGAGGATGGTTATGATGTATATGTAGTAGTAGATGCTAATGGTGGTACTTCACAAGAAGCTCACGATATGGCTATGACCCGAATGATTCAGGCCGGTGTGAAGCCTATAACATCTCTTCAGTACTTATTGGAAATACATAGAGACTGGGCGAGAAGTGATAAGTACAATGAAATTGTGAAAATTTCAAAGAAATATGGTGGTGCCTATGGTCTTGGTATTGACTACATAAAAACGATGAGTAAGTGGATGACAGGTAAAGAAGCAAGTGAAGCTGAAGGTCACAAAAAGAACTAAGCAGTATTGGGTACTTCATTGTGATAATGGAGTGCCCGTTTGCAACAGATATTCAGTCAACATTCATTTAATACTAACATCATCCAATTATGAAAAATAATACAAATAGTAGCCTTGGCAGGAGAGACTTTATCAAAAACACGGCACTTGTAGGAGCGTCAACTCTAGTAATTCCATCCGTTTTTGGCAGCGCATATTCTCAAATAAATGGTTCAGCAGATTTAGTGGTACGCAACGCCAAAGTATCAACTATAGACCCTAAAAATCCGAATGCAGAGGCATTTGCAGTTAAAGATGGAAAGTTTTATCGAGTTGGTTCTAATACCAGAGTATCCGATTTAATCGGAAGGAAAACAAAAGTTATTGATGCCAAAGGACATAGAGTTATCCCTGGCCTTAACGACTCGCATACCCACGGAGTTCGTGAAGGATTACATTACGGATTGGAGTTACGTTGGGATTGGGTGAGTTCTGTTGAGGAAGCGTTAGCAATGCTTGCTGAGGAAGTGAAGCACACTCCAAAAGGACAATGGATTCGCGTAGTCGGTGGATTTTCTTGGGAGCAATTCAAAGAAAAAAGAATGCCTACACTTGAAGAGATTAACAAAGTCGCACCCAACCATCCTGTCTATATTTTCTATCTCTACGCTTACGGGATGCTTAACAGAAAAGCTATTGAGGTCTTAAATTATGACAATGAGCCAATAGACTTATATCATAAAGGACGAATTGAAAAAGATAGACACGGTCGTGCAACAGGAATTATAACTGCTGCTCCCTCTGGCCTTATAATGTATAAAACCCTTACAAAGCTTCCTAAAATGACTAGACCCCAACAAGTATTGGGAACACAACATTTTATGAATGAAATGAATGCCTTAGGATTAACTTCTTTATCTGATGCTGGAGGTGGTGGTATGGTATATCCAGATGCATATGACGTAATAAAAGATGTAAATAAACAAGGATTATCCACAGTAAGAGTAGGTATTCACACGTTCCCTCAAGTTGGAGGACAGGAATATAATGATTACAAGAGATGGATAAATATGGTTAAACCAGGTGATGGAGATGATATGTATCGCTTTATTGGTGGTGGGGAAAATATTTGTTGGGCTGCTTACGACTATGAAATCTTCGCACAGCAAAGGCCAAATCTAGAATCTAATGTTAGGGATGTGGCTTTACCTATTTACAAGTTACTAGCAGAAAATAACTGGCCTTGGAGACAGCACGTTACATACAATGAATCTGCTAAAATTCTATTAGATATGTATGAGGAAGTTGCGGCAGCAGGTGACGGTAAACTTCCAAAGGGCACATTTATTGACCACGGTGAAACTTTTGATGAGAGAACTCTTGAGCGTATTGCAAAATTAGACTTGGGAATTGCTATTCAAAATCGAATCGCTTATCAAGCCGAAGATTTCGTTAAGAATTATGGAGCAGCAGCATTGGCTCAAACACCACCAATCAAAAAGATGTTGAAAATGGGAATTCCTGTTGGTGGAGGTACAGATGCAACTCGCGTTAGTTCCTATAATCCGTGGTACTCTATTCACTGGTTAGCAACAGGACAATCACGAGGAGGACGCCAAATGTATGGTGACGATAATATTTTGACCCGAGAAGAAGCTATTGCTTTATGGACAGATGGTTCAGCTTGGTTCACTGGCGATGATGGTAAAAAAGGACAAATAAAAGAAGGCCAGTTGGCTGACTTCACGATTTTGAATCAGGATGTGATGGAAGTGCCAGATGCCCTAATTCCTAGAACTCACGCTAAACTCACTGGTTTAGGAGGTAAAATTGTTCACGCTTACGACGTTTTTGAAAAATACGCGCCTAAAGCACTACCAGAGGTAGCACCAGACTGGTCTCCTCTTTACCGAACAGGAGATTTTAGAAAACTGTATTTAAGCTAGTCCTAATAGTTTAAAGAAAAACGATAAGCCTTTAAAGGCTATAAAGACCCCCTATTCTTGCAAATGGCAAGAAAGAATAATTAGAATTTAAATAATATAAAATGCAACTATGGAAACAGTAGTAAAAACAAAATGGAGTATTGACAATGCACATTCCGAAGTCGGATTTAAGGTGAAGCATATGATGATTTCTACCGTTAAAGGGCACTTCGATGAGTATCAAGCATCAGTTGAAGCTGGTGAAGATGATTTTAGTGATGCACAGTTTAGCTTTTCAGCGAAAACGGCATCAATAAATACCAAAAACAACGACCGGGACAATCATTTGAAATCTGATGACTTTTTCAACTCAAATGAATATCCAGAAATGACCTTCACTTCTAAATCCTTTAACGGAGAATCCTTGGTAGGTGATTTAACTATCAGAGATGTTACTAAAGAGGTAACTCTTGATGTTGATTTTAATGGTGTAGCGGTAGACCCTTACGGTCAAACCAAAGCAGGTTTTGAAATAAGAGGTAAAATCAACCGAAAAGATTTTAATCTGACTTGGAGTGCGGTAACCGAGGCTGGAAGTATTGTTGTAGCTGATACCGTTACTTTGGTAATTGATGCTCAATTTGTGAAGCAAGGGTAATCCTAATCAAAAGGCTGTCTATTACAGGCAGCCTTTTTCAACTAATCCGACTGATGAAAAATAAAGAGAACACATCAAGAAGAGTTTTTCTTGAAAAGGTTAGCTTATCAACTTTAGCTATTGGAACATTACCATTGATTCCTACAGGTTGCGAAACCAAACCTAAAACGAAAAAAAATATAACTGATACCTCAAATTTATCATCGGTTGTAACACGAAAAAATATTGCAGACATCCCTGTTGATGACCCTGAAATCAAGTTGTTAAAGGATGCTATTAAAATATTAAAAGACCGTTCAGAGATTTCTCCATTGGACCCGTTTGGTTGGACGGCGCACGGAATGTTGCACGCAACATTTTGTGCAACAAGCATGTACTCAAACCAGATGCATTATAACTGGTATGTATGGCCTTGGCACAGACTATATTTATGGGGAATGGAGCAAAAACTGCAGAAAGCAGTTAGTGAACCAAAATTGGCACTTCACTATTGGGATTGGACAAAATCCAACTTTATTCCCAAACACTATTGGGGTGATGAATCCAATCCCTTATATAACATTACTAGGCTAGTTTCACAGAAAGATGAAATACCTAAAGACTTTATAAATGTTGGTGCAGCTTTTAGGGCCAATAAGTATAAAACTTTTGGTGGCTATCCTGCTATTAAAAAACGTGGAGATTCCCAACTAGATGGCATCGCAGAGCAGTCCTTTCATAACAACATCCATAATTGGATTGGTGGGCAAATGGCCACATTTACTGAATCTGGATTTGACCCTGTATTCTATGCGCATCACGGAAACTGTGACCGAATATGGGATGCTTGGAGAGCATATAGTCCCGAAAACAAACTACCAGCAGACGAAGAATGGTTAGAAAAACGATTGTACGCTACTGATGGTAACGGGAGACCAGTTGATTTCAAGATTAAAGAGCTTCTTGATACTGAAGCTTTAGGATATCGTTTTGCAGATTTAAACTTGAATCCTAACTATTGTAATCCTTTTGTCGAAGCCGATAAGCCTAAGAGAAAGGAATCCAAAAAAGACTGTGTCGCTCCATTGAACTTAAAAACATCTGACACCGACAACATCTACAAAGAATTTGTGGACAAGGAAAGGACTCACGTAATTCTTCATTTTGAAAGGGCGCAACTACCCTATCAGCCGTATTGCGCTAGAGTATTCTTTGAATATGATAAAGAAGGTGTTCAACAAAGCAAGTACACAGGAACATTCACAATACTGCCCATTTTAGATTTAGATTCTGTGCTTCTACAGAATGGTGTGCATTTGCAGATTGAAATTGAAAAAGAAATTGCAGATGCTATTGATGCTAAAAAAGATATCCAAGTGATTTTCCAACCTGTACCGCTCCCTAACAGGAACATTCCTGATGAAATATTAAAACTAGAAAACATCTCATTAGTCACGCATTATGAAAACGATTAGCTATTTATTTTTAATACTTATCCTCATATCCCATAGCTCCTGTAATGAGGGAGAAGTAAAACTACCCATTCTGGGAGAGAAGACTGTAGACACCTACACTGGGCAGTATAACTATTACACTACTCCCGACTTTAGGCTCAACAATCAATTCAATGAAAAAGTAACCTCAGAAGACTTTCAAGGCAAAATACAGATTGTCGATTTTTTCTTCACGAGTTGCCCAACTATTTGTCCACAGATGACCACGCATTTGAAATCGGTTGAAGAGGCCTTTAACACAAATGATAATGTAGAAATCATTTCAATTAGTATTGACCCCAAAAATGATACGCCACAGAGATTATTAGAATACTCAAAGAATTATGATATCAATACTAATAGATGGAGTTTACTGACAGGGTGCGATGATATCATCTTTGAACTAGCTAAGGATTACAAAGTACGAGCATTTGATGATAGCTCTGATGCAGAGAAGAATCTAATGCACGATGGCACTTTTGTTTTAGTAGATGGTAAGCAAAGAATACGAGGGTATTATAATGGATTAGATAAAGATGATACGCTTAAACTAATTAACGATATAAAAATCCTTTTAAAAGAGTTTCCTGATGAATACAAGTCTTAAGAATAAGATATTCAGTCCTTGGGCAAATAGGTTGACGTCTGATATTTCAATGTTGTTTTTTCGGGTTTTGGTGTCTTTATCAATGATAAATACACACGGGGTTAAAAAGCTACTTGACTTCGAAGGAACTGTACAAAATATACCAGACCCCATAGGTGTAGGCGGTGAAATAAGCGCAGTAATTGCTATTGTTGCTAATATCGTTGCACCAGTATTTATCATTTTAGGTTTAGGAACGAGGCTAGCAACGCTTCCTATACTTAGCGTAACGTTAATGGGATTATTTATCGTGCACGGTAATGACCCTTGGTCAATCAGAGATGTTCCTTTGATTTACTCCCTTGCTTATCTACTTATCTTATTTATGGGCGCTGGTAAGTACTCAATTGATTACAAAATTTCAAAAACTAACCAAAAATGAAATCTCAACTATTTTTTATTCTGCTTGCCATCATCGCCGGAGCAGTACTACCCCTTCAAGCGGGATTAAACGTGCAATTAGGTAAATCGGTACATCAACCCATTTTTGCCGCTTTTGCTTCCTTTCTTATTGGAACTGTAGGTCTGCTTATCTATCTGTTTATACTAAAGTTCGATTTTTCTAGCATAGCCCAGACTAAAACAGTCTCACCAGTAGTATGGATAGCAGGAATTTTAGGCGCATTCTATGTAGCCGCAGTAATTATTCTTGCTCCTAAATTAGGAACAGCGCTAACATTTGTTTTGGTGGTTGCAGGACAAATGACAGTCTCTTTGGTACTAGACCATTACGGTCTTTTGGGATTGCCAGTAAAACAGATTAATTGGCAACGTTTATTAGGCGTGGCATTCTTAGTTGCAGGTGTTCTATTAATACGAAGATTCTAAATGAAATATGCGTTAATCATAGGGTCTCTGTTTTGTTTTGCTTTCGCGAAAGCGCAAGAAACTGAATCGGTATATGATTTTAGTTTGCTTAGACAAAATGACTATATCAAAATTGAACTAACGGAATCCACAACCTTTTACGAAAATCTGAAGTTATTGAGTTTAGGAAAAAAAACGACACTCAGCTTTGGTGGAAGTTATAGGTTGCAATCTGAAGCTTTTATCAATGAACAATTCTCTTCGGAAGTTGACCAAAATGACATTTGGTTTCTCAATAGAATACAACTGCACTCACACCTAAAAATCGCCAATAAACTTGAAGTTTTTGCAGAATTAAATTCAAGTTTAATAACGAGTAAAGAGGAGTTAGTGCCAGTAGATAGGGATGAATTGAGCTTTAACCAATTGTTTGCCAAATATCACTTTAATACTAACTGGAATGTATTGGTTGGACGTCAAAATATTCGATTGGGAAGTGGTCGCTTGGTCGATATAAGGGAAGGTCCAAATGTTCGTTTGTCATTTGATATGGCACAGATAGAATATGAAGATGAAAACACCTCAGTAAAGGGATTTTATGGGATACCTGTACAACCAGAACAGGGTGTTTTTGATAACGATGCATTAAATTTTGAGGAAGAGAGTTTAGCTGCTTTGTATTGGAGCCAAAATTGGTCTGAAAAAACAGGGACAGACCTCTATGTATTTTATAAGGAGGAAAAAAATAAAACTTGGAATTCAGGAACAGCGGATGATAACAGAGTATCTATTGGATTACGCCATTATGGAAATTGGAAAAGCTTCACATACAATAATGAGTTTGTATACCAAACAGGAAGTTTTGGAGACCAAAGTATAAATGCTTGGACGGCGTCCTTTAATATTGAACATCCTTTAACATTACTGGGAGAGAAAGCGGTTATTGGTATTAAAACCGAAGCCATTAGTGGAGATACAAGCACCTCGGACAATAGCTTGAATACATTTGATGGATTATATCCACGAGGTGCATATTTTGGTCGAGTGGCACGTTTTGGACCATCAAACCTAATTGACTTTCATCCTTACCTTAATACACAACTTGGAGACTTTTCGTTGTCTTTAGATTATGTGGCATTTTGGCGATTCTCTAGAGAAGATGGTCTTTACAACCCTCCATTAATATTACAGTATCCATCAGACAACGATAAGAGATTTATTGGGCATCAAATAGGCACTATTACAGGTTTTGAAGTCAATGAGTTCATAGCATTAGAATTCGAGTCGAATATTATCTTTCCACAGGGTTTTCTAGAAGAAAGCGGTTTAGATAACACATTGTTTCACGCGGTACTTACCGCGGAATTTAAATTTTGAAATTATGAGGTTCGATACCCTTTCAGAGGCGATAACAGATTTACAGAATAGAGGTTATTCAGAAGATTTGAATCTTCAAAGTGACTGTCTTGAATGTAAAGCCTTAGATTACAAATTGTATGCAGACCAGTTTGAAGTTGATGAAATGCATCGTTTTGAAGGTGATTCAAATCCTGATGATTCTTCGATTCTATTTGCAATTTCCTCAGAGACTTTTAATTTAAAAGGATTACTTGTAGATGCATATGGAGTTTATGCTGACCCACTTAATACGGCAATGATTCAAAAACTAAAATACAGACCATAAAAAATAACCAATGGAAATAGAAATTAGAGAAAGAGGAAACACGGGCTTTGCTATAGCCAGAGCAGATGGAAAAAAAGCTGGATTGATGAGTTATTCAATTCCTGAAAGTGACTTTATTATTATCGACCATACTGAAGTTGAGCCAGAACATAAAGGTAAAAGCATAGGTAAAAAATTGCTATATAAGATTGTTGATATGGCAAGGGATAAAAACATAAAGGTTTTGCCATTATGCCCTTTTGCAAATGCAATGTTTAAAAAACTAGATGATATCCAAGACGTACTAAAATCCTAATTATGGAAAAATCAAAAGAATATCCAAAAGGAAACTTTACGATAATATGGAAACCTAAAGTATGTATTCACGCAGGTGAATGCGTAAAACGTTTGCCAGAAGTTTACAACCCAAGAGAAAGGCCTTGGATAAAACCAGAAAAGGCGTCAGTTGAAGCTTTAAAACAACAGATTGATGCTTGCCCATCTGGGGCGCTTAGTTACAACTAACACCCAACTCTTCTTATGCAACACCATATACTTTTAAATATTTGTGCCATTTTCGGGGTGGCCACGGCGGTGATAATCATCTGTAAGCTTTTAAAAATTAGATATATCATTGGCTATCTAATTACGGGAGTGATATTAAGTCCTAACACGTCTTCTTACTTTACAGATATGGCCGAAGTGGAAGTGTATGCCGAAATTGGCATCATCTTACTTCTATTTACGGTAGGATTAGAATTTTCATTTGCCAATTTAAAAAAGATTCAAAAGTACGTTTTAGGTGGTGGTAGTGCCCAAGTCTTTTTTACAATAGTTCTTACCGCTTTTCTGATTTGGCTATTAATGCGCCCATCTATTGAAGAAAGTATTTTTTGGGGATTCTTATACGCGCTGAGCAGTACTGCAATAGTCGTTAAAACGCTTCAAGACAAAAATAAAATTGCCACCCCGTACGGAAAGTTCATTTTGGCTGTTCTCTTATTTCAAGATATTATGATTGTGCCGCTAATGTTACTAACCCCGATATTGGGCGGTGCTGGTGAAGAACCTTTTCTCGCAATTGGGCTTCTTGTTGGAAAACTCATTTTGATGGGAGGAATCGCATATGTCCTAGCTCGTTTTATCATCCCGTATTTCCTTAAAACCGTAATGCGAATACAAAGTCAAGAAGTGTTTTTAATTGCGACGGTATTCATTGTTACTGGAATTGCTCTTTTAACAGAACAGCTAGGTTTATCACTGGCACTTGGGGCCTTTATTGCAGGTCTTATAATTGCGGAAACAGACTATGGTCATATGGCCATCAGTTGTTTTTTGCCATTTAGATATGTATTTATGAGTTTCTTTTTCATTTCTATGGGAATGCTCTTAAACTATCAAATATTCATTTCAGATTTATGGTGGATAGTATTCTGGACAGTATTTGCATTTGTAGTTAAAGCTATAGCTGGAATTCTTGCGGTACGTGTTTTAAAGTTGGAATGGAAAACGGCACTTGCTGTTGGTTTTTCAATTGCTCAAATAGGAGAATTTTCATTTGTTCTCGCCCAAAGCGGATTAGAGTATAATTTAATTAGTGAAAATAACTACCAAATTTTCTTAGCGGTATCCATTATTCTTATGTCTCTAACCCCTTTTATAGTAGGTAATGCGGAAAGAATTCATCCAACTTTGAGCAAAGTTATAAAAAAGGAGAAAAATATAGTTAAGCAATGAATAAAGAAAGGTTAGAACTATATGGAACGCAGTGGTGTATGAAGTCTGCAACCTTACGTAATTATTTGCAGTCCAAATGGATTGAATTTGATGACTTTAATGTAGAAACTGATGAAGATGCAGCAAACCGAGTTAGAGCCTTATATGATGGTAAACTAAAATTCCCAACTTTAATTCTGGGAGATAAATTTTTGAAGAATCCGACAACGAAGGAAATGGTTGAATTTTTAAAGAACAATAATTAGAAGCTCATTAGTTGGAATGAAGATAGAGATAATAACTACAGGAGGCACAATTGAAGGATTGGAATACGATGACGAAGCTAAAGCTTCTTCAAGCAATAGGGTTTCAATTAATTCTTTAGTCAAAAAGACTTCGTTTAACGGCCAATATTCTGTCCAAAACATATTTTCAAAGGATAGCAGATTTATTACTGATGATGACCGAAATGCCATTGCAGAGATTATTAGAAACTCTCCGAATCAAAACATATTGATTACTCACGGAACATTAACAATGGTAGAAACCGCTACGTCCCTCGGTAAGCAATTACGTGATAAAACTATAATCCTTACTGGGGCATTTATTCTGGGGACAAAACCTGATACTGATGCCGTAGAGAATCTTGAGTTTGCGTTATCACAATTTGACCATTTACCTAGCGGTGTTTACATCGCTATGCACCAATCTGTTTTCCCTTGGGATAATGTCAATAAGAATACCACAACCAACCAATTCGAAAAGTTAAATTAGAAAGATGATAATTAATGTTTGGTACTTCGATACATTGGACAACCTTTTTCTATCTATTGATAGATTCCTTTATTCTACTATTCACACTATATTTAGTATTTAATTCCAAGAAAAATAGTCTTAATAGATTTCTTTATTTAGGCTTCTGGTTCGTTGCTTACAATGCTACTGGTGGTTTTCTACCAATGAAAAATTTCCCTGTGTAAGTACCCCTTAATTAGCTACAGTAGAGTTTGTACAATTTAATTGATTTTTTGAAATGGAAAAGCTAGCTTTT
>JABSPK010000012.1 GCA_013214065.1 Flavobacteriaceae bacterium
CCCGGACCCCCTCTTTTCAACATCATTATCATATTTATTTTTATTGAAAAACTGTCCTAGAGATAGGGGGAATTATAAACAAAATTGGAATCCAAGGTATCTAGAAAAACCTAACTCGTAATAGAAATCCTTCTTGTTTTTTTACTCACTTCATACAGTAAGTAAAGTAAAATTACAGAACAAATTGAATAACTTATCATAATTGTGGATTCAGCATCTACTATTGTTCCAAATTTTTGAAAAAATATGTTTACTATATATCCCAAAAAACAAACAACACTTGCAATAAAGGCGTTTTGAGTCATTTTCTGATTTTTTTGTATTGCTAATTTATAATTAGAAACTTCAGATATACGTTTCATAATCTCCTGCTCTAATTCATCAGAATAATCAACTTGAGAATCAGTTATACTAAGTAGTTTTTTTATGTTTTTGTCTGTTTGATTTAATTTATTGTTCATGCAATTTCTATTTGCGTTTTATATATAAATTCATAAAGTTCTTTCGTGCTCTATGTAATAGAACTTTAATATTACCTTTTTTAAACCCAGTTAACAGTTCTATTTCCTTAATAGATTGTTCTTCTAAATAAAATAATTTCAGAATAATTGCTTCTTTAGGTTTCATTAACTTGAGTACCCTATTAATCAATAGTCGTTCTTCTTCAATTTCAATTTTCAGGGCTGTTTCATTAAAACCAATCTCAATATTTTCATTAATTCGATTATCGTTTTTTTGAATGTACCGCTTCTCTTTCCTAATCATTTTCAAGGCTTCATTTATCGTAATCCGATACAACCAAGTCGAAAATTTAGATGTTCCTTTAAATGACCCGATGCGTTTATAGGCTTTAATGAAAGCATTCTGCACAACGTCTTTTGCTTTAGAATCGTCTTTAACCATTGTAAGGGCGACTGAAAAGACCATTTGTTGGTATTCTTTAACAAAGAAATTAAAAGCATCTTTGTCACCATTCGCTACGAGTTGTGCATAGTATATGTCATTTTTAGAGCTCAATTTTAGTTATTCGTTTTATGAATAATAAAAAATGCCAATGCACTAAATAGGAAAATTGAAGAGATTAAAATAAGAGGTAGTGGAGCTATAATGAACTTACTCAGCACATAACCTGAGATAATTCCTAAGGCTATCATACATAAAATAATCCCTAAATTTTTAAATATACTAGTATTTCGCAATTTATCGTCTTCTAAACCGTGTTCAATTCTTGCAATATTTTCTAAATGACGTGTTCTTAAATAATAAAATAGTGTTAGGCTCGCGGTAATAATTAGAAAGAAAAGTACATAACCTGGATTCATGAGTGCTTGTTTTTATTGTTTTTCAAATATTGGATACATCTGCTATTAAAAAGGTTACAAATTAGTTACAATTTTTCTGTAACCTTTTGTTTGATAATGATATCTAAGTTGCAAACCAATAATTTTAAGTTATGAAATTCAAGTTTAAAAATTATATAATGATGATTGTCTTAATCATTTGTTTAGGATGTCAAAAAAGAGCAAAAGACACCATTCAATTAATTGATACTCTCAATGAAAATATTGCGACAAGTAATACCCCAGGGTTAGCAGTAAGCATTATTAAAAAGGATTCTATTCTATTTCAAAGGGGTTTTGGAAAAGCCAGTTTAGAGAATGAAACACCGATGACTCCTGAAGGTATTTTGAATGTTGCTTCTATTTCAAAAACCATAGTAGCTACCGCAATTATGCAACTATGGGAACAAGGACTTATCGATTTAAATGCAAATGTCAATTTGTATTTACCTTTCTCCATAGCTAATCCGCACTTCTCTGAGACACCAATTACCGTTTTACAATTATTAACACATACGTCCTCAATCTATGATTCGTCTGTATATCAAAATAGTTATATATGCGGAGATTCCTCGGTTGCTTTAGAAAATTGGATGATATCCTATTTCATAATTGGCGAAGAAAAAGATAACGTTTTCACTTGTTTTTTGAAAGAAGAACCAGGAGCGACATACAATTATTCTAATGTAGGCTATGGTCTATTGGCCCTACTCGTAGAGAAGATTTCAAAAACACCTTTCAATCTATATTGTAAAACACATATTTTTAAGCCCTTAAATATGGAAGATACAGGCTGGTTTTTAGATGAGATAGACAACCAAGACCTTATTACACCCTACTTATATATCTCTGAAGAACAAAAAGATTCTGTTCCAGAAAACTTCAATAAACTTTTCCGAAACAAAGAGATTAAAGCGAACGCAAATAATCCTTTATGTACTTATGGATTTCCTAATTATCCAGATGGACAGCTTAGAACTAGCGTTGCAGATTTATCTAAATTTTTAATTGCAATGATAAATGGAGGGAAATATCTTGATCAGCAAATATTGAAAGCGAGTACTATAAAAATGATGCTAACCCCTCAAATAATAGATAACGATAAACAAGGTATTTGTTGGAGATATACTGGAATGGAAGCAATTTGGGGACACGGAGGCGATGATCCTGGGGTACAATCTGGAATTTACTTTAATCCTGAACTGGCTATTGGAGTTATTTGTTTGAAAAATAATAATGAAGGGAGTAGAACTAAAATTTTAAAAGAACTTTATCTAACTGCTAAGGATTTATAGGCATATAAAGTATCAAATCCTAGAAAATACAAGTTGCTTTCCTATGGTACAACCTGATACTTTGTAGATACCCCAAAAAATAGGACAGTAAATTTAATCATTAAACTTACTGTCCTATTTTTTGGGGTATCTACAGTAAAAACCTTGGGAGGTACAGTAAACATTGGAACTTTTTGCTGTAAAAAATATTATTTATTACTAATTGTGATTATTTGTGCAATCATTTTTCACAAATTTAGTTTGATGTCTTTTGTTGCCATTTGGAGAGTGTGGAACCAAGCTGGTCTTGCTGGTCTTGGAACGGAAAAATAATTCGATGATATCGTAGGTGCGCCCTATTTCGATTTTATCCTACGCTTATCTTACCGAACACTATAAAATCGAAACAGGATCCGTGCGCAAAGTTCAAGGGTAAGATTTGGGGTGATCCACCAAAAATTTTGGGTATCAAAAATTAATTACTTTATCTAGAGCTTCATCGGTATCTTTATTAATAAAGTTTGCTTGATATTGTATTGTGGTAGTAATTGAAGAATGACGATATAATTTTTGAAGCATTTGAATTGGAATTTTATCCCCTGAAATATTTCCAAAACTATGACGTGCGATGTGCATGCTTAAATTTTTATCAATTCCCACTTTCTTGGCTATTTTCTTCAAATGGCGATTAAAGTTTCTTGTCACAGTTTTGATTCGAGTTTTCAAAACTCGAATATTTTTTAAATCTATCTGTGAAAGTTCAGGAAATACCAACCCATTCTTAGATTCAGGAAGTTTGCTATAATGGTCTAATATCTTCTTTGCTTTTGCTGGCAACTTAAAAGAAACCTGCTTATCATTTTTGCTCATGCGGTATTTCAATCTGCCATCAATAAAATCCGACCATTTTAGCTGAATAACATCTGTCATTCTCATACCAGCAAAATAAAAACTGATAAGCCAAACATTCAAGGCATGTTGCTGAGCGGAAGACAACCCTCGTGCATTCTCCAACCTTTTTACTTCCTCAATGTTTAACCCGATTTTGTCAGACTGGGGAAATCTTATCTGATATTTGCCTCTACCAAAAGGATATTTGTTTCTATCAGCAACTCCATCACTTATAGCCCTATTATATATTGTACGAATTGGAACCAGGTAATTGACAGCAGTTCGGTTGGCAACTCCCCTTTTAAAGATTAAAAAAGTCTCAAATTTTTTAAGAAGGTTTGGGGTTATTTCATCAAAGGACAGATCGTCCTTTTTTACAAATAACAGAAATCCCTCTATTCTACCCTTTTCATTCTTATATTGGTATAATTGTTCCCTATGAGCTAACGACTCTAAATACCTCTGTGCATAAGCGGAGAAATTTTCCTTAATGTCTCCTTTAATTGCTTTTTTTATGTTTTTAACGGACTTATGGTCTTTCTTAATTTCCGAATGAAGCAGTTTTTCATTTGCGTCAGCAAGTTTGGTTAACATCAGATGATTGATAATAGCGGAATTGGGGTGTGATCTTTTTACCCTATTATTTAAAACGTCCCAGTACTTCAATTCCACGTATTGCCCTGTGTGAATAAATGAAGATTTTCTCTCTTTTGTTATCCTTATGGCAATTGGATATTTTCCTTGTTTATTTGGTTTCTATCTCAGAACCGCTTGGACCGTTCCCATATCTTGCATTTCCATAAAGTTACAAAATTTGGGTACAACATAGGTACAACATTTATTGATTCTAAATCATATTATTTGATAGTAAATTAAATTATAATTTGTTTAAATTATTGAATATCAACAATTTTACATTGTTTTGATTTCTTATGTCGTACTTTTCATAACCCGGAGGCCGGGGGTTCAAGTCCCCCTCTCGCTACTAAAAAGCCCGTTTTTCATTGAAAACGGGCTTTTTTTTTTGGATTCGGCTTCATTACAAAACGAACTACCCTTCGAAATCCGTCAAATTCTGAAAACGTAAATTCAATAGGGTCGGGCAGTTCGTTGTCTTTTTTCAGTACAAAGTCATATTAGCCATAAACCAGAGGGCAAGTGATCAATTCGTGTGTTGTATCGGGTATGTTCGACCATACCTGACGGCGTTCGGTTGCAAATGCAGCCATACTTCCATTTCGATAAATCAGTATTGAAAAAAGCGGAAAGCCTACACCTAAAACACTGTGCCCAATGCCCGGCACATACCAAAAACTTGAAAGGACAATCCGCTTTATGTCATTCGAATAGCACCGCCATTAATTTTTCATGCTCCATGGAAAGTATCATGATGCTGTTTCCATCGGTTAAGTGGAATTCGCTCACTCCCTCGATATTTTGGATATAGGTGATTTGTGATGGGTTCAATAGTACTTCGACAGGTTCCAGTTCTTCCCCTAGCAATCCCCTAACCGATATAAAATTTGGCATTTGGCTATCATTCAAAAGCAAACCTATCCCATACCACCATCAAAAAACGATGGTGGTTAATTAAAAGCCATAAAATTTAGCGTTTACCCAACTTTTGATAAGCTGTCATTAGGTATCGACACATACAAGCGGGAAGCTTCAAAATTCCCCTTTGAATGTTGAGGGTAATTCGTTTTAAAGGGCATTTTCAATGATTTCTTGGACGATATCGGGGTTCAGCAGGGTCGAGGTATCACCCAGGTTCGAAACGTCTTTACCGGCGATTTTACGTAAAATCCGACGCATGATCTTTCCGCTTCGGGTTTTCGGAAGCCCTGATACGAATTGGATCTTGTCCAATTTCGCGATCGGACCGATATGCTCGGTAATCACCTGATTGATTTCTTTTTTCAGATTATCGCGGTCGCGAGACTCCCCCGTTTCCTTTAATATCACGTAGCCATACAATGCATTGCCCTTGATATCATGCGGAAACCCAACAATGGCCGATTCGGCCACGGCGGGGTGTTCGTTGATAGCGTCTTCAATCGGAGCCGTTCCCAGATTATGGCCTGAAACGATGATCACGTCATCGACCCTTCCGGTAATACGGTAATACCCCACCTCATCACGCAAGGCCCCGTCACCGGTAAAATACATGTTTTGGAAGGCCGAGAAATAGGTATCCTTATAGCGTTGATGATTACCCCAAATGGTGCGGGCGATCGATGGCCAGGGGTATTTGATACACAGACGGCCATCGACTTGGTTTCCACGGATCTCCTTCCCGTTCTCGTCCATAAGCGCTGGTTGGATCCCCGGCATGGGCAAGGTGGCATATGTCGGTTTGGTCGGCGTTGCGAAAGGAATCGGTGAAATCAAAATCCCACCGGTCTCCGTCTGCCACCAGGTATCGACAATCGGGCATTTCTTCTCACCGACATGATCGTTATACCAGTGCCAGGCTTCTTCGTTAATGGGTTCTCCGACCGTGCCCAAGATCTTAAGGCTCGAGAGGTCATATTTCGTGACATGATCGAGGTGCTCTTTCGCTAAAGCTCGGATTGCGGTAGGTGCCGTATAAAATTGGGTCACCCCATGCTTCTCGACGATTTGCCAAAACCTTCCAAAATCAGGAAAAGAGGGTACCCCCTCGAACATGACCGTAGTCGCCCCATTGGCCAATGGTCCGTAAACGATATACGAATGACCGGTAATCCAGCCGATATCAGCCGTACACCAATAAATATCCTCTTCCTTATACTGGAACACGTTTTTGAAGGTATACGACGTGTAGACCATATAACCGGCAGTGGTATGCATCATGCCCTTTGGTTTCCCTGTGGATCCCGAGGTATACAAAATGAAGAGTGGATCTTCGGCATCCATAATTTCCGGGGGGCATTCCGCATCGGCCGCATCCAACAAAGACCGCAACCATAGGTCGCGTCCTTCGACCATTGTGATGGTCGCCCCGGTGCGTTCGGCGACCAAGACCGTGTCCACATCAGGGCAATCGTTCATTGCTTCATCAACGATCCCCTTGAGATCGATCGTCTTATTGCCCCTGAACGATCCGTCGGAGGTTATGACCATTTTGGCACCACAATCATTGACCCGTGTTGCCAAGGCAGTGGCCGAAAACCCTGCGAAAACCACGGAGTGTATGGCCCCGATCCGCGCACAGGCCAGTACCGAAACCGCCAATTCAGGGATCATGGGCAGATAGATGACCACCCGATCCCCTTTCGTAATGCCCTGGGCCTTCAAAACATTGGCGAATCTACCCACCCGCTCGTGCAATTGACGGTAGGTGATATGCTCGGCCTCCCCATTGGGGTCGTTGGGCTCGAAAAGTATGGCGGTCTTTTCCCCTCGAATGTGCAAATGCCGATCGATACAGTTCTCCGTGATATTGAGTTTACCTCCTAAGAACCACTTGATCTCAGGTTTGGTAAAATCCCATTCCAAGACCGAATCCCATCGTTTGCGCCAAACAAAGTGTTCTTCGGCGATCTCTTCCCAAAACGATTCCGGATTCCGGACCGATTTACGATAGACTTGAAAATACTCTTCGAGATGTTTGATATGATAATTGCTCATTCGTTTGTTTGTTTGTGGTCGAAGCAATTAAAATTAGAAAAATCCGGATGAAAACACCCTATAGAAAATACTCAATTATTGGTATTATCGATTCAATGAAAGTGTGGTAACCGTTTAATGCCTTTGGGCGTCGCCCGCTCCTGAAGGGATGCGAATGCGATCGACCAATTCGCGAATCGCCTGGGGGGGCTTCGGAGTAAAGCGGCAGACAATCAAGGCCACGGCGAAGTTCACCAACATACCGACGGTACCGAAACCTTCGGGCGATATCCCGAACCACCAGTTATCACTGGTATTGGAGGACGCATCGCCGATCCACCCCAGTTTGAACCTTGCGATGTAGTAGGAGGTCAACAACAGTCCACAAACCATTCCGGCAATCGCTCCTTGGCTGTTCATGCGCTTGCTGAATATCCCCATGACAATGGCCGGAAAAAAGGAAGAGGCCGCAAGACCGAAGGCCAAGGCCACTACCGAGGCGACGAAACCTGGTGGATTGATTCCAAAATAACCGGCAACCACGACAGCGAAAAGGGCCGAGAGCCGCGCGATCCGCAATTCGTTTTTATCGGATAGGTCTTTGATAAACTGTTTTTTGATGAGATCGTGCGAAATCGAGGTCGATATCACCAGCAACAATCCCGCAGCGGTCGAAAGGGCGGCCGCTAGGCCCCCAGCAGCAACCAAAGCGATTACCCAATTCGGGAGGTTGGCGATTTCGGGATTCGCCAGAACGGTGATATCGGGGTCGACATACAGCTCATTGGCGGATTGGCTGGGATTGGCGATCAGGCGTTGCCCTTCGGAGCCCCTCGCCTCGGTAAATTCAGGTTTTTTTCCAACGATCGAAGTGCCCGGTAAATATTGGATTCGACCATCCCCGTTCTTATCCGTCCAAGAAATCAAACCTGTATCTTCCCATTTGGTAAACCATTGCGGTACGTCGGTATACGCCGTGTTTTGAACGGTTTCCATCAAATTGGTACGCGCGAATACGGCTATGGCAGGAGCCGTGGTATATAGGATGGCAATGAACAAAAGGGCATAGCCGGCCGATTTTCTGGCGTCTTTGACCTTGGGGACGGTAAAGAAGCGAATGATCACATGGGGCAAACCCGCGGTACCCAACATTAGGGCGGCAGTGATAAAGAAAACGTCTATTTTGGATTTCGATCCGTCGGTATAGGCCGTAAAGCCGAGCTCGGTCATCAGTCCGTCCAATTTGTCCAAGAGGTAGACCCCGTCGCTTCCCGCATCACCAAATCCCAATTGTGGAATCGGATTGCCCGTTGCGAGGATCGAAATGAAAATCGCCGGAACCATGAATGCGAAGATCAATACGCAATACTGGGCCACTTGGGTATAGGTAATCCCTTTCATCCCTCCTAAGAAAGCATAGAACAAGACCACGGCCATTCCGATATAGACCCCGGTATTGACCTCAACGTCCAAAAACCTGGAAAAGACCACCCCTACCCCACGCATCTGCCCAGCGACATAGGTAAAGGACACGAATAGGGCGGCCACAACGGCAACAGTTCTGGCCACGTTCGAATAGTACCGATCTCCTATAAAGTCGGGTACGGTGAATTTTCCGAATTTACGCAAATAAGGCGCCAGAAGTAATGCCAATAGCACATAACCACCCGTCCAGCCCATTAAATACACCGAACCGTCATAGCCTGAAAATGCAATGATCCCGGCCATACCGAGAAAGGATGCGGCCGACATCCAATCGGCAGCTGTAGCAAGACCGTTGGCCAAGGGTGAAACACCACCACCGGCCACATAAAAATCCTTGGTCGTAGCGGCACGTGACCAAATAGCGATACCGATATAGAGGGCAAAGGTGAGACCGACGATCAAAAATGTCCAGGTTTGAATCGTCATTATTCGTCTAGATTAAATTTTTTGTCCAAACGGTTCATCAACCGTACATAGACGAAAATCAAAATGACGAACACGTAAATCGAGCCTTGCTGGGCAAACCAGAAGCCTAATTTGAAGCCGCCTAGGCGAATTGCGTTCAATTCATCGACCAAAAGGATCCCGAAACCATAGGATACCATGAACCATATGGATAAAAGCAGGGCAACATAGCGCAGATTGGTCTTCCAATATTTTTGTCGGTCTTGTTTCTCCATGGCGGTCCTCCGACCTGAAAGATAGTAAATCAGCGGGAACCGAGGTAAGCCGCCACTGCCAACCCGATACGTTCATGGATGTTCGAAGTGTCCGATTTTTCAAACGTCTCGCCGGTAATGCTTTCGTAAAGCTCGATATATCGTGCCGAAACCGAATCGATATAGGCGGTGTCCATGGCCGGCACTTGTTGTCCTTCGAGACCTTGAAATCCGTTCGCTATCAACCATTGCCGAACGAATTCTTTGGAGAGTTGTTTTTGGGCCTCCCCGTTTTCTTGGCGCTCCTGATACCCCTCGGCATAAAAGTACCTTGACGAATCAGGGGTATGGATTTCATCGATCAACACGATTTCGCCGCTCTTGGTCTTGCCGAACTCGTATTTGGTATCGACCAGGATCAACCCTTGTTCGGCCGCAATGGCCGTACCCCTGGCAAAAAGTGCCCGGGTATAGTCTTCCAATACGGTATAATCGGCTTCAGAAACGATTCCTCGTTCCAAAATCGCTACACGCGAAATATCTTCATCATGATCGCCTTTTTCGGCCTTGGTCGCCGGGGTGATGATCGGTTCGGGAAACGGATCGTTTTCGCGCATTCCGTCAGGCATGGGTACACCACATAGCATCCGTTTGCCGGCCTTGTATTCCCTTGCGGCGTGCCCCGAAAGATAACCGCGTATGACCATTTCGACCTTAAATGGATCGCAGGCCCTACCGATGGCTACATTGGGGTCTGGAGTGGCCAAGAGCCAGTTGGGTACCAAATCCTCGGTGGCCTTCATCATCTTGGTGGCGATTTGGTTGAGTATCTGTCCTTTGAACGGAATGCCTTTGGGCATGACTACATCAAACGCCGAGAGCCTGTCGGTGGCGACCATGACCAACAAATCGTTTTCAAGCGTGTAGACTTCACGCACTTTGCCGCGGTAAACCGATTGTTGCCCTTTGAAATGAAAGTCAGTGGCCATCAAGGTGTTCGACATGGGCCTTAGTTTTGGTGTTCGATATTCTTATACGCATCGATGACCTTTTTGACCAATCGATGACGGATGACATCCTTGTCATCCAAATAGATGATGCTGATGCCCTTCACGTTCTTCAGAATCAACAAGGCCTCTTTCAAACCCGAGATGACCCGTCTCGGCAAATCGATCTGTCCAGGGTCTCCGGTCAACAGGAATTTGGCGTTCTTACCCATACGTGTCAAGAACATCTTCATTTGGGCGTGGGTGGTATTCTGGGCCTCATCGAGGATCACAAAGGCGTTGTCAAGGGTACGGCCACGCATAAAGGCCATCGGGGCGATTTGTATAGTACCGTCTTCAATGAATTTTTCCAACTTTTCAGGAGGGATCATATCACGTAGCGCGTCATATAAGGGTTGCATGTAAGGGTCCAACTTCTCTTTCAAATCTCCGGGTAAGAACCCGAGGTTTTCGCCTGCCTCGACCGCTGGTCGCGTTAAAATGATTCGACGTACTTGTTTTTCCTTCAACGCCTTCACTGCCAAAGCGACACCCGTATACGTTTTGCCCGTACCGGCAGGACCGATGGCAAATACCATATCGTTTTTCATACAGGCATCGACCATTCTGCGCTGATTAGCCGTTTGTGCCTTGATCAATCGACCGCTTACACCATGGACCAACACTTCACCACTGGCTTGTGAAGATTCATAGTCTTCCTTGCCATTGCTGGTGAGCACACGCTCTATCGAATTTTCATCAAGCTTGTTGTATTTGGCGAAGTGTGCGGTGATCATATCGAAACGCCGGTCGAATTCCTCAAGCAATTCTTCATCCCCATACACTTTTATCTTGCTGCCCCGGGCAACTATTTTAAGCTTGGGGAAATACTTTTTCAGTAAGTCGATGTTCTCGTTCCGCTGGCCGAAAAAATCCCTTGGACTGATCTCGGTAAGTTCTATAATTAGTTCGTTCAAAGAAAATGTACTGTTAGGGTTGTGGGATGGATAAAATACGTTTCTCCTTTTGTACTTTTACAGGCAAACTTAACCAAAAAACGGTTTTAAAGACCAAAAACATATCAACAGCGCTTCATGGCAATCATAACATTGACGACCGATTTCGGATACAAAGACCATTTTGTCGCTGCGATAAAAGGAACCATACTCCGTGAGGTTCCCGATGCCCGGATCGTTGATATTTCGCATGGCATTTCACCCTTCCATATCCAAGAATGCGCTTACATTTTAAAGAACGCCTATCCCTCCTTTCCTGAGGGAAGCATCCATATTATCGGGCTTGATTCGGAACTGTCTCCAGAAAACGAGCATTTGGTCGCCCTGATCGACGGCCACTATTTCATAGGATCCAACAATGGGGTCATTTCAATGCTCGCCGCTGGCACGGTGCCAGAACGTATCGCCAAGATCGACATCCCCAATCCGGTGAACGGCGCGTTTCCGACTTTCGACGTTTTGGTGGTCGTGGCCTGTCATTTGGCCCGGGGCGGAAAACTTGAGGTGGTGAGCAAACCGTATTCCGAATTGCGCGAACTGCGCGATTTCGAACCCAGGGTGACCAACGACGGCAAGACCATTATCGGCAACGTCATCTATATCGATAACTACGGCAATGTGGTGACCAACATCCAAAAAACCCTATTCGAAGCCTACCGAAATGGACGGGCTTTTGAAATCAGTGCCCGTACCGAAAAGGTCAGGCATATCCACCATACCTACAATGGGTTCATCAATTATGAATTGCCACCGGATAAGCGAAAGGGACCCGGTGATCTTTTGGCCCTTTTCAACTCTTCAGGTTATATCGAATTGGCCATTTATAAGAGTGATCAGCACTCCGTGGGCTCGGCCTCGAGTCTTTTAGGCCTTGAATACAGGGACACGATAACCATTAACTTTACCTAAATGCTGGTTCGCATCGTAAAATTGACCTTGGCAAAGGAAAATATTTCTAGTTTTGAACAAATATTCGAAGAGACCAAGCTCCATATCCGCAATTTTGAGGGCTGCCTGTTTTTTGAACTGTATCGCGATTTGAACGAGACCAACGTATTTTTCACCTATAGTTATTGGGCCGATGAAGAGGCGCTTGAGGCCTATCGCGGTTCTGGGTTCTTCAAAGCCGTTTGGAAACGAACCAAGGTACTGTTCGCCGACAGGCCCCAAGCTTGGAGCGTATCGAAAATGGAAACCTTGAATTGAACGGTATGCTTGCGATCTTTCGAAAAGAATTCCAATCCTTTTTTTCCTCCTTGTCCGGTGTTTTGATCGGATGCGGCTTTTTGTTGTTGAGTGGACTCTTCCTATGGGTCTTCAAAGGGCCTTTCAATGTGTTCGATTATGGTTTCGCCGACCTTAGCCAGTTCTTTTATTTGGCCCCGTGGGTGTTCTTGTTCCTGATTCCGGCACTTTCAATGAAAAGCCTTTCGGAAGAACGGAAACTGGGGACCATGGAACTGTTGTTGATCAAACCTTTCGGAACCCTTGGGCTCTTAGCGGGCAAGTTCCTTGCGGTTTTCGCCATTGCCCTGATGACCTTGATACCCACTGTCGTTTATATCTGGTCACTATCCGAATTGGGGAGTACCGAAGCAAATTACGATGCGGGGGTACTCTTGGGGTCTTATCTTGGTTTGTGCTTGCTTTGTTTGCTTTATGCAGCAATAGGCGTCTTCGCCTCTGCCCTTTCCGAAAACCAGATCGTTTCCTTTCTCTTGGCCGTATTCCTTTGTTTTTCGGTGTATTTCGGATTCGAGGCCGTTGCCACGATAGCTACCGACGGGGCTTGGCAACGTAAGATCGGTTTGTTGGGGGCCAAAGCCCATTTTGAAAGGATCGGTCGTGGCGTCCTTGATGTTAAGGATGTCGTTTATTTTATTTCAATGACCTTGTTTTTCTTGTACATGACCCACCTCAAATTGAAAAGTTTATGGCAACGGTGAAGCGTGTGGGTATACCGATTCTGAAAGGGGTCGTGCTCCTTCTGGCCCTGAATTATTTGGCGGGATGGTTGCCTTTGCGTCTCGATTTGACCGAAGACGGTCGGTACACGCTTTCAGATGCCGCGAAAAACACCTTGAAGGATTTTGAGGCGCCTATAACGGTCGACGTATTACTCGAAGGGGAGTTACCTGCCGAATTTCTTAAACTACAGGCCGAAACCGAACAGATCTTGGAAGAATTCGGGGCGGAAAATAGTCGATTGCGAGTCGAATTCGTAGATCCTCTTGAAGGGGTCGATGACCGCGAGACCACCATCAACGAATTGCAGCAAATCGGGCTGACCCCGGCCAGTGTGACCATCGAGGAAGACGGAAAAGTCTCCCAAGAACTGGTTTTTCCTTGGGCCATGGTCAATTTCAACGACAAGACGGTCAAAGTACCGCTTTTGAAAAACAAGCTTGGTGCTACCTCTGAAGAACGCGTCAATCTATCCGTTCAACAGCTTGAATATGCTTTTGCCGACGCTTTTACGAAGGTGGGATTGACTACGAAAAAGAAAGTTGCCGTCATCAAGGGCAACAACGAATTGGATGACCTGTATTTGGCCGATTTCCTTGGGGAAATCAAGGCTTACTACAATATCGGGGCGATAACCTTGGACTCGGTCGCCAGCAATCCACAGCAGCTGTTGGAGCAATTGAAGACCTTTGATCTTGCCCTTATCGCCAAACCTACCCAACCCTTCAGCGACCCTGAAAAATACGTATTGGATCAATATATCGTGAATGGAGGCCGATCGCTATGGTTGATCGATCAGGTCGCTATGGAACTTGATAGCCTGTTCAACCCAACCGGAAGTAATTTGGCCATCAATCGCGATTTGAACCTGAACGATTTCTTTTTCAAGTTCGGCATTCGCCTCAACACGGATTTGGTCAGTGATCTGTACAACACCCCGATCGTCTTGGCAACGGGCGATGCGGACGCTTCACAATACGACCCCCTGCCTTGGGTCTACCACCCTATGGTTTTTTCAAGGAACGATCATCCGATCAACAACAACATCGAAGCACTGCGTTTACAATTCACGGGCAGCATCGATACCCTCGGAAATTCGTACAACAAAACGGTGTTGCTGTCATCGTCACCACTTTCCAAATCGGAAGGTATACCGAGACAAATCGCCTTATCGGGTATTTCGAACAAACCCGATCAGCAGGCCTATGCGGGCAATGGCAACCTACCATTGGCAGTCTTGGTCGAAGGTGATTTCAATTCGGCGTTCACCAACAGGGTCAAACCCCTGCGGTTAAAGGATGCTATCGAGCAAGGCGAATCGAACAAAATGTTGGTCATTGCCGATGGGGATCTGATCAAAAACCAAATTCGTCAAGGGCGCCCATTGCCATTGGGATATGACAAATGGACCAATGGCTCTTTCGGCAACAAAGCGTTTCTGATCAATTCGATGAACTACCTCTTAGACGACACGGGACTTATAAACATTCGGAATAAAAAGGTTGCAATTGCTTTATTGGACCAAAAGAAAATAGCCGATCAAAAAATGAAATGGCAATTGCTCAATGTCTTGCTGCCCGTGGGTTTACTGCTGATTTTCGGAATAACCGCCAACCGGTTGAGAAAGCGCAAATTCGCATCCTGAATGTTGATAAATTAGTTTCTTCCACAATCACATTTAAGATATCTTTGCGATTATGCACTTTGGAAGGCTTGCCCAAGTGCGATCAAAACAAGCATCAATGAAATTCATCGTATCCAGCACCTATCTCCTCAAACAACTGCAGGTACTTGGTGGCGTCATCAACAATAGCAATACGCTTCCCATCCTCGATAACTTTTTGTTCGATTTGAACAAAAACACCTTGACCGTATCGGCATCCGACCTCGAAACCACCATGAGCTCGGTCTTGCAGGTAGATTCCGATTCAGAAGGGGTCATCGCGGTACCCGCCCGTTTGTTGTTGGATACTTTAAAAACGTTTCCTGAACAACCCTTGACCTTCGTCGTTGAGGACAACAACACGGTCGAAATCAGTTCGAACCATGGTAAATACGGATTGGCCTATGCCGATGGCAATGAATTCCCGAAGGCCGTCGAGTTATCGAATCCGAGTTCCACTACCCTCTTGGGTGACGTGCTGGCCACGGCGATTTCGAAAACCATATTCGCTGCGGGTAATGACGACCTGAGACCGGTAATGAGCGGGGTATTCTTCCAATTTTCATCGGAAAAGCTAACGTTCGTGGCTACGGACGCCCACAAGCTTGTAAAATACGTCCGCAATGATGTTAGTGCCTCTGAGGTCGCTGAATTCATCATGCCCAAGAAACCCTTGAACTTGTTGAAAGGGATTTTGGCCGGTTCGGAATCCGAGGTAAAGATCGAATACAACGAGAGCAATGCTAAATTCACCTTTGATGATACCGAGCTGATCTGTCGCTTGATCGATGGTAAATACCCTAATTATGAAGCGGTCATTCCGAAAGAAAATCCAAATGTACTGTCCATTGCAAGAAACCAATTGTTAAGTTCAGTGCGTCGCGTGTCCATTTTCTCCAACAAGACCACCCACCAGATCCGGTTGAGGATCGCTGGAGCGGAATTGAATATTTCAGCCGAAGATGTCGATTACAGCAACAAGGCCGAAGAACGCTTGTCGTGTTCTTATCAGGGTGATGACATGCAAATCGGGTTTAACTCGAGGTTCTTGGTCGAAATGTTGAACAACCTGTCCTCCGATGACGTAACCCTTGAAATGAGCCTGCCGAACCGTGCCGGTCTACTGACCCCTTCCGACGGCCTTGATGAAGGCGAAGCCGTGACCATGCTGGTCATGCCCGTCATGCTCAACAACTGATGAAGCAAATGCTAATCACTCCCTAATACCTTTATTAAGGGTACACCTTCGTTCGCTGTTATCCATGCCATGCAAGACTTAATTGGGCGATTTTAAGATTGTATTCCATGATATATAGATTATTTACTATATTTAATGAATAAATGTAGCTTTTTTTCTATGTATAATTTTAAAAACTAGATCATGGGTACAGTGAATCAACATGCAAACATTAGCGGGTATTTTCTATTCCTTTCTACCTTAATCATGCTATTTGTTAGCTGTGGAAACGATGATAACGGTACGGTAGTAACACCTATTCCTGTGGAAAACACCGCTCCATCGATCCAGAATCAAGACTTTACGGTTGCGGAGGGAATTGCAGACGCCGATGCCATAGGCACCGTTACGGCCACAGATGCCGATAATGACGCCCTTTCCTTCAGCATCACGCAGAACGACAACGATCTATTCGCCATCACCGAAGGCGGCGAACTGTCTTTGACCGACAGTGCCTCACTCGATTTCGAGACTGCCGAAAGTCACACGATCACCGTGGAGGTGACCGACGGCACCGACACGGCCTCGGCCACCGTTACCATCAACGTAACCGACGTAAACGAGAACACCGCCCCGACAATCGAGGACCAAGACTTTACGGTAAGTGAGGACATTTCGGACACCCACGCCATAGGCACCGTTACGGCCACCGATGCCGATAATGATGCCCTTACGTATAGCATCTCGCAGAACGACAACGGCCTGTTCGAAATTACGGAAGCCGGCGAGCTCTCCTTGGCCCCCGGTGCCTCGCTCGACTTCGCGACCGCAAGCGTCCATACCATCATCGTTCAAGTTGCTGATGGCACCGACACGGCCTCGGCCACCGTTACCATCAACGTCACGGAGGTGGACGAAACATCCTTTATCACCAAGTGGGAGACCAGCTCGGCGAACGAGACGGTGACCATACCCATAAATACGGACTTCAGCACCTACGACTATACCGTGGATTGGGGCGACGGCAACAGTGATGGCAACGTGACCGGCGACGCTTCCCACACCTACGCCATGCCGGGCACCTACAGGGTGACCATTACCGGTAGCTTCCCCGCAATGTTTTTTACCGCCGACTCTACTTCCAGAACACAGATCCGGACCGTGGAGCAATGGGGGGACCAACAATGGCTTTCCATGTCCAATACATTTTTTTTCACCACAGACCTTACATTCAACGCTTTGGACGTTCCGGACCTCTCCCAGGTTACCGATATGACCAATATGTTCGCGAATTCACACTTCAACGGGGACATTAGTGGGTGGGATGTAAGCAACGTGACCGATATATTAGGTATGTTCGCGGAGTCACCGTTCAACCAAGACATCGGCGATTGGGATGTAGGCAACGTGAGGGATATGAGATTTATGTTCCAATTTTCACCGTTCAACCAAGACATTGCAGGTTGGGACGTAAGCAACGTGACCGATATGAGGTTTATGTTCACCGATTCAACGTTCAACCAAGACATCAGCGGTTGGGATACAGGCAGCGTTACCTTTATGATCGGTATGTTCCAATTTTCACAGTTCAACCAAGACATCAGCGGTTGGGATGTAGGAAACGTAACCTTATGCTCCAGTTTCGCCAACGGTGGGGAGCTTGTACCAGAGAACTTTCCGAACTTTACCAACTGCGATCCCAATTAGGAGAAGTCAATGCTGGTCATGCCCGTCATGCTCAACAACTGATAAAAAACTAAAAAGCCGGTCTAGACCGGCTTTTTTTTATATGAATTTGATCGTAAGGAAATACGATGGTGGTTCACCATTGGCTGCTTTGACAGCATTTACGATGGGCAGCACGAAGGCCACGATAACCGAACCGATCAGGGTAATGATCCCTAAGCCCAACAGCAATATGGCCGGTATACTCAAGATGATATATAGCAGCAAGCTCAATTGTAAATTGATGATCGAACGACCGTGAGCGTCCATACCGTCTACGGAATTCTTGGAACTGGCCCAGATGATCAGGGGAACCAAGAAACCACCGAAACCGGTTACGAAATGCAACAATTGGGTCAAATGGGTGACCGCTAAAAGGGTATTGTCTTTGCGCAGCGCGCTGTGATTTACTAATTCCATTTTTCGATTGATATGATGTTATACACTATGGGTCTCCTTTTTTAGCATTTTGTTACATCACGGGCGAACTACCATTACTGGAGCCTTCGATTAGGGTTTTACCTACAAACATGTAATCCGCTGTTTATCAATTCAATGTAAGAATATTCAAGCTGAATTCGGGGGAATACGACTTTCTACACCGACCATCCGAAAAAAGTGCATTTCGTCTAAAATATTCAAGCATACCTCATGCTTCCTATAATTTGTTAAATATTTCACAAAACATACCTAATGAAAAAAATCAACATTTTAGCCATTGCAGTATTGT
Source organism: Flavobacteriaceae bacterium (assembly GCA_013214065.1). Lineage (GTDB taxonomy): Bacteria > Bacteroidota > Bacteroidia > Flavobacteriales > Flavobacteriaceae > Flagellimonas_B > Flagellimonas_B algarum. The sequence continues at coordinate 18,503 of JABSPK010000012.1, forward strand.
TTGCTATGGCCAGTTGCGAAAACGACGCAGTGACTGACACTGACGGAACCATCGATGCCGCATCTGACACTGAATTGGTGACTTCCCAAGAGACAGCGGATCTCGACTCTGAAGAGGTTGACCTATCGATTGAGGATTTTGAACAAATCCAAACTGAATTCTTTAATGAGGTCAATGAACTTGATTTGAGCCAAGTAGGCGACTTGAATTTGGAAATGGTCGATTTTCAAAATTCGGATCTAGGATCCGGGGGCGAAGAAATCAACATGGGGCGATACCATCATCGCCCGAGGGTAACATCATTATGTCTCGTCAAGGATGCCGACCGCTGCCCATTCGAAGACCGCCAGCCAAAATCGAACATGTGGTGGCCTGAAAATGAGACGGATTTTTTTAACCCCACCACTTATTTCTCTTCAAGAAGACATAAGCGGTTGATTTTCGCCACGTTCAGTAATGGAACGGCTTTGATCCGAGGTATTACCAGTATGAACGATGGCAACTGCAAGGTTTACGTTAACGTTTGGCTTCGAGATAAGCAAAATTATGATGAATTCAGTGCTGATGGCGGTGAATTCAAATTAGAACCAGGGTGTGCTTCGCAAGCCGCCGATCCCGCGGAATTGCACTACTATGAAATCGACAATAGATATAGCTGGTTATATGCTTGGGGCGGTGATTGTGTAGGTCAAGGTTGTTTCGGATTGGAACAGCGTGGGGAGAACCTTAGGGGCCAATTAGGACCGAATGGTGCCGCTTTCGATTCAAATATCGGAGCTCATGGATTCAGCAACTGGGGATGGATTACTGACCGTCACACCGGTGAGCGCCTCTGGGTAATGGACTTTGACTTTAGATTGCGATGCTGTAAAAGAAAGAAACATTAAGCTCTAATTGCTTTGTACAACTGGAAAGGCCGGAACCGAAAGTTCCGGCCTTTTTATTAGTTTGAATGCCTTCGATAACTTACTACTTTATATTGGCGACTATTGACGAATTCAAAATGACATGGATTTCGGTTGGGAGGATTCCAGTCGATTGGAAATTAGGTTCAACTTCTATGAAATAGATTTAAGAAACGGTAAGAAAGTGCGCCGATACCGACACAGAAGCTGCAATTCGCGATTAATGACAGCAATCGATACTTGACCATAGGCCTGCGAGATTTTCCGAAATCTATGGGATACATCCCCAGCTGCCTCAGTTCAATCAACTTTTCATTGATTTTACCCCAACTAATTCCCATTCGTATCATGCTCATCAAATTGCCGAATATAAAATGACTCATCCTTCTTTTTATCAATGCCAATACCTGTGGTTTAACCTTAAGGACATCATCATCCAAAAAGTTTCCTACTGAAATTGTCATGGCATGAAGTGTATCGATGAGATCTCGTTTTCGCCGGGTATCCTTGGTTCGCATGATCGAATCACCGGATTGAAAGTACAAATGCCCGATATCATCGACATAACACATACGACTACAATGCAAAAGCACTTGATAAGTAAACATGACGTCGGCATTATAGGGGTTATCCTCAAATTCGATCCCAAACCTTTTCAAAAAGTCCTTGCGCACGATATACCACCAAACTTCTACCCGATGGCTAGGATAGCTTAAAATATACTCCTCTCCGGTTCCAAAAAAAATGTCCTTTTCGGTAACATCGCTATTAATTGATAATTCAGGACTTCCTTTGGTCTCCTTTGATCGAAAACCAAGCAAGTCGAAATTCTGATTTTCAGCAAACTTCAAAAGTCTTGTTAGCTGACCATTTACAAGAAAATCGTCAACATCAAGGTTGTAAATAAATGTTCCCGAAGCTTTTTGGAGTAACGTATTCCTGCTTGCGTATAACCCTTGGTTGTGCTGACGAAAGACCTTGATCTGTGGACAGCTTTCCGCAAGATCACATGCCATTGTATAAGTATCGTCGGTCGATCCGTCATCAAGGATCAATATCTCGAATTCTTCCGGACCCAAAGATTGCTCCAAAATCGAAGTGATCGATCGCTCTAAATAAGCTTCGCCATTATATACCGGTATCAATATACTTAGTCTCATCAACCGAGTCTCAATAAACAATTATAGTATTATTCTTGGGAATCCCATCTAAAAATCAGCTCCATCTTGGCACATGCACACAAATACGCACAAGACACGTATACTCTTCGTACTTTTGCCTCAATGCATACTGAAGAGAACATTGTTGCCCTTGCTAGTCCGGCAGGAATCGGGGCTATTGCGGTCATCCGCGTTTCGGGCCCGGACTCCATCAAAATCGTCTCCAATCATTTTGAATCCGTAAAGGGAAAAGTATTGCTCGCGCAAAAAAGTCACACCATACATTTGGGGTATCTAAAAGATGGGGCGCATACCATCGATAAAGTCTTGGTTTCCCTATTTAAAGGGCCCAATTCTTACACCGGAGAGGATGTTGTTGAAATTTCGTGCCATGGGTCTTGGTACATCCAGAATGAAATTATCAACCTGATGCTTAGAAACGGTTGTCGTATGGCCACTGAAGGTGAATTCACACTGCGTGCGTTTTTAAACGGAAAAATGGATCTAAGCCAGGCTGAAGCCGTTGCAGACTTAATTGCAAGCGACAGCAAAGGTTCACATCAATTGGCCATGAAACAAATGCGCGGAGGGTTCAGCAATGAAATCGAAAGACTGCGTCAAGAGCTGCTGAACTTCGCCTCTTTGATTGAATTGGAATTGGATTTTTCCCAAGAAGATGTCGAATTCGCAGATCGATCGGAGTTTAACGACCTATTGAAAGATATCGGTGGGGTTTTAAAAAACCTTATTGATTCGTTTGCCCTTGGAAACGTTCTAAAAAATGGGATTCCCGTGGCTATAATCGGGAGGCCCAATGTTGGTAAATCGACCCTCTTGAATACCTTGCTCAACGAAGAGCGTGCCATTGTCAGTGATATTCCCGGGACCACCAGGGATGTTATCGAAGACCAGCTAAACATAGGAGGCCAAATTTTCAGATTTATCGATACCGCTGGTTTGCGCACCACGGCGGATACCATTGAGCAAATCGGAATCGAAAGGGCCTTACAAAAAATCGATGAAGCCCAATTGATCATCCACCTTTTTGACGCCACGCAGTTCGATATTGAAAATATCGTAAAAATACGAACGGATTATCCAGAAAAAACAATCATTGAAGTCGCAAACAAAGTAGATCGATTGGACGATGCCGAAAAAGAAAAACTGTTGAAGAGCGTAGGTTCTCCCATAATATTGTCCGCAAAATTGGGATACGGTGTTGATGATCTTAAATCGACCTTATTGCAGCTTTCACAATCCGAGGCTTTAGGCAACAGCGATATCGTAGTTTCAAATAGTAGGCACTATGAAGCATTGAACAAGGCGTTAACGGAAATAAGGAAGGTCAAATCAGCTATGGACGAAGATGTGCCCAGCGATTTATTGGCGATCGATATCAGGCAGGCCCTTTTCCATCTCGGTGAAATCACTGGTAAGGTTACGACTGATGATCTATTGGGAAATATTTTTTCAAACTTTTGTATCGGGAAATAAGGTAGTATGATTTCAATTTTTTCTAAAAAGACATATTTGGTCGATTTGTTGGATGGATTCGTAGATATCCATAACCATATCCTTCCAGGAATCGATGATGGGGCTCAAAATGTCGATGAATCCATAGCGTTGCTCAAAGGGTTCTCCGATTTCGGTGTGAAAAATCTGATTTGTACACCCCATATCATGCACAATTTCTATGACAATACACCGGAGACCATCGCAAAGGCCCATAAAACCCTTCAAGATGAGCTCGACAAAAGGGATTTGGGCGGAATTACGGTTGATTTTGCAGCGGAACACATGATCGATGATAATTTCGATTCCCTTTTGGACCGAAAACAAGTCTTACCATTGGGGGCGGATTATTTGCTCGTGGAAATGTCGTTCCTGCAACCTCCAATCCATTTGGAAGATTCCATTTCCAAATTGAATGCCTCTGATTATTTCCCGATACTAGCGCATCCCGAACGTTATCGTTTTCTTCATTCCAACTTCAAAAAGTTCGAATCCATCAAAAAGATGAACGTCCTCTTCCAAACCAACTTATTGTCAATTTCGGGCTATTATGGCAACGGCATCAAGCAAATGGCCTATAAATTGATCGATGCCGGACTTATCGATTTCCTTGGCTCGGATGTGCACAATACCGGTCAACTTGAACATCTGAAAATGCACACCTTGAACCAGAAAGCGGCCAACCGTCTTGAACCCCTTATCGATCAGACCATCCATTCCTTTGCAGGTTGAACTACTGCTTGATCAGCAATCTATGTTCTGAAACCTGTTGGCTGTCCTTACTCCACATTTGGATGATATAAAGACCGTCTTCCACTCCAATGACATCGAAACTGAATGGTGTAAAACCAGTGCCGTTCGACTTTAGTTCGATCGATTTTACCAACCTGCCCGACATATCGAACAAAAGCACCTTTTCGATTTCCGGAACCGATCCGCTAGCCGTGACCTGGACTTTTTCAGCAGTCGGATTGGGGGTTATTTCCGTTACGAAATTACCCTCGGGTAACGGCCTGTTCAAACCACTACCTGATGTTATCGTGAATGAAACCGACAAGGTCGTACCGGCTTCGCCGCCCAAACTTGGGTTCTCGTATGGCGTCGCCGTAATGGTATAATTCCCCGATGGAAAATTAACGGGTGCGTAATTTCCCCCACTATCGCCAAAAAAGGCATAGGGGGCGCCGTTTTCAGTACGGTTGTTGTTGATCGGCCCTGAAATCGACAACGCAACACTACCAACCAGACTGGGGTTGGTATTGGCACGTATGTTAAGGCCTATATTTTGAATTAGGGCTTCATCGATTTGCATGCCCTGGGTAATTTCAAAAAGATCCGAGTCGTTATCCGCATTGATCAGGGTAAAGCTGGATACGCTTTGTGAACCGTTATTCCCAGAACCTGAATCGCTACCGATGATCCAAGTAAACGATTCCGTAGTCGACTCTTGGGGTGATCCCTCATCGGTTACCGTAATCGAAACGTTATACGGGCTGTTTTCCGCGGCTCCAGGGGTAAATCCGCCTCCACTCCCCCTTTGTGATTCCGGGGCACTCTCTAGGTTAGCCGTATTGTAGTTATATCCGTAGGTGTCGATTTTGTACAACGCCACTCGATCAATAGCATGCCCAAGGGAGCGCTCAGAGATTTCCATGGTGTAGGTCCCCGGATTTACGAACCATACATAAATGAAGTGTGAATTGTTATCGCTCGTTCGCGCTTGCCAATCGTACTGTTCTGGATTGCCACCACTTCTGAACACTTTGAAAAAGCCATTACTTCCATTTCCGTTAGGCGTTGTTCCTGAAGTAATCCTTGAACTCCCTTTCGGAAATACGATATCGTCTTGTGCCCCTTGTAGGTTGGCGATAATTTCAGCTTCGGGACCGGGATCCCCTGCAGAACCAGCCCGAAATCCGAAAAACCAAACATCGCTATCATTCGGAAAGCGTAGCCAATTGTCGTTCTCTTCCGTGGGTATCGTACCTGAATAGAAACTGTTCCAATTGAACCGGTACACACCGGGGTTGGTAATGGTGATTTCATAAGGGATCGTCGTACCATTTTGGTTCGAGAAACTGTTTTGATTCGCAATAATACCAGTTTCACCATCAGTATTGGTTATGTCCCAACCTGACGTATTGACTGATTCCGTTTCGATGATCACCAATCCATTGCTCTCCAAAAACGAGCCTGCCGGCCCCCCACTACCAGAAGAAACAATGCCTGAGATCAACCCTGTATTTGGGTTGATGGAAAGATCTGGCGGCAACCCCGTCGCTTGATAGTTTAGGTTCGGACTTTCATCAACGGCTACTATTTGCAGCGAAACATCATCGCCTTCATTGTTATTTTGGGTCCCCGGATTTACTACCACTGGCGGAAGGTTGCTTCCCGGTTCGTTCACCGTGATGGTCAACATCGCCGTATCGCTCTCGTTCTCCGCATCGGTCACCGTCAGTTCCACTTCATAGCTGCCCGCCATGGTAAAGGTGTTCGAAGGGTCGGCCACCGTCGAGGTATTGCCGTCCTTGAAGTCCCAAAAGTACGAGACCACCCCTAGGTCATCCGTAGAACCACTGCCCGTGAAGTCCACCGTCAACGGCGCCGTACCCGTTTGGGTCGAGGCCGTGGCCACCGCTACGGGGGGTTGGTTGCCTGCAGGTTGGTCGACCACCGAGAAAGTGATCACATAGGGCTGGCCCAAGGCTCCACCACCTTGGTTACGACCGTTATAGGCCGTTGCCGTTAACGTATAGTTACCCAACGGAAGGGCATTCTCCGTATAATTGCCGCCTGCATCCCCGAATAGCGCATAGGGCGCGCCGTTCTCCGTTCGGGTGTTCGATACCGGGCCCGTCAATTCGAAATAGACACTGCCCACCACTCCCGGTTGGGTGTTCGCCCTGATGTTCAACCCTTGGCCGCCACCTGCACCGAAGTTCAATTGTTGGCCGTTGGTCAATTCGAACAAGGCCGTATCCGTCACACCGTCCATCATGGTGAAGCTGATCACACCATCGGTAGGAGCACCATTTTGATTGCCCTGTAGCACTACAGTGCTTTGCATATTCGATCCATAGTCGATTTGCAAGCTGGCGGACGCATTTTCTTCGGACCCCGTATATTGTAAAACGAGGTTTTGGGATGTATTCGGTTTTAAAAATCCTTGATTCAATCCACCGGAAACGATTGTAAATTCCGAGGCGTCCGTACCGACGATCTGCATTTGGGAAATGAATAAGCCCGTATTCCCCCCTGTTACTTGGATATTGATCGTTTCGGATTGCCCCTCGGCAAGTTGGACGACCGATGGAACTGAAAGTGAGCTGGCGATCAACGGTGAACCGACCGGTGCATCGGTACCATAAAATTCCATGTTCTTTTGGTTTCCCCCGCCTCTATTGGGGGAACCCGCTAGAATATACACCCCAGGCCCTGAAACAATCGCTTGGAAACCATGGCGTTCATGGTTCATATCATCCAATCGGTTCCAAGACTGGGTGATAGGGTCATATTCCTCAGTGATTTTTAGCGCATCATCTACATTCTCACCATAGACCGATTCGTCCCTTACCTCTCCTCCCATCACCATTAACTTTTGACCGAAGTTTACCGCACTTGCCCCTGCCCTTGGTGTAGGTATATTTTGACCAAGCGGTAAGGTACTCCAACTATCAGTTGTAAAGTCGAACACGTCAACCTCTGCAATTAAGGGCTTGAAGACTCCTCCTGATCCCCCAGAAAGTCTTCCTCCGGCAGCATAAAGCTTATTTCCAATGACTACAGCGGCAAAATGATCCCTTGCCCTCGGTGCATCGATCAAGGGTGTCCACGATCCTGTTGCAGGATCGAATTCGTCGAATTGGGCAACATATCCCCCATCATGACCGTCGTTATTTCCGCCAACGATATAAAATTTATCATTGTATACTGCCAATCCTGCCGATCCCCGTCTCCGATTTACTGGAATTTCGGGCCCTTGTATCCATTCTTGGTTGGGTGGGTCGAACATCCAAATATGATCAGCCGGCGTCTCATTTGGAAAGTTATTCGCATCGAAAGCACCGATCACCCAAATCAAACCTTGGTATTCTATCGCCTGAAAATGGTTGAAAGCAAAGGGTGCTGAATTGACCAAAGCTGTCCAATTATCATTCGTATAATCATAAATGTCAATGGTAGTGGCATTTTCCCTACCTCCCATTAGATAGAATTTGTCTCCCGCTTGAACAAATGAGTTTTCGTGTCTACCCGTGTAATTTTCATTCTCATCTTTGTCTACCCACGTGGTATTGTTAGCAACTATCGTCCAAGCAAATTGCATGGTTTGCGCATCGGATACATCTCCATCGCTGTCGTCGACCGTTACCGTGACTTGATAAGGAGAACCGGCAAGTGCATTGGTTCCGGGAGTACCCCCAATTTGACCGTTTGTTGGTTCGATAAAAATTCCTGGAGGAAGTCCGATCGCCGAATATTGGAGGTTTCCTTGACCTCCTGAGGCTAGGACACCTAAGCTGCCATCTAGCTGTTGCCCAACGGTATTCGTTTGATCAGCAAGCTGCTGTATAACAATGGGAGAATCTAGACTGACGTTCAAGAAATCCCAAGAGCCTTCCAATTCCTGTCCCGGGGTGTTCGATGTCCCGATGAACCCAACGGCCAAATCCGTGCCACTGGTCTGGATCGCCTGTAGTATCGATCCTTGTGCCGTAATCGATCCCAAGACCGTTCGTGTGCCCCCATCGATCTCATATTCCAAATCGACACTACCCGTCGCAGGGTCGACCACGAAGTAGAACCGGATCCCGGAGCTCGGGCGGTCGGCAACATCGATCGTCGCCGTTATCGGCGTGCCCGGTACGTCGTTGATCTCTTGCAAAGCCGTGAAACCGTCTAAGGTCACTACGAATTTGATGTAGTTGCTCTGGGTACCGTCACCGATGAAGAAACCCAGTTCCCCATTGGTGATGCCATTGGTGTTGCCGTACAGGCGCAAGGGGCCCGTAAAGCCGTTCATACCCCCTACTACGGTAAACCTACCGGTCGTGTTGTCGACCTGTACCCCGTATTGGTATCCTTTCTCTTGGTCGTTCGCGTTACCTAGGGCCGTTCCGTCGGTCATGTGGGAGGTCATGATCCCCGGGGCACCGCCCAGTACGTCGTTAGGGTTCGGGCCCGCATCGATCTGATCGATCCAGTCGAGCCAGTTGTTGCCCGTATCCCCGTTGTTCATCAATCCCGTCATCCCTAGACCGAAGATCCCGCCCAGACCTTGTTGGTCGTTGAAAAGATCGTTCGATATCGGTAAGGTGAAGGCATCGCTTCCCGAGCTGGTAGGGTCACCCAATTGAAAGGGATCCGTCGCGTCGGAAATACCATCGGCATCGTCGTCCGTATCGTTCAAATCTGAAACCAACGGGCTGCCGCCCACCGCCTTGTCGAAATCCGTCGGCTGTGAACCGCCGTTACAAACCTGGGTGCCGTTGTCGACCTCGTCTTGGTTCAAATAACCGTCCATATCCCCGTCTTCCGTAGCGACGTAGCCCGGTTCCCCTGGTTCGATACAATCAAGAAAATCTTGGGGTTCGAGAACCACGATGAGCCCGTTCAAGGTTCCGGCCCAGACCGTACCCGGGAATACGTCGTTGTCACTATTACAAGTGATCCCCAAAGGATTGCCCCCCAATCCGGAGAAAAAGTTCGCCGTATAGGTCTCCAAGGTCCCATCGGGCAACAGTTGTACCCGTCTGACCACTCCGCCGTTCTTTCCGGCCAACAGGTCGCCTTGCATCGCTCCGCTAAAGTTCGAAGCGGTATATTCGTCGATGCCGTTGGTATTCGTACTCCAGACCACTACCGGATTGTCATCGGGACCCTCAGGGTTGTCTTTGGTCGGCCCACGGAAATCACCCTCGACCACGTTCGCTACCGGTACCGGCGGCCAGTTCGCCGGTAGGGCGATACTGGGATCCGTCGTGGAGCCCGGGGTCGATCCGTCGGGGTCATAGGTCAGGGTCCGGAACACCTGGTTCGTTCCGTCATCGGTATACAGGCCCGCCCCTGCGGGGTTCGCACGGATCGGGTTCGGGTGCCCCCCGTAAAGGCTACCGGGAACATAGGTCTGGATATCAGTTGTTATGAGTTGTAAATGGTCTTCGTTGTCGATCGTCTCGGGCGTGGCCCCAGAAGTGACTGTGCCACCCGGTTCGGCCGGGTTGTATTCATTGGTGACATTGGCCGTGCCCTCCCCTTCAGGAAAGCCGCCCCAACCACTGTTCGCACCGTTGTCGGTGGCATAGAGTGCCCCGCTCTCGGTCAAGACGATGTCATATGCATTTCTATAGCCGGGCGAATACACCTGTACCGGACCGCTAGGGTCGACGATCGCCTGGTTGAGCCCATCGTTGCCCCCCCATGGGTCGTTGATATCGACACCATCGTAACCCGGGGCATCGGGATCCGTGATCCCGTTCACGTTCGCACGTGTCGGATCATCTACCGTGGGTAGGTCATAGATATAACTGCGGCCGTTGTCGTTCAATATCGGCATGCCTTCGAGCATATCGAGGTTGATCGATAAAATCGCCCCTGATAAGGCGTATTCACAAGTATATACGAAATTCGTCGACGGGGCACCGGCATTGGTATGCCCCCCAGAAGCGACGATCAAGTAATCGGTGCCGTTGATGTTCGCTACCTCAAGGCCGTTGGTCGCATGGTTCTCCTCCGATCTCGGTAGCCCCCGTACGATATCCACAACGTCCCATGAACTGCCGTTCCAATAGAACCTTGTGATCACCCCTGAATTGGTGTCCAATCCGACATCGCCATTACCCCCACCAGAACCCGCACCGATCCTGAAATCGCTCGAAGCGACATAGATGACCGGGTTGGTCGCGGTACCCGTAACCGTGAGGCCCGTGGTCTCCCTTGCCGTACTTGAGAACAAGGTGCCGTCGTCGTTATGGTCGGCCATGGTCTGGATCCCGTCAAGCACCTCGATCGCATCGACCTGGTAGTTCGTCGAGCTGACCCGTGAGATCGTCAAGATCTTGATCAGACCCGGATATTCGGCCACATACAGTCGACCGTCAGGACCGTACATCAAAGAGGTCACCCCATTGGCGACATTGCCGACATTGAAATTCAATTGACTTTGATCGAAACTTTGTGCTGTTAGCGTGTTTTGGGTAAAAAAGGAAAAAAATAGGACAAGTAATCCTACAAGACTATTGGGGTAGTTTTTTTTCATAACAGTTCTTGGTATTTGAAGCAATTTTTTCATTGCGGACAGTGGCCACAAATCGAAAATCAAAGATAAATCAAAGGGGGGCAATTCGATAAATACGTAGATGAATATTCGTTCAAGTTGGGTTCTTCATCGGTAAACTACCCTGTAAGGAAATTCGTCAATTCGGGCTTGAAATATAGAATACACAAGAAAAGTGATGCATGGAAAAGGAAGTGCTCTGAGCGAATGGGAACTTACGAATTACTCCTAACTCGAGATACCCTCTAAAACTTCCACCATTTTTTCGCCTGCTGACCATAGCCATAACCATATTTTCCGCCATAGCCTAAGTTGCTCGATTTCACGTCATTAACGATAAATGAAAGCGAGTCGATCTTTCCTTCTTCCTGCAGTTTTATGGGGAATTCGAGCGCATTGGTCTCTGTTTTATCGGCTCTTGTAACATACACCAATTGGGTGGCGTATTTGCTTATCAAAAGCGTATCGGAAACAACCATCATAGGTGCGGTATCGACAACAATGTAGTCGTATTTACGACTAGCTTCCTCGATCAAATCGCCCATGCGCCCATTAAGTAGTAATTCCGAAGGATTCGGAGGTATCTTCCCGGAAAAGATCACATCGATATAATTCTCATGAACCAAAAGCGTATTGACGATTTCCTTAAATTCCACCTCCGTTTTATGCAAGTATTCGGTCAATCCAATCTGTCGTTCCCGATTTTTGTCCTTTTTACCAAGAACATCAATGTTTTCATTAATGAAAAAGCGCTTGAACTTCGGATTACGCACGTCGGCACCGATCAACAAAATCCTCTTTCTTGTACTCGCCAATATCATCGATAAATTAACCGAAAAGAAGGTTTTTCCTTCGCCTGGCACACTTGAAGTGACAAAAATGACATTGCTTTTGTCTTTGTTCTTTTTGGATTGCAGGAGGTAATCTAGATTGGCCCGGATAATCCGCAAAGCCTCGGCAAGAACCGAACGATCGTCTTTTACCACGATTTTCTTTTCACTTTTAGTCAAACGCGGAAGTTCTCCTAATATCGGAATGTCGTTAACACTTTTCTCTAAAGTGTGCATGCTATGGACCTTATTATCAAGCAAATCCTTCGCATAAATCGTAGAGAACGGGATGACCATCCCTACCAAGGCAAAAATCAGATAAATGATTTTTTTATTCGGTGCCACCGGGAGGTCTCCATAATATGCAGCATCTATCAATTTTGATTTCGGGGCTGTTGAGGCTACCGTAATCTGTGACTCCTCACGTTTTTGCAACAAATAAAGGTATAAGGACTCCGTGGTCTGCTGTCGCCTGGTAATATCCCGTAAAGCCCTTTCGTTCTTGGGCGCGGAATAAATTTTGGAGTTAATAATGGCCTGCTGCCCACTTAAGGTGTTGACTTGCAACCCAAGATTGTTTACCGTGCTGTTCAAACTTGCCTGCATGGTACGCTTAAGTCCATTCAATTGTTGGTCAAGATTTACGATTACTGGGTTCTTTTCATTTGAACTTTTCAATAATCGATTTCGCTCCTGCACCAATTGGTTGTATTGCTGGGTGGTATTCGCTATGGTTGGATCTGAAAGGCCAAGATTCGCCGGCAGGACTTCAAATCCTTGCTGCTGATCCACCAAATCACGCATTGACGAAGCGATGTTCAATTGGGTTTCCGCATTCGCCAACTCCTGTCGGTTGGCCACGCCTACGTTTAGATTGATATTGGCTTCAGACTCAATATTCGTGACCCCCCTACCCGTTTTAAAATCTTGGGCCGACTGATCGACCGAAGACAGATTGGAAGATATTGCGGCAATCCGACTTTCAATGAAGGTAGATGTTTTATCTGCGACTTCCTGCTTGTCGGCAATATCGTTCTTGTTGTAAATAGTAACCAGGGCATTGATGATGTCTTGTGCTTTCTCTTTGACCGGATCTTCCAAACTGATATTCAAAATATTCGAAAAACTTTTTGCCTGGGTAACCAAAATCGCTTTTTGATAGCCCATTGCGGTCTGCGAAAGTGGACTTATCTGCACTTTTAACCGATTCCCCAAGTGTCGCGGAATAAATTCAGAAATCGGCGTGATTACGATATTCCCCACCGGTGAGGCAATGTTCTGACCAAACGCATAGTTTTTAACGGTATCGTCATCACCCATTGAAAAACCGAATTCCGTGGCCGAAACGATATCCAAGTTGAAGCTGATCTTCGCTTTGTTGATAATGGAGTCCGGAGCTATGATATTCAGGGAAATCGGAGAGTTGTTATATAATTCGGTACTCCTGAGGTTACCGACCGAAAAGACCCGGACATTCAATCCGAGTTGTTTCGTTACTTCGATCAAATTCGATCTGGATGAGATTATTTCTATTTCATCTTCAATATTGTTTTCCATTTCGGAGAACACCCCCAGGTCTTGCAGCAAATTCATACCCGATCCCGAACCTTGTTCCTGGACAATTTGGATTTTGGCTTGTGCCAGAAATTTCGGGGTCGAATACCGAATGACCAAATGGGCCACCACAATTCCCAATATCACACTGATAACGAACCATTTCCAGTGCTTGGTGTACCTTCTTATCTCGTCACCGAAATTAAGTTCATCAATCATGGGGTTTCTGGATTTTGCGGATTAGTCTAAGGAAATCTATTTAGGATCTCGTAATCAGGATTACCGTCGAGGTTATCAAAATCGAGGCAATTGAAATGTAAATGTTGGTGGTATTATCCAAACTTGAAGTCCGGATCGCCGATTGGTTGGGTTCTACATAGACCACATCGTTTTGTGTCAAATAGTATACCGGAGAACTCAAAATGTCCTTATTGGTCAAATCGACCTTCGTGTAGACCTTGGTACCGTCAAAATCCCTAATAACCATAACATTGCCCCGTTTGGCCTTGAGTTTCAAGTCCCCTGCGAGTCCAAGTGCTTCCAAAATCGTAATTCGCTCCCCTTGCACGGAATATTGCCCAGGTCGGTTAACCTCACCGAGTACCGTGACGGTAAAATTCTTCAATCTGATATTGATGATCGGATTTTTTAGATAATCACTAAGTTTTTCGCGTAAAAGCACCCTAACCTCCTCAGGAGAAAGACCACTGATCTTCACCTTCCCGATGACGGGAAAGTCGATTTCGCCATCCTTATCCACAAGATAATCGACCTGTTCAGGGCGGATCCCCCCTTCTTGTGAGCCCCTGAACAAATTGAACGGCTCACTGGCCTCCGGGTTCAGTGTCGAAATATGGATGCTGACCAAATCATCGACCTTGAACTTTGGGGAAAACGTGCTCTCATCAACAATGGTTTCAAAATTCCTTGAATTCTGGAAGTACACCACATCTTGACGTGTAGCACATGAAGATACGAGTAAGACACCAAGAAGCATTGGTATCAGTGATTGTTTAAAGCTTTTTTTCGGCATTGGACAGGATGTTATGGTGGATTGGATTAATACAAGACTTTCTTTTCTTCGGTATTGTCTTCAATTTCCTTTTGGTTCTTTGCGTTGTCAAATCTACAAAGATCGGAATTGTTCGAAATGTATTCCGGAACGATTTCTTTCATCAATTTTATGATCGACCCATTGAAAAACATATTGGAGACGAACAATTCATCTACTTTCGAACGAACGAATTTATAGTCAAGATCCCTGACCTTACTGATCATGATCTTTTTGTTGTAGGTAGGCAAGGTGTTCTCTCCATTGGCCAGTAGTTCCTCATATAATTTTTCCCCTGGTCGTAGCCCGGTGATTTCGATGTCGATGTCATCAGGATAACGCAATCCCGACAATTTGATCATATTTTTGGCCAAATCGAAGATCTTCACCGATTCACCCATATCGAAAATGAATATTTCACCGCCTTTGCCCATTGCTCCGGCTTCCAACACAAGTTGAGAGGCTTCGGGAATGGTCATGAAATAGCGTGTAATGTCTTTGTGGGTCACTGTCAAAGGACCTCCTTTTTCAATCTGTCTCTTGAACAACGGAATTACCGAACCGTTAGATCCTAGAACGTTACCAAATCGCGTGGTGATAAACTTGGTTTTCTGTTCTTGTTGCATACAACTGATGTACATTTCGGCGATTCGTTTTGTAGCCCCCATGACATTGGTCGGGTTTACGGCCTTATCGGTCGAAACGAACACGAATTTCTCCACCCCATGAACGATGGCCAAATCGGCTAGCATTTTGGTGCCGCCCACGTTGATTTTTATGGCCTCATAAGCATTGTATTCCATAAGTGGAACATGCTTATATGCTGCAGCATGGAAAAGAATATCGGGTTTATGTTCTTCAAAAAAGTGGTTCATTCGGTTTTTGTCACGGATATCCGCAACGATTGGAATGAAATTATGGTGCCCCGATTGCCGTAACTCTTGTTGCACGTCATATAGGGCAGACTCCGCTTGATCAATGATGATCAGTGAAGTGTAATCATAATTTGCGATTTGTCGAACGATCTCACTTCCAATGGATCCCGCGCCACCAGTGACCATAATGGTCTTCCCCTTCAGCTCTTCGTGCACTTTGGATTTTCGAATGCTGATCGGAACACGGTTTAACAAGTCCTCGATTTGGACATTCTTGATTTGGGAGGCCTTGAATTCTCCGTTCACCCAATCTTGTACCGGTGGTACTATTTTCACTTGAACCGGTAGATCGACCAAACCTTCGACAAGCTTTCTTAACTCACTGTTATCGATTTTATGGATCGCAACGATGATTTCGGAAATAGAGTGCTTATCGATCAAGTAATCCGATAATTCGTCCCTGGAGTGCACCGGCAATCCATTGATTCTCTTCCCTCTTTTCTTATGATCATCGTCAATAAAACCGACGACCTTATAGTTCGTTGCCGTATGGTTCGAGATGGCATTCGAAGTAATGATTCCTGATTCACCGGCTCCGTAAATCAGTACGTTCTTGAACACTTTGTATCGTGAGACCATGCTGTGGTACATGGTCTTAAACACATAGCGTGAACTGGTCAAAACGACAAAACTGATCAGACTATGGATGATGATTATCGATAACGGAATCGTGAATCCATCGATATACTTAAATTGACGATTCAATATTACCACGAATATGATCAAAATGCTTGATAAGCATATCGCATTGAACACATTATAAACATCCTTAATGCCGGTATGTCGGATAAAGCCTTTGTTCGATTCGGTGATCATAAAGGCAATAGCCGCCAATACCATAATGGCAGGCAACTGCATTAATAGTTTCGATACATCGAAATTAAAAGACAGATTGAACCTAATGATATACGACAATACGAATGAGCAACCAATGATCAAAGTGTCAATGGCCAATACAAGCCATTTTGAAGCATATCGATGTGAATTCCTTAAGAGATATTTTTTGATCATCAATCTAGGTTATTTAAGATTAGGGAAGTTATTCTTTCTAGGTCTTCCTCCTCCAAATTCGATCCACTGGGCAAACATAGCCCTCTTTCGAACAAATAGGAAGACGTTCCGTCCACGAATTTTCCGAATGTTTTGAACACCGGTTGTTCATGCATCGGTTTCCAAAGTGGTCGGCATTCGATATCTTCTTCTTGAAGTGCCAATCGAATGCGTTCACGCGCTTCGAACGAAGGAGTCAAAATACAGCTGAGCCATCGATTGCTGTAAAAACCCTGGGGTTCTTCCAAAAAAGAAAGCTCCTCACGATGTCCTAACCTATTTTTATAGAATTCGAAATTCGCCCTTCTGGCAGCGACCCGATCATCGAGTACCATCATTTGGCCCCGACCTATCCCGGCCAAAACGTTGCTCATCCTATAATTATGACCGATTTCGGAGTGTTCATAATGTGGCGCATTATCCCTGGCCTGCGTCGCCAGGAAAACCGCTTTCTCCTTGATTTCCTGTTTCCTTGTGAGAAGGGCACCACCACCTGAGGTGGTAATGATCTTGTTTCCGTTAAAGGAAAGGATACCGATTTCACCGAATGCCCCACATGGCATACCATCAACCGAGCTACCAAGGGCTTCGGCACTATCTTCAACCACCGGTATACCGTATTTATCGGCAATCTCGGAAATCTCCGATACCAAATAAGGCATCCCATAAAGGTGAACAGCAACGATTGCCTTTGGTTTTTTCCCTTTGGCAATCCCTTCCAAAATAGCGGCCTCCATCAATTCAGGGGAGATATTCCAGGTTATGGGTTCGCTATCAATGAATATGGGGTTCGCCCCTAAATAAACGATGGGATTCGCGGAAGCCGAAAACGTAAAGCTCTGACATAGGACGTCGTCGCCTTTGCCCACACCGACAAGTTTCAATGCTAAATGCAAGGCCGCAGTGCCCGAACTTAAGGCGGCAACATTCAGGTCGTTACCGTAATAATCGGCTATGGATGCTTCAAAGGCGTTGACATTCGGCCCTAAGGGTGCTATCCAATTCGTATCGAACGCTTCTTGAACAAACTGTTGCTCCAAACCACCCATGTGGGGTGAAGACAGCCATATTTTGGTTTTAGTAATCACAATGTAGGTCGATTAAATGCATGATACGAAACCAAAGTTAGATAGATTGGGTACAGGCCTAGTCATAAATCGTTCAAGGCGTGATATTATCGATTAAATGACCTTGGTCGATCAATTTCGGTGACGATTGGAAAATCACGATGTAAGTGAGCGGAAGAACAATGTCGTTAACCTATTTTTTTTTAGGCAATAATGCGATGTTTTTAAAGTTATTATAACCTTTGTACCAAAGAAACGAAAGTCCGTAATGAAAAAAATAAATAAGATTTGCTGTATTGGCGCCGGATATGTCGGTGGACCTACAATGGCTGTCATAGCGAAGAACTGCCCCGAAATCCAGGTTAAAGTAGTCGATATCAATCAAGAACGAATCAACTTGTGGAACCATGACGACCTTGATCTGTTACCGGTTTATGAACCCGGATTGAAGGAAATCGTAGCGGAAACCCGCGGGAAAAACCTATTCTTCACCACCGAAGTCGATAAGGCGATCGAGGAGGCCGAAATGATCTTCATTTCAGTGAACACCCCGACTAAAACCTATGGGAAGGGAAAAGGCCAAGCTGCTGACTTGAAATATATTGAGCTTTGTGCGCGAAATATCGCCAAAGTCTCCACCACCGATAAAATCGTTGTCGAAAAATCGACCTTGCCGGTACGTACGGCAGAAGCGGTGAAGAGTATCTTGGACAATACCGGAAAAGGGGTCAAATTCGAAATCCTTTCAAATCCTGAATTTTTAGCCGAAGGTACGGCCATACAAGATCTATTGAATGCAGACCGGGTACTGATCGGTGGGGATGAAACGCCTTCAGGAAAAGAAGCCAGGGATACCCTAAGCTGGGTTTACGAGCACTGGTTGCCAAAGGAACGGATTTTGCAGACCAACGTTTGGTCATCCGAATTGTCAAAATTGGTCGCCAATGCCTTTTTAGCCCAACGGGTTTCATCCATTAACTCTATTTCCGCGCTATGCGAAAAAACCGATGCGAATGTAGCCGAAGTGTCAAGAGCCATTGGATTTGACAGTAGGATCGGAGCGAAATTCCTAAATTCTTCCGTAGGATTCGGTGGGTCGTGTTTTCAAAAAGACATCCTTAATTTGGTCTACATTGCGAAGAGTTATGGCTTGCAAGAGGTGGCCGAATATTGGGAGCAGGTCATTCTCATGAACGATTACCAAAAAAGAAGGTTCGCCGACAACATTATTTCAACTTTGTATAATACGGTTTCCGGAAAGAAAATCTGCTTTTACGGTTGGGCGTTCAAAAAAGATACTAACGATACCCGGGAGTCGGCAGCGATCTACGTTGCTGATGCACTTCTTGATGAACAGGCGGAAATCGTAGTTTATGATCCAAAGGTCTCGGCAGAGACCATGTATTCGGACCTTGATTACCTGGGTACTCGAAGTCCAGAGGAAAACCGCCGGTTACTTAAAGTCGTCAACGACCCTATGACCGCTTCCGAAAATGCACATGCCATTGCCATCTTAACGGAATGGGATGAGTTCAAAGCCTATGACTGGTCGGCTATATTCGACAGCATGTTGAAACCTGCTTTTGCTTTTGACGGTAGAAGGATTTTGGAAAAAGAGGTCATGGAAGAGATCGGTTTTAAATACTATAAGATCGGCCAATCATGAAGGTGCTTGTTACCGGAGCTGCAGGCTTCATAGGGTTCCATGTTTCAAAACGTTTGTTGGCCGACGGCCATGAGGTTATCGGTCTTGATAATGTCAACGACTATTATAGCCAACAGTTAAAATACGACCGTCTTTCCGAGCTGGGTATCGCCCAAATCAATGCGGAAAAATGGAATGTACTTACGCAATCAACCTCTGCGGATCGGTTCAGCTTCATTCGCTTAGGTCTGGAAGATCGCGAAGCGCTAAATGAACTTTTCGCTGAAGCTAAATTCGAAGTGGTCTGCAATCTTGCAGCGCAAGCCGGAGTTCGATATAGCATTGAAAACCCTACTGCTTATGTCGATAGCAATGTGGTCGGTTTTCTGAATATTTTGGAAAACTGCCGTCATCAGGGTGTTCGGCACTTGGTTTACGCGAGTAGCTCAAGCGTCTATGGTAAAAATACCAAGATCCCTTTCGAAACTTCCGATACGGTTGATCATCCGATCAGTTTGTATGCCGCGACGAAAAAAAGCAACGAATTGATGGCCCATACCTACAGTCATTTATATGGTTTTGCCACCACGGGGCTCCGTTTTTTTACGGTTTATGGACCATGGGGCAGGCCCGATATGGCCCTGTTCCTTTTCACGGACGCCATTGTCAAAGGAAGGCCGATCAAGGTTTTCAACCAAGGGAATATGGAGCGTGACTTTACATATATCGATGATATCACCGAAGGGGTAGTACGGGTCATGCAATCGGAAACCGAAGCGCGCAAAAAAGCGGGTGAATTGTACAAATTGTACAATATCGGTAACAACAAGTCTGTCAAACTCATGGATTTCATCGAAACCATAGAATCCAACTTGGCCACTACGGCCAAAAAGGAAATGATGGAAATGCAACCCGGGGATGTTGGCAAGACCTGGGCCAACGTCGATCAATTGATCGAAGATTATGGCTACCGACCCCAGACCAGTATTGATCAAGGTGTTGCAGCCTTTGTAGCTTGGTTCAAGGACTATTACCGCGTCTAAAAATCTAACCTACCTTTTTGGGGGCGACCCTATCGCCCATTGATAGTCGATCCAACGTGCCACGGGATGTACCGCAGATGACCCCGCGATCCTGGGTCTGATACGGTTAGTTGTATTTGAATTTCTTAAGTGAAGTGAACGATAAGAGGTTAAACAGCCTGATATCGGCTACTTTAAGGTTTTTCTTCCAGCTTGTCGATTTCGAAGCCTGGAATTTTACCGTATTCGCTTTACGGATTCCGTTTCCGGCCATCACATGGTTGATATGGAAGTCCTCATTATTACGGATTTTCGAAATGATACTTGAAAAGTCTATTTCGGCCATTTGACCGATTTCTCGAAGGGCCGTTTCAGGATCGGAGGTGAAATCCTCATATTTTATAACGATTTTGTTCGACACCTTACCCCTTACGAAATTGGTCATCCTGTTGATCACGGCCCAGAACAAAGAAGCACGCCATGACGGCCGTTTCCTATTCTGCTTTTCGGCAGTCCGCTTTAAGGACCACATGACCGCCCTACCGTCTCGAACCAAATGGACCATCCGTAAATCAATATTCGGATTCTTTTCCAAGGCCCACGCCCGTAGCGGGTTTTTGGAAATATCGACCAAAACGGGTTTTTCGCTGACCTGTTGTACCGCTTTTAAAAAGGCGGTGGTGTTTTTCAAATATGATTGGTAGTCACTGCTGTTTCTGCCCAACCCAAATAGCATCCGCATCCAAGGCCTAAATGAAAAAACACCTTCATATTCACGCCATTTCAATAACCCCTCGTCGATGCTTTTTTCGTCGATGCTCGCAGACCAGGTTTTGATGATACTCGACCAAAAGCCACAATCGATTACCGAGTTTTGACACGAACAGATTTTTTCCGGATTGTATACTTGACGCATATTTTGAAGTTCCCCGCCGCCGAAAACTTCGGGATGGTTTCCTAATATAATGTTCAATATGGTCGATCCAGATCTTCCAGAACCCGCGAAATACAAAACCTTCACTTTATTCTCAGTGCTCATTTCGGTCAAAAATTTACAAATCGGTTAAATGTTACGTCTACTATCGTCTAATTCGTACAACGATCGGTTTGCAACTCATATCGCAGTACCACAATAATACGTCGGAAAGATAGTATTGAAATCCTTAGGGTGGATTTTTTATCGACAAATCCCTATTTAAACGGATTAAATGGAATAGAGGAATTATTGGTCTTCTCCAAAATAGGATCATCCTTTAAGACAGGAGGGCAAGTACCGGTAACCGAATAAAAACGCCGGAACGATGCCATACAGGTATGACCGTTCAAGTGGCTCCTTGAAAATCTCGGGACTGGTGTTTATATTTTGTTAGTACCATCGAGCATGGTCTCAAACCCACCGGCATAGAATTCAGCACAAATCTCCAGATTGCTGTACCCTGCATTATTTACGACCCTATAGTTTTGAAAGCTCCATTCGGTGTGCTTTTCCAGCATATCACTAGGATCATTGGGGTCTAAGTGGGCATGACGTTCTTCGAACCAATCCGGCATATGATCACCATCAGAATCTTGATACAGTTGCGTATTGGTGAAGGTTGAATTCGTCCATTCATCAGCGCCCCTGTAGCGAGATGGGGTGGTGCCATTCAATGAGCGGGTGATATAGTCACTATCTAGGTCATCCCTAAAGAAACCTGGACTTCCGTTCGCTTTTACACCGCGGTTGTGTCCCACACTGGCTTCCATTTTATATGGAATTTCATCCCATCTCCATGTACCGTCTTGTGGCTGTTGGAAATTCGTCAATTTCCCCGCGGAAAACAATGAGGACGGTAGTTGTTGGTCTTTTTGTACTGCGCCATTAATACCCGGCAAGTTGTCCGAACTACTTTTAAACCAAACCCAAATATTCTCTTGATCGAATCCGGGTGATTCATCGTACCCTTCGATATAGTTGTTCGCAGAATAGATGGTCGGGCGATTTCCACCCCATTCACTGGCACTCGGGTTCCATTTATTTAAAGGGACACTGCTTTTTTCAGCATTTCCCGCCATAGCGAAATTATCATGCCAATCAACGTTAATCGCACCATTGCAACGACTCATACGCGATCCCCAGTTGACATAGAAATTATTGTACACTTCAAAATCACCATCAAAACCACTCATATTAGGGAAACGATGGGAAATGTTGTAGGTCATGTTTCTTGAAAACGAATGGTTACCAACGGATTGTCCTTGATTGAGATTATTCGTAAAGATAACGGCCGTGTTATGCTCGGGAACCGCTTCTGCGAAAAGATTGTACGAAATGGTGGTACTGATATTGGGATTGCTGATGTTGAAACCCAAGGTTTGGTCAGCCCCATAACGGAACGAACAATGGTCGATATAAATGCCGGTGCCTGGGTCGGTACTGAAAAAGTTCAAGGCATCGAAGCAATCTTCGTTTATGGTACAATTCGTATCCCCGTTTTGGGCCGTCATGTGCCTGATGATGGCATTACCACCCCGACTCATGGTCCATGCCCCACCGTTCAGTGTCAACCCGCGTCCTGGTGCGAACTGCCCCCAAATGGTCACATCACCTTGGTTAGAGCCCAGAACGCTCTTATTCATGATACCTTCCACCTTAACGATGATGATCCGCTTGCCATCGGTTTGGTAGGCTTCCCGGAAAGAACCCGGTCCACTTTCATTTAAATTGGTAACTTCAAGGATGGCTCCACCCCTACCCCCACTGATTTCGGCTGCAGCACCGAAGGCGGATGGAAAGGCCTTCAAAGAATTCAGGATTATGACCTCATCGCTATTGTTGCCGCCATCGTCAGGATCATCAATGGGATCTTCGACGGGCTCTTCTTCAGGAAGTGCCGATTCGTCAAGTGTTCCAATAAATTGAAGTACGAGTTTAGGACCCGGATTTTGTTGATTCTCCTTCGAAGCGATGGAAATGTCGTTTCCGGTCTTTTTATCAAGTACGATCGAAATCACATTGGTTTCCAACGACTCGACATCCAATTCGATTTGTTGGGTCGAACCTATTTCGTAGGACGCATTGATCGTTCCCAAAAGCTCCCCTTTTCCTGGTGCATTTTGAGCGCTTAGGGTTTCTTCAGTCCAATCGTTATCCATTCCTTTCGTGACCTCAATCACCCCGTTTCCGGGGTCTGAATCGGTTATAAATTCAAGGTGGGCACTGACCAAAACCCCATCAATCGGATTCAAATCATATTTCAAATAGGTTGTCCTTTGGTCTACTTCGACCCTAACGATATCCGCATTGACCCCGTTCTCCCCCTGAACAAAGGCATCGTCAATGGCTGATAAAGATACTGATGAAACATCATCCGATCCTTCTTCGGTAGCTCCATCCGAATTTTCGGAATCGTTCGATTCTTCCTGTGCATCAGGCTGATTCAAAACGGTGTCAACAAACAAATCGGAATCTGTGCCACAGCCTAAAAAGGTAATCAAGGCTAACATCAACCAAAATTTGGATAATGCATTCGAGGGGTGAATAGACATATCGAGTAGGTTAAACTTCGTTCTTAATATTTGGTAAGCAAAGGTAATCCAGAAATAAGGATTTCAGTTTAACGGCCTGATTTTTTCGTTGAAATGCACACTTTCTTATGAATTTAACAATTTGTTTAGGTTTTTTTTCATGTTTTAAAACCCAAAACAGCTCAAAATCCAGAAGTCAATGATTTTACGGTATTTGCAAAGGACGGGATTCGTTATTCCCTGATTGTCCGAAATTCGATAGCAACGTTGTCGAGCTGGTCGGTATCGCAGTTTATGAATCTAGGTGGGGTCATACGACTCCCCTCAAGGGTGAAGTCCCCTTTTATGTTCTTTACCGCTACAACCGAGTTCTTAAATCCCCCCCTGAATTGTAAAAAAGGTTTGGTAGCGGAACTCGAAATATACATGTTGCTAAACGTAAAGCCTCCCATGGGCCCAAAATCGTTGCGATAATCAGGAACTTCGAAATAAATGGGACTTCTATCGTTTTTGGCGATGTCGATGGCGGCACAATCGACAAAACTAACTTGGGGCCCTTCCTCCCGTTTCCTGCTGTAGAGCATTCCCCATTTGCTGTTTTCTATTGTACAATTCTTAAATTCTATGGTTCCCGAAACCGGACGGTCCGCATTGGTATTGATCATGATCTCGGCTGCTACCTTTGGGGCAACATCATGATGGTTTTCGGTCAAATAACAGTTTTCGAATCGTATGCCTACCGGCTGCGAACTTGTATCGAGTCTCGAAAGGCTGATCAATATCCCTGCATTTCGATTTCTGAGGAACGAACAGTTGATAAAATTAATGTTGCCGATCCTGTCGCTCGCGCGATTGGGTTCAATATCGACTCCGGCACCAGGAGCCGTTCCTTTGGTTTCCTCGAAGACAGAGTTCATTACAAAAACATCTTCCGCACTTACGATGCTGATACCTTGGCGTTTATTGTCATTGCAAACGATACTTTCCAAATACACGGACTTTGAAAACGTTCCTTGACCTTGTCCTCCGATGTAAATCCCATCCCCCCCACTGGATTCCAATCGAAGATCCTGAATGGAAACGTCTTTACATGCCCGAAGGCTGATAAGATGTCGCCATTCACCATCGGTATATTCGGTTTTGTTCATTTGTAAAAGGGCATGATTTCCGATAATGGAAATGCGCCTACCATGAACGAATTTGAAAAGGGATTGGTTCTTTTCGGGGAATGCCCCTGGTTTCGCTTTGATTTCGAGTCCAGCGGCAAGTACAATGGTTTTATCGGACAAGTTGTGCAGAACCACAGGGCCGATTTCCCAGGCCCTTTTCCCTTTCTCCAAATAGATGGTATCGAAGGCGGTTTCCAAACGCTTTTTGACATAGGCGGTCAGATCACCGTTTTTTTCCACCTCGTCAGGGGAAATCCTGATGGATTGACCGCAGGCAATTCCCGTGAAAAACAGCTTGAGCAGGATCAGCAATGGAAAACGCATAGGCAATCGGGATTGAAAAATACGGGACAAAGGTAGGGGTATTCGATGGTTCGCCTCAAACTATGCTAAGGGTTTTCAAATCAAACCCTTTACCGGGTAGCGATAGATCCAACGTATGGAATACGGTAAAACCATCTTGATCGACGAACCGTTCCTGCATTGTCAAACCCATCTTTCGTAACATCAAATAAGGACATTTATCCATTTATATACCGTTTTCATCGGGAATTGTTTTTTGTATTTCCAAATACCCCGGATTAATCGTTGTTTTGTATCAGGAATACGGGTATCTCCCGTACGGAAGATTACCTTTAAACAAGCGTGGCCCTGAAAAAGTTGATACAGCGTTTTCAAAAGAAAGTGCAACCCCTTAATATGGTGTTGCTTCGAAATATCCTTCTCGTAGGTGGAATCGCATTCGCTGTTAAAGTAGTCGCGTTCTACAAGGAGACCATCGTTGCGTCGGAAATCGGATTGTCGGAACTCTTGGATACCTTCTACCTCGCTCTGATCATACCGAATTTTTTGCAACAGGTATTCATCCAATCCCTGAAGAACCTTTTCATACCCAATTATATTGTCGAGTTGAAGAAAGGAGACAATGTCAGCGGGTTCCAAACCCTAACCTTGTTGCTCGTTTTGGGTTTGGTCGGGGTGCTTATGATCCTTTCGACCATTTTTATCGAATTTTCGTTGCCCACCATTTTCCCGGGGCACACGGCTTCCTACTATGGGCTGATCCAAACCCAATTTTATGTGGTACTGCCTTGCCTTTTATTTTGGGGGCTTACCAACTTTATGGCCGGTTTGATCGAAATACGCGATAAATTCCTTGCCACCTCGCTTTCGGCTTTGTTCCCGGCAATCAGTACGATTATCTGCGTGTTGTTGTTTCGCGATCAACTTGGGGAAAAGGTGCTTTCGGTCGGTCTGTTGTCAGGTAGCTTCTTGGCGTTCCTTTTCGTTTTTGGTTGTGCGTTGAAGTACAAAGTCTTGAAACTTGGAAAACCCAGTCTTTCGGATAATACCCGAATGATGATCAGGCAGTTTCCTCCTAAGGTTTCCTCAGGTCTTTTGACAGGTTTAAACGGATTCGTAGATCAGTTTTTCGCGGCTCAATTGGTGGTCGGTTCGGTTGCCGCCTTGAATTACGGAAAAAAAATACCTGCATTCGCAGTAGGCATCCTGATCTTAGCGTTGGGTAACGTACTGCTGCCCCATTTCTCAAAAAAAATAACGGAAGACCCCATTCAAGCGTTCAAACAACTATTCAAAACGTTAAAGTCATTGTTTTTGACAATGGTCATCGTGGCCATCATCCTGATTTTTTGGTCTGAACCCATTATCGCCCTATTGTTCGAGCGAAACGAATTCACATCCGACGACACTTTCGTCGTCTCCAACATCCAAAAAATCGGTTTGGTCTACGTACCCTTCTATATTTGCACCTTGGTGACCGTCAAGTTCTTGACTGCCATGAACAAGAATATTTTTATGGCGTGGGCCTCTTTGTGGAACCTTATCTTAAATTTGGTGCTAAACTATGTGTTCATGAAAATGTACGGGGTATATGGTCTAATTTTGAGTACCACTTGTGTCTATATTCTCAATAGTTTTATCTATGTCGGATTTACTTTCAAACAATATCGGATACAACTTAAAAACCACTTATAATTGTTCATGGCACGCGTTCATAATTTGTTGCTTTTCACCCCGCGCCTCAGACAGGGCGTTGGATTGGCCCATTACGGAAATCGACGGAAACCCTCAAAAGTGACATGGGAAGAATCGTAAAATTATTGTTCTATGGCCCCTTGGTCATTAATTTATTGAACCTTCAAGCGTTCGTTTCGAAGTTCATTTCGGCTTCCATTGCCCAACTCATGGCCTACCTTAATGTGGGGTTGATTTTCTTGGGGTTACTTTTGATACTTAAACAGCGAAGAAAGCTACCGAAATTGATTCTTCTTTGGTTGCTTTTTTTTAGTTGTTATTTTGTTTTCGGTTTGATCGCAAATGGCTTTCATGGTACCCAACCGACCATTCTGAGGGTCTTGATCCCCGGAATTTATTTGATCGGTTATTCCTTTTTCCTTAGTACGGGATCGGCTAAGACCGAATTGCCAAAAGTCCTTGCATACTCCTTCTTCGTTTCATGTCTGTTGCTGTTCTTGTTACAATATTTTAATTTTTCATTGGACCATGACGGCGTTTATGAGTACTCCTTAGATCGGGCCAGCGGCGTATATGGGGATGCGAACAACGCCGCTGTCGCTTCGATACTTTCTTTCATTTTCGTCAAGCATATCCTAATTCCGAAAACCAAATGGCAAAAGATGCTTAAGAGCTTCGCCCTTTTGTTCTCGGCCTACGCCTTACTGTTGACTTTTTCAAAAACCGGTATCGTGGTGTTTCTTTTGGTTTTAATGATAACCTATCGCAAAATGTTCAATATCAAGCGGATTTTGGTCTCAGCCATATTGATACCGTTCGTAGGCGTGCTTTTGATCAATTGGGCCAGCACGACCACAAGACTTAGCGAAGGACAGAAGCATCGTATCGAGAACGTGGTGAACATCATCAGTTTGCAAACGGATAAGGTCAGTTTTTCAGAACGGGATGTCTTGTTCAAGAATATGCTGGGATATATCTACGAAAACCCGTTCATTGGGAACGGCTTGAACTTCGCCGTTGAAATCAGGGGGCATAATACGGTTTTCGGGGTTTGGGCCGATGCTGGATTTTTGACATTCACCATTTTCTTGTTCCTGCTCTTTCATTACTATAAAGATGCTCTTACCGCAAAAGGGAATATTGCGAATTTTTCACTAGCCATTTTGGTAACACTTTCGATTTTCATGCTAAGTCTACAGACCATCATCAATCAAGGGTACCTCATCGTGGTTTTCATTTATATTGGCTACGTACTTGATAAAAATTCGGTGCGGGATCCATCATCAGTAATATCCGAAAAACAACTTCATGCCTAAACGGTTTACTTGTTTTGTTGTAACCTAGTCCAAAGAATGATGAAAGTGTTGAACCAAGATGTTCCTGACAAAATCTTTTGCCGAATTAATCGTTAAATCCCTAAGGCAGACTATTTGCCTTCCTTTAGAATGAAAATAGACTTTATTATCCATAGATTATCAGGCGGTGGGGCAGAACGTGTTATGGTGACCCTCGCCAACGGATTCGCACCCAAAGCGGATGTTTCCCTGATCACCCTACTCAAAAAAGGGGCGGTCGAACCCAAAGATCCGTATCCGTTGCATGAGCGTGTCAAAAGGATCCGATTGCATAAAAAAATCATTTCCAACCATACCGTCCAAGCTTGGATCAACCTTTTTCGGCACTATAAGTCAAAGTCGAATCGACCCGACGTCATTGTGGTTTTCCTTCCGGCGAATGCCATGATGGTGGTCCCTATCGCTCGAATTTTCGGCATCAAAGTGGTCGTGAGTGAGCATAACAACCATAAAGCACATCCAGCCAAAAAATTAAACTGGATCAGGAAGCGTATTTATCCCAAGGCAAATGCCATAACGATTTTGACCTCTTACGATTATGATTTTTACAAAGATTCGAACCAGCATGTATTCGTCATGCCCAATCCGATCAATATTCCCGAGGGAATAACGGATTATTCGAAACGGGAAAAGAATATCATTGCCGCCGGGTCGCTTAAACGTTACGATGTAAAGGGTTTTGATAGTTTGCTCCATATCACCGCGCCACTTTTAAAAGGTCAAAATGAATGGAGACTCACCATCGCAGGTAGTGGTGATGAAGGCTTGCGGATACTGCAGGGAATCGCCAAGGACCTCGAAATGGAACAACATGTCGACTTTGCCGGATTTTGCGATGATATGCAAGGCCTGATGCAAAGTGCGCAGGTTTACGTGCTGCCATCGAAATATGAAGGTCTGCCCATGGTGTTGATGGAAGCACTTAGCAATGGTATGGCATGTGTGGCTTATGATTGCGTTTCCGGACCGAAAGATCTGATCGTACCGGATGTGAACGGTATCTTGGTAGAGGATCAAAACCAAAGCAAGTTCCGACAAGCTTTAAAATCCGTTATGGAAGATCAGGACTTGCGGTTCCGACTTGCAGAAAATGCCCCGAATTCGGTTGTTTCCTATGACTTGCCGCAAATCATTGCGAAATGGGGGGAGTTGTTCGATAAAATCGGAGTAGGACGTTGAGTTTAAAAAAGAGGAAAACATAACTACAAGTGGATACTTTTACAAAAAGAATACAGGTTACGATCGCGTTTTCATCGTCAGACCCCAGAAGATAGGCGTACAATGATACAAAGTAGAGCAGATTACAAAGCATACATCACCCAGGATCAAATCGCCAGGGGATTGCGCTTCAATTCGCCGAAGCAACGTCTAAAAGACTGGGTTTATAGGGATCCCACATGGAAATTCCAAAAATTACTACGCAGAACCGAGTTCTACTTCAACAAAAAAAAGAACCCTCTCGAATGGCTGTATTATTGGTATCTCGAATATCGATTCAAAAAACTATCCATCAAGCTGGGTTTTAGCATCCCGAAAAACGTTTTCGGTCCTGGTCTGGCGATCCCGCACTATGGGCTGATCGTAGTGAACAGCAAGACCAAAGTGGGCAAAAATTGTAGGATCCATGTCGGTGTCAATATCGGGGCTTCAGGCGGCTTTCCGGAAGCTCCGCAAATCGGTGATAACGTTTATATCGGGCCCGGCGCCAAAATTTATGGAAACATTTCAATCGCCAACAATGTTGCCATTGCCGCCAATGCTAGCGTAGGGCGCTCCATTGAAGAGGAACATATCGTTGTCGGTGGTATTCCGGCAAAAAAAATCAAAGAATTCGACATCAAACAAATCATCAAGCATCTTGAAAGCGAATAAGACCAGGATCCTTTTTGTCCTACCTTCGCTTCGCTCAGGTGGGGCCGAGCGGGTCATGTCGTTCTTGGCCCAAAATATCGACCGAAGCCTTTTCGAACCACAGCTATTGATCACCGGCTCCAACAAAGATCAAAAATATGCCGTTGAGGGCATTCCGGTGACATTTTTGAATAAGTCAAGGGTACAGTTCGCCATGCCTGCGATGCTGGCCTTTCTCATACGCAACCGACCCCATATCGCTATCAGTGCGATCGGACATTTGAACATGGCCATGGGTCTTTTAGGACTGATTGTTCCGCGTGTTAAGTTCGTCGCTCGTGCCACTACGATTACCGGATTCAATCTCGGGGATGAAAAACGGGAAAATCAAAAATCGGCCAAGGTCTACCGATTGGCATCGAAAGGTATCGACCGTATTATTTGCCAATCAAACGATATGAAGCGTTCTATTGAGTCTGCCGTACCCGAATCGGGTTCGAAGATTACGGTAATCAATAATCCCGTTACTTCGAAATTCAATTTGAAAACCCGTTCCTTCCGCGAAGACGAACAACTCAAGTTCATTACTATTGGTAGGTTGACCGAACGAAAAGGATACATAAGGGTTTTGGAGGCCCTTGCCGAATTCGATCAGGATTTTCATTATACCATAATCGGATCGGGAGATTTCGCTCCGCAGTTAAAGGCGAAAGTCTCAAGTCTGGAACTCGATGCCAAGGTGACCTTCGTCGATCATACCGATCAGGTTGAACGCTATCTGAGCAGTCATGATATCTATTTACAAGGTTCATATGTAGAAGGCTTCCCCAACGCCTTGCTGGAAAGCTGTGCCACAGGGACACCTTCAGTGGTTTTTGATGCACCCGGTGGTATCAACGAAATCATCATATCGGGAGTGAACGGGTTCATCGCCCAAAACCCACAGGACTTTTTAGAGAAACTTTCGACTGCGGCGAACCACCCTTGGTCAGCGGATAAAGTCCGGGATTCGGTCTTTTCCAGATACTCAGAACGAAAAATACTGGAAGACTACGAACAATTTTTCACTATGTTGACAAACCAAACCGAAAGCTGAACACCCCATGCAAGTACTACAACTCATTAATTCACTGAACTCCGGGGGTGCGGAAAAACTGGTTTCGGACCTATGTATCGCCTATCTCAAAAAGGGGGTCCAGGTCGAACTGGCATTACTAAGTGGAAAACGAACGGTTTTCATGGAGCGCCTCCAAGAAAATTGCCCTGACCTGACCATCCGTCATTTCGGTGAGCCTCCGGGAATCTATAGTCCGAAACATATCCTGCGCATACGGAGAGCAATCGCAGGTTACGATGTGGTCCATGTTCATTTGTTCCCATCCTTGTATTGGGCCGGATTCGCCAGTATCCTTAAGAATTCTACAGCAAAGTTGGTTTTCACCGAACACAATACCACGAACAGAAGAAGGAACCATCCGATCCTTAAGCGGATTGATAAATTGGTATACCGAAAATATGACCGGGTCATCACGATTTCAGATGCCGTTCATACCAATTTGGAGCACTACTTAAGCCAAAAAAAATCGACCATTCGACAAATCAACAATGGCATCGATCTTATCGAAATCGCACGGGCACTTCCTTACGGAAAAAAGGAACTCGGTTTTGAGGAAACGACGAAACTCATTTTACAGGTCTCCAGTTTTACCGCACAAAAAAACCAAAAGACCTTGATCCAAGGTTTGAACCACCTTCCACAGCATATTCATTTGATCTTGGTCGGTGAAGGGGTGCTTCGGGAAGAACATGAACGTTTCGTTGCGGAATTGGGCCTTTCGAAGCGTGTCCATTTTTTCGGATTGAGGAAAGACGTTCCCAGACTCCTTAAAAGCGTTGATTTTGTAGTACTTTCCTCGAATTTCGAAGGATTGTCCCTTTCCTGTGTTGAAGGGCTTGCGTCGGGCAAGCCGTTTCTCGCCTCGAACGTGCCAGGTTTATCGGAAGTTGTCGGTGGTCATGGCATTTTATTTGAAAATGGGGACTTTGAATCCCTCGCCCGTTCGATCCTACATTTGATCGAAGACAAAGCGCTCTATCAGGAGACCGTTACAAGTTGTTTGGCACGTGCCAAAGCCTTTGATATCAACAAGATGGTCGACGGATATTTGGCCCTGTACAATGAAATCACCTCAAAATAGTTTTATTAATACAAAACCGAACCAACCCTATGCCCAACCGAAACGTCTTGATCATTTGTTCCGTCGCGTATTCATTGATCAATTTCAGAAAGGATTTTATCGAAGCTTTATTGGCCAATGGATACCGGGTATGGTGTGCGGCCCCTGATTATGCGGAGTCGATCCGAAATGAGGTGGAAGGTCTTGGGGCCCAAACGGTCGATTTTAATTTGCAACGAAAAGGCCTCGATCCTTTGAAAGACTTAAAGAGTATCGATGAACTTCGTGATATCATGTTACGGCTTGAAATTGATTTCGTCTTCGCATACACGATTAAACCGGTAATCTATGGCTCTTTTGCCGCCAGACGTGCGCAACTAAAAACCTTCTCCTTGATTACAGGGCTAGGTTTCACCTTCAGTGGGGTTTCCCTGAAATCGAAATTATTGGGCCATGTTTCGAAGATTTTATACCGCCGTGCGTTGCGACACGATAACATCGCTATATTTCAAAACAAGGACGACCAACAATTGTTCGTCG
Source organism: Flavobacteriaceae bacterium (assembly GCA_013214065.1). Lineage (GTDB taxonomy): Bacteria > Bacteroidota > Bacteroidia > Flavobacteriales > Flavobacteriaceae > Flagellimonas_B > Flagellimonas_B algarum. The sequence continues at coordinate 51,107 of JABSPK010000012.1, forward strand.
AGAAAAAGATACTTCCTCGAAATCGCGAGTCTTTCGTAGTGAATGGATCCGGAATCAATTTGGATCGCTTTCGGTCGAAAACCGAAGCGGAATACCAAACCGGTGATTGCGTGAACTTTATCTTGATCGGGAGACTCATGGTCGAAAAAGGGATCGCCCTGTATCTTGATGCCGCATCCCATTTCCACCAAAAAGGGATTAAGGCGAATTTCCATGTGGTCGGCGGACCTCCCGACAATATGCAAGCAATGGAAGAACGACTGAAAACATTGCATGACCAAGGGGTCATTGTTCATCACGGGGTCCAGAAAGATGTGCGGCCTTACCTCTACCAGGCCGGTATCTTTGTGCTTCCGACCTATTACCGTGAAGGGGTACCGCGATCCATATTGGAAGCATTGGCAATAGGAATGCCTATCATTACAACCGATACCCCGGGTTGTAAAGAAACGGTAATCGAAGGTGAAAACGGTTTCCTTCTCGCCCCGAAAACCCTACAACCCCTGATCGATGCCATGGCCTATTTCATCGGATCACCTGAAAAAATCAGTACGATGGGCAAACGAAGTAGAACGTTGGCAGAGAACAAATTCGATGTTCATCTGATCAACACCGATTTGTTGGAGATCATCAAAAAAAACCTTGCCTAAAATGTACCGTTATTTCTTCAAGAGTCTCATTGATAAGATCCTGGCCCTAATCGCCGTATCGCTGTTATCCCCTATCATCCTTATTCTGGTGCTCCTGCTATCCTTAGCGAACTCGGGGCATCCGTTTTTCTTTCAACGCCGCCCTGGTAAGAATGGGAAAGTCTTCACCATCATCAAGTTCAAGACCATGAACGACAAGAAAGATGCCAACGGAGAATTACTCCCTGATATACAACGCATTACCAAGGTCGGTAAATTCGTGAGGGCCAGTTCTTTAGATGAGATCATGCAGCTGTTCAACGTATTGAAAGGCGATATGTCACTCATCGGACCCAGACCCCTTTTAGTGGATTACCTGCCCTTATACTCGGAATCACAAGCAAGAAGACATCTTGTCAAACCAGGCATTACCGGATGGGCTCAAGTCAATGGTAGGAATGCGATAAGCTGGGAACAAAAATTTGAGCTCGACGTTTGGTATGTCGACAACCTCAGTTTTTCAACCGACCTGAAAATCATCCTATTGACCATACAGAAAGTGTTCAAAAGAGCGGATATTTCCTCTGACGAAAACGATACCATGCCGCGGTTTATGGGTAGTCCTGAATCCTAAACGGATTCTTCGCCCTAATTTGAATCGGCGGTGAGACTTTCGACCAGCGTGGTGTATTCGCTATCAAGCGATTCATTCTCATAGTCAAATCGGGAAATGGACGCTTTGTTCCTCTCCGATTTTTCGAGGCGGACCTCTTCATGGATCATTTCACCCAATTCGGGTAGAAACCCTTGTAGATCCTTCAACCACACGTAGGTGACATTCTCTAGTTTAGCGGTTCGCCTGGTGAATTGCATATAGAAGGCGATCATTTTTTCAGCGATTTCGATCATCACCTTTTCGTCATTTTCGAAAAATCCGGCCAAATCAACCCCGACATGACGTTTCCAGTAGAGCTCGTTGCCCCAAAAATAATTTTGATTATGTGCCTTGACCTTCTGGTGGTGGTTTACCGCCGACCTCACCCAAGCCGAAGGTTTACGAAGAACGCAGATGTAATTTAAATTACGGGCCACCTCATTATCGGCCATTTGATCGACGTAGGCCGATAAAAAGCCGGAACACTCCAATTTCAAATTCAGCGAATTCAACCTTCTGATGAACCATCGATCAAAATCACGGTTGAGCATTCGGATCGACGTATAATGGAGCGATTCATGTTGGGCGATCGAAGGGTCGAAACAACTCGATAAAAACGTTGTTCCTGTTTTGTAAGGAGAGATGCAATAAACGGTTTTGTGCCCCAATACCCTAGAACCTTCAGCAACCCATCGCCGAGAGGTCAAATAAGCTTTTGCCTGCATAATGGTCTTATGCAAGGGGGATCGGATGATGATTTTCTTGATGGCCTTTTTCACGGGTATTCCCTTGATTTTCGAAATCCGAAAATAGGGAAATACTAGATGAAAGCAACGGAAAACAATATCAAAATATGATATGGTTTTGGTGGAAGGTCTATAAAAGCTGATTTATATCCTTTTAAACGAATTTAGTTTCAATACATGGATGAAAATCCAAATCCGTTCAAATAATGATTAGATTTGAGCGTTAGTTTCAAAACGGTAACAGTCCAACGACCAATGAAAACAGTCATGATTTTAGGGGGGACCAAAGGCGTCGGAAAACAAATTCTAAAATCTTGTTTGGACAAAGGCTATAATGTGGCGTTCTGCGGTCGAAAATCGGCTGAGGGCCAAGAATTGATCAATGCCTCCGAAGCTGAAGACCGCCTGTATTTCCACCAACTTGATTTAAACGGCATCGAAGGGCTGGAAGCCTTTCACCGACAGACCTTGAAAAAGTTCAATCGCATCGATGCCCTTATCCTATATGCCGGTATCACCCCGGTAGCATCCATTCTCGATACCGAAGAATCATTGTACGACAGTGTGTTCAACGTCAATTTAAAAGCTCCCTATTTTTTGGTGAAGCATGTATTGAAGACCATGGTCGACCAAGGATCGGGCTCTATTCTGTTTTTCGGCTCGGCCCATATGGATCACGGTCAGGTCGATAGGGCTCCCTATGCGCTTACCAAAAGCACTTTATACACGCTTTCTACCCACATCGCACACCACTATGCCCGATACGGCGTGCGTTCGAATTACCTGGTAATGGGATGGACGAATACGGAGGGCGAACTTGCGTTGCGCTCGGACGAAGGGGTTTCCGAATCGGAATTGAAGACCAAGGCGGGAACGATCATCCCGATGGGACGGATGCTGACCCCCAATGATCCGATTCCGGCGGTCATGCATTTTATCTCGGATGATTCGGCGATGACCACCGGGTCGCTAATCCGCATAACGGGCGGTGAATTTATTTAAACAAGTATGACCCCAGAGCTAGTCTATTATTCGGGAGCCGAACTTTTGGAAGGACCTGTTTTCGATCACAAAAACAAGTTGCTCTATTTCGTCTCTATATTCGACCATTTGGCCCATTGCTTTGATCCATCGACCAAAGAAATGATCAGTATCAAATTGGAATCCCCGGTAAGCTGCATCTATATCCTGGGTGATAAGAAAATCATGGCCGTGTCTAAAGACGGGTTTTACGAAGTCGATTTTACAAGCCTAGCCAAAACGTTTTCCTTTCAATTGGACGTTCCCGATGACGTACGATATAACGATGGCATTCTAGATAGCCGGGGTAGGATGATCATCGGGACCATGGGATATCCTGAAATCATTACCGGATTAGGCCAGGTCTACTCTTATGAAAATGGGCTAACACAAACCCTTATTGAAAAAACCACGATTTCGAACGGGCTTGCATTTGCTGAAAACGACTCCATTTTATATTTCATCGATACCCCCATCAAAAAGGTTGCCCGATATTCTTATGATATCAACACCGGCACGGTGGCATTCCAAAAGTATGTCATCGAGTTTACAGGTGCTGGAAGTCCTGATGGTATGTGTATAGATGGTTCAGGACACCTTTGGATCGCCGAATGGGGCGGTGCCAGGGTTTCGAAATGGGATCCTGCATCCGGAAAGGAACTGTCGGCCATTAGCCTGCCTTGCCCGAACGTTTCTTCTTGTTGCCTTGACGATAAAAACAACCTCTATGTGACCACTGCCGCATCCGATTCCGTAAACGACGGACTGGGTGGTGGTCTATTTTATGTTCAACTTGATAAAAAAAACCAAGAATCTTGAAAAACGTCGACATCAGTGTTATCGTACCGATCTATCGCATCGAAGCATACCTGCCGAGTTGTATCGAAAGCCTATTGGAGCAGTCATTCACGAACTTTGAGCTGATTTTAGTGGATGATGGTAGTCCGGATAATTGTCCGCAAATCTGCGACGATTATGCCGAGACCGACAATCGCATCCGAGTCGTTCACAAGCCCAATGGTGGTCTTTTAAGTGCTCGAAAAGCCGGATTGGATGCTGCCAATGGTCGCTATATTGCCTTTGTAGACGGCGATGATTGGGTAGACCCCTATTATTTGGACATCTTGTTCAAACTTGCGGAATCCAATAATGCCGATTTGACCATAACAGGGCACTTCCGGGAATTCGATGGCAAAATCGAGACCATCAAACCCAAAAACCCGGGCACCTATGATCTTCAGGCTATCCAAGGATCAATTTTACCAAAAGCCATTTACAATGGGCAATTTTGTGAACACGGGATATCGACTTATGTGTGGAACAAACTTTTTAAGAAATCCCTATTGCAAGAGGTGCTATATGATGTTCCCAATGAGGTGATTATGGGTGAAGATGCCGCCATTACCTACGCCTATCTTGCCCTATCACAAACAATCACCATCAGTACCATCCCGCTGTACTATTATCGACAACGTCATGATTCGATCGTCAAATCGATTGAAAACCCCAAGATGGAGTATTATCGTTTGGGTCTTCTGATGAATTTCCTCTACAAAAAGCTAGGCGACGTCATGGACATGGACCAACTGAACGATCAGATCACCTATTATCTCTATTCCCAAATACTGGTACGTTCCGGGGGGCTTATATGTAATGATTATGGGTCCTTATTGTTCAATCCGTTTCTGGGCGTTACACCAAAATCCAAAGTAGTGGTCTACAGTTCCGGGTCTTTCGGTCAACATATTCTATCGACCAACAAGAAAATCGATTATTTCGGTATTACCCAATGGATCGATATGGATTACCATGAATTAAAGATAGGTGCCAACGCGGTGCAACCGATGAGTTCGTTCGATAAAGAAGCGTTCGACCATCTGATCATCGCGACGATCAACCCTACCAATTACGAACTGATCAAAGCGGAGTTGACTTTAATGGGGATCGATGCCGGTAAAATCGTACATATCAATACCGATCTTGTTGCTATCCGCGAACTTTTAAGCGCCTTGCGATTCGATCAAGATTTCACCTATTTAGATTATCAAACACAATAACCTTAGTTGAACAGGTCCCCTTGGTCAATGAGGGGTCTTAATACCGAATACATGAAAAAACTACTGATATTAGGTGGCAATCCGGAGACGGCGGTTCTCGTTGACACCGCTTTAAAAATGGGAATACATACCACCGTAGTAGACCCGAACCCGGATTCAACCGCCAAACGTAACGCCTCGGATTCTTATGACATCGACGGTTTCGATGTCGATGGGATCGTCGAATTGGTGCAAAAGCAGGGTATCGATGCGGTTTTGGTGGGCGTGGCCGATATTTTGGTCAAATCCTATTATGAGATTTGTGAACGATTGGCCTATCCGTGTTACGCCACCGAAAAAGCCGTAGAAGCGTTCTGCAGTAAAGACGGCTTCAAAAAGTATTGTCTTGACTATGATATCCAAGACATACCGGGCATTTATCTGGATGGCTCTACCGGTATCGAAAAACCGGAAGGGCTCGATTATCCTGTAATGATCAAACCCGTAGATAGCGGTGGGGGTGTCGGTATGAAGATCTGTAGGGATGACCAAGATTATCAGGAATCGGTACGGACCGCACTAAAATTCTCTAAAAAAGGAGTGGTCTTGGTCGAAAGGTATATGGACTGCGATGATATGGCCGCGTACTATACCTTCAAAGATGGCGTACCCTATATCTCTGCCCTATCAGACCGTATTACCACCAAAAAACAAGGTGATGCCAGTCCGGTGTGCATCGGGGCGGTCTATCCTTCCAAACACTCACAGCTATTCATCGAACAAGTGCATCCGAAATTGTGTGCACTGTTCAAGGGGCTAGGGATTGAGAACGGGGTTTTGAACATCCAATTCTTCGTAGAAAACGGCATTGTCTATGCCTATGATCCAGGGTTCCGACTTCAAGGTGAGGCACCCCATATCCACTTGGCCGACATTCATGGCTTCGATCATCGCAATATGTTGATCGATTTCGCCTTTACCGGAACCATGGGCAAACCTGATTTTCCTGAAATCAACGATCCTTTTTTCAAAGGAAAAAACGCTTGTACGGTTTGGGTGCTGTTGAAGGGCGGTGAAATCGGTGCCATTTCAGGGTTGGAAAAGGTCAAAGCCCGAGACAATGTGGTTTTTGTCTTAGAACGTTTCCATATCGGTGACACTGTACACGAACAATGGCTTGGCACCGAGAAACAGGTATACTCCAGAATTTATGTAGTAGCTGATACCATCAGTGAGATCAACGGTGAGATCGCTGCGATTAAACAAAGCCTTCAAATTACCGACACGGACGGAAACGACATGGTCTTGGAATGGCTTCAACCTTTTGACGAATCATCATACAACTAGCTTAGGGGCCGATACACCTTATAGATACCCAAACACGGAAAAACCAGACAACATGAAACTGAGTATTTTGATTCCTTTATACAACAAGGAAAAATACGTCGAACGCTGTTTGACCAGTCTCTTGAACCAAGACATACCCAAAGCGGAATATGAAATCGTCATCGTCGATGACGGTTCGAAGGATTCAGGGCCGGAAATTGTCGAACAGTACGCAAAAACCAATTCCAACATCCAATTGATCCGACAAGAAAACCAGGGGCCCAGCGCGGCACGGAACAAGTGTCTCGATGCAGCGAAGGGAAACTACCTGTATTTCATGGATGCCGATGATTATTTGGCGGAAAATGTATTCGGACGGCTATTGTCGCTATGTGAGCAGGGAAACGTTGGGGTCTTGGAATTTGACACCAAGGAAACCAATAATAGTGAACCGACTTTCACGGTATGCGAAACGACGGACCAACCCAGCCTTCGCACCCTAAGTGGTATGGCTTACATGGCCGAATATGGGTTTAGGAACGAAGCTTGGCGTTATTTCGTAAAGAAAGCGCTTTTGGAGTCATCGGGGGTACGGTTTATCGAGGGTACCTTATACGAGGATGCCATTTTCACGGCGAGTTTGTTCTTAAAGGCCGAAAGTATGGCCAAAGTAGCCTTGGATGTACATCGGTATGTAGTGGTTGAGAATTCTATCGTAACCAGCAAGGATAAGGCCCACAATTTGAAATTCATTCACGGAATGGTCTTTGCCATAGAACATTTCAATACCCTGGTCCAGGATTTGGATACAAAGGACCCCTATTATGAACAGGTCGTCAAGAAGCTGAAGGAACGACAGCAAGCTTTGGTTTTCGCCATAATCATTAGGACCTTGAAATACCGACCCATCGAATTCGCCGAACTCAAACAGATCCTCAACAAATTAAGAGGGTTGGAAGCCTACCCGATCGACCCGAAAATAGGAGGTATCGGGCAAGAAAAATCGAGTTGGGTCCATAGCCTTTTCGTGCCGGTTTTCAACAACCGGACCTTGCTTTATTTCGGGATGGGTTTGATGCGGGTCGTTCCAAGTTGAGGGATTGAAACCTCTGGGACCTTAGGGGACCATCAGCAATGAAAATGCCCTAAAAACAAGGAAGAAACCTTGATTTTAGGGCATTTTGTTTATGCTTGGTTTTCCGGTCGCACCCCGGTTATATGATCATTCCGGCAGCTACGGTTTCATTTGTGTTTTCATCGACAAGAATGATACTTCCGGTGATCCGGTTATCGCGATATGAATCGATCATCAGCGGTTTAACCGTTCTAATGCGGACCTTACAAATATCATTCATATGGATTTCCTTGTCATCGAATTTCCTACCCAAGGTATTGATATCGATTTTGTAGATGATTTCCTTGATCATCCCTGTCTGCTCATTCGAGGTATGGCGAACGGCGTATTTTGTGCGTGGCCGAGCGCTATCGGTATTCAACCAACAAAGCATTACCTCCATTTCCTGGCTTGCCTCTGGTTTGTTGTTCGAACGAACGATCATATCACCCCTTGCGACATCGATGTCATCCTCAAGGGTCATTGAGATCGACATAGGGGCAAAAGCCTCATCTATCTCTCCGTTCGGTCCTTCTATCGATTTGACCTTAGAAGCAAATCCGGAAGGTAAGACGGTCACCTCTTCCCCAACCCTGAAAATACCACTGGAAATCCTACCGGCGTACCCACGGTAATCGATAAAACCATCACGTTGTGGGCGCAATACCGTCTGTACGGGAAATCGGGAATCAACCTTATTGATATCACTACTGATATGCAAGGTCTCCAAGGTATGCAATAAGGGAGCGCCATTATACCATGGCATTTCTTCCGATCGGTTTACGACATTGTCACCTAAGAGTGCGCTAATCGGAATAAACCTGACATCTTTTACGAACAGCTTAGTGGAAAACTCTTGGAATTGTTTCAACACCTTGTCATAGGCCTCTTCTTTAAAATCGACCAAATCCATTTTGTTGATACAAACGATAAGGTGTGGTATTTGCAAGAGTGAGGCAATAAAAGCGTGTCGTTTGGTCTGTTCGATCACTCCGTGACGGGCGTCGACCAAGATGATCGCGGCATTGGCCGTAGAGGCACCAGTCACCATATTTCGGGTATACTGGATATGCCCTGGGGTATCGGCTATGATGAATTTTCGCTTCGGAGTGGTGAAATAGCGGTATGCTACGTCAATGGTGATCCCTTGTTCGCGTTCATCCCTAAGGCCATCGGTGAACAAGGCAAGATCGACCCCTTCATGTCCTTTTTGTTCACTGGTACTTTGAACAGCTTCCAACTGATCTTCAAAAATCGATTTTGAATCGTACAGCAGTCTTCCGATTAAGGTACTTTTACCGTCATCTACGCTTCCTGCAGTGGTAAATCTCAATAATTGGTTATCGCTAATGCTCATTCTTAAACGCTATAGTTAAAAATATCCTTGTTTTTTTCGATCCTCCATGGCGGTTTCCGAACGTTTGTCATCGGAACGGTTTCCTCGTTCGGTCTGTCGCATGGCAGATACCTCATCGACCACTTTGGCAATGGTGTCGGCGTCCGATTCGATCCCGCCCGTAATGGTGATATCCCCCAATGTCCTAAATCGGATTTTTTTGGTGACCACTTCTTCATTTTCCTCAAGTACGAGAAATTCGGAATTCGGTATCCACGACTCATTTCTCCAAACCACTTCCCTTTCATGGGCAAGATATAGTGATGGAATGTCAATTTTCTCTCTCATGATGTAATTCCATACATCCATTTCAGTCCAGTTGCTTATCGGAAACGCCCTGAAATGCTCCCCTTCGAAGTACTTTCCGTTAAACAGGTTCCATAACTCAGGCCTTTGGTTCTTGGGGTCCCATTGCCCGAAATCGTCCCTATGGGAAAAGAATCGCTCCTTGGCCCGCGCTTTTTCTTCATCGCGGCGTCCTCCACCAATGGCACAATCGACTTTGTTATCCTCGATCGCATCCAACAAGGTGGTTATCTGCAATGCATTACGAGTGGCGTTTTTCCCTTTCTCCTCCGCCACCCGGCCTTGATCAATGGATTCTTGGACCGAACCTACAATCAATCTGGCCCCTAGGTCTTTGATAAGGTCATCCCGGAATTTTATGGTTTCCGGAAAATTATGGCCCGTATCGACATGCATCAATGCAAAAGGTATCCGAGATGGGTAAAATGCTTTTTTGGCCAAATGGGTCACGACGATGGAGTCCTTCCCCCCCGAGAATAAGATCACGGGATTTTGAAACTGTGCCCAAACCTCTCGAAGCACGTAAATCGCCTCCGATTCAAGCTCATCAATATAATTTAAGGCGTAATTGTACTCGTTCATATGTTTAACCTTAAGTGATTTTTAATTTTGGCAAAGATAATATCTACAGCCTCTTCTACTGAATTTTCATGGGTTACTTCGACGTCGGGATTTTCGGGAGATTCGTAGGGCGCGGAAATACCGGTCATATTCTTAATTTCACCGGCCCTCGCCTTCTTGTACAACCCTTTGACATCACGGGCCTCGACCACTTCGAGACTCGCATTGACGAAAACCTCGATATAGTGTTCGGGGCCGACCGTATTTCGAATCGCCTGCCTATCGACCTGGTAAGGGGCTACGAAAGCGGCCAACACCACGGTACCCGAATCGATGAACAGATTGGCGACTTCACCGATACGTCGAATATTCTCGGTTCGATCTTCAGGCTTGAAACTCAAATCATTATTCAAACCCTTTCTTACATTGTCTCCATCGAGGATATAGGTTTTCACACCCAACTCAAACAATTTTTGTTCAAGGGCATTGGCAATGGTCGATTTACCGGAACCCGAAAGCCCGGTAAAAAAAATCAAAAAGGAATGGTGCCCATTTGCCTTTCGTCGGGCGTCCCTGCCTATCTGATATGCATGGGTTACAATATTCTTTTCCACTTGCTAGATCTTTTGATTTTATCCAATCCGAAATTGATCCGGTACCAAGCCCTTTCATGAAGGTAATACAAGATCATTTTGGTCAACACTTCCGATACCCCGATTTTCAATCCGGTATAGGGGTTTCCTGAGATAATCCATGAAATGATAATGGTATCCAAAGTGCCGATGGCCCTCCAGGTAAATGTTTTATATATATGGCGCTTTTGGCTGTCTTCGATGTTCATTCGGATCCAAGCCCTTTCATGAAAGAAATACAGCACCATTTTGGTTATCGATTCGGTAAAACCGATTTTGAGCCCAGTCATGGGGTTGCCCGAGATGATCCATGAGAGCAAAATGGTATCTAGGGTACCGATAAACCTCCAAGTAAGGGTTTTCGCTATATGTCGCTTGTGACGTATCTTACTGAGCATTCCCTTCTACCAAAAAATAGCTATTCAACAAGTTCTCTTTGTTATATTCCAATTCCAATTGTGTTTCCATTGAAGTGACCCGTAGTCCGACGGCTTTACAAATGGCCTGACCTGCTGCCGTATCCCATTCCATAGTGGGTGCAAAACGGGGGTACATATGGGCTTTTCCTTCCGCAACGAGGCAAAACTTCAATGAGCTCCCCTTAGAAACGACTTCAACCTCCTTATTGTTATGTTTTCGGGAAAGATCTTCAATAAAATTTTTGGTCGCATCGTTCATATGTGAACGGCTGCCTACCACTTGGATACGCTCACCGATCTGGGTCAAAGGGGAAATTTTGTTTTCCTCGACAAAAAGTGGCCCGCTCAAACTGTGATCAGCATTCAAGGTCTGTTTGTAGGATGCCCCACCGGATACATCACCGACATATAGTTCTCGGGTAACGGGCACATAAATGACGCCCAATATCGGGGTCGCACCGGAAACCAAGGCGATATTCACCGTGAACTCGCCATTGCGCTTGATGAATTCCTTAGTGCCATCTAAGGGGTCGACGATCCAACATTGCTCCCAGCTCTGACGATCCTGATAGTCATCTTGCTTGTTCTCTTCACTGAGAATGGGAATACCCGATCCTTCCAAAAATCCGTTGATGCTTTCATTCGATGCCAAATCAGCTTTGGTCAAAGGGGAATCATCGTCTTTGGAGACCACATCAATGGTCGTTTCCTCATAGATTTCCAATATTCTTATCCCCCCGGCGATGGAAGCCTTTACCGCCAAATCGATCAATTCGGTTTTGTTCATTGCTACTCCAATTTGGATGTATTTTCCAATATGGCGAAGTTAGTTCCAAAGAACCAGAAACTCCGACCTTCTATTTTGTCTGTGTTTTGATTCAGGACATGGCACTCGATCGGCACATTCATTGACCAGTTTGGTCTCTCCAAAAGCTTCTTGAGTTACCCTGGACCGTTCGATGTTTTTGGACAACAGGTATTGTACCGTTCGATCTAATCGACGCTCTGAAAGCCAATTATTGTAGGTATCGGATCCCCTGGAGTCGGTATGTGAAGTAATTTTTATCCGCACCTCTTTATTGCGATCCAGTATAGCCGCTAATCGATCTAGCAAATCTTTGTCCGATGAAGTCAGATAGGAAGAGTTCAAAGGGAAATAAACATTGCCCAAATCGGCGATTTCGTCTTCAATGGCTTTTCTTCTAGCCTTTTCCGCTTCCTCTTTCATGCGTTCTTCCGCAGCTAGACGATCCGCTTCTTGTTGACGTGCCAATTCATCGGCCACGCGTTGGGCGTCTTCGGCCGCTTTTTGAGCCGATGCTATGGAGTCTTGGATGCGTTGCTGTTCGGCTTCCATTTCTTGGATCAATGCAAGTTTTTCCTGCCCTTTCCTTGAAAGCTTTTTCTCGACATCGAATTGGTAAACCAAACCGACGGCATGTTGTATATGGTTAGTGGCATTTTCAGTACTCATCGCCCATTTACCGGAAGAATTGAAATCAAGGCCCCAATGGTCTGAAAACCATGTTCTAAAACCTACGGTGGCGTTGTACGTTCCCCTACCCTCATTATTGGCATCGGTATATCCTGCACCAATACCTACATAGGGATCGAACCATCCGGTTTCACCTAAAATGGAATTCAAATCATAGCTGGCCCTAAAATCAATGGCATAATAATCGATATCCTCAGTAGCTGGATCCCCATCAACTATCTTTCCTTCTTTATAGCGATTGAACGAACCAATGGCCTCTAAACCTAAGCCGTTCTCAAAATATCGTCCGACACTGATCCTAGAAGGAAAAGGGACCATATTCCAACTATCGCCCACATCGAAAAGATTTCCGAATTCGTCACCGGAATCGTCGACGATATTGGTTCCCAATGAAACCATCCAAGAACTGGCGACAACGCTATCTTTTGCAGTGAGCATGGGGATGGTTTCTTGCCCATATGATGGCAGGGCCAAGATTAAAACCAAAGGAGCTATAAGTAGCTTAATTGCTTTCATAGTTCATTTATTTGGGGTTTGCGGGTCCAAATTTAGGCCAATTGTGAATTTAATTAAAGAATCAGGTATTAAAAACACCTATTACCGATAAAATACATCTTTCGAAAATCGTTGGAAACCTAAAAACCGAACCTGACCATGGCCAATATCGATGAAAACCACGTATTCACGTTCATTTGTATGTTGTACACCGATGTTGGGGCCTTTGATTTATGAAAAAAGATATCCGTTCCTTAAAAAGAGGAAGAAATTGGTCAATACGAATTTTTGTAGCGTGAACGATAGGCTTTTTCATAAACTTCTTCATATAAGGGAAGGATGTTGAGGATGTCGAACTTTGACGCCTCCTCCCTAGCGTTGGTCTTGAACTTTTCAAGAATCGCATCATCACTCAAAAGGTAGATCGCGTTCTTGGCCATATCATCGATATCACCCACATCGCTCAAAAAACCGGTAATACCTTGTTTGTTGACTTCGGGGACACCTCCGGCATTACTCGATATCACGGCGACCTTGTTGATCATCGCTTCCAATGCCGCCAAACCGAAGCTTTCCGATTCGGAAGGCAACAAAAACAGATCCGAAAAGCAGAGGATCCGATCGATCTCATTACTATTGCCCAAAAACAAGACCCGATCAGCAATGCCCAACTCTTCGCAAAGCGCCTCTGCACCTTCTTTCTCAGGGCCTTCGCCGACCATGATCAATTTGGCCGGAACTTCCTGTTGGATCTTGGCAAAAACCTTGATCACATCAGGAATACGCTTCACCTTCCTAAAGTTACTTATGTGGGTGACGATACGCTCTTCATCCGTAGCCATTAACGAACGTTGACAGTCGGTATAGTCGTTGCTGTATTTTTTGACATCGATGAAATTCGGGATTACTTCAATCTCCTTTTTAACATCGAAAATATTCAAGGTTTTCAAGCGAAGGTCTTCAGAAACCGAGGTGACCACATCCGATTTGTTGATGCTGAAGGTTACGGCCGATTTGTAGAAAGGGTGGTTGCCCACAAGGGTAATATCGGTACCGTGAAGGGTGGTGATCATAGGTATGAAAATCCCCTCCTCCAACAACATCTTCTTGGCCATATACCCCGCATAGGCATGCGGTATCGCATAGTGTACGTGCAACAATTCGATGCCGTACAGTTTGATGGTGTCTACCAATTTACTAGATAGGGCCAATTCATAAGGCTGGTAGCGAAACAGCGGGTAATCGGGTACATGGACTTCATGGAAGTGTATGTTGTTATTCAAAAGTCCCAATCGAACCGGTTGCCGGTAGGTGACGAAATGCACTTCATGCCCCCTTTCGGCCAGGGCGATTCCCAACTCAGTGGCTACGACACCACTTCCTCCGAAAGTTGGGTAACATACTATGGCGATTTTCATATGGTAAAAGTAGCCCTTTCTAGGCGTTTCAATTGATAATGGAATCATAAATTGCCTGCTGGATCCTGGTTCGCAGGCCTGATTTGACCAACAGCGTATTGCGCATGGTCGGATAGGTACGGTTCGAAAGAAAAACGTACACCAGTTCTTCTTCGGGATCGGCCCAGGTGTAGGTTCCTGTGAAACCGCTATGACCGAAGCTCTTTCGAGAGACGCAACCACAGGTCGGCCCCTTATCCTCCAATTGGGGCTTATCGAAGCCTACGCCCCGGCGCACATCCTTGTGGCAAAAATAGCAGGTATTGAACTTCTTGACCGTGCGGGCATCAAAGTACCGTTTGCCGCCATACCAGCCTTCCTGCAAATACATTTGCATGATCTTGGCCACATCATTGGCGTTACTGAACATGCCGGCATGCCCCCCGACACCGCCTTGCATCGCCGCTCCCATATCGTGTACATAACCCTGAACGGTTCCGTATCGGAAATAATCGTCCACTTCGGTTGGCACAATGTCGCGCTTCACGAATCTTTCTGTCGGATTATATACCGTTTTGTTGGCCCCCAAAGACTTTAATAAAAAGTCATCAACGAGCCGGTCTAAGCGGTTGCCATAGGTTTCCTCAATGTATTTTTTGAACACATAATAAGGCACATCACTGTAACGGTATCGATTTGATTTCAACTCTTGCCGACCAATGCGGTTGTAGATGGAATCCTTGTAATAATTCGCCAAATACAAATCATCGCTGACCTTGGTGGTAAAACCGGCTACGGGAGTATTTCGGTAAAATTCGTTCGAGGGTTTGCGATCTTTGTCCAAAGTATCGACATAAAAAGCGATCCAAGCAGGTAACCTGCCATAATGTGATAGGGCCTTCAATACGGTGACGTCTTTCAGTTCCGTCTCCGCGTAGGCCGGTACCAACTGTTGAAAGGTGTCGTTCAACCGGATCTTGCCCTCTTCTTCCATCTTCATGATCAGCGGTAAGGTCCCTAGGATCTTAGTCAAGGAAGCGAGGTCATAAATATGGTCCGAAGAAATCGGGACTTCGGTATCGTAAGTGGGTTTACCGAAGCTTTTCTCATAGACCACCCGGCCCTTTTTGGCGATCAAGACCTGTGCGCCAGGGAACATCAAGGAATCCAATCCGTTTTGTACCAAACTATCGACCCGGGCCAAGGCCCCAGAATCGATTCCGACACGTTCGGGTATACTGTAACCCAAGCGCCCGATGGCTTTGGTGGTCAATCCGGTCCCGACCGGGAATTCCGAATTGATGCTGACCGGTAAAGTGCCTGTGGCCGGAAGGGCGCCAAATATTATTTGGGCCGCTTTTTCTTGGGCCAATTGGCTGTTTTGGTAACCGACCATTACCGCATCTATCGATTCGAAGCTGATGATATCGTTCAAGGCATAGGGCTTGGTAAATGCGGTGAGTACGGTATTGCTGGTGCTCATCCGGGCGATTTCCTGAAGCCAAAACTTTTCGTTTTCGGTCAATTTGTGTGACTTCCACGGACTTTCATTGCTCTTATGGATACCAATGATCACGAGGTTGTATCCTTTCAGTTTGTTTTTATATCCGGCGATATCCTTGGCCTTGATTTCGGTTACCTGACCATATTTCTTCAAAGTCCTTAAGAACGGGCTATGATCGGCATCCCCTAATTTCACATAGGCTATCTTTTTGTTCTGAAGGTTTCGAACGGGAACCAGACCAACCTTGTTCTTGATCAAGGACACGGCATTTTCAATCGCTTTGCCGTAAACCAAGGCATCCTCTATCGTATTCAGGTCTTCGATCAATCCGGTCTCTTCTATGGGTCGATAGTGATGGAGGCCTACCTTGTACTTTGCCCGTAATATCTTTTTTACGGATTGGGCCAACCTGGCTTCCGAAATGATTCCCTGAGTATAGGCGTTCTTGATTTTTCCAATGGCCTGGATGACGTTTAAGGGCATCAAAAGCATATCATTGCCCGCAAGAAATGCCGAAAGTTCCACTTCCCCCTCTGGGGCAAATTCAGCAACTGCCTTCATATTCAAAGCGTCTGTGAACACCAAGCCGCCAAATCCCAATTCTTTCTTTAACAAATCGGTGATGATGGGACGTGAAAGGGAGGATGGAAAGCCCGGTCGTTTTTCTAGACTGGGGATGTTCAGGTGCGCGACCATCACGCTACTCAACCCTTCTCGGATCAATTCGCGATACGGATACAATTCAACGCTATCGAGTCGTGCTTTGGTAAAGTCAAGAAAAGGCAGCGATTTATGGGAATCGGTAGCGGTATCGCCATGTCCGGGAAAGTGCTTTCCGGACGATAGTACCCCGGCCGCTTGCATACCTTTCATATAGGCAATCCCTTTTTGGGCCACCCGCGCTGGGTCCTCCCCAAAAGATCGGTTTCCAATAATGGGATTTTCAGGGTTGATGTTTACATCAATATCCGGGGCGAAATTGATATGGACCCCTAAACGCTTCGCATGATTACCGATCCGGTTACCCACGGCTTCGATGAGTGCGTTATCGCCAACGGCCCCCAAGGTCATGTTCCATGGAAAAGCGAAGGTCGAATCCAAGCGCATCGCCAAACCCCACTCGGCATCCATTCCGATCAATAAGGGGGTTTTTGCCACTTCTTGATACGCATTAGTGAGCCGCGCTTGCCGCACGGGTCCGCCTCTTGAAAAAATCACCCCACCTAGATGGTGGCTTTTGACCAATTCCTTGATTTGTCCGGTCGCCTTCGAATTTTGATTCGATGCCACACTGACCATGAACAATTGCCCGACCTTTTCATCCAAAGACATGGCGGCATAGGTGGTCTCGACCCAGGAGTGTTGTTCTACCGAGTCGGCGGTTACCAGCGGATACGATTGTCCATTGGCAATGGTAAAAAGGAGGAAAAAAAAGGCAATGAAGTAGTTTCTCCGCATAAATGAATTGTCTACACAATCAACTTATAGCACATAAAAATATTGCATTTCATCGAAGATATCCAAGAAATAGGGATTATTTGGGAGATTCTTCACAAAAAGCGGGCGTGCCAACTTTCTTCTGCCGGTACTTCCCAATGGTCTTGGTATTCCTGCTTTGTGGCCACTAAATTGTTAAACACCACGGTACTTTTCGAAACCGCCTTGTCTTTGGCCATCTTCTTGAAGTCTTTTAACGGCTTGTAAGCGATGAACTCCCCTTGTTTGTAGGAAACGTTCATCTTATCAAGAAGATCGACGTCATAGCGTTTTTCCAAGGCTTGGATGAAATGCACCGACGCATCGATGGAACAGCCTGAGGCCGCATTCATCGACTGGTCCAATCCGATGATCAGGAATCGTTTGTACCGCAATTCGAACCCGGCTTTGAGATCCGCACCGTGGGCGGTCCATTGAACCAAAAAGGCAGCGGCCTGCGCTTCGATTTCCTTCAGTTCGGCTTCTGTAAACGAGCGGTTACACTGGTAGATCCATACCCGTGCGGTATCTGGCAATTTCTCGAATTCCACCAACATGCTACAGTGAATTTGCGATCAGTTCGGCAACGTCGAGGACTTTGACGCTTTCTTCTTTTTCATGGGCCTTGATACCATCGGTCATCATGGTGTTGCAATATGGGCAACCGGTGGCGATGATATTGGGTTGGGTTTCCAAGGCATCTTTGGTACGCATGACGTTGATGTCCATATCCCCTTTCTCGGGTTCTTTGAACATCTGTGCTCCTCCGGCACCACAACACAGGGCGGTTTTTTTATGCCTTTTCATCTCGACCAAGTCGGCTTTGGTCTCTTGCAAGACTTTCCTAGGGGCATCATAAACGGAATTCGCCCTTCCTAAATAACACGGGTCATGAAAGGTGATGCGTTTGTTTTTATAAGTATCGTTACCTACTTTCAAGCGACCTGATCGGATCAACTCGTCAATGTATTGGGTATGGTGTACTACTTCGTACCGACCGCCCAATGAAGGGTATTCGTTCTTCAGGGTGTTGAACGAATGCGGGTCGCAGGTGACTATTTTCTTGATTTCATAACCATTCAAGACTTCGATGTTCATCATTGCTTGCATTTGGAACAAAAATTCGTTCCCTGCCCTTTTCGCCACATCCCCGGTGCAGCTCTCTTCTTGCCCCAAGACCGCAAAATCGACATTCGCCTTATTCAGGATCTTGACAAAGGCCCGGGATATTTTTTTGGCGCGATCATCATAGCTTCCTGCAGAACCCACCCAAAAGAGGATTTCGGGTTGTTTGCCCTCGGCCATAAATTGTTCCATGGTCTTTACCGTCAATGTATCTGCCATAGTGTTGCTTATTCGTTAACCCAATTCAGGCGGTCCATTTGGTTGTAGGGCCAAGGAGCGCCATTGTTTTCAATATTCGACATCATATTGTTCAATTCCGTTGGAGCCGCTGATTGTTCCATAACCAAAAAGCGTCGCATCTCCATAATGATCGAAAGGGGATCGATACTCACCGGGCAGGCCTCGACACAAGCATTACAGGTAGTGCAGGCCCAAAGTTCCTCCCGACTGATATAATCATCCAAAAGCTGTTTGCCATCATCGATGAAGGTGCCCTTGTTCTTATCGATATTCTTGCCTACTTCTTCCAGACGATCCCTGGTATCCATCATGATCTTTCTTGGTGAAAGCTTCTTACCGGTCTGGTTGGCCGGGCATTCGGAAGTGCAACGGCCGCATTCGGTACAGGTGTAGGCATTGAGCAATTGGACCCGGTTGAGATCCATGACATCCGAAGCCCCGAATTTATCTGGCTCAGCGGTTTCTTCACCCCCTGTAGCCGCGAAAGGATCCGCATCGGGGTCCATCATCAGTTTGACCTCACTGGTCACGGAGTCTAGATTGTTGAAGGCCCCTTTTGGCCGAATCCTACCATAATAGGTGTTCGGAAAAGCCAATAAAATATGTAAGTGTTTGGAATAATAGAGGTAATTCAAAAAGAACAAGATCCCGAGAATGTGTAACCACCAAGCCGAACGTTCGACCATAATCAAACTTGCCTCACCCATACCCGAAAACAAAGGAGCGATGAACTTGCTGATTGGATAGCTCCCTGCTTCCACATAGTGTGGGGCTTGCAGCTGTTGTAACTGCAGATCCGCGGCGTTCATCGTTAAGAACAAAGTCATCAAGACCAATTCGATGTATAAGATCAGATTTCCGTCCTTCTTAGGCCAACCTGCCATCTCAGGCTTCATAAAACGTTGTAGGCGGATCAAGTTTCGCCGTACCCAAAAGACGACTACGGCAACGATGACCAAAAAGGCCAAAATCTCGAACGAACCGATCAGAAAATCATAGAATGCCCCTAAGCCCGCAAAAATACGGTGGGTGCCGAACAAACCGTCAATAACGATTTCAAGGACCTCGATGTTTATGATGATGAACCCAAGGTAAACGACGATATGCAAAATTCCGGCAATAGGTCGTACCACCATTTTTTGCTGCCCCAATGCGATCAAGGCCATATTTTTCCATCGTTGGGCACTGTTGCCACTCGTATCGACGCTCTTTCCTTGTTTGATATTTCGGATAAGTTTCTTAATGTTTCGAACAAAGAAACCGATACCGGCGATCAGTGCGATCGCGAAAAGTACATTCGGAAGGTATTGTATCATTAGTTTTCCTTTTGGGCCGCCGGGTCGTTCTCAGGCAACTCGTAGTCTTTCTGCTTTTTGCCGAATACGGAAACGTTCACATAGCGTTTCGGATTCAAACGGAAATCCTGTAACAGCAATTGAAGTTGATGTGACGCATCCGATAGGTTGGTATATAGTGCTTCGTCTTTTGCAAGCTTTCCTAAGGTTCCCTCCCCTTTTTCGATACTGGCCAAAACGCCGTTCAAACCGTCTAGCGATTCCTGCAATCCCTTAATGGTGGCTTCGAAATCAGCTTCGGATAAGGTCTTCGAAAGTTTAGAAAAGTTCGCGGTGATCGTTCCGAAGTTTTTAATCGATGAATCGAGCACCTCTTTATTCTCGACCAACAGCGCATTCAAGGCATTGGTCGTGGTCTCGAAACTTCTGATCGAACCGTTCAAGCCCGCGATGCTTTGGCGGAGTTCCATTTTGGTCTTGGCATCCAATACATCGTTTACATTCATCAACAAGGTATCGGCATGTGAAACGGCCCCCTCCACCTTCATTTGAAGCGGAGTGAGTTTTTGTTGTACCAATTCCGTTAATCCCGGCTTGATTACCGTTCTCAACGTATCCCCCGACTGCGCCATTGGGGCGTTGTCGAATGCTTGTATGATCTGTAGTCCCTTACCGCCGATAATTCCCGTATCGAAAAGCTCGATCGTGCTGTTCTTCGAGAATTCGAAATCCGTATTGATGTTGAAAGTGACCAACAGTTTTCCGCTGTTGTCCTTGAATTTAATGCTGCTAACATTGCCGATAGTTAGTCCGTTCAATGAAACCTGGGTGCCGTTTTGAAGGCCTTGGACGTTATCGTATACCGCGTAGAAGGTTCTTGATTGATCGAAAATGGGTGCCGATTTCAAATAACCATACCCTAAAATGAACAAAAAGATACCGACCAAAGCGATGATACCTGTTTTGACTTCCCTGGATAATTTCAAAAGATCTGGTTTTCGGTTTCCAACAAAATTAGGAAAAATTTACACCGTTCTACTGGCTCGCCTCAGATTTTATGGCCTCGGCCAACGGAATACGGACCCCATCACGGTAAGCGACGATGTAAGATGAAGTGTAGCCTTTCGAGTCAGCGAACTCTTTCAGTTTCTTGGCACCCTCGTAGGAGGTAGCATTGCCATACATATACCGGAACAGGTTCTTGTAGGGTTCTTTCGAGATGATACTGAGGCCGTTAAAATTTTCGGGTTTCAAAGGCACCTCTTTGCCACTGGCCATCAGCTGGATTTTATATCCGATCGTACTTTTCACCCTAATTTTGGGTTTCGGGACCGCCACTTCCCCGGTTGCTTCAGTATCCGGTTTAACCGAATCGGGCTTGGTAGCCGTTTCGGTTTCAGCAACCTTTTTTTCCAATTGGTTCTTAGGTGTCTCAACCGTTTTTTGAACCTGCTCTTTCGGTGCTTCGGCCGTTTCCTTTGGTGTTTGCACCACTTCTTCCGGTTCCGGTGTTGGGGTATCGAATGCGATCACGTTCGCATCGACCCCATCCTTAAAGCTTAAAATGGCATTGACCATGGCGGTTGCCATCTCTTTCTGCCCTTTCTTGGAGTTCAGGTAAGCTCCCTCCGTTTTGTTCGTTAAAAATCCGGTCTCCACCAAAACACTGGGCATGAAGGTTTGGTGCAGAACGATAAAGCCTGCTTGTTTGACCTTGCGGTCTTTTCGCGTCAATTTTTTTGTGAAGTTTTGTTGCATCAATTTTGCCAATTCGATACTCGATTCCAAATACTCCTCTTGCATGATGGTGCGGCCGATAACCGATTCAGGGGAATTGATGTCGTATTGGGCGTAGTTGTCGGCATAATTGTCTTCGAGATAGATCACCGAATTCTCTTTTTTTGCCACCTCGAAATTCTGCTTATTGGCATGCAGCCCCAAAACAAAGGTACCTGCACCGAAGGCGTCCGAATTGTGGGAGTCACAATGGACGGATACAAAGAGATTGGCCTTGGCATCATTGGCGATTTTACCCCTTTTATACAAGTCGATAAAAGTATCGTCCTTACGTGTGTAGATGACCGTCACGTCGTCTTGACGTTCCAACATTCTACCGGCCTCCAAAACGATGGCTAGGGCAATGTTCTTTTCAAGATATCCATTTCCCAGGTTCCCCGGATCATGACCGCCATGCCCAGCATCCAAAACGACAACGAATTTTTGCATTTGATCCGTTTCGGTACCATTTTTGATGAATGCGCTAGAGATGAAAAAGACCCCAAAAAATAGGAAGGTCGCCAACTTGGATTTAATCATGGACACTGCCGGTTTTGAGCGTTCTTCCTTGGTTAAAATAATCGTAACGCCCAAGGAACAGAACAAAAAATATATGTAAGTTTGGCTTCAAAAATTAGGCCAACCTGCTACAAAAATAGGACTTATCACGTTGCACGCAAACAAACATCGGTTTCTTTTGGTCCTTCTATTTGTGTTTGGAACCCTCAGTATGAGCGCTCAAGAAGACAAGGTGGTTCCACTACCGGTCAAAGCGATCACCGATACCATCAGTGCCCCGGTTTTACTCCCTGAAACCCTAAATCCCAGTTTAAAGGCCGATAGCACCCTGACCGATACCACGTCCAAAAAACAGGGGGTCCTTCTCGATAAGATCCGATACAAGGCGAAAGACTACGTTCGCTTGAGTAGAAAAGAACAGAAAATCTACCTCTACGACGAAGCAGAAATTTACTATCAAGACATCGAATTGAAAGCAGGTGTCATCGTCATGGATTATGTGAAAAACGAGGTCTATGCCGGTCGTATCAAAGACTCAACGGGCACGTACACCCAACTGCCCTATTTCAAACAAGGGGATCAAATCGTGATTCCCGATTCCATTCGATTCAATTTTGATACGGAACGGGCGCTTATCTGGAATTCACGGACCGAACAGCAGGCCGGGTTGGGCTCCTTTGGGGCCGATGCCATGAAAGTACTGGCCGAGGTCACCAAAAAGGAAAACGACTCGGTATATTTTTTGAAGGATGGCAAACTCACCACTTCGAAAGATACCGTCGACCCGGATTATTACATCCGGGTCCGAAAAGCCAAATTCGTACCCGGTAAGAAGATCATCGCTGGATACAGCAACATGTATTTGGTAGACGTACCCACCCCTATCGCGCTGCCTTTTGCCTATTTTCCGCTGACTACAGGACGAACGGCGGGTTTGATCTTTCCTTCGTTTACCCAAGATCCCAACCGGGGCTTCGCCATACAGAACGGCGGCTATTATTTTCCGATCAGTGACTATGTGGACCTAAGTATCATGGGTGATTTTTTCACGAATGGAAGCTACGGTGTGCGTACCCAGTCGATTTATGCGAAGCGCTACCGCTTTCGGGGAAATGTCAATTTTCGATACGAGAACCAGGTTTTTAGTCAAAAAGGATTTGATGATTTCAGGCGTACGACGCTCTACAACCTACAAATATCACACAGTCAAGATGCAAAGGCCAACCCGAATTCCCGATTTTCGGCTTCGGTCAATTTAGGAAGCAGTCAATACTTTACGAATTCCTTCAACCAGATCAATGTTCAGAACACCCAGAACAACAACCTGTCGTCGTCGATTTCGTATTCGAAGACCTTTCCGAATTACCCATCGGTGAACGTCAGCCTCACCGCCACGCATAATCAGAATACGAATACCCAAGAGGTCAACCTGACCCTACCGACCTTGCAGGCCAGTATGGAACGGATCTTCCCATTTGCCAAACGTGACGGCATCAAAAAGGGCATCATCCAAAACCTGAATTTCCAATATAACTTAAGGGCAGAGAACCGCATTCGTACCAATGAGGAAGATTTTCTGACGGGCAGGATGTTCGACGATGCACGGGTCGGGGCGCGCCATACCTTGCCCATCAGCACCAACTTCAAGGTCGCCAAATACTTCAGTGTAACGGTGGGCGGGAATTATGAAGACGTATGGACATTGGAAACCTTCAATAGGGGTCTCGATCCCGACAACCCGGATAGCAATACCGAAGTGGTCTTGGACACCATCAACGGGTTTGACCGCTACAACCAATACGGCCTAAGTGCCAGTGTCGGAACCACCCTGTACGGTACTTTTAATTTCGGGGAAGACAAAAAGATACAAGCGATTCGACACGTCATGCGACCCCAGATCGGGTGGGCATATACCCCCTCGTTCGAACAGTTTTACGATACTTATACCGATAACAATGGTGAAGAAGTGTTGTTCAGTAGGTTCGAAGGCACCTTGAACGGTGCCCCAAGCCTCAACAAGTCGAATTCGATCACGTTTTCGCTACAGAACACTATCGAAGCCAAGGTACGCGATAAGGATTCGACCAAATTGGAGCCCAAGAAAATACCCATACTGAGCAACCTGAATTTTTCGACCTCGTATAACTTTGAAGCTGACTCACTCAAACTGGCTCCGGTCAGTATGAACGGGGGAACCACGCTCTTGAACAACAAAATGAGCATCAACTTTTCAGGAACCTTGGACCCCTATACCATTGATAATAACGGCCGTCGTATCAACACTTTCAATGTGAATGCCGGGGGTGGTCTTGTTCGATTGACCCGTGGTTCGTTGAACCTCCGTTATGCCCTTGACAACAGCATCTTCAAAAAAGGAGGTGGTCGCGATGACAAGGCCGAAGGCGAACAGGCCAGTGATTCGTACCGTGCGGCGAGTGGCGGACGTAACGACAACCTCTTCGGTTCAGGTTTCGATACGCAGTTCAGTACCCGAAAGGAAGAAGGGGATATCGAAAACCCGGTCTACGGTACCAAAATCCCCTGGAACCTGAACGTGCAGTTCGCCTTGGGCTATTTGAATTCCAATAGACAGAACGAAATCAACAACGCTTCGTTGATGTTCGGTGGTGATATCGAGTTATCGCCTCGATGGCAAATGGGGATTTCCTCAGGGTATGATTTCGTGAACAAAGGATTTGCCCAGACCCAATTCCGCTTCAGTCGCAATTTGAAAAGTTTCGATCTTCGATTCAATTGGGTACCTTTCGGAAGGAACGAGCGCTGGGATTTCTTTATTGGAATCAGCAGTTCGATCCTTCAAGACTTGAAGTACGATAAGAACAGCCAACGCATACGTCGATAAAATCCATCTTATGAAAAGCATCATCAATACACCGCATGCCCCAGCGCCGATCGGGCCCTACAACCAAGCGACCCTTATTAACGGAACCCTGTATATTTCAGGTCAGATCCCTATTGATCCCAGTACCGGCAATTTGGTAGAGGGTGATATCAAAAAAGAGACCCGCCAGTCTATGGAAAACCTCAAAGCGATCCTGAAAGCTGCCGGTATGGGCTTCGACAATGTCGTCAAGACCTCGATTTTCATCAAGGATATGCATCAATTTGCGGAAATCAACGAGGCCTATGGGGCGTATTTCGATGCGGAAACCGCTCCTGCTCGTGAAACCGTGGAAGTCGCCAACCTACCGAAATTCGTCAATGTCGAAATTTCGATGATCGCCGTCAAATAGTGTCTTTATGGAATTCGACCAAGCCTTCGATAGGTCGCTGTCGGATAACCCCTAAAATCAAATCGTTGCGTTCGATCACCGTGGTCAATTCCTCGCGTAGGAAATGTGCGATGCTACCCACGAAATTGATCGGCACTTTTGTGGCTAGTTCGAATTGCATGATGTAGTTGTTGACGAACTGTTGAAAGCCTTTGTCAATGACCCCTCTGCAATACGGGTGGTCTTTGTTTTCAATGATAAATCGTGCAAAGGTGGCCAAATAGGTATTGGGGTTCGGTTGCTTGTAGAGGTGTTCTTTGATCACATCGGCGTCCAACTCATATTCTTTGGCGAACTTCATGCCAAGGTCTTGCGGCATTTTGTGAAAATAATAGTCCCTCAACAACTTCCTCCCGAAAAAGTTACCACTGCCGTCATCCATCAAAATGTAACCCAAGGAGGTGACTTTTTGAAAAAGCTGATGCCCATCGTAATAGCTACAGTTCGATCCGGTACCCAATATGCAAACGATGCCTTGATGCCCGATTTTGGTCGTCGAGTAGATTGCGGCATAGGTATCCTCATGGACCTCGGCCTTCGCATTCGGGAAAAAATCGGTAAAGATGTTCTTCAAGAACTGCTTCATACGATCCGTACCACATCCGGCACCATAAAAATAGAGTTGGGTGACGTCGTCCTTGTTCTTTGAAAGCTCGAAGTTATTGGCAAGACGGTCTTTGATCACGGGTTCGGTCAACACTTCCGGACTAAGTCCTAAGGTCTGGGTATTGAATAGTTGTTCACCGTTTTCGTCAAGGGCGATCCAGTCCGACTTAGTGGCGCCACTATCTACAATTAAAACCATGGGTTGGTGCTATAAATAAATATTCCTGAAAATAAGGATTTTAGGCCTAATTTTCAGGAATACAATGGGTAAAAATCTTACAGATTGGCGACGTGCGAAGCGAGGTCCAACATTTTGTTTGAAAATCCTACTTCGTTATCGTACCACGAAATCAGCTTGAAGAACTTCGAATTCAATTCGATTCCCGCTCCGGCGTCAAAGATGCTGGTTCTGCTGTCTGAAACGAAATCTTGGGAAACCACCGGTTCTTCGGTATAGCCCAAAATGCCTTTCAAATCACCTTCAGCAGCGGTTTTGAACGCTTTTTTGACTTCTTCATAAGAAGTTTCTTTTTCGAGGCGTACCGTCAAATCGACAACGGAAACGTCAGCAGTGGGCACCCTAAAGGCCATCCCCGTCAATTTGCCTTGAAGGGCAGGTATTACCTTGGTGACCGCTTTCGCCGCACCGGTAGAAGCCGGAATGATGTTGATCATGGCACTTCGACCACCGCGGTAGTCTTTTCTTGACGGTCCGTCAACGGTCATTTGGGTAGCCGTGGTGGCGTGCACGGTAGTCATCAATCCTTCTTCGATACCGAAGTTGTCGTTCAGGACCTTGGCCATTGGGGCAAGACAGTTGGTCGTACAGGAAGCGTTCGAAACGATGGTATCGCTTGCTTTGGCTTCGTGGTGATTGACACCCATAACGAACATCGGGGCGTCTTTCGAAGGCGCTGAAATAACCACTTTTTTAGCACCACCATCGATATGATATTGGGCAGTTTCCAAAGTGGTGAATATTCCGGTACATTCCGCAACGATGTCAGCTCCGACCTCATCCCATTTAAGGTTTTTTGGGTCTCTTTCGGCGGTGATCCTGATGGTTTTCCCGTTAACGACCAAATGGCCGTCCTTGATTTCAACGGTGCCATCGAAACGGCCATGTACCGAATCGTATTCCAATAGGTAGGCCAAATGCTCGACATCCAACAAATCGTTGATGGCGACCACTTCCACATTGTCGCGTTTTACGCTGGCCCGAAAGACCAAACGGCCAATTCTTCCAAATCCGTTAATCCCTATTTTTACTTGTGACATTATCCTTTTATTTTAAGTTATGATTATGTAGTCATTATATCCGAAACCCTGATGAGTTCCGCGTCAATTTCGGTATGTGCCTTAATCGCTTCACTGATGGGCGTCAAGATCAGTTTGGTGTCACGGACACCTACCATATAATTGGTTTTTCCTTCCAAAAGGGCCTCGACCGATTTAACCCCCATTCTACTGGCCAATACCCGATCAAAACAGGTTGGGTTACCCCCGCGTTGCATGTGACCCAAAACGGAAACCCGAACATCATAGATCGGCAAATGCTCTTCTACGTATTCTTTGAGTTCGAAAACGTTTTTACCGGTCTTATCGCCTTCGGCAACAATGACGATACTTGATGATTTCCCTGATTTCTTACTTCGTTTTAAGGAATCGAGAAGTCGTTCCAAGCCAAGATTTTGTTCAGGGATCAAAATTTCCTCTGCTCCGGCACCTACTCCTGCGTTCAAGGCAATATGCCCCACATCGCGGCCCATGACCTCGATAAAGAACAAGCGGTTGTGCGAACTAGCGGTATCACGGATCTTATCGATCACTTCGACCACGGTATTGATGGCCGTATCGAAACCTATGGTAAAGGAAGTACCTAAAATGTCGTTGTCGATCGTGCCCGGTATCCCCATGACCGGGAAATTGAATTCCTCGTTGAATTTAAGGGCCCCTGCGAAACTCCCATTACCACCGATGACCACAAAGGCATCGATGCCGGCCTTGACCAATTGTTCATGGGCTTTTTTCCTTCCTTCAGGCGTCCTGAAATCCTCGCAACGGGCCGATTTTAGAATCGTGCCCCCCTTGTTGATGATGTTATTGACACTACGGGCGTTCATTTCCTTAAAATCCCCATCGATCATGCCCTGATATCCTCTGTAGACCGCCACACATTCCAACTCCATAAAGGCGCAAGTACGTACTACGGATCGTATCGCCGCGTTCATTCCCGGCGAGTCCCCTCCTGACGTCAATACGGCTACTTTCCTGATTTTGTTGGCCATAGTAAATTTTAAGAGATCAAAACTAGTGAACTTCTTTCAATTAAAAAATGCGCTATCGCTTATTTTAGGGTATCTAAAATCCTCAAACGATTTCGTAAAATTATTGTACAAAAAATAGACGAAATCGTAGGATTTATTGCCGGATTGATGGCTTTTTGGCGTAAAATCGGATCAAACTGTCTTGCCCCATCACATTTTGTTGTTGCGCAGGTGGCTTTTTCAAGGTGGTACTGTCTTGTTTTTTCTTGAAAATACGTTGCCAAAGATCTTTGAAGTCTTCAAAATCAACCTGATACGATAACCCAACCCCTTGGGTGTACCCTTGACGTTCGGCCAGGAATTCGTTGATTTCATTCTCACGATTGAAGATCTTGGCGCTCAGCGTGCCTTCTTCATTCAATAAGATCTGTACTTCGACATCACCGGCCACAACGGTCTCGGAGACTCCCCCGACCGGTACCCCTACCCGACCGTTCAACAGGATCTTATCGGATATCTGGGTCGATACACTGACCCCGATACGATCGTCGGTATCGATTTCAGAAGCGGTATAGCCTTGTTCATATGAAAGGCCGAAATTGAATTTGTCGTTGCCACCACCCAAGACGGAGTTCAACAAGCCTGAGGCCGTCTGGATCAGGTTCCCGGTCACGGCTTGCTGACTGATCCTATTGACGAAGGTACCTTGGGCCAATAGGAAAAAGGCATTATCACTCTTGATAGTCGGGTCTTGCAACCGGTATTCCAACTCCGATTTGATGACAGAGCTGGTTCCTGGAAATTCAATATCGAAATCAATGGTCGGACTTTCCAGCTCCCCTTCCAAGCGCACTACTACCTCGGTGGGGATACTTCGACGTGAGCTGCTCGGATCATCGAGTAATGGTGCCGGGTTCGCATTGAGCGCATAGACGGCATCCAATGACAATTGTGCCGCTAAGGGATCGCCTTCCCAAAGAATGGTACCCCCAGGGCGCACGGTGAACGTCTTATCGATCACCCCGCCCCGCTTAAAGTTGTATTTTCCGGTCACCACGACGAATTCGCCGTACATGTTGAACTTCCCGTTCGTATTGATCTCCATCAACAATAATCCCTCACCCGTTCCCTTTAACGAGCTTCCGGTCTGTGGATCGACCACGATCTCGACTTCGGCTTCCGGGGTAACCGCAAGGTCAAACGCCATTTCAATGCCTTCATAGTCGTCGAGCACCCGCTCCTCATCAATGGTCGTCCCCTTGTTCTTTTCGATAAAATTGATAAACGAGTAATCCCCGACACTGGTGAGGTCGCTCAACGGGATCTTTAGTTCCGTCCCCCGTGCCGTGGCACCATCGAATTCGATATTCAAGGCTGTGGTCGGCCCATGGATCCTTCCTGAACCGTTGACAAAACCTTTCCCGTAATACAAGGCTTCCTCATCGTAGTCGGTATTCAAGATCATCAAGCGTTCACTATCGGTATCCATATTCAAATCGAGATTCCAATCCCCAAAAGCGGTATGGCTGATGGTTCCGTCCAAAATACCCGTAGTACGTTCGGCACTATCGGTCAAACCGATATTCTCGAAATAAAAGGTTTGGTCGAACAAGCGTATACGCGACAAGGGCGAAAATTCATAGTCGACGTTTAAATACGGAATTCCCAAACCGGCTTCGTTCAAAGTCAGGGTACCGTTGATCTCCGGGTTCTCGGCCGCACCGGTAATCCGCGCATTCCCATTCAAATAACCCCTGATGTTCGATATGACATCCTCTCCCAAGGGGGCAAAGGGCGTAAGGTCGAATTCGGTGAAAGAGGCTTGTAGATCGACTGTGGTCCGATCCGGATCATTGAACAGATTCCCGTTCAGGCTAAACCGTTCGGTACCCTCCTGATTGAGCCAGGTATTGACGCCGAATTCGCTTAGGTCATTATTCCCGAAAATCACAACCTCCATATCCCCCATGACCAAATCGTTGACCGAAAAATCGGTTATGTCAAGACTCGATGATGGCAGGTATTTTCCATCCTTTTGGAGTACGTTCAAAAAGCCGTTGACCTCGCCACCCAAGCGCAAACTATCGATTTCAGGGGTGATCTTATCAAGGGAAACGATCTTGAATTGCAACTCCAGATCCTTGTAGGTCGAATCGGCGAGTTCACCACGAAGCCGTATCTGTTCTTCGTTGTTATTGTCCATGACGATCTCTTGGATTTGGATGCTATCCAAAGTACGGTTTAAGATGACTTTGTTCCGGTTGTTCCCGTTCTTGTTCAAGACCCAGATGTTGTCCTTAAAACTGATATCAGATCGTTTCAAACCGATGACCGATTTGTTCTCTTCATTGAAGGTGTGGTAAAAATTGAGGTTATAACGATCATTGAATTGACTACCGCCTTTGAACTCCGTTCTAAAGAACAGGGTGTCCTTCAGGGTAGTGTTGATCAAACTGAAGTCTTGTACATCGTAATAAATGGTCGACATATTCTCTACGGAAAGGTAGGTGTTGAACAAGGGGTTCTTATTGTCGATCTTGAGCTCGATACCGTCAAGTCCATTGTCGAATGCCTCGATGCCCGGTGATTTGAAGGTCAATTTAAAATCCCCTTTATCGGCGACGATATCCCCTCTGATGAAGGTATTCGGGCCGAAACTCACTTCTGGAAAGAAGATGTTGACGATTTTGTTGTAGATCCTAAAATTGAAATTCATGTGTTGGCCGTCCGAAATTTCATAGGGCCGGTAGTTGGTATAAATGCTTCCGATCGAGTTCTGGAACAACCGCCCCAACTCGTTCACTTTGAAATACCCTTTCATGTACCCGGTGATGATATCAGGTGATATGATTTGGATATTGCGGATGGAATCCTGTTCGAAGGTCGATGAAATGGCAAAATCCTCAAAAAAGTAGGTGTCGTTCTTGTTTTGATAGGCGGTATTGGTGAATTGTAACTCCCCATCGAGATTATCAAGGGTATTGCCGGCAATATCCATATTGATGTTACCCCTAAAAATCGAAATGCTGTCGTTGATGAAATTCAATTGTTTCAAATTGGCATAATCGACATCGGCCCTGAAATTGAACTCACTTCGATTGGAACTGAAATCGGCCAACCCCTTGAAATCGAACCTAAGGTTGGGGTCGTTACAGATCAGCGAACCATCAAAAAGCTCATCCTTCAAAATACCCGAAATCTTGGTGTTCTGGTATTCGTAGTTATTGAATTCCATCTTATAGACTTCCCCGATGGCCTCCGTATTCAAGTATTCGGCTATAAAGCCCTTGCCTTCGACATTGACGTCCAAGGTGGCCGTTCCGAATTTGTCATTATCGATAAAAGTGCCGAGGTCGAAATCGATCAAGGAGATGAACCCGCGATACGAAGCATCGTCGATATTGTCGATATTGGTCATCTGAAGGTCAGAGTAACTGCTGCCGATGGCCGTGCTCAGATTGATCTGGGCATCTATGGAGCTTTCCGTGATTTCCGAAGTACCCCTTATGGTGAACTGACCGAATTTTTGGAAGGAGGTCGGGATGCTCTTTCCTAAAATCTCGGGCAACAAGCCGCGAAGCTGGTAATAGCTTGAGGTCACACTTTCCATGTCTCCGTTCATGATAAACGGGGCCTGGGCATTGAATAGGTTTCGAAAACGATAATCGCCCCTCACCCCGGTATTGCCTGACAACAAGACCAAATCGATAAAGGTGATGTCGTTCAAGACCCCCGAAGCCTTGGTGGAAAAGGTGGTGGTCTTGTCCGCTCCGAACTCATTGTAAAATCGGTTCACTTCATTGAACGAAACCTTCGAATCAATGAATTCCGCATCGACTTTGACCTTATCGAGAAAGCTTGAAAAATCTTCTCGGTTATAATTGAAATGCAGTCTTCCATGCAAGGAAGATTCGGGCGTTCGAATCGTCAACGAATCGAAACGCATATGTTGTTTGGTGTAGGAAAAACTTGTAGTGAGCTGTTCCAAACGGATATCGTGTTTGTCGATCAATGAAAGGGCATCGATCTGCATGGTCACATCGGGGCCCAGAATCTGGAAATCGGAAGCCGATACGGCAAGTTGATCGAAATACAAGACCTCTTGTACCTCAAGGTTCTCATCATACAAACGGTACTGGCTATCATTGATCTGGATCGACGCAGTGGTCATCAAAAAGGGGGGAGTACCGGGTTTTCGAGGTTGTCCATCGTCCAACTTATCGACGAAGACATCAAGATTGGTATCGGTTTCACCCTTATAGGTCTTCATATTCAAAAGCAAGCTGTCGACTTCGATATCGCCGAACTCCAAGTCCCCATTGATCATATTTCGGGCACTCAACACGGAGGTCGTTAATTTTTGGATGTAAATAAGGGTGTCTTGCCTGTAGTCTTCGACATAGATGCCCTTGATGTTCGCATTGAGGTTGAACGGGGTGATCTGTACCCTATCGATCTGGATGTTGGTGCCGAACTCCGCATTCAATCCATCCGTAGCCTTTTTCGCCAGGCCGGTCTGCACCACCGGAAGGGAAAACACGATGGTCGCCAGAACAAAAAGCAGCAAAAGCGCCAACAAAAGACGAACCAGTATTTTTCTTAGTTTTTTGATAGGGCTTTACGGTTTATCTTTGCGTTTCAATTTTTGTTCCAAAAGCGGTGGAGAACCAAAATATTTATATCCTGGCCATTGAATCTTCTTGCGACGACACTTCGGCAGCTGTCCTTTGTAACGACGAAGTGCTCAGCAATGTTGTCGCGACCCAAGAAATACATCGGCAATACGGAGGTGTGGTCCCTGAACTGGCTTCAAGGGCGCACCAGCAAAATATTGTTCCCGTTGTACATCAGGCTTTGGCCAAAGCAAATATCGCTAAAAATCAACTCTCGGCCATAGCCTTTACCAGAGGCCCTGGTCTATTGGGATCCCTGCTGGTCGGAACTTCCTTTGCCAAATCGATGGCCCTGGGCTTGGGCATTCCCCTGATCGAGGTCAACCACATGCAAGCCCATATCCTTGCCCATTTCATTCGTGATGAGGCCCAGCGCGCGCCGAATTTTCCCTTTTTGGCCTTGACCATCAGTGGCGGACATACGCAAATCGTCAAAGTCGACGATCATTTCGAAATGGAGGTACTCGGTGAAACCCTTGATGACGCCGTTGGCGAAGCATTCGATAAAAGCGCCAAGTTATTGGGTTTACCCTATCCTGGTGGCCCATTGGTCGACAAGAAGGCCCAAAACGGCAATCAAAGAGCATTCCCATTTCCAAAACCCAAGGTAGCAGGCTTGAATTTCAGCTTTAGTGGACTCAAGACCAGCATCCTCTATTTCATCCAAAAGAATACCAAAAAAGATCCCGATTTCATCAAGACCCATATCGACGACATTTGTGCGTCGATCCAATACACCATCTTGAACATTTTGATGGATAAATTGGAAAAGGCGGTAGCGGAAACCGGAATCAACCAAGTTGCCATTGGCGGTGGGGTCGCGGCGAATTCAGGTATACGACAACGTCTGAAAGATGCCGAAAAAAGGGGTTGGCAGACCTACATCCCTAAATTTGCCTACTGCACCGACAACGCGGCCATGATCGGTATCGTTGGGTATTTGAAGTTCCTGAATGGTGAATTCAGTAAGCAGGATATCGCCGCGAGGGCGCGATACAAAATCAGTGGCTAACTTAGCAGTCGTAATCGCGGCCTAGAATTGGCCTAAAAGCGCACAGCATGCAACTATTCTACAACCCGTCTTTGGATGGCAGTTTCAAACAGTTCTTTTTTTCGGAAGCCGAAAGCAAGCATATCGTCAGGGTACTACGCAAAAACCCCGGTGACACCTTAACGATCACCAACGGTAAAGGATATCGTTTCGAAGCGGAGATCTTGGAAGCGAACCCGAAAAAATGCAAGGCCCAATTGATCGACGAAGTGAAGACCATTCCGAGGCTTCACCATTTGCATTTGGCAGTGGCCCCAACCAAAATGAACGATCGATTTGAATGGTTTTTGGAAAAGGCCACGGAAATTGGCATTGATGAAATCACTCCTATTCTATGTGAACATTCCGAACGAAAGGCCTTGAAAGAACCACGGTTGCAAAAAGTACTGGAGACGGCCATGAAGCAATCGCTTCAGACTTATTTGCCCAAACTGAACCCCCTGACGCCCCTTTCCGATTTTTTGAAAGATGTCGAAGGGGATCTTCGATTCATCGCGCATTGTCATGAAGGTGAAAAAATGGAATTGAAACGTCGGGCCGCGGCCGATAAAGACATCGTCATCCTCATCGGCCCCGAAGGCGATTTCTCAAAACCAGAGGTTGATCGTGCCCTCAATGCCGGCTTCCTACCGATATCTTTGGGCAAAAACCGGCTACGCACCGAAACAGCTGCAATCGTCGCTTGCAGTACAATCGCCATGATCAATAGTTGAAGCTCACAACGCCTTTTTTGCGGCAGCCGTAATGTCGAGATCTTCGGTTTCGGTAAAAAGCATGAGGGTCAACGCTTCATTTTTGCCTACTATTGGCGGAATCCGGATGCTCGCCTTGCCAGCCGAGGCCAGGTCCTTGATATAGGTTTCGGCCACGACGATATTGCTGTTTTTAAGGGTACGGTTTCGGTTTTCCCCGCGTTTGACTACGGTGGTCCGTTCGTTCAATACCAAGACGGCCCGTAATTGTTTCGCAGCTATGGGACCTTCGATTTCGTACTCGAAGCCGACCCTACCTGCCTCATTGGCCGTCCCTTTTATGGCCAGTTGATTGGGCGCCTTCAAAGAAGCATACTGATCCACCTTGGCATAGGCCTTGGCTTTATTCGATCCTACGAAGTGTTCCCTTCCATTCACCACCAATTGCGGGGTATAATTACTTCGGTATTTGAATTTGCGGTTGTAAAAGCGCTGCTTTTGGGTATAGCTTGATTTGCTAAAGGGGTCTTCCCAACCGATATAGTTCCAATAGTCGACATGGTAGGAAAGGGCGAACACTTCTGACGGAAAACGATCTTTCAATTCGTCGAGCACCACATCGGCAGGTGGGCAACTGGAACAACCCTGGGAAGTGAACAGTTCCAAAACTACAACGGGGGTATACACCGCCTCAACCGCGGTATTTTCAGTGCGCTTTTCCTCAACTTCCTTGACCTTTAAAAAGGCCGTTGTGGTCATTGCTACGAACACAACAACGGGAATTACGATTTTCTTAACCATGATTACTGTACATTTGAATTGCTTAATTATTCGAATCCTTATGCGGCAACTTACGGACTGGACTTTGATTTTAACTTTTTTTGTGATGTTCCAGGTATCGGGACAAGAACTGGCCATCTTAAAGTATGGCGGGGGCGGCGACTGGTATTCGAATCCGACCGCTTTGCCGAACCTCATCCGGTTTTGCAATAGCGAGATCGATACGCGTATCGCCCCTGAGCCGGTTACCGTCGAAGTCGGAAGCCCGACCATCTTTCAATATCCGTACCTGCATATGACCGGGCATGGCAATGTGTTCTTTAGCACCGAAGAAGCCGAAAACCTTCGCACCTATCTCTTATCGGGAGGCTTTTTGCATGTTGACGACAATTATGGCCTGGCACCTTATTTCAGAAAGGAACTGGTGAAAGTCTTCCCTGATAAGGAATTGATCGAATTGGGTAGCGACCACCCGCTTTTTAGCCAACGATTCGATTTCCCCCAAGGCCTGCCGAAAATCCATGAACACGATGGGCAACGTCCGCAAGCCTTCGGTATAATCGATCAAGGCCGCTTGTTGCTTTTGTTCACCGTTGAGAGTGATCTAGGTGATGGTTGGGAAGACCCTGCGGTACATAACGACCCTGAAGAAGTGAGATTACGGGCCTTGCGGATGGGGGCCAACATTATTGATTACGTTTTTAAATCCTGACCGATATGAAATCCAACACCATAACCAATGGTATCCTACGCGCTGTTTTGATCCTGACGGCCATCGTTCTTAGTTTTTATTTTTTATATCAAATACGTTCGGTATTGGCCTATCTGGCGATTGCAGCGGTTATCGCCTTACTGGGGCGGCCCATTGTCCTCTTTTTGAGGCGGAAACTGAAGTTCCCGAATACCCTAGCGGTCATTGCGGCCATGGGACTGATGTTGGCCGTTTTCATAGGCATCTTGGCCTTGTTCATCCCCTTGATCAACGAACAGAGCCGTAACCTGTCGTTGTTGAGCATTGAGGATTTGAAGGAGAATATCAATACGCTTTACGTCCAGATCGTTGATTACTTCGGGGCCACCCCGGCCAACGTCAATGAGATGCTACAGGATTCCGATTTGGAAAAGAGCGTCCTTGAAGGCTTGAACTTGAATTTTATTCCGAATTTCTTGAACTCCTTCATCAGTGTGTTGAGCAATTTCAGTATCGGATTGTTTTCCGTACTCTTCATCTCTTTTTTCTTTTTAAAAGACAGCAAGCTCTTTCAAAACGGACTACTCATATTCGTACCCGATAACCGGGAAGGTAATTTGGTCAAATCGATCGATAAGATCAACAACCTGTTGTCACGGTATTTCGGTGGCATCTTATTGCAACTGTTCATCCTGTTCGTCATTTATACGGTCACCTTGTTGATCGTTGGTGTTGAAAATGCCATCGTCATTGCATTCTTGTGTGCCTTATTCAACATCATTCCATATGTTGGTCCGATTATCGGAGGGGTCATCATGGTCACCCTGACCATGACCAGTTATCTGGGCGCCGATTTCAGTTCCGTTATCTTACCCAAAGCCACCTATGTCCTCATCGGTTTGGCGATCGGCCAATTGATCGACAACTTCTTTTCACAACCCATAATATTCTCGAATTCGGTCAAATCGCATCCTTTGGAAATCTTCTTGGTCATCATTATCGCAGGACTGTTGTTCGGTGTCGTGGGCATGGTCATCGCCGTACCCGGATACACTGCCATCAAGGTGATTTTAAAGGAGTTCTTAGCGGAAAACACCTTTGTGCGGAAGTTCACTAAAAACCTATAGTGTTGCTTTGAATAAAAGTATTTTAAATACTGGAATACAAGAATTTATATCAAAAAATTGGAGCACTGACATCATGTCAGTTTTATTGAAAAAACCGATTTTTGAATCGGTTACGCAACAAGAGCTGGCCGAGCAGTTAGAAGGCAAAAAACGCTGTCGCAAGAAGTTGCCCACATGGTTCGAGAGCGCGAAGATCTACTATCCGAAGAAGGTGCATATCGAACAAAGTAGTTCCGAAGCGACCGCTCTTTTCAAAGCCTCCCTTCTCGAAGGAAAACGATTGATCGATCTTACCGGTGGACTCGGTGTCGATTGTTACTTTTTCGCGCAACGATTCGAAACGGTCTTCCATTGTGAAAGTAACCCCGAGCTCTCTGAAATCACAGCCCATAATTTCAGCATGCTTAACATTTCCAATATCGATTGTTTTGCCAAGGATGGTTTTGAAGTCCTTGCAGACGACCCAATCCCATTCGATTGGATTTATGTCGATCCATCGCGACGGGATGCCAGCGCCAATAAGGTGTACTTTTTAGCTGATTGCATCCCCAACGTACCGGAACGTTTGTCTCTACTTTTTGGCCATGCCAAATCCATTTTGGTAAAGACCGCTCCCCTGCTTGATATCAAACAAGGGTTGCGGGAATTGGATCATGTAGCAACGATTTACGTGGTCGCCTTGGAAAACGAAGTGAAGGAGTTGCTTTGGATGTTGCAAAAAGGGCATAAGGGTGCCCCGAACATCGTTGCCATTAACCTCGGTCAAGGTGAGGTAACTGAATTCCGCTTCACCCAAGAGGAGGAGGAATTGGCCGAGGTACGTTACGCGTCACCGAAAACCTACTTGTACGAGCCCCATGCCGCACTTATGAAATCCGGTGGCTTCCGTACGATCGCCAAGCGGTTCGCCGTTTGCAAAATAGCGGAACACTCCCATTTGTATACCAGTGACATCTTGATCGATTTTCCGGGCAGGCGTTTTAAAATAGTAGCTATCTACCCCTATAGCAAAGAGGCCATGCGGAACCTTCCGCATCATAAAGCGAATATCAGCACCCGGAACTTTCCGATCAACGTAGCCCAAATACGCAAGAAACACCGCATTGCCGATGGAGGTTCGGCCTACTTGTTCTTTACCACGGATGCTAATGGAAATCGCTTGGTCTTAAGTTGTACCAAAATAAACCACTGATGCATTCGACACGCTACAATTTGCGTATCTTCCACACCGAACGAACACCATTGACTACCTTATGAGATTCTTTTTTTGCCTGTTGCTGCTTGGCGTGCTAAACCCAATACAAGCCCAGCGGAAAAACCAACGCTTGGCGGAGTTGACCTATAACTCTTTAATGAAAACCGTGGATGCTGCCACCCCGGCCAAACGGGATGCTTTTGTGAAAAGCCTGAACGGTGTGCTCAGCATGGCCAAAGACCGCGATTTCGAGGCGAAGCTGACGAGACATATCGCTTATTTGGAAGGATTGCAGTATTTCAACATCCCCAAAGCCGATACGACAAGGATAACCGATAACCTTTTAACCGCCAATCGATTGAAATTGAGCCGCGACAAAGGCGCACTATTTATCGAACCTGATGCGAGTTTCAAAGCAGTGACCAAAAAAGAAAAAAGCGGAGCCTATCTCTATTTGTTCATTAATACTTCGCAAGAACTGTATCTTGAAATGGTCAATTATACCAATGGGCGGCCTACCCTCGGTATTGAAGAGATACGAATGACCGTCGGTGCAAAGGATCATGACTATTTCTTGAACTGGGTCAAAACCAATGATAACGGGTTTGAGTACTGCACCATTGAGACGAATACCGAAAATTTCAACAGGCTTTTCGAGGCCCTTTCAGCTTCGGAAGAGGAAGTGACGATTACCTTCAAAGGCCCTAAAAAAGAACGTAAGGTCGGATTGTCCCCGGAAATGCTCAATGAGATGAAAACCATCTTTGCCTGTTACCACCATTTAAAACAAACCGATGGAACCCAGAATTGAAACCCTAAACCCTAAAAAACTGATCGGTATGTCATTGGTCATGAGCGTTGCCCAAAATACCACGGCAAGCTTATGGGGTGGCTTCGGGCCTCGGATACGGGAAGTAAGTCAACGCCTCGGAACCGATAAATACTCCCTGCAGGTCTATCCTATCGATTTTTATGAACGCTTTGATCCGATGCGGTCTTTCGAAAAATGGGCGGCGGTCGAAGTCACGACCTATGAGGGGATACCGGATGGGATGCAATCCTTCGATCTGGCAGGCGGATCGTATGCGGTTTTCGATTACAAAGGCTCCAGTGCCGACCCGTCCATATTCCAATACATTTATGCAATATGGCTGCCAAATTCGGCCTATGAACTTGATGATCGGCCCCATTTCGAAGTGTTGGGCCCCAACTACAAAAACAACGATCCCGAGTCGGAAGAAGAGATCTGGATTCCCATCCAACCCAAAATCCGAACCAGACCCAAAGAAGATTCTTAACCCAAACTTTACCTTTTGGTAAACAACTTTGGGTAGGGGTTGACCATCTCAGCATTCTTCAAGGTATAAACGACATGAAAATGAAACAAACGAAACGGAAACTCGGGTTGCTTTTGGCCACGACCCCTCTGTTCTTGGCCGCACTTTGCGATCCAGCAGATGAATTGATCGGCCCCTCATTGGAGCGCAATGCCTTCAAAGTCCGAATTTCAGAAGCCTTTACCTATGCCATCAATGATACCCTTTGGATCAATGGCAAAGTATCTTCAATGCTGGTCAATTCGGATACCGGTGACTCGGTACCCAGCATGGAGCCCTCGACCCGTGATATCATCAGTGTGATGCGCCTCGTTCAGGGCGACGATTTCAACAATACCGAAGAAGCCCTTGACCAATTCAGTGTAATCGCTTCGATTGGCAGCACGGATGTTCTAGGAGCTTGTCCGGAGTCGGAATTGATCGCCATCGCCCCGATTTCAGCAAGCGAATCCGAATTCGAATACCGGGTCGGACTGGTCGCGTTAGCACCGGGAGACTATGTGTTGAGTTGGTTAGAACCCGTTCGTTTACGTAATGGGAACCTGAATACCGAACTTCTTGACAACTATCCCGTTTCTGGGCGTGATGATTATCTCGGACTCTCGAAATGCGGTGTAGGTTATTCGGTTGAAAACGTCAGTCAAGAACGGCGGTCGTTCTTTTTTACCGTAGAATAAGGGTTACGGTTCCGTTGGGCACGGCCATTTGAAATTGGCTACTTTTTGTTTCGACCCTCCCTGCAGGTTATAATGCCACCACTCGGTACGGATGGACCAAAACCCGTTTGCTTCCATGGTATTTTTGAGCAATCGACGGTTTTGCAGCACGGTATCGGGCAAATCCAGCATGTCGTGGTATGCTTTTTTACCGAAATAATCGAAATCGGTGCCCATGTCGAGTTCCGAACCGTTTAAATCGACTAAGGTGATATCAACGGCCCCACCTTTATTGTGGATGGACCCTTTAACCGGATTGGCAACGTATTGCGGGTTGGGCACCAGATCCCACATTTTGTATTGCACGGCATTGGGGCGGTAGCAATCATAAAATTTGATGCGATATCCTTTTTTAAGAAATGCAGCGTTTACCACCAACAAGGCCTTTGCCGTTCTTGCCCGAACATAACACTCGGCACAGTCGTACACCTTGGCCTTTAGAAAATTATTCTCGGTGGCATACCGAAGATCGTATGCAAAAGCATCTGAAAAATCGGCTAATCGGACAAAGGTGGTGTCATGGATACCGGAAAAGCTTTTCGGAATGAATTTCGGGACCGTATCCGTTCGTACGGAATCACTGATAATGGCCGTGATTTCTTCAATATCCGATCCCTTTTCCGCACTTTTAGGAGAAGGCCCACAGGCAATAAAAAGCAAACCGAAAAGCAGGACGCAACACTGTTTCATCGGTCCCGTTTTTGATCGTTCATCCATTCGTAGAGCGCATCGTTGGTATAGGCTTGCTCCCAAGAGTTATGACCTACCCCCTCGTATCGGGAATAGCGGACGTCAAAACCCATACCGCGCAGTTTAGCGACCATGATGTCGGATTCACTGACGGGAATGACGGGATCTTCATCGCCATGAAACACCCAAATCGGCATGTCCTTATCGAGCCAATGGGCATAAGGAGCCGGGGCCATACCGCAGACCACCGCCAGCGCAGCGAAGGTCTCAGGGTATTGCACCGCCAGGTTCCAAGCGGCACTTCCCCCACGACTCAGTCCGGTGAGATAGATTTTATCGGTATCGACACGGTTCGAGCTTACGATATGATCGAGTAATTGCTTCACCGCATGGATATTCCACCATTGCTTCTTATACGGATTTTGGGGTGCCAGCACTAAAAACGGGAACTGTTTGCCTTCGACCAAAAGTTTTGGGGGGCCGTTTTTCTTGATTTCTTCCAAGGCAGCACCCGATTCACCGCCCCCATGCAAGAACAACAACAATCCAAACTCCTCATCGGTTTTGGTTTCATAGGATTCCGGATAATACAGGTAGTAATGTAGCTCATCGTGCAGTTGGATGTCCTCGACCCCTTCGATCAATTGCCCCTGGCCGGCACAACTGGCCGCCAGCGCGGTAAACAAGATGAATATGTACCTTCGAACGTTCATTTACAATAGCAAATCACCCAATTCTCGCCAAGACCCTGCTCGCTCGAACGGCCCGGCGTCAACATTATGCGGTGCCGTAAAGATAATCGATCGCCCTTCAAACCGCTCTAGATTATAGGCGCGATCATCGATCAACACATCCCCTTTCAACACGTGTTTATGACCGCATAGGATCCGTTGTTGCCAAGTGATAAACGGAAAATTAGCGTCCAGCCAATCGGATTTCTCTTTAAGTGAATTCGGAAACTGCATGGCCGCAGATGCGATATATACCTCGTGTTTGCGGTTGAGTTCCTCCAGAACCTCCTGGCAATCGGGCATGATCTTGAGGTCAATGAAAAAACCCACTCGCGAGGCATGACCGTGCACGCTGTCTTGATGGGCTTCGGGCACGCAGCGCCAAAACTCTTTGCCCCAACATTGGTCTTTGGTAAAGTTCGCACCGAAATCGGCATTGTAAAGGTCGATGTGCTTTTGATAGGCATCGGCCATGACCTCATCCATATCCACAAAAATGGTCATTCGCTAAGTTTTGGTGAAGTACGCTAAAAACCGGTAAAGTTCGAAGCGAAGCGGGCAATGATAATCAACAATAAGGCATGAGTTATTAAAAAAGCCCGCTCGAGGCGGGCTTGTTGAACAGTTCTTAGAATTTACCGTTGTCGTTTTTCCATTCCGATTTGGGTGGGATGGGCTGGATGACATCCCAATGTTCGACGATCTTGCCGTTATCTACCCTGAAGAGGTCGTAATAGGCTACATGTTCACCCTTACCGAATTTACCTTCACTAAGGGTCAAGACAAAATTGCCTTCACCCATCACCTGATGTAGGGTGTCGTATTCCATCACCAATCCGTTTTCTGCGAAATAGGCCAAGGCGGCCCCCAAACCATCCAACCCATCGGCTACAGCCGAATTGTGTTGCAGGTATTGCTCCGTATTGATGTACTCGGTCATTTTATCACTCTCTCCATTCAAGAGGATATCGGTAACAAAGCCTTTGACCAAGGTTTTGTTCGCTTCGGTTTTGTTTAGGTCTTTCAAGTCCGTGCTACCGTCAAGTTGGGTACGGCCGCTTGGGTTGGGCGGTGTGATCTCAGCGAGATTATCCCAA
The DNA here is from genome assembly GCA_013214065.1 of Flavobacteriaceae bacterium. Classification (GTDB taxonomy): domain Bacteria; phylum Bacteroidota; class Bacteroidia; order Flavobacteriales; family Flavobacteriaceae; genus Flagellimonas_B; species Flagellimonas_B algarum. The sequence goes on from JABSPK010000012.1 coordinate 94,215, forward strand.
TGCTCCACGATTTTTCCGTTTTCGAATCGAAAAACATCAAAACCTACTTTGGGGCCGAAAAAATCGTATTCGGTGTGGGTGAACACGAAATCGCCATCTTCAAAAGCCCGGACCACATTGGCCTTGAACCCACCTTCAGGGGCATTTTTCATGACTTCGCCAAAACCTTCCAAGCCATCACCAACGGCTAGGTTGTGCTGTTTATACTGTGTGGCATCGATGTACGCAATGGGACTTTGGTCGCCCGTGTTGAAGCTGTTCAACAGCGCTACCACTTTCTCTTTGTTTGTCAGTTCCATAGGTGTTTCGATTTCAAGTGTTTCTGTTTCGGGGAGCTCCTTTTTGGTCTTTTCACCACATCCGATGACGATGAAAGCCAAGAGAACCACTGTGTTAATGGGAAATTTTTTCATTACCGTGTTTGGATTAAATTTGGCGTAAAGTTCTATTTAACAACTAATAAACTAACTATATAAATCAGATTAAATACTGTACAAATACGAACTATGACCGTTTTGTACGGAAACTTTCGGGGGTCATACCGGCATGGCGCTTGAAGTACTTATAGAAATTGGAGGTTTCTTCAAAGCCCATGGTTAGGGCTACCTGTTTGACCGAAAGGGGGGTGTTGATCAGCAGCCTTTTGATCTGCGTCATCCATATCGCATCGATTACTTCTTTGGCCGTTTGCTTGACCACAGCTTGGGTGATGTTGTTCAAGGTTTTGCTGCTCACACCCATCATTTGGGCATAGGTATTGACACGCGATTTGTTCAAAATGTTCGACTCGACCAAATCTTGGAATCGAATGAACTCAGGCAGGTACTTGCTATCGGCCACCATCAGTTCACCCTTTGATTTGATCCGAAAGAGTTTTGAGACCAAAATGTGTAGCTCGCTTCTGATAATACTGGTAGAATGGGAATCCGCCACGGTCCGGTATTCATGCTCAATACGCTGAATACTTCCCAGTACTTCAGGGCGATCCGCTTTGGGGATCTGTAGCATTGGATGCCCTAACAATTCGTTGAACAATTGCATGGTCTTACGCGCTTCCAAGCCCTCTAAATAACTTACCAGAAAGTCATCGGTGAAGAGCAACAAATACCCTTCGACCCCCTTTTTCTTATGAAAGCGATGCAGTTGGTCTTTGCCAATCGTCAAAAGAGATCCTTCAGTATAGGGGTATTCGGTAAAATCAATGGTATGAACCCCATGGCCTTTGGTAATCAAAAGCACGATAAAGAAATCGATCTTGTGGAGCTCTTCGGAATCATGGTCCGAAAAGGTACGGGTGAAGAGTTCCTCTAACCGAAGCAGGTCGAACTTCGATCCGGGTTGGAAACTGTTCCTGAATTTTATCTTTTTCGGTCGATCCAATGCCATCGTTATGATCAAAGGTGGTAAAAAAAACCTATCCCACCCGTACTTCGGCGATACTTAGGCTTTAACAAGCATTCTTTTTGATTTTCGTCGGGATCATGTAATTTTAATCTATGCAAATGCTACGCGAGTATTTTAATGGATTCGGGACCCTTCCGGATGCGGACATGGATTTTTTGTTGGGACAATGCCGCCCACGCGAAATCGCGAAGGGCGAGTTGTTGATCACCCCACATCAACGGGTCGATTCCATCTACTTTTTGGAATCGGGGTATTTGCATTATTATACCCACACGGATATGGGTGAACGCATTACCTTAAAGGTGGTACGACCCAACGTTTGTTGGACCATTCTAGACAATTTCATGAACCAGACCATTGCCCAAGACGAATGTGTGGCCCTGACCGATGTGCGGTTTTGTGAATTGAAACGGGAAGACTATTTGCGGATAAAATCGAAGAACGACCGCCTAGCGAATTTTATTTATACCATCATTGAACAGATGTTGTCGGCCAAGGTGTTGGAAGCGAACAACAAGTCAAAAATGACCGTAGAGCAACGGTATTTGGACCTGCTCAACAACGATCCCGAAATGGTACGCATCGTACCCGTCACGATCCTCGCCTCATTGATCGGCACCTCAAGGGAGACTTTACACCGCATTCGCCGCAAATTGGCCGCGGCCTGATTTTCTTAAATTTTTGTTAGTGTGTCAAATGACACCCTTCTTTTTCAAGGGGATGGGGAACTTTATTCCTATAAACATCTAACAGTTACCTCATGAAAAGAATAGCATATCTATGGGTCGCCTTGATCGCGTTCACGGCAACCGCACAAGACAAGAACAACGCCAAAACCTTTAGCCACACCGTAAGTTTGGATAGCTCCAAAGAGCAGGTATGGGAAGCGCTTACCGACTTTTCGAACTTCAAACAATGGGACGAAATGATCGTAGATGTCAAATGTCCCGACGAACTGAAGAAAAACGAGTATTGCAAGGCCATTGTCAGCGCCGGAAAGATGTACGATGTCGAAATCGAGGAAATCGTTGAGAACGAATCCTACACCCTGCGACACAAACTGTCTTCGGGCAACATCTATGTCAAGAGGGAATTGGTGCCCGGTGATGCCTTGGCGTTCACTGAAACCGTATGGTACAAGGGCCTTTCGAAGAAAACCTTTGAAAAATACAAAGGGGCCGATTATGATGCGGCCGTTAAAAACCGCGTGCTAAAATTCAAGGCTTACGTTGAAAACAACATGGGGACCGGTAAGTAAGATTCCCCCGATTGAAAACAAAGAAAAGCAGGCCTTAGGGCCTGCTTTTTTTATCCGATTTTCGGTCACTAATAAAAGAAACGCTCTTCTATGATCTTCCCATTTTCGATATGATAAACTATGAGTTCGTCAAGATCCATCAAGCTGCCGTCCTTTAAGGTGACTTTCATTTTATAAGGTACCCCAATATGCGATCGGGCCACGATGGCTTGGCCAACTTCCGGTCCTTCGACCGAAGCGATATGTGCCGACATGGCCGCATCTTTCGCTTTGATCGCGTCAAGCACCTGAAGATGGGCAAACTGTTCGGATTGGGGTTCGATATGTTCAGCATTGCTATGGAAAAGTTCGTTATAAACCGTTTCGAATTGGCCTTGGTTCAGTAATTCGACCAGTCTGTTCGCAATTTCTTGATTCGTTATCATTTTACTTGGTTTTGATTTCGGTGGCTTTCGGATACTTGCCCTTGATTTCTTTGAATTTTCCATTACTTCCATTTACGATTTCACCGGTTTCCACATAGTGTTTCTAACAGATCAAGGTACCTTCTAGCGTTTTCTTGAATTTGCCCTTCGCACGCCCTCCCATAAAAGCAGGTTTCGTTCGGAATTGGAATTCGTAGCTGGCGGTGCTGGTGCCGTCCCCATTGTCCTTCGCTCGATAAAAAGCTTGCGAATTGTCGAGATCAAGCGGGAATTTTTGAGCATCGATGATGCTGTTGTGCATTGTTTTGTTTTTCACATCGATGGCCATGATCCGTTCGTGCGACCAGCGGGAACCTTTCTTGTTGAAAAAACACTTGCGTTCGGCACCTTCGACGCCTTTTAACGATCCGTTTTCGTAATTCGAAGCGAAGATGTAGGGCGAAAAATTCGAAATTTCCCCATAGTCGAGCACCATGGCTTCCCAAACCCTATCGGCCGAAGCATTGATCTTCATGGACACATGGAGCGTGTGGAACTTTTTGTCCATCTGCTGTGCTTGGGTGGTCCATCCCATAAACAACACTACCATACTTGTACAAATTTTTAATTTCATTGTTTTTGTTTTCTACTTAGAAGCGGTAATCGGGAAGGTGTGACGACTTTGAAAACAAGGCATGATACCGGAGTTGGGTGCTAGTTGAGCTTCATTAGGCTTTTGACATGTTCGTCATTGACGATGTCTTCCAAAAAGCTGCGTTTGTCGAAATCGTCCTTATAAGGCAGGTTACGGTACAGTTCGGCATATTTTTCATCAATGAAATCCATCATGTCATTCGCATCGTATTTGATGGCTTCTTTGAACTTCAGGTATTCCTTTCGGTTGAAAAGCAAGTTGCGGCTATCGATTACTTTGTTGTCAAGCGCAAAAGTCACCTTCTTGTGGCAACGACAGGGATTGGCCTTATTGACAACTCCGCATTTGTCGTTCATAAAATGATAGATGTCCTTTCTGGCGCGACTTAACCGTATTCTGAAGTTGGCTTTCGACAGATCGAGGATATCCGATCCAATCGTATGATCGGCATCGAACA
>JABSPK010000013.1 GCA_013214065.1 Flavobacteriaceae bacterium
CCGTACCTTCCGGAAAGAGGTTGCCTTCCGGAATGCTGTAACTACCATCTTCATTCACTTTGATCCTAAGGATTTTACCCCGCAGGTCATTGGTGTTACCCGAAGAACGTCGGGCATCGTATTGTTCCTTACCAGGCAAATCGTTCAATGGGGCGTAACCGTTGTTCACATAAGCCGCACCCGGTTCATCGAATGGAGTCGAGTTATCACCGGTCGACAAATACAACAACCCTCCTGGGCCGAAAGTGATCGACCCACCGGTATGGCAGCAAATCTCCCGTTGGCTTTCAACCTCGAGAATAACTTGTTCACTTTCCAAGTCAAAGTTTCCAGATTCAAATTTAAATCGGGACAGGCGATTCACCCACTGATCCCCGCTAGGAGCATAATAAGCGTAAACCCAGTGGTTGTTCTTAAAGTCAGGGTCTTTTTGAAGGCCCATCAAACCTTCTTCCGCGTTGACTCCTGGGGTCTCCAGTGTTTTGTGATACACCTCCAAAAAGGCAACTTGGTTTAAGGTTCCTTCTTCAGCGGAATAGTGCATGATCTCACCGCGTCGTTGGGCGATCAGTACGTCATTATTCGGTAAAACCGCCATTTCGGTTGGTTCGAAAAACTCGCCGACCACCAAGGTTTTCTTGCTAAATCGATCCGTATCAGGCGGGATTTGGGTGGTAGCCTTTGCATAGTCCAATTCGAGGTTTTCGCCAATGGCATAGGTGATTCCTCCGAGCAAGTGCTGCAGAAACAAAGGCTCTTCAAAGGTTTCCGAAGTATGGGCCAAACCAGTAAAGAATGAACGCCCACCGTCAAATTCATGGTACCAACTCATTGGGTGGAAATCGCCGTTCTCACCTCCTTCGTAGGTTGATTCATCAACAGTGATCAACACATTAACATCAGGATTCAAACTTTTGTAATTGTATAATTCATCCGTTCGATGCCAAATCGAATCGGTAAAAAACTCCGTAGCTACAAATGAGCGATCTTTAATGATGAAATCCGCTTCAGGGGTACCCAATGGATGACTTTTAAAATACGCGCCGACCAATTTGCCGTACCAGCCCCAGTCGTACTCCGTATCACAAGCGGCATGGATCCCGACATAACCTCCACCAGCCTGTATATAGCGTTCGAAGGCCGCTTCTTGATAATGATCCAACACGTTACCCGTGGTGCTTAAAAATACCACAGTGGAGTACTTTTGGAGTTCCTCATCAGTGAATCGGGCCGCATTGGTGGTGGTATCGACCTCAAAACCGTTTTCATCACCCAACTTTTGAATGGCCCGGATCCCGTCAGGAATCGAGGCGTGTTCGAACCCCATGGTCTTTGAAAACACCAAAACCTTGGGAGGCCCCGATCTTTTCTTGTCACAACTCGTCAAACAAACGGCCATCACTAGGCATACGGCCGCAAGGGAAAGAACTCTTTTCATATTCATACATTTGTTAGGTGGTGAACTAAAGTAGTCAATATTTGGGGGATAGGCGTACTTCTCCCCCGATCAAAAAACGTTAATGTCACAACTGGAAGAACATTATTTTGAAAATGACACTCAATGGAGGAAATGGCTGCACGACAACCATGATCGTTCAGAAGGTATTTACCTGATTTTTTATAAGGTCGACCATGCCCGACCCAGCATGCGATGGGAAGAAGCGGTACGGGTTGCGTTATGCTATGGGTGGATCGATAGTACGGTAAAAAGTCTGGGCAACGGTAAGCGTAGGCAATATTTCTGCCGTCGAAAACCGAAAAGTGTTTGGAGTAAGGTCAACAAGACCCATCTTATCGAATTGGAAAAAGAGGGACTTATCCATAAAAGTGGGTACCGTTCGATCGCTGTTGCTAAGGAAAATGGCTCCTGGTCAGATCTTGACGATGTCGAGAACGGGCTGATCCCTGACGAATTGCAGCACACATTCGATGCGCATCCAAAAGCCTTTGAAAACTTTCAGATGTTTGCCCCAGGGTATCGAAAGAGCTACCTGTATTGGTTGCATCAAGCCAAACGCCCGGAGACCCGTAAAAAGCGTATCGAAGAAATCATCGCCCTTTGCGCAGCCAACATCAAATCAAGAACCACCCGTTAATCGATTTCCTATGAAACGCTTACACCGATTGACCGCGATATTGATCAAATTCCAATCCACCAAAAGCGTCAAGGCCAAAGACCTCAGCGCTACGTTCGACGTCAGCGTTCGCACCATTTATCGCGATATCAAAGCCTTGGAAGAGGCCGGTGTACCCATCGGCTATGAACCAGGTGAGGCGTATTTCCTCATGGAGGGTTACCAGTTGCCCCCCGTTCATTTCACTGCTGAAGAATCACAAGCGATCGTAACGGCGCGTGCCTTGGTCGGGCAAAACAAGGATGCTTCTTTAGTCGGGTATTTCAATAAGGCGGTTGAAAAGGTGACCGCCGTAATGCGCACCACTGAAAAGCGGACGGTGTTCGAACTTCATGACCGAATCGCCCCTAGCATATCACCATCGCCAAAAAGCAGTGATTCCCTAATCGATATCCAGCGCTGCATCATTGAGTTCCGATCGATACGCATCCGGTACAAGGCTTCCAACGGTTCGGAAACGGAACGCACCGTAAATCCGCTAGCCTTATATTTCACCCAAGACCATTGGATCATGGTGGCCTTTTGTCAATTGCGGAACGACCAACGGGAATTTCGATTAGATCGCATCTCGAAATTGGAATTCCTTTCCGAATCCTTCCCCCCCAACCAGTTCACCCTAGACCATTATTTCAAAAAATACCGATAAACAAGATTAGCGCGACATAGGGTTGTCACCCTCCCTCTTGATCTTTGTTGAAAACAAGACAATGAAACGAATAGTAACCGGGATGATGGTGCTGTATTGTCTAGCAGCCATCGCCCAAAAACAAGAACCTATGCGTATTAAGAACTGTGTAGAAATGGTCGTTTTCAGACCGAATCAAGGTGTCAGCAACGATTCTTTGCAACAAGCGATGCGAGCCACCAATGCCATTGTAAAGGAATTCGATGGATTTCTCTCGCGAACGACTTCCATGAACGAAGCTGGTGAATTCTTGGACGTTGTCTATTGGGAATCGAAAGCCAAGGCCCTCGAAGCTGCCGAAAAAGTACAACACATGCCCGAGGTCATGCAGCACTTTTCCTTGATCGACCCGAAGAGCATTTCCATGAAACACTTCGAGGTTTTCGCGATACAAGAATGACCGGTTCTTACATAGTTAAGTACATTCGAGAATCTGATTGTTTGGACAAGACCGGTGACTAGTTCACGTCCTTCATCAGCTCCTCGATGGAGCGTTCCAGTTGTTCGTCGCGTCCTCGGTCAATAATGCCTGGCATGTTCTTGACCTTGATCATCGGTTCGGTCTGGTTGTTTTCCATCCACTCACCTGCCTTGTTCTTGGCACTGACCGGAACCACACCCCAGACACCGCCATTGGGCAAACGTTCCCAACCTGCGAAACTGCAGGTACCCGGAACCGGCATCCCAACGGTTTTCCCAATTTTAAGATCCGTATAGCCACTGGCAAAACAATGCCCATCGCTGTACATCGATTCATTGAAAATGGCCAAAGTGGGTTTGGTCCAACGTGAGGTCGGCTCCCCGCCTACCTTACGGGCTTCGGTTTCGTATGAAATAAAGGGTTCGCCGGTGAAGAACATGGCCAAGTCGGCCACGAGGTCACCACCACCGTTGAAGCGGGTATCTACGATTACGGCTTTCTTATCGAAAAATTTTCCGAGCATGCGTTCGTAAATATCGCGATAGGGTCCGTCGCTCATCCCCGGTATATGGACATACCCGAGGGCACCATCACTTTTTTCCAAGACTTCCATTTCGTTCTTCTTGACCCATCGTTTGTAAAGCAACCGCCCTTCATCACGCAACGAGATGGGTTTCACGGTAAGCTGCCGGACCGTATTCGCGTTTGGGTCACGGATTTCGAGCAAAGTGAAATTACCTGTTTTGCGGTTCAAAAAGCTGGCTACGTCGCGATCGGGTGTAATGGTTTCACCATCGATCTTTTCGATAATGGCCCCGGCCTTGACATCGAGTGCTGCCTTATCGAGTGGTCCGCCTTTGATAATCTCGGCGATCTTGATGCCGTTGCCTTGATGGGTATAGTCCATAAATATCCCTAACGAGGCGGTGGCATCACCATTGGTAATGTTGTCGTTGAAACGGCCGCCGGCATGTGAAACGTTCAGTTCGCCCAACAACTCGGACACCATTTCAGCGAATTCATAACTATTGCCCAAATGCGGAAGGTACTTTCCATATTCGGTTCGCAGCATATCCCAATCTTGTCCATGGAAATCGGAATGGTAGAAAATCGCATTGGTACGCAACCAAATGTGGTCGAACATATGTTGGCGTTCCGCATCGGTATCCAGGGCAAGTTCGGATTTCAACTTGATGGGTTTGGTCGATTTTCCGGAGAGATTGACTTTTGAAATACGCCCATTACTCAATAAATACAAGTTCTCTTGATCTTTGTCCCATTGGAGACGGCCGAATTGGGAACCAAGCGATATCAGCATTTGTGTTTTCTTGGTCCGGAGTTCCGTTTCCCAAAGGTTCATGTTCTTTTCAAAACGGGCCAAATAATACAGTTTTTCGCCATCCTTCGAAAGCACCGCGTCGCCCAACCGCGATGAATGGATCGTAAAACGTGCTTTTCTACTCTTGAGATCTTCCCAATCGATCTTCATCGGTTTGGTCTTTGTTGCCTCTTTTTTGTCATCCGCCTTCTTTCCTTTCTTTTTGTCTTCAGCGGGTTTGTCATCCTCCTTTTTGTTTTCTTCGATCAATTTTTGCAGATTGTATTCATCCTTGGTCAGTTGATATTTGTCCCAACCATCTTTGGTAAAGAACATGCTGTATACATCCGACTGGGTGCGCCCACTGGTCGCATAGCTTTTTAGACCGTCGCGGTTGGCGAACCAAATCATTTGTTCACCCCCGTTGACCCATTTTGGCAAATAATCGTAATAGCCACTTTCGGTCAAATTCATGCGTTGTTTGCCATCGGCCGAAAGCAATAAGATCTCCCCATTGTTCAACGACACCCCCCAACTGACCAGCAGCCACTTGCTATCAGGGCTCCATTTGAAATATTTGTCACCATCGGACATGTGGAACAATTCTTCAGGAGTCAATAAGGTAATCGCTTCTTTGGTGGTCAGATCCATGACCTTTAGGGTGCGCCGATCTTCGATATAGGCCATCGATTTTCCGTCAGGTGAAAATTCAGGCAGGTAGTTGTCACCCTCCGAAGTCAATAAGGGTGTTTCTCGGATCAGGGTCGAAGCGAAGAAGTAGGGTTCTTCCTTTCGGGTCTTTTCGGCCTTGAAAATCGACCATTTGCCATCGCGTTCGGAAGCATAGGCAATGAATTTACCATCGGATGAAAACTTAACGAAGCGCTCTTGCTCAGGGGTATTGGTAATGCGTTTGGTCAATTCACCATCTACCGAGGTCACGAAAACTTCACCACGGGCGATAAAAGCGATTTCCTTGCCATTGGGTGACACGTCCATTTCACGGATCCCATTTCGGATCGATACGTATTGATCGGGATTAACCGCGGTTTGTGTACGAAGGGTTATCGGGACTTTCACCGGTTCGGCACCATCTTCAAGTGTATAAAGCTCGCCATCATAGCTGAAGGCCATGGTTCCGCTACCGTAGCTCAAAAACCGAACGGGGTGGGTGTCAAAGCTCGTCAATTGGGTCGCATTGGTCGGGGCCGTCAAATCGAGGCGGTGCACGTTGAAGGTACCACTGCGTTCACTTAGAAAATACATCATGTCACCTTGCCCAAAGACGGGATTACGGTCTTCCCCGGCAAATTGCGTGATCATACGATGGGTGCCTGTTTTAACATCATAGGTCCAAACATCCCGGGTAATGGCCGATACGTGGTGTTTGCGGAACTCATCTTCATACCCCTTCTTATCATGGTACGCCATCAGTTTCCCATCCGCACTCAACTGCACATCCTGCGCGGGTACCGTCAATACCAAGTCGACCCTCCCACCTTTGACCGGAACACTGTAGAGTTCAGGTTGGGCGGCAGTAGGGTATTGTCGATGTTCAGCGAGATCTTGCCGGACTGCCCCAAAAAGGACCTGGGTATCATCGGCACTGAACGTATAGGGTACTTCATCATTGCTATGGTAGGTCAAGCGGGTCGCCGGGCCACCCATGGCATCCATCCGGTAAATATCGAAATTGCCATAACGATCCGAGGCAAAGGCAATGTGCTTTCCATCTTTACTCCAAACCGCCTTATAATCATGGGCGGCATGAAACGTCAACTGTTTGGCCTCCCCGCCGCTCGAGGCCACACGATAGATATCCCCTTTGTAGGTGAACACCAAGGATCGGCCATCGGGTGAAATGGCGGGGTATCGCGCCCAACCGGGTTTCACTTGGGCATTCATGGTTAACGTAGCGATCGATGCGATCAAAAAGCTGTAGATGGTCTTCATATGTTTTTTGGTTGATTTCGACGCGGAAGATAACAAAATAGCCAAAGTTGCGCATGCGATTTAACCATAATTTAGATAGGGTTTTTACCCAGTTTCAGGCATCGGTACTACGATGCATCCGAAGATAAACGTAGGTCGCTATCAACCCGATCAGGGAAAAACAAGCAAGCATTAAAAAGACGTATTGAAAACCGATTTCCCGTTTCGGATAGGCATCGAGGAAATACCCATAGGCCGGGCCGGCGAAAATATCCGGGGTATACCCGATCAACGATATCAAACCGACCGCGGTACCGGTCAACACGAGGGGGATCCGCCCTTCTTGCATCACCGCGAAATAAAGGGCCCGGCTAGCGTATACCCCGACTCCGATGATGAACACCGATATAAAAAACAATACGGTGGTATCCGGGGCAATGACCCCAGAGGCGTAAAGTAGCCCCCCTGCCAAAGTGACCACAAAACTCCATAACAACAATTTGGTGATTTTGAAGCGATCGGCGATCAATCCCAACAAAATACCTGTCGTTGGACGCAAAAACTGCAAAAACGTACCGACCTGAGCTGAGTCCACCTGGTTGTATAACATGACCTCTTCGCCATATTGCGAGATGATATCGGTAATCTTATACCCCACATACGCACATAAAATGATGACCATCAACAACCAAACCGCTGGTAATTTCAGGACTTCCTTGATTTGTTCGGGCGAAATGCGTTCCAATTGGATACGCCTTTCATCGACTCCCGATTTCATAAAGAACCACACCAAAATGCCGATGACGAACACCAAGAACGAGGCGGTATACAGCACGAAGGTGAACGCCTGTTTCCGATCTTCAAGACTGGCGATTTCAGCAGGTTCCCAAAGGAAGGCCGAAAAAATGATCACTCCCAACAGCCCGAACAGGGCGCCGGTCAAGCCGCGACCTCCATCCAACAGTCCGAACGCCTTGCCCTGCGACGCATTACCACCCCAAACCCGGGTCGCCTTGATCATGGGGGCCCAGAAAAGAAAGATGGTGGTAAACCCCCAATAGCCATAGAGCACTTGAAGTGTGGCCAAACTGGGGTATTCCACGAAGACCAAGCCTCCTAATGCCGTCATCCAAAGTGCGATCGCCATTAGCTTTCTCGGGGGGTATTTGTCGGCCAAGGGTCCGCCGAAAAGATAGGCTGGCAAAGCCACCAGACCGTAAACCGAAAAACAAAGCCCCAAATCGACATTGTTCAATTCAAAAACGTCCAATACGGTCGGTCGGAAAATCCTAGGTAGTACGAATGGCAAGATAAATACCGCTTCCCCCGCTAAAATCAGGAGCAATAAATAGTACCACGGTGCCCTTTGCTGCATATGTCCGAAAGGTAACAAGAAAGTTTGCTATCACAAACTACTATATTTGGCCCTTTGATTCGTATTCGAAACCAATCCTTTAAAAAACGGTACACCATGATCATCCACAACAAAGTCCTTTTTCGATTTACCTTTATTTTGAGCTGTCTGCTCATTTTTCCGTTTCCCTTAAATCTATCGTATTATTTCTCTTGGCCACAAGACCAGGTCGATGCGGTATTGCATAAAGTGATTCCATGGTTCGGCAAACACATCCTCCATCTAGAAAAGGACATCACCGAATTCTCCTTGGGAAGTGGCGATACCACCTACGACTACGTCTTGCTTTTGTTCTTCGTGATCATGGCCTTGATCGGAACCGCCATTTGGTCGTTTTTGGAAAAGAAGTCCAAAGAATACGATCAATTCAATTACATCTTTGAAGTCATATTGCGATATTTCTTGGGTGCGATGATGCTGAGTTATGGGCTGGCGAAGATTTTTCCACCAAGGCAATTTTCAGAGCCTTACTTCTTTCGCCTTTTACAACCCTATGGCGATTCAAGTCCCATGGGGATCCTATGGACCTTTATGGGAGCCTCGCAGGGTTACACGTTTTTCTCCGGTCTTATGGAAACGATCGGCGGCCTCTTGCTGTTCCATCGGAAAACCAAGCTGGTAGGCGCTCTGATCTTGATTCCGGTCTTGGTGAATGTGGTGGCTTTGAATTTTTTCTATGACGTTCCGGTAAAATTGTTTTCGACCCAATTGTTGATTTTCGCGATCCTCATCGCCAAACCGGATTTTGGGCGTTTGTACCGCATGCTGATCCAAAATAAGGAAACCCCACCACAGACCTTTCCCAAGTTTTTCACTTCAGGAAAAGCACGCGAGTGGCGCTTGGTGATACGCGGGTTCCTTTTGTTCAGTATCGTGATCCTTCAAGCACATATTACCTACAAGAAAATGGAGCGCGCAGCGCAGCGCGGTTCCAGTGAAACCCTGCCAATGCATGGGTTATATGAGGTTTCGCGATTTGTGATCAATAAAGATACGATACCCGCCACCCATACCGATACCATCGGTTGGCGCTACATCGCCTTCGAGTTTCCCGGTTCGGTACAAATGCATCGTAACAATATGCGTCGAATCGGTTTTCGAGCGGAAATCGATACGCTGAAAAAGCAATTGGAATTCAAGAATTTCAGGGACTCGACCGATGTGTATACCTTTACCTATACCCAAAACGATTCCATTTTTCATTTTTCAGGCTTCCATAAGCAAGATACCTTGTCCATTACCGCCGAAAAAAGGACCCGGGAAGACTTTTTATTGGTAAACCGGGGCTTCCATTGGATCAACGAAAGGCCTTACAATAGGTAAGGGGCTATCTTCAAGGGCGTTTGCGACCGATTAATTTCACAACCAATCGCCCCAATTGGAACAGCAACCAGCAAACCAAGGCGAAGATACTTCCAAACCCCATGGGTATGACCGCCCCGAATGTGAATGCGGATCCCAAGACCCAACCCAAAAGGAATTCGGAATAGTATAGTGGAAAGATCAGACCGAGGCCTAATATGCCCAATAAAACGGCCATGGGGATTTCGATGCCATTCATAAAACAGATGGCGATGCCAATGGCCACCATGGCTGCTAAGGCAAAACGTTTGAAAACCAAGGAAAGGGTATCTCGCGATTTGCTGCGGTTGACCCTGAATTTGATTCGAAAAAGCAAAAACCAGGTAAAAAAGGGTAAGCCAATGGCTCCGATCCAATTCGGGATGCCGGGCATGTCCTTATCGTGGAACAGATAGTGTGTCGGAATTCCGCCGTGTAGATGGTCCCAAAGGACATGACCCCAGACCAACACGGCAACGGCCGCCGTAATCGCGATACGGCGTTCTAAAGTAAGTTTCATTTGATTGATGACTTTGGTTGTTCGTTTTGAGCATTGGTCTCGGGTACTCCCGATTTGTTACATCAATTCGCGAGCCATGCCTTTTGAAACTCCAAAATCTCATCCCCGTGGGTGTCGAATCGCCCAGTTGGTCGCCAACCGAGATGCCGGTAAAAACCATACGCTCTAAAAACAGGTTCAGCTGTGGTGGCCAACCAAATCGGTTTTGAATCCATGTCGAAAAGTCGTGAACTGACCTCTTGCAATAGCGCCTTACCGATACCTTGGCCGTCGTAATCGGCCAAGACGGCCAAAACCAAAATTTCCCTGGTGGTGACATCCGCATAGCAAAACCCTACAACGGCATCATTATGGGTAACTACAGAACCGAAGATCTGGCCCGAATCCATCATAGCGGACCAACTTTCCTCGGTTACCCCAATGACGTTCAAATAGGCAACGGAAATAGCATTGTCTCGCGTCTTTCCGCGAACGATCATACATGCGGCCAAGTCGTTTTTGGTCGCTTCCCGAAGTGTGGTTTTCAATGACCCCTTATCCATGGTGCCCGTTTGCTTTCCGCGAAGGTACGTTAGTTTTCGCAGGGGGTGGGAATATCCTTCCTTAACACCACTTTAAGAAAACCCATCGGGCGATTCTTTATCTTTAGCCGACTAATTAACTGCCTAAAATGAAAAACGCAATTTTCCTTTTGATGCTCTTGGCATCACCCCTAGTTATCGCCCAAGAATTCAGTATGGACCTCGTCGGCGATATGAAACCGAGAAACATCGGTCCGGCCGGAATGAGTGGCCGGGTCACTGCGATCGACGTGCAATTGTCCAATCCTGATGTAATGTACGTCGGAACCGCATCGGGAGGCCTGTGGAAATCGACCTCCGGAGGCATCAAATGGGAACCGATTTTCGATAAAGAGGTCACCGCTTCCATTGGTGCTTTGGCCATTCAGCAATCGAATCCGTCCGTACTTTGGGTCGGTACCGGGGAAGGTAACCCTAGAAACAGCCTGAACGGCGGGTATGGGGTGTACAAGTCTTTGGATGGCGGAAAAAACTGGACCGCCATGGGCTTGGAAAAAACACGACACATCCACCGCATCATCATAGACCCTACCGATCCGAACACCGTCTATGTCGGAGCGATAGGTTCCCCCTGGGGCGAACATCCCGAACGCGGGGTATTCAAGACCACCGATGGTGGTAAAACGTGGAACAAAATCCTTTTTGTCAATAACAAAACCGGGGTAGCCGATATGGTTATGGATCCCGAGAACCCGAACAAATTACTTGTTGCCCTTTGGGAACACAAAAGGGACCCCTGGTTCTTTAAATCAGGCGGCAAGGGCAGTGGGCTTTATATGACCCATGACGGTGGCGCGAATTGGAAGCAAGTCACCGAGGAAGACGGTTTTCCTAAAGGGGATTTGGGACGGATCGGAATCGCCATTGCCCGAAACAAACCCAACGTGGTATACGCCTTGGTGGAAGCCAAAAAGAACGCCTTGTACAAATCGACCGATGGAGGGTTCAAATGGAAGAAGGTGAATGATAAGAACGATATCGGCAACCGCCCGTTCTACTACTCCGAAATCTATGTGGATCCGGAAAACGAGAACCGTATCTTTTCCATCTTTACGTATGTCAACGTATCGGAAGATGGCGGCAAGAACTTTACCCAATTGATGCCGGCCTATGGGGTCAGCAATGGGGTACACCCCGACCACCATGCCTGGTGGATCCATCCTGAAAACGGTCAGTTCATGATCGATGGTAATGATGGGGGTATGAACATCACCAAAGATGGGGGCAAAACGTGGCGCTTTATCGGAAACCTGCCTGTGGCCCAATTCTACCATATCAATACGGATAATGAATACCCCTACAACGTATATGGGGGTATGCAAGACAATGGATCCTGGAGAGGCCCTGCCTATGTGTGGCGCGCCCAGGGCATCCGCAATAGTTATTGGCAAGAAATTTCATTTGGGGATGGATTCGATGTCATCCCCGATGTCGATGATTCCCGTTTCGGGTATTCGATGAGCCAGCAAGGGTTCGTCAGTCGGTATGATTGGAAAACCGGGAACAACTATACGGTACGCCCAACACCTCCGGACGCCGATACCCAGCTCCGTTTCAATTGGAACGCGGCTATCGGTCAAGACCCTTTTGATAACGCTACGGTCTATTTCGGAAGCCAGTTCGTACACAAATCGACCAACAAAGGACAAACCTGGACCGTCATTTCTCCGGATATGACCACCAATGACCCCGAAAAGCAAAAACAAAGCGAGAGCGGGGGCTTGACCATGGATGCCACCGGCGCCGAAAACCATTGTACCATTTTGGTCATCGAACCCTCGCCGGTAGAAAAGGATATGTTGTGGATCGGAACCGATGATGGTCGCGTGCATATCACACAAAATGGCGGTAGCAGCTGGACCGAGGTGACCGCCAACATCAAAGGCTTGCCCAAAGGAAGTTGGATCCCCCAGATCAAGGCTTCCCAAAAAAATAAAGGCGAAGCCCTATTGATCGCCAACGATTACAGACGCTTCAACTATACGCCCTACGCCTATCGGACCACCGACTATGGCAGGACCTGGAAACGCATCGTTGACGAGAACGATGTACAAAGCTACGCCCTCTCCATCATCGAAGATCCCGAAAACCCGGATTTGGTATTCCTAGGTACGGATGACGGCCTATACCTATCGTTCAATGCGGGTGACACCTGGCAGAAATGGACCGAAGGGTTTCCAACGGTATCGACCAAAGATTTGGTCATCCATCCTCGTGAACACGATTTGGTCATTGGTACCTTCGGAAGGGCCGCCTGGGTGTTGGATGACATCCGACCGTTACGCGAGCTGGCTTCCAATATGGGCGCTCTAGCTAAGGATGTGGCCTTGTTCGATAGTCCGGACGCTTATTTGGCGGCGTACCAGCAAGGATCAGGCAGCCGTTTCGGTGGTGATGCCCTTTATAATGGTGAAAACCGCAAGCGTGGGGCCATGATCACCTATTACCTGAAGGCGGGCAAAAAAGACCTCGGCAAAAAACCAAAAAAGAAATCGGAAGAAAGCAAGGAAGATTCGAAAGACAAGAAAAGCTTGACAGGGGTCCAAAAGAAAGATTCCCTGCAGTTCGATATTTTTGAGGGCAGCCGTTTGATCCGTACGCTAAAAATCAAAACGCCAGAGAAGAAAGGCTTTCATCGCTTGTATTGGGGCTTGAATGAAAAAGGACCGGATCGGCCGGCCAGAAAAATCAGGAAAAGCACCTCGGAACGTGGTGGGGTTACCGTGAAACCCGGTACTTACACCGTTAAGGTTTCGTTCGGTGATACCAGTGATTCTACCCAGGTTACGGTGAAAACCGATCCCCGATTGAATCCTTCGATTTCGGGCATCAACGAAGTGTACGCCTTGCGTAAGGAAGTGGAAGGGCATATCCAAACCGCGGCCGATGCGATGAAGCAACTGGTACAGAGTAAAGACCTCGCCAATAAAATGGCCAAGGAATTAAAGGCATTGGACAAAGACAAATTCGAGGCTGAAATCAAAGCATCCAAAGAAATCACCAAGGCCATCGACTCGGTGGTGGCCCTTTATATCGGAAAGGAAGACAAACGACAAGGCATCACCCGCAATCCTGAGGTGACCGTCATGCAACGCTTGAATACGGCGAATTTCTATATCGCGACCCGAAAGCAAGGGGTTACGGCCACCGAAAGGCGTATGCTCGGTTTCGCAGAAGCGGAACTTCGTGCCGCTTTGGAAAAGACCAATGGATTCTTCGACACGAAATGGAAACCGTATCGCGCTTCGATCGAAGCCTTAGACCTATCCCCGTTCAAGGAAACCGAAACTTTTAGCCTCGATTAATGAAAAGACTGCTTGTTTGGGGCATTGCGCTCCTGTCTATCGGCCTTACCGCCCAACAGCCCGGTGAAGATGATATGGGCATCTGGTATATGTACTTTGGAACGAATCGTGTTTCGGAACGGTTCAGTGTGCATACGGAAGCCCAGTTCCGGTACTATGAAACCAGTGACAATTTCAACCAATTGTTGTTAAGGACCGGGTTGAACTACCATATCAACCCGAATGCAATTGCCACTTTTGGATACGGGTACATTGAGACCGACGGCACTTTTTTGGAAAGTCCGAGCGCGGCCAATTCCGTTGAACATCGAATTTTTGAACAGTTCATATTGAAGAACAAGGTATGGGAGTTGCTTTTCGAACACCGTTACCGGCTCGAACAGCGCTTCATCAATGCGACCGATATCACCAGTGATCCCCAAGAAGACCTATCGCGAACCGAACATCGGGCGCGGTATCGCATTCAAATGACCGTTCCGTTGACGAACACCTTTTTCTTGAACTTTTACGATGAACTATTCATCAATCTTCAAGATGAGCTCTTCGGCCAGAACCGGCTATATGGAGCTGTCGGGGCACATATCACCTCGAACAGCAGCGTACAACTCGGCTATTTGCGCAACCAGTTCGCCAATGCCGTTTTTGACCGTTGGCAGATAGGTTTCTTTTACAATCCCGACTTAAGGGGTATCTTTAAAAAAGGGAAGTAAGGAAGCGCGAAAAGCCGTTTGCATTCGACTTTGCTCGTGCTCGTTGGCCCTAAACCACAAGACCGATGAACACGACAAAGATTGAATTTGAAAACCGCCAAGGCCAAAAATTGGTCGGACGACTGGAACTTCCCGTTGACCGACATCCCCATAATTTTGCCCTATTCGCCCATTGCTTCACCTGTACCAAGAACCTTTCTGCGGTTCGAAACATCAGCAAATCACTGACCGCCAATGGATTTGGGGTACTGCGTTTCGATTTTACCGGTTTAGGGGAAAGCGAAGGCGATTTTGCCGACACGAATTTCTCCGGTAATGTCGAGGACCTGGTAGCGGCCGCGGCCTATTTAGAAACGAACTACCAAGCCCCTAGCTTGCTGATCGGGCACTCCTTAGGTGGGGCGGCCGTACTTTTCGCGGCCGGGCAGATCGATGCTGTCAAGGCGGTTGCCACGATTGGGGCACCCTCGAATCCGGTACATGTAAAACAGTTGCTACGAAGCGGTATCGATGAAATCAAGACGACCGGGCAGGCCGTTGTGAACCTGAGTGGACGTGATTTCACGATCAAAAAACAGTTTCTCGATGATTTGGAGGCCAATTCCCTTCCGGAAACGGTCAAAAAACTCCGCAAACCCCTCTTGATCCTCCACTCACCCCAAGATGATACGGTAGGCATTGCGAATGCCGAAGCGATTTATGTGGCTGCCCATCACCCAAAGAGCTTTGTCTCGCTCGACGGTGCCGATCATCTCTTGTTCAACAAAGCGGATTCACTTTATGTAGGCGAAGTGATTTCCGGATGGGCCAAACGTTATTTGAAGGTCGATGGTAAGGTCGATGAAAAATTAAAATCGAATCACCAAGTGGTCGCTTCCCTGGCTTCAGAAGATGGGTTCACTACCCAAATGAAGGTCGGTAACCATTACCAATTGGCCGACGAACCCCTAAGTTTCGGTGGCAATGATTTCGGGCCATCACCCTATGAGTTGGTCTCTGCCGGTCTTTCGGCCTGTACAGTCATGACCCTGCAACTATATGCCAAGCGCAAAGGATGGCCGTTGGAAAGGGCCGAAGTACATACGTCCTATAGTAAGACCCATGCCCAAGATTGCGAGGATTGCGAAAATAATAATGCCAAAATAGACACCTTTCACAGGGAATTGCGATTGGTAGGGGAACTGGATGAAAAACAACGGAAAAGATTGGTCGAAATCGCTGATAAATGTCCGGTACACAAAACGCTGCATAGTGAGACACAGGTCCTGACCGAATTGCTGCCCTAAAGCTTAGTGCCTCATGTGGAGGATATCGAAATATTGGAGTTCCAATTCGATGGCATCTTGTTGGATTTTTCGCAACTGGCTGAAGTAATCTTCCACAAGCAATTCCCCTTCGTACAAGCGGCGTTTGGCGTCGGCATAAGCCTTACTGAACGATTTCCTTTTGTTGCAGTATGCAATGAAATCGATGTATTTTGCCGGATGGTGCAACGTCATTGATGGTCCTTTTTTTGGCAATTGGGGGAATATGCCATTTCGTAACTTTAAACGGAAAAGCGTTATTTTTAGTATTTCATCGATGTTTTTTACACTTTATCGATGATTTATCCAATTCATGGGGTAGCATGCGGATGCGATTTTCCTTAAAAACCCTTGAAACGAAAAGAACCTTTTATGGAACAAAGTCCTGTTTTCGAAGTCGTTGTCAGCGGAACGCATAGCCTTGCCATTCCGGAAGCCATTGCCCGTCCCTTTTACGAAAAAGGGATGAAACGGGTATTGGTCGAGGCACGATATGGAGATCGTAGCCTGCGGATCCATGCCGCGTTGAACCGGTGGAAAAACGGCACCTATTCCATCATGTTCAGTAAAAACAACCAAAAACAGCTGGGTATCTTTCCGAACGACTACTTTCAAATGCAGTTCTTTGAAGACACTTCAAAATATGGGGTCGAACTGCCTGAAGAATTCGAAGCGGTCCTTTTCAGCGATCCCGAAGCACATCGAATTTTCGAGGGTTTCACCCCGGGCAAAAAACGGGGCATTATCTACATGATAGCGAAATTCAAAGCCTCACAAAAACGAATCGATAAGACCTTGCTCCTTTGTGAAAACCTAAAACGTGGGCTACGCGACAACAAAGAGCTATTGCGTCCGCTCTAGCTTGCCAACGCCCTAAGAAAGCTGTACCTTAGGTGCAAACCTTTAAACCCTTACGATGAAAAAATACACGACCTTGGTCTTGGGATTGTCGGTACTTCTTTTTGGCGCCTGTAAAATGGGCACCAAGGAAAGTGATGCGAAAAATGCGGAAGCGGCGACCCCGGAAACGGAGGCTGCGACAGGCCTGACCTTATCAAAGTTAACGGACTCACCGGCCTATGCCGATGCGGCCTTAGTGTTGAACGCCCCGGCAGATGCGGCCCTACCCGGTGGAGGAGAAGTCAACTTCGATTTTTCGGTCACCAATTATGAGTTAGGTGCACAGACCGATAGCCCAAACGCAGGCGACCTTGCCAATTCGGGTAAAGGACAACACATCCACTTTATTTTGAACAACCAACCGTATTCGGCCCATTACGAAGCGTCTTTTACCAAAGAAGTGCCTGATGGGGTACACCATTTGGTGGCGTTTTTGAGTCGCTCTTACCACGAATCGGTCAAGAACGATAATTCGGTAGTCGTAACAAAACTCGAAGTCGGGGCGAATGCCCAAGATTCCATTGGATTGGATATGGACGCGCCTACCCTGATTTACAGCCGGCCAAAAGGTACGTATGCAGGAAAAGATACCGAGAACCTGTTATTGGACTTTTTCGTGCTGAACACCACCTTGTCCGAAACGGGCAACAAGGTACGGGCGACCATCAACGGAGAGGAATTCATCATCGCTGAATGGGCTCCACATGTCATCAACGGCTTGCCAAAGGGTGAAGTGACGGTTAAACTCGAATTGATCGATGGGGAAGGGAACATGATTCCAGGACCTTTTAATCAGGTGGAACGAACCGTAACCTTAACGGAGTAGACGGACACGATCTTAGATTAAAGAAATACATCAAAGCCACCCTTTGGGTGGCTTTTTTTATTGTGCTTCCTTGCGAAGGACCTCCAAGGGCGTACTCCGAAGGACCGTTCTGCTATTCAGCAGTCCAATGCCCAAAACCATCATCATGATACCCGGTAGCACGACCCCAAAGGGGATCCACGACGGCACGAACTCGCTTTCAAAAACGAACCGGGCCAATAGGAAACTCCCTAAGAGGGACAAGGTGATGCCGATACCCGCGCCCAAAAAGCCGAGGTAGAGGTATTCCAAAGCGGTAATACGCAAAATCTGCTCGGATTTCGCTCCCAAAGTACGCAGCAACACGCTTTCCTTAATCCGTTGGTATTTGCTATTGCGCACCGATCCAATCAATACGATGATCCCGGTGAGGATACTGAAAAACGCCATGAAATTGATGACCCAGGCGATTTTATTCAGAATGTCTTCGATAACGGTCAGTACCTGACGCAAATCGATAATGGAAACCGTAGGAAACCGACGTACCAAATTCCGCTGTAATCGGGCCGAACTTGCCACGTCATCGACCTTGGTCGTCAACACATGGAATTGTGGGGCGTCTTCAAGGATATCTTTAGGGAACACGATCGAAAAATTGATCTGCATCCTGGCCCAGTCCACTGATCTAATATGGGCCACCACCGTTTCCATCAATACCCCTTGCACATTGAAAATTATGCGATCGCCGAGGCCGACCTCGGCATCCCGGGCCACATTATCGGCCAAGGAGATAGGAATCGGTGCCCCCAGTTCGCTTTTTTCGGGCCAGTTGCCTTCCAATGTCGTTTCCGAAACCACCATGGAATCGCGATAGGTTACACGGAACTCATGATGTAAGATCCAATTGTTCACCGTGGCGGTACTATCCAAAATCAACTCCCGAACAGGCCGGTCTTTGATTTGTTGCATCCGCATGGTTACGATCGGGATGTTGCTTAGTACCGGTAAGCCCGCATCACTGATACTAGCGGCCGCGGCTTCCCGTTCTTCGGTCTGCACATCCATCAATACCAAATTCGGCGCATCATCGGTACTGCCCAAGGACGTTCGGGCCAGCAAAACATCACGGGTAAAATACAGCGTGCTGATGAGGAAGGCCCCGACCCCAATAGCTAAAATAAGGACGGTGGTCTGATTGTTCGGACGAAATAGATTCAATAGACTCTGACGGGCGATGAATCCCCAAGAAGACGGAAAAAAACGTTTTACCATTCGCATGAACCCTATGGCCATAGCCCCTAAAATCGCAAAGACCACTAAAATGGCCAGCACGAAAAAGAAGGCATTTCGGGCGTTGCCCAACAACCAATACGAAAACGCGAATACAAAAGCGACAATACCTAAAAATACCAATATCCTGGCCTTGCGTGACTTGACCATGCGCCCCTCGTCTAGACGCAATACCTGTAAGGGTGAAACGTACCAAGTACCCAAAAGTGGGGTCAAGGCGAAAAGAATGGACATGACGATCCCCAAGACCAAACCGATCAGAATGGCGTTCGGAGCCAACGTAATGACGACTTCAAAGGGCAAAAAGTTCTGCAACAAATAGGGAAAGGACTGCTGTAATAGCAATCCCGCCAAAACCCCTAATACGCCGCCGATCAAACCCATTCCTGCAATTTGGATCAGATAGATCAAAAAGGTTTGACGGCGGGTGGCACCAATACACTTCAAAACGGCCACCGAACGAAGTTTCTCACGGATATAGATATGAACCGAACTGGCAATACCCACACATCCCAGCAACAATGCGATAAACGCGACCAGGTTGAGGAATTTCCCGAAATTATCATAGCTTCTACCGAGACGCTGACCGGTCGATAAATGCGTATCGAGGTCGGCATTTTCCACATCGAGCATGGGATCGACAACGGCATCCAGTTCTTCTAGGTCTTGTCCGGGTTCGGCAATGAAGTAAAAATCATAGCCCACCCGACTTCCGGTTTGAATCAATCCAGTAGCCGAAACGGCAGCATAGGGTACGAACACCGGTGGGGCGATCGAAGCGCCGACACCTCCGGTATCCGGTGCCGATAGCAATTTACCCACAATGGGGAACATCTTGTTTCCGATTTTGATCGAATCGCCTAGTGCTACTTCGAATTGCAACATCAACGTGGCATCGACCAAGGCCCCGCCTTCTTGTTGATATACCTCAGCGGCGGTTTTGGGTTCCGTCTCCAATTCGCCATAAAATGGAAAGCCCCCTTCGATACCCTTGACCCCGATCAATCGGGCATCCCCGGTCTTGGGGAAGAGTCCCATCGAAGGAAAACCCACTGCCTTGGCATCGGCCCCACCTAAGGAGTCGATGATTGCCAATACCTTTTCATTGGGTGGCTGATTACTATCGATCAGGTAATCGGCTCCCATCAAGGCTTTCGACTGTAAGGCGATATTTTCTTTAAGATTGGTGCTAAAGGATTGGATACTGACCACGGCGGCAATCCCTAGAATAATCGATGCCATGAACAGAAGCAACCGCTTGAGGCTTGCCCTACCGTCACGCCACGCCATTTGAAACAGCCATTTCATACCGGCTTTTTGCATAGGTTCCATGGGGTATTATGGGGTTATCGCTTCCGGGGTCAGCACACGACCACCTTTGAGTCGCAAGATGCGTTGTGTCTTACTGGCCAATTCAAGGTCATGGGTAACGATGACCAAAGTGGTACCGGCTTCCTGATTCAAATCGAACAGCAACTGAACCACTTTCTCGCCGGTTTCCTCGTCTAAATTACCGGTAGGTTCATCGGCAAAAAGAATCGATGGGCGGTTTGAAAATGCCCGTGCCAATGCCACTCGTTGTTGCTCACCCCCCGACAATTGTGAAGGGTAATGTTGCATACGGTCACCAAGGCCCACCTTACCCAATAATTCCCTTGCGGTTTTGGCAGGATCGGCCTTCCCTTGCAATTCCAAAGGCACTGAAACGTTTTCAAGAGCCGTTAAGGTCGGCAGCAATTGAAAATTTTGAAAAATAAAGCCGACATGCTGGTTGCGTAGGATCGCCCGGCCATCTTCATTCAATGAAGCCAAATCGACACCGCACAATTCGACCGTACCACTATCGGCACGATCCAAACCGGCACACAGACCCAATAGGGTGGTCTTCCCACTTCCTGAAGGGCCGACGATCGAAAAAGTCTCCCCGGCCGAAATGGTGAAAGAAACGTCATCGAGCACGGTCAAGCGCCGTGACCCACTGGTGTAAGTCTTTCCAAGATGGCTGACATTTAATATCTTTGACATAGTCTGTTGTTCCTAAATTCGAAAGCTGGAAAAATAGGCAAATGATTTCGAATTTCTTAGCCTAAGCCCATGCGTGACCTCTTAAAGTTTCGTTATTTTTTCATCCTTCTGTTCCTTTCCGCTTGCGGGAATCCCAGTAAAAAGGAAAATGTGTCCGAAACCCCGGAAACCAATGCCAAAGCTGCGGTCGAACCCGAGCAAAACGGGGATAAGGTGATCCTTTTTTTCGGAGACAGTCTCACGGCCGGCTACGGCATTGAATTGGAAGAGGCTTTTCCTGCTTTGATACAAAACAGAATAGATTCACTAAGACTCGGTTACACCGTTTTGAATTCGGGATTGAGTGGGGAAACTACTTCGGGCGGACTGAATCGCCTGAACTGGGTATTGAATCAAAAAGTCGATGTCTTTGTTCTTGAATTGGGGGCCAATGACGGTCTTCGTGGTATTCCGCTCACCGAGACCAAAAGCAATCTTCAAGCCATGATCGATTTGGTGCGTACCAAGAACCCCGAAACCAAGATCATACTGGCGGGAATGCAGATTCCCCCGAATATGGGACCCGAGTATACCGGGGAGTTCCGCAAACTGTTTCCGGAGTTGGCGGAAGGGAACCAAATCGACTTGATCCCATTTTTATTGGATGGGGTGGCGGGCATTCCAGAATTGAATTTGCAAGATGGTATCCATCCGACATCTGAAGGACATCAAATCGTCAAAGAAACGGTTTGGAAGGTCTTGCAACCCAATTTGACCCGGTAACCCATGGACGGGGTCAAAACCTATCATCAAGTCGATCGCCATAACAAAGGGGCCTTTTTTGGGATTTCGAGTATGGCATCGATTTATGAAAAGCGAAACGGCAAGACCGACGACCCACACCGGCATGATTTCTTCACCCTGCTTTTGGTCAAGGAAGCACGGGGTACCCACCTTATCGATTTCAGCAGCCACCCCCTTCAAGGCAACAACATTTATTTCATCGGTCCTGGTCAAGTACATCAGGTAATCGAAGAACACGCTTCAAAAGGGTACTCCATCGTTTTCTCTGAAGATTTTTTGGTACGGAATGCCATTTCAAAACAATTTATCGAGGAACTCAACCTATTCCGCGAATTCGGTGATTCACCTCCCTTACCCCTATTAGCGGATGATTTGGATCATTTGCTCGGTCTGGCCGAGACCATGCAACAATGGCACCAAACGGAATCGCCATGGAAACAGGATGCACTTGGTGCTTTATTAAAATTATTCCTCATCCATTGCCGCTCCTTATGTAGCGTACCCCCTATGCCATCCCAGCTTCAGGAAAACGGGCAGACCCTGCTGCGTGATTTCAAGGAATTGGTCGATCAAAAACATGCGAAGTGGCACGCTACCTCGACCTATGCGGAGGCCTTACATGTCACCGCTGACCATTTGAACAAAGTAGTGAAGACCTTGACCGGAAAAACCGCGAAATCGCATATTCAAAGTCGGATCATCGTGGCGGCCAAACGAAGGTTGTTCCATACCGATCAAAGCTTAAAAGAAATCGGCTATGCCCTGGGTTTCAACGAACCGGCCAACTTCAGCGCATTCTTCAAAAAATGCACCGGTACAGCCCCATCACACTTCAAAAGCAGCTTTAGGAACGGAAATTCATAAGGACCACCCTGATTTTCATATTCCCCGACAAGGGACAATGCCGGAACTTTGTGATATAAAATTTCAATATCATGAAAAACGTTATCCATACAGCAGCTAGCAGGGGCCATGCCGATCATGGTTGGTTGCAATCAAAACACAGTTTCAGTTTTGCCGGATACCACGATCCGAAGCGCATGAATTTCGGGGTATTGCGGGTACTCAACGATGATACCGTAGCGGGAGGTCAGGGGTTTGGCACCCATCCCCACGACAATATGGAAATCATTTCGATCCCACTGGAAGGTGATTTGGAGCACAAAGACAGCATGGGCAATACCGAGGTGATCAAGGAAGGGGACATCCAGGCCATGAGCGCCGGTACCGGCATTTTCCATAGCGAGTACAACAAGAACGCCGATAGCACGGTCAAATTCCTTCAGATATGGATCTTTCCGAAAACGAAGAACGTGACACCGCGATACGACCAACAATCGTTGAGCGCCCTTTCGAAACAAAATGAACTCTATCAAGTGCTTTCTCCAAACGAAGGGGATGCTGGGGTCTGGATCCATCAAGATGCTTGGTTCCATATGGGCGATTTTCAAGAACGCACCCAAGTCGTATACGCCATGAAAAAACAAGGCAATGGGGTATACGCCTTCGTACTGGAGGGCCAATTCGAAATCAATGGGGAAACCATTGAAAAACGCGACGGTATGGGGATATGGGATACGGAAACCCTACACTTGACCAGCGGTCCGAACAGTCGGATCTTGCTTATGGAGGTCCCTATGCACGTATAGGTCTTTAAAAGAATGGGACTTGATCGCTTCGTAAAAGAATGCAAGCGGTGAAAAGGGTGTGAAAGCGCCCTTTTTCCTATTTTTGGGTATGGATTCGGAAACATTGGTGCAACGATTCAAGAAGGGCGATATTAAGGCCTTCGAGCTGTTGTACGGCCAATATTCCGAAAGTATCCACGGTGTCATCCATACGATGCTCAAAGACCGTGAACGCGCACAAGAACTATGTCAGGATGTCTTCGTAAAAGCATGGAACAATGCCAGTAGCTATGATGCCGCGAAGGGGCGTTTTTTTACCTGGCTTTTGAATATCGCTCGAAACACTGCCATAGACGAAATCCGATCAAAGGCCCATCGCGATGCAAAAAAGAACCTCCCGATACATTCCTTCGTAGATATCGTTACGGGAGCGGATGCCGATGATCAATTGAAAGATCCCGGTCAGATCAAACAACTAATGGCCGGGCTCAAGCAGAAATGCATCGACCTCATCGATCTGTTGTTCTTCAGGGGGTACACCCAGAAAGAAGCTGCAGTTGAATACGATATCCCGGTCGGAACGATAAAAACACGCCTGCGCGCGTGTATTTCGCAAATCCGTAAAAATAGGGACCGATAACATGGATGTTCAAGCGTACATACAATCCGGAATCTTGGAGCTTTACGTCTCCGGCACCTTGAGTGCCCAAGAAAACCTGGAAGTTGCCCAGCTCGCCAAGGAATATCCTGCCATCCAAGAAGAAATCGAAGCAATTGAAAAAGCCATGGTCGCACTGTCGGCAGCAGCAGCGCCAAGTACAAGCGACAAGGGTTTTGAGCAAGTAATCGATCAATTGGAACGATCCGAGTCAACCAACACCCGCAAAACCCTACCACTGTGGAGGAATTACATCGGTTGGGCGGCTGCCGTCATATTTGCGGTAGGCATGGCATGGCTGTACGATCAAAACAACACCTTAAGTTCAGAGTTGGAAAATTCCGGTATCGAAATGGAGCAGTTGCGCCAGGAGCTATTGGATGCGAAAAGCCAGATCACCGATACCGAGGCCTTTTTGGAAAAGCTGCGTGATCAAGACGTTACCGTCATCGCGATGGGAGGTCAGACCGTTGCTCCCGAGGCGTACTCAAAGGTCTATTGGAATGCGAAGTCAGAAAAATTATTGGTGGATGCCAACGGCTTGCCCGAACCGCCTTCGGGATACACCTACCAAGTCTGGTCATTGACTTTGAACCCCCTAACACCAACGAGTATAGGCCTTTTGGCAGATTTTGACAGCAATGGGGAACGCTTGTTCGAGTTGCCGAATCCCAATGCTTCGGAAGCATTTGGCATCACCTTGGAACCGGAAGGTGGAAGCGCGGTACCGACCTTGACGCAATTGTATACCCTCGGACAAGTACAACCTTGAAAACGAACGGCACTTTGACCAATTTGCAACGACTTCGCTGACATGACGGCTACGACACTTACTTCCAACACGGTTTTGCTACTGATCGATATCCAAAAAGGGCTCGATGATTGGTCCTATTATGGAGGAAATCGGAACAATTTGGATGCTGAGCTAAAGGCCGCGCATCTTTTGGGCATTTGGCGGAAAAAATCTTGGCCTATCATTCATGTGAAGCACAGTTCGACCCACTTGGAATCGCCCTTGCATCCGAGTAATCCTGGGCATGCCATTAAAGTCGAGGTCGCCCCACTAGCGAATGAACCCGTAATCGACAAAAATGTGAACAGCGCCTTTATCGGAACCGATTTGGAAGCCCGTTTACGGGCGGCAGGGCAACTTCAATTGGTCATTGTCGGGCTGACCACCAACCACTGTATATCAACTTCAGTGCGAATGGGGGCCAATCTTGGTTTTGAGGTGCTTTTGGTCGCTGACGCGACGGCCACTTTCGATCGTAAGAACCATTTGGGGGTGTCATACGATGCCGAAACCGTACATCAGACCACATTGGCCAGCCTGCATAACGAATTCGCAACGGTCATCACCACCGATCAGCTCTTGTTGCTTGCCGATGCCGTTTCGGAATAATGCACATCAAGCAAGGTATCGTGGATCCGCTTCAAGCGGGCCGGCCGACAACCCAA
Source organism: Flavobacteriaceae bacterium (assembly GCA_013214065.1). Lineage (GTDB taxonomy): Bacteria > Bacteroidota > Bacteroidia > Flavobacteriales > Flavobacteriaceae > Flagellimonas_B > Flagellimonas_B algarum. The sequence goes on from JABSPK010000013.1 coordinate 25,214, forward strand.
TTTAAACAAGACCACCAAAATCAGATTGGTCGCATTGATACGCAAGTAGCTGTTCTTTTCATACTTCCTTGCGGATACCGTAAGGGCATTATCGACAATGGTATAGCGTAAGCCCCGCTTCTTCATTCTTTTGAAGAATTCGAAATCTTCCATGATGACAAAGTTCTCGTCAAAGCCATTAAGCGAGCGAAAGGCCGAGGCGGTGATGAACAAGCATTGATCGCCCCCACCCGTAAACAAACCATCCGATTTGGTGAACGAGGCGTTTATGTTCAAAAGCGGTGTCGATTTATCGAATCGATACGAAAAGAACCCGGCATCATACCCTTGGGCCACAGTGTGTAGAAGATCTTCAAAAAAACCGGATGGGGGCCACACATCCGCATGCAGAAATGCCAAGATCGAACCCTTTGCCCGTTGGGCGGCCAGGTTCATTTGGCAAGCCCTTCCTTTTCGCCGATCCGTTACCCATAACACCTGGTCACAAGTCGGTGGTGGATTGGCGACATCGGTCGAAACCCCGGTACTGACGATGACCTCATATTCGAAACCCGCTCCCAATTGCCGTAACCGAGGGAGTAGGCGATTGAGGTTTTCACCTTCGTTATGGGCGGGAACGATGACGCTGACCAACATGGCTTTTTATTTTACATACGCATAAATTCAGCACAGGTTCGTTCCTTGTTATGAAAGGTGATCTTGAGAATCACGACCAAACCTCCTGAAAAAAAATCCGTAGGTACTCTTGAAACTTAAAACAATCGTGATGAAAATACATGTTTTTGCCGTTTCGGCGGTGCTCTTATTGAGCTGTTGTAAAGTCAAAGAGGCCCCACTGGACAAATCGCCCTCCCCGGTGACCGATTTCAATTCCCTTTCGGAACGTTTCCTAGAGCGGATCAAGGCAGGTGAAGCTACCCAAGACATCCAACAACAACTGGCCCAGACCACCTTAGATGAATTGGATGCCGCTTTGCAAACCGATGCCCAACGCTATGCGTTCTGGATCAATGTCTACAATGCGTATATTTTGGCCGTTTTGAAAGAAAATCCCGAATTGTACCAAGATCGCAGGAGCTTTTTCTCAACTCCCCAACTGACCATCGCCGGTGAGCAATTGTCGTTCGAGATCTTGGAACACGGCATCCTACGCAAATCACAATGGAGCCTGGGGCTGGGCTATGTACGCAAATGGCTACCGGGAAAATTCGAACGAAAACTACGGGTCGACAAAAGGGACTATCGCATCCATTTCGCCTTGAACTGTGGCGCTAAAGATTGCCCACCAGTGGCAGTCTACACCCCTTCTGAAATCAATAGGCAATTACAACAGGGTTCCGAACGCTATTTAAAGGCTACCACCGATTTCGACAACAGCACCAATGAAGTGAAGGTAACCGCGCTGTTCAGTTGGTTCCGCGGTGATTTTGGCGGAAAACGGGGTACAAAAAAAATCTTGGAATCCTTCGATCTCATACCAACGACCAAAGGAATCGATATCGCCTTTAAAAATTACGATTGGACGTTGGATCTGGACAACTTCATCGACCTCTAAAAAAATAACGTTCCGGGCAGCACGCAACCGGAACGTTATCCAAACAATCAAACAACACGAGACACTTCGTTCTAGCTTAAAGCGCATAAATGGTTTCGGCAGTTGCCGGCCCCAACTCGTAAAGTGCCCCTAAAAGTTCTTGCTTCAAGGCCTTGACCCTGTCAAATCCCCCGTTCTCTTTATACACCCTGGCCATGGTGAGCATGGCAACGGGTTCGAACGTCTTACCCTCAACTTCATTTTGAATGATTTTCAAGGCTTTTACCTTATAGCCCAATTCCAGGTAGGTTTTGGCCAATAGTCCAAAAGTTTCGGGCGTTGGCCTGGCCTCAACTTCTTGTAGGGCCAGCGTATGGGCCGCATTCAATTCACCAGCATCCAACAAGAGGTCGATTTGTGGGCCATGGTACATTACCCCGTAGGCCTCGTTTTGGACTATACTTAAAAATCGATTTCGCAAGGCAGCGGCCTTGGTATCCCCCAAAACCTCAAGGATGTCCGCTTTTAGAAGCCCGTAATCCGGAGACGCATTGGTTTGGGTGACCGCGTCTAGGATTCGAAGCGCTTCTTTGGCATTCTTGTCATGCGAGAATACGATCCAGGCCAGCCCTTTCAACGCATATGCATTATGAGGGTCCAATTCCAAAGCCTTAAGATAATGGCGGTAAGAGGCTTCTATGCGCCCATCATGTCCGTAATAGTCGGCGATGTTGGTGTATGACCACAAACGAAGGCTTCGGTTCTTCGACCGATCGGCAATGGCCATGGCTTTTTCCATGAATTGTATCGTCGTAGCCAGATCGCCCTTGTGATCGTTCCATTTCGCCGCCCGGATCAAGTAGCCGAAATTGGAGGGGTTGTCGATGCTATCCAAAAACGCTTGCGCTTTGGTATACTGGCCTAATTCCATGTGTACATCGAAAAGCAACGCCTGGGTTTCGGTTTTACCCCCTCCCCAAGCAGCTGCTTTCTCCGCCAAGGCCAGGGCTTCTTTAAAGCGATGCTGTGAAATATAATTACGCGAAAGGGCCCTAGCGTAAGCCGCTTTGTTCATATGGGTTACCTCCAAACTTTTGGTCAGTGCGGATTCGGCCTTCTTTAGGTCTGCGATATTCCCTTTCGCGGCGAACCTTCCTATATAGCTTCCGGCGACATTGCCCAATGCCAATGCCTGCAGGCTATCCGATTTGATCTTGGAATTCCAAAGTTCGTAATAGGGCGAAGGCTCCGAAGCTGATTTCGGTTGTAAATACCCTTCATAGTCCGCGACTTGTGTCGCAAAGGTCGGTGCTTGGTTACAGGCCACCAGTACGATGGCCAAACCACATAGGATGATTGCTTTCAATCTCATTGATTCATGTATTGGAAAGGAGGGGGTATACCCCTCCCGAAAATGGTTAACATTCATTATTCAGGAGATCCGAGATAGGGAAACCCATCGATCAGATCGGAAGTTAATCCGACCCCATCCGTGACCAATAAAGGGAGACCGCCTTCCCCGTTGAAACGTGCACCATCGCCCCCTCCGAATAGCAATATCAATGAAATGTCGATGACATCGTCCGATGGGGTCCTTCCGGTCAAACCGATCCCCCCTTCATAGTTCGGTGCGCCCATACCCGGATTGAAATAGGTGGTCGGGGCATCAGGGGCCACCTCGAGGACGTCGGTGGCCAAAACAGTCGTCAACACGGCGGCGGTGACTGGGTTATCGGTAAAACCATCATTCGCCGGACCGTTCAGGATATCACCCAAAATGTTGGGTTGGTAATCGACCGCATCGGCGGGCAAGCCCAATGCAATGGCATAAGCATCGTGTAGGGCCTCCAATCGCGCTTCGAAACCAGGTTGGAACATCGGCCCCATTTCAGAAGGAATGGCCTGGTTATGCATATCCTTAATCGGGCCATCGGCACTTAAGACCGTATTGATCCCCGGCCTTCCCATAAAATCGACCTGCGTATAGGTTCCTGAAAAATCAGGGCTTACCGGCATCATATCATCATCCATCATGACCGTATCATCTTGTGTGATGTCGTCATCATTCGAACAAGCTCCCATACCTAAAGTGATGAGGGCTATCAAGGCCATTCCAAATATTTTTTTCGTTGTCATTTCTAGGAGTTTAATTGTTTGTTATTGTCTTCTGTTGGTGGTGACCCATGTCTTATACACCGGTACACCCAGCACATTGGTTGCCGTAGGGCTTCCTAAAAGCGAATTCGGCAGCTCCACCGCAATGGTCAGGGTATTCGCCCCATCAAAGGTATCTTCACCAGGGTTGTTGAACCCTGAATTATCGGCCATACTCGGGGCCAATACTTCGTTGAATCGGAAGAAATCAAAGTAAAAGGGGTCTGCTCGTGGGCCAGCGAAGAGGGAAACGCCCTCGGCAGTGGTGGCGACGACGGCTTCGTTGGCTGAGATGGCCACATCACCCAGAGGGGCACCAATGGCGACCGTACTGCTCAAACCGGTGTTATCGGGGGCAATGGGACCAAAGAAATACATGCGCCCATCCCTTGGAATTGCTTGGATGACCAGGTCTTCGACCAAATCGCCATCAAGATCGATGTTGATTTCCGTTAAAACGTCTTCATCGAACGAACCATATGCCAAGTCGGGTAAGACGTCCGATTGTAAGTCGACCACAAAGGCCGTGTTGGAGGAACCCTCAGTGGGTTCAAAGGCAAAGTAATCGGCAATATCGGCGGTGGTGCCCATACTAGCCGGGGCGTCGATATGATCAGCGGCAATCAAAACCAGCATGATCACGGTCGCAAGGCCCAAAATCTTAGGTAAGCTGTTAACTTTTCTCATTGTTCATTTGTTAATTGTTATTTGTATCTATCCTACCTACGGCACATTTAGACAAGGGTTTGCTTTTCGGTGTTAAAAAATTGAAAAATGCCGTACTGCGTGCCTGGCAACTGACCGGTTAAATCAGATTAATTGTTTTTCTTTGATACCTAATCCCAATCAAAATGAACCCCTCAGCTTCCGGATGGATCAATAAATTCGGGTATTTGTTGGAAGAACATGCCGCTCCGTATGAAGCCTTTCCAGCCTTATACCAAGACCTTCTGGATTTTGGGTTCATCTATGGCATCCATCTTTACTCTCCAGGATTCATAGCACTTGAACACGAACTGACCGAAGATGAAATTGCGAAAATCAACCTACTGACGGCCCTTTACTTTTCTTATGGTTTCGAAACCGGTAAAACGGGATTCGCCGATTTCGTGGAAACCGTTTTCAATTATTACCAAGCACTGGAAGTCGGCAACATTTCCTTTCTCAGCAAGATCTTAAGCGGTAAAAAAACCGAAGCCCAATTGGAAAAGCTGTTGGATTCTCGGATTTACCTAAACGGCAATGCCTTCAACAAGGTCATCGGCAACAGTTTGACCAATTCCTTGCTTTATGTCGATATTTTGATCTTTCGGTATTATCTAAAAGGAAATACGGACCTGATACCCCATGCCCAATTACTTGAATACGTCACCATCAATATTGCCTATCAAGCACTGAATTCGAAAGATCAACATAAGAACGACGACAAACTGATCCAACTCCTTGCCTCCTCTTTGACTTATGTCGATCTTAAAAACGCACAGTTCGACGGTTCCTATCTTGACCTTCTCAAACGGAGCTTTAGTTCCTGCGAAAAAGACTATCTGCTCGACATGGCCTGCTTGACGGTTTGGGAAGACGGCTCCCTGGATTATACCGAATCAGAGTTTATTTTCGGCATAGGAAAGGACCTGGGAAAAAGTGAAAATGAAGTTCAAAAAGCACTTGAAAACGTAACCGGTTTTTTTGGAAAGAACTTTGATAAAATCCCCTATCTAAAAGACACGAATTTGGCGGCCAAATACTATGATGGCATGACCAAAAATGTCAGCAAATTAATTCTACGGAATAGCAAACGACTTAAAAAGGAACTATCGGAAAGTAAGGAATTGATGCAGCTCTTAGCGAAATCAACCACCAAAGACCTTACCCCTGAAGAGCGGAAAAAAATACAACAGCAATTGCTCGATATCTTCAAGACCATTCCCTCTTTGGCGATCTTTATACTACCCGGTGGTGCAGTGCTTTTACCTATTTTCATCAAACTGATACCGAAACTGCTCCCTTCGGCTTTTGATGACAATAGAATTACGAAAAATTAGGTCAATTTTGGTGGAAAAGCCACTATAAGGAAAATCTATATTGAATTTTAAATCTATCTTTTCCAGATATTTAAGTTATTTTATTCCAACCAAAGCTTGAAGTCTTTCACCCGTTCCCTACTGACGATAATCTCCGCCTCCTTAAAGGTACTCATTTTAATTTGAAGTCGTGAATTGGTATATGAAATGATGTCTTTGATGTGGTTGATATTCACGTAGAACTTACGGCTGACCCGAAAGAACTTTTTTGGTGCGAGTTCCCCTTCCAGGTTTTCGAGGGTGGTATCCAACAGGTAGTTTCTGCCATCGACGGTCGCAGCATAGGTCCCTTTGTTTTCACTATAAAAACATTCGACCTCATCGGCGTTGATGATCTTAAGGTGCTGCCCTACCCTAGCGGTGAACCGTTTTTTGTATTCGCGTTCGACCGGGTTCACCAAGAGCTTTTTGATGTCTTCGAAATCGACGGAGATCTTCTCCCGCTCAGGCTTGATTTCACGGTACTGACCCACCGCCTTTTCGAGCTCTTCATCGTCGATGGGCTTGAGAAGATAGTCGATACTGTTCAGCTTGAAGGCCTGGAGGGCATATTCGTCATAAGCAGTAGTGAAGATGATAGCGCTTTTCACATGGACGACTTCAAAAATCTCGAACGACAATCCGTCTGAAAGTTGGATGTCCAAAAATATCAAATCGGGATGTTCGTTGTTTTGAAACCATTCGATCGCCTCTTCGACCGAATGCAACATGGTCGAGACATCCACATCCAAATCGGCCAACAATCGATTGAGGCGTCTTGCAGCCGGTTTTTCGTCTTCAATAATGATTACGTTCATATATGCCCTAGGTTAAATTGCTTATTTGCGTTCAAATTTATCGATCTCAGCGCTTTCTTCACGAATGATCTTACGGATTTGTCGTTCTTCCCATTTTTTGAAAGGGCTTTTGGCAAAGACCGAAAGACCATGGATCAGCAAAAAGATCCCCCAAACGATGGGGGTACCCCAAACGTTCCAATTGATCCAATCCATAAATTCTTGATTGCCCAATAGTTCCTCACTGATCAAAATGAACCTGAACTGCCCCGAAAAGATCAGTAATACCGTGTTTACGATGACATATGCGGTTAGATGTTGATAAAACCCTTTGATCGAATTGACCCGTTCTTGGGCCCGCTGACGTCTAAATTCATTGATGTTGTTTTGGTCCATGGTCATTTGTATTTTTTGGTTTCTTCTTGTTCTTCGTCCAAATACTTTTGGATTTGGCGTTCTTCCCACTTTCTTAAGAAGGTGAATTTATGACGATACAGGATCAACCCGTGAACCGCCAATATCGCTCCCCAAATGATGATGTTGAGATCGACCCATGCGAAGTAGTAGGCTTCTTCCGGGAACCATTCGGGCATCAATGGCAACAGCCAACCTTTACGCATGACGAATAAGATTCCATTCACGATCAAAAAAATCTTCAGGTGCCTGAAAAAGCCCTTGTATTCTTCCACTTTCTTTTTGGCGAGTGCCCTTCGTTCTTCGATACTTCGTGTCATGATTACAGGTATTTACCGGCATCCTCCCGGTCTTTATCAATGTATTTTTGGATCTGTCGTTCTTCCCAGTTCTTTGAGAACAGCAGATTGAACCCAAAGACTTTGGAAGCATGGAAAAAGAGGCCGATTCCCCAGAAAAACGGGGTGATGAAATGGCCCCATTGCCAAAAGCGTTCCGTATTCAAAAAGATATTGATCAACAGGAAGATATTGATGGCCGTATAGATACTGGCGTGTATGTAAAAGCCTTTGATCTCATCAACGCGCTTCTTGGCGCGTTTCATTTTTTCCTCGTTCATTTCTTTCATGATTATTTCCATTTTGTGGGATTGTTATCCTCGTCCATGTATTGTTTGATCTTGCGTTCTTCCCAATCGCGGCCGAAGAACGGATTGAGGTTAAAGGTTCCGATGGCGTGGAACAGGATTCCGATGCCCCATCCGAACGCGGCCCAAAGAAACCACATATAGCGCCATCCATCGACATAGTAATTCAAGATGGCCAACCCGCTGATGACCACTATATAGGCCGTAAGGTTGCTGTAGAACTTTTTAAGTTCGGCCACCCGTTCTTTAGCCCTGATGTATTTGGTTTCCTTGTTTTTGATATCCATGCTGTTCGTTTTTCGGATGTCAGGAATCAATACCGATCCTCTTCCATATATTGTTTGATTTTGCGTTCTTCCCAATCACGGCCCATAATCCCGTTCAAACCAAAGATCCTGAACGCTTTGAGTACCAGGCTCAAGCCGACCCCGAAGACCACCCACAAGAACCACGGATGGTACCATTCGTTCAAGTAGTAATTGATAGCGGCAACGATGATTATGGCGATGAGGCCTCGAAAGCAGCGACCATAAAAGTCCTTGAGTTCGGTAACCCGGTCACGGGCCCTTAAATATTTGGTTTCTTTGTTGGGTGTATTGGTATAGTCCATGATGGTCTTGTTTATAAAGTTATTAAAAAGTATCACTCTCCATATACTCTTTGATCTTGCGCTCTTCCCAGTCCTTTCCTAAGAAGGGCATGTAACCGAAGGCGCCGAATCCGTGGGCGATGACCCCGATTCCCCACCCTATGGCTGGGAAGATCACCCATGGGAAACTGGTGGTGTAGTAGTTCAATAAGGCCAATAGTGGGATCACGATGGCATAAGCCGTCAAGTTTCCGTAGAAGCCTTTGATCGCTTCGACTTTCTCTTTAGCTTTTTGGTATCTGTAGTCTTGTGTGGTTTCCATAATATCTTGTTTTATCGTTTGTTTTAAAGTACAGTACGAATATCCGTCCAAAGGGCCACTTTTTAAAAAGGGAGTGACCGAATTGTAGGTTTTGGGGTATGGATTGTGGATTTCACGTATTTTTAATTCCGATCCTTAGTTGTAGAACCTTCAAAATCCGCTGCCTATGACCGTTACCGACCTGTTCCGACTCCTCATAAAATCACTCGGACTGTACAGTCTTATCGAAGTGGTTTCGCATTTCCTACTCCCACAGATGACCGTGAATTGGGGTTTTGATGCCTTTGGTTTGGCGTTCTTTTTGATCTACTTCCTACTTTGGATGGCGCTCTCATTCCTCCTATTGTTCAAAACCGACAAGCTGATCCGTTGGTTGCGGCTCGATAGAGGATTCGACTCCAAATCAGTGGACATGGCCGGTTTGGATGCGGAGACCCTATTTCGATTCGGATTGTTCGTGGTGGGATTATTGCTTATCGCCGATAACATCGCACCTTTTGTGAATTTCTGCTATTTGGCCTTTAAGGCCGAGGTATCGGGAAACGGTTTGGATCAAGCGGCCGCCGTGGTCCTCGAGCAATATGTGGATTGGGGATGGTGGATGCGCTCAGGATTGGGGCTCCTGTTCGGCACCTTGGTTATTTTCAACACCAAATGGTTGGCTCGGAAGCTAGCGCGCTAATGGGTTTCGGATGGGTCAAAAGTCATCCTTCTCCATCAACTCCCTGATCTTGCGATCTTCCCAATTACGTCCCAATATCGGATTGAAGCCAAAAGCTTCCATACCATGGAAGAAGAGACCGATGCCCCAGCCACCTGTTGGAAATATGGCCCAAAGGAAATCCGTCGTGCGAAAATTGAGCCACCACAGAAAGGGGATGACCAAGCAATAGGAAATCAAATTGCCGTAAAAACCTTTGATCTGTTCGACCCGTTCTTTCGCCTTGAGATAGCGTTTCTCTTCAATATGGGTCTCTTGGGTCTCTACCACCGTAATCTGTTGGGAGAGCATGGGTAAATGCACGCTGAAGTCCGAATTGGTCTTCACGATCTGCATCGCCCGGTCTGTCAATATCGAATAGCGTTGCTTGATATTCTGCAACCCGACCCCACTGCTTTTTTTGACCACTTCCTTTTCCTGGAGGTTGTTGTGGACCGTCAACATACCGGCATCTTCGAACACCTTGATATGCAAGGGCCGTGAAGCGGTGACCACATTGTGTTTGACCGCGTTCTCCAACAACAATTGCAATGAAAGCGGTACGATCTTCAAATCAGGATGACTGGCCTTATCGGGTATTTCAAAAACGATGCTGTCTTCAAAACGCATTTTGAGCAAGCGCACATAGGTGCGCGCGAAATCAAGCTCCTCATCAACAGTGACCAGGTCTTTGTTCTTTTGCTCCAAAACGTACCGATAGACTTTCGAGAGGGAAGTCGTAAACTTTTGGGCCTGATGGGGATCCTCATCGATCAAACTGGTCAACACATTGAGGCTATTGAACAGGAAGTGGGGGTCCAATTGGTTCTTAAGCGCATCGAAGCTGGCAGAAGCCGTTCTCGCAATGATCTTTTGTTGCTTGACCTCCTTTTTTTGTAGGGCCCGATAGAAGTAAAACGCATGGATGAACAAGGAGGATATCAAGGTAATGACCAAGGCGATGATATAGGCATCGGAGGTCTCCTTGGCCAAGAATTCGGAAAACGAGTTACCCGTGTAGTAAAACGTAACCGCGAAGCGAAGGACGGCAAAGGTGATCAAGGTAAGTACGAAGGACCCAATGGCCCCGATCCAAAGCCTTTTCGTGGGGGTCTTTTCCCAAGAATACCGAATGTTGATCCCATCGTAGTAATAGGAGTTCACTGCGGTCAGCCCAAAGGAAAAAATGAACGCTATGACCACATTGCGGGTAATGGCTTCCAAGGAATAGTCACCATCCCCGTATATGAAAATACTGAGGACGGAGACGAATATGGTGATCAAAAGCGATACCTTAAGTACCTTGATGAAATTGCCCATGGATTAAGATTTACACCGTTCCAATTCCTGTTGGGCCTGATCGGCCCCCCAGCTCGGATAAAAGGGTGTCTCGTTATCAAAGGTAGCGAATAGTTCCAAAGCCCTTTCAATGTCCTTACAATACGGGGCGGTATCCTTTCCGAAATAACGGGCCGTGCCCATATCCCAACTGGCCTTCGAAAAGACCACCCGGGGGTTTTGTGGCGCCAATTGAAAGGCTTGGTTGTACAATTGGATGTTCTTGCCCGAAAGCGTCGGTCCGTAGGTGGCGCCGTCATAGGCCATCCAAGCGGTATTGATCATGGCCTCTTGCACCAAGAGTTCCGGGTTGTTCGGAGAGATGCTTTTGGCGATGTCGACGAATTCCTTGGCGCGTTCCAATTGCTGTTTTAAGACCGTTTCGTCTTTTTCACCAAAAGCGGCAACCGTATTGACTTGGGCTACATAGTAATAGGGGATCCAGTTGTCATCTTCGGCCATGGCAATCCGCTCGAACAAGTTCGATGCTTCAACGGTCTTGCCGGCTTGCCAGAGTTCGAGGGCCTTGGTCATGCCTTTGGTGTATTGGTCTTGCGCCAAGGCAAAGACCGTGGTCAATAGAGCGGTGGTTAGGGATAGGATTTTTGTTTTCATGACTGTTCGTTTTTATTTATGGTTTAAAATTCCGTTGTTATCGCGCCAATTCGAATTCCGATCGACCCAACTGTCAGATCGAGCGGATGAATCGTCGGTTTAGAGATTATCGAGCTGGTTGCTTTTGTTATCATCGCTTATCGTCCAAAAGAAACCGACGAAGAAAAAGCTATCGGCAGCAGGGCGTAAGGCTTGCCGATCGAAAAAGCCATTGGCGTCGGGCGTATTCGCGTATTGGTAATTGTTGATGTTATTGAAGCCCAACAAATTGTTGACCGAGAAGTACAGGATTTTCTGTTGATCGATCAAATACGCCCAATTGAAACTGAGGTTGTTGAACGAGCGGGTCTTTTCGGCCATGAATTCGGCCGTATTCGGATTGTTATAAGGTCGCCCTGAACCGTAATTGTAGGTAAGGCCCACCTGCGAACGCATGCTATTAACCCAGTATTTGGTCACAATCGAAAGGCTGTGGGTAGCCGCAAAATTGGGGGTGGCCCGCTCTTCGAAGTTTTGGAAATCACGTTCGGTATCCAAATAGCTGTACGACAACCAATAATCAAGATTTGAAATAGACTTGTTGTCCCTCCAGAACAAATCCAATCCGGTGGCGTACCCGCCGCCCAAATTCGAGAATTCCGAACCGAAAAGGGGCAATTCCGTATCGTACTTGATCAGGTCGTCATAGTCTTTATAATAGGCCTCGGCCCTAAAGGTCTTGCCGTTGTCCAAAAACTGATAGTTAAAGATATAATGACTTGTTTTCTCCGGGCCCAACGTCTGGTCATAGCGCAGTACGTTGCTCAGGGGGTTTTGATAGAAATCACCGTAAGCCAAGGAAAACTGTCCTTTTTCTCCACTTTGATAAGCCAAGGATACCCGAGGCGACACCAGAAAGTCGTCCAATAAGCTGCTCTGTTCGGCCCGAAGTCCGAGCTTCATCGCGAACTTCGTGCTGAAGAAAACATCGCCTTCAACGAACCCGGCCACCAATTGATCATTGTAATCGCTCGGAAACACTTGCCCCTCAGGGGTTTCGAAGGTCTCCTCGTAATCGATGTTAAAGAATTCAGCACCGAAGAAGAGGTTGAAACGGCTGTTGAATCCCTTCTTGACCTTGACCTTTGAATGCGACGCCGTTTCTTTGACATCAATGAGGTTCTCCATCAGACCGATGTCATTGGCATCCCATGAGATGCTCGCCCCCGCGGTTACCGTCCAATCGTTTTCCAAAAAGTGCTTGTAGGTGGAGTTAAAATACAGGTTGTTGTTCTTCAACCGGAAGCGGACGAAGTCATCAAAGTTGATATCTTCTTGCGAAATGTCGAAGTCGGCATGGTTGAAGCCCGTATACAATTTGAACATGCTGCGCTCGCCCTTGCTACGAAAGACGGCCTCGCCTGAAACCGACTCGTAAGGACTGTTCCATCGCATGCCTTGGTTCGAAGGGATCAAGGCCTCATAGGGGGCCAAATTGATGTATTGGGTGTTCAGACTTAGCGATTGATCGCCCCAGATTTCGGTATGGCCGACACCACCCCCAACGGTCATCATTGAAAAATCGGTTTTTTCCTGGTCGGGCACATCGGTGGTGTTCAGCAACAGCACACTCGATAGGGCTTGGCCGTACTCGGCCGAATACCCCCCGGTACTGAAAGTGATGCCCTTGAACAAAAATGGGGAGAAACGCCCCCTGGTCGGGATGTTGTTGGCCGTGGCATTAAAGGGTTGGAAAACCCGCATGCCATCGATGAATACCTGGGTCTCGCCAGCGGCCCCGCCTCGAACGAATAGGCGACCGTCTTCATTGACCGTCGTGGTACCCGGCAAGGTCTGCAACGCCCCAACGAAATCGCCAGCGGCCCCAGCGGTGGTGACGATATCCAAAGGTTTCAGCACGGAGACTTTGGAATTGTCGCCCGCTTCAAAAGTACCCGCCGAAAGGGTCACTCCGTTCAATTGGTTGATCGCTTCGATCAGAATGATGGTAAGCCCGTTCAAATAGCCCACCTCTCCGATCTCATAATGGGTCTCGTAAGCCAAGGCTGAAATGACCAATGTCTGGGTCCCGGTTTCCGTGGTTTCAAAAGTAAAAGCCCCGGTTTCGGTGGTCGATGCCCCGTCGTAGGTGCCTTCCAAATAGACATTGGCACCGGTGATGAAGTTTCCGGCCTTATCGGTCACCGTGCCACTGACCGTGGTCTGGGCGTGGAGCACCAGGGTCCCGAAAAGGAAAATAAAAAGTGTTAGGTTGTTTTTCATGACTGTTCGATTACTGATTGTGAGATCAAAACTGCACCGACTGGGGCGTTTATTCGAATAAGAACTACCGAACTGTTGCTTTTATGGGATGAGTTGTCGAACCGCCGGTATTTCGATTATTCCGTTATATTTAAGGGGAAACGCAAACCGAAAGCGAACGGTTTGCCAGCATCGATTTATGGCCCAACTGAAAAAAGTACTCGGTCTCCGCGACCTTGTTTTATTGAACATCGCCACTATCATTGGGCTTTCTTCCTTGACCCAAGCGGCCCAATTCGGATGGTCAAGCCTAGGACTATGGGTGTTAGCAGCGGTTTTTTTCTTGATTCCGAGCGGGTTTATGGTCATCGACCTCAGTTCGCGCGTCAAGGGCGTCGGAGGATTCTATCTTTGGGTCAAAACCGCCTTTGGTGAATGGCATGGTTTTTTGGCCGCTTGGTGCTATTGGGTCAGTGCACTGGTTTGGTTTCCGACCGTCTTATTCACCATTTCCTTATCGACCTTGTATGTATTCGGTGAAGAATGGCTGTATTTAAAAGATGATTTTTGGTTTACCAGCCTCTTTTCGTTGGCGTTGCTATGGGTAACGGTGGGGCTTAATATACGGGGACTCCGCTTTGGCAAATGGATACAGAACATTGGGGCGATTTCCATTTGGTTGCTCTTTCTGCTCCTGGCGGTCGCCTCGCTCTTCCAATTCATCAAGAATGGTAGTACGCAAGACCCTTCCTTAAACAGTTTCGTCCCTGATTTCGGTGATTTTGGCTTGCTTCCTTTTTTTGCCGCCATTACCTTTTCATTGGGCGGATTGGAACTGTCGTCCATGATGGGCAGTGAAATCAAAGATCCCGAAACCAAATTACCGAAGGCGGTGTTGTTATCGGCCATTGCCGTACTGGTCTTGTACCTTATCGGCACCTTTTCCTTATTGATCGCCATCCCAGAAGGGGAAGTGGGCATTATCGATGGTATCGCCCAAAACTTCTTCGTGCTGACCGGAACCCTCGATTGGCCTTTTTTGGGGCCTTTAGGGGCACTGTTGGTGGCCTTTGGAACCCTTGGGTTGTTCGCGGCTTGGATGAACGGCAATGCACGTCTTCCTTTCGCGATTGGTATCGATAGTTATTTGCCCCCTGTTTTGGGAAAGGTACATCCGAAATACGGCACACCCTATGTAGCGCTATGGGTACAGGGTGCCTTGGTTTCCGTTTTATTGGTCATTGCTGTTTCAGGCACCAAGATCCAAGAAGCCTACTCTCTCTTATACGACATGTCGGTGCTCCTCTATTTCATTCCGTTCCTTTATATGTTCGCCGCCTTTTTCTGGCACAATTACCGCAACACCGGTGGTCGCAGTGGGGTACCGCTTTTCAACAAACGCAAAATGCTGCCTTGGTTTTTCGCTTTCAGCGCCCTTTCGGTTATCTTGTTGAGCCTGGTTTTGGCAGTTATGCCTTCGAATGTCGTTGGCGACAAATTGGGGTTCTATATAAAGATCACAAGCGTTACCCTCGTTCTGATCGGCCTGGGTTTCGCACTCTATACCTTTAAAAACAAGTACCGATGAGCCGATTTTCAATTGATCCGGATATTCGTAAGGCATCCACCCTACCCGCCTCTTTTTATAGTGACCCTGAGGTTTTCGAGTTGCTCAAGGAAAAAGTCTTTCGCAAAAGTTGGCAATGGGTTGGCGACCGCGACCTCCTTCCCCTGACCCATAGCATGCATCCATTTCATCTGCTCGACAATTATTTGGAAGAGCCTTTGGTATTGCTACGTGACGCTGCCGATGATATTCGTTGTTTGAGCAATGTCTGTACCCACCGGGGCAACTTGGTGGTTTTGCAAAGTGGGGTGCAAAAGCAACTGCGATGCATGTACCATGGTCGCCGGTTTGCCACGGATGGCAGTTTTGTTTCGATGCCCGAGTTCGAAGATGCCCTCGATTTCCCCCGACCTTGCGACGCACTTCCCTCCTTCCCCGTCCAACATTGGGGTCCGTTCCTATTTGTCGGGCTTGAACCCAGTTTCGATTTGAAAGCGGTCATCGACCGAATGAACGAACGGATCGGTTTTCTACCCTTATCGGAATTCCGTTTTCGGAAGGACCTCAGCAAGGATTATTTGGTCAACTGCCATTGGGCCCTGTATTGCGACAACTATTTGGAAGGGTTCCATATTCCTTTTGTACACAGCGATTTGAACGAGGTGTTGGACTATGGGTCCTATAGCACCGAAATCCATGGACATATGAACTTGCAAGTAGGATATGCCCAAAGTGGTGAAGAAACCTTTGAACTCCCTGAAGGCCATCCGGATTATGGCAAATCGATAGGGGCCTACTATTTTTGGGTGTTTCCGAACATGATGTTCAACTTCTATCCGTGGGGACTCTCCATCAATATCGTCAAACCCATTGATGGGGAAAAGACCCGGGTCTCTTTTCTGACCTATCTCTACGATGAACGGAAATTGCATAGTGGTGCCGGCGCCTTATTGGACAAGGTGGAACGCGAAGACGAATTCGTGGTCGAAGGGGTGCACCGCGGTCTCAAATCGAAATATTACCAAGCCGGGCGGTTTTCTCCCACCCGTGAACAGGGGGTCCACCACTTCCATTCCCTTTTGGCCCGTTTTTTAGGATAGCGATTGCCCCACAATGGTTATCTTTAGAAAAACACCGGAACATGGGTATATTTTGGGATTTGTTACAACAGAACCAACTGGAAAATCAGCAACGGCAAACCAATACCATCGAAGAACGGGTCGCCGAATTGGAAGCTGAACTCGATCGCACTAACGCGCTCTTGCGCAAAACCTTGGAAGCCCTTGAAAAGCACCTCGGCCAAGATATCGATGGCGATGGCATTACCGGTTGATCTTTAACGATACTACTTGCTTGCGAAGAAAACATTAAGGGAACTGCGAAATCTGGTCTTGGTCTATCTGGGAGCCTGGTTTTTCGCACTTTGTTTCGTACTGATCGTCGCCTTGGCAAACGGGCGTTCGATGAGCAGGGCATGGTCCTTGTTTTTGGAACTGATCGAACAAGGTGATTTTCAAATCGGGTTGCATTTCGTATTCATCCTGCTGTATCTGTGTTTCTTGATCGTTCGCTATTTCATAAGGGTATACCGCAAAAAAGGGAGAAGGACCTTGTTCAAAAGGCTGGCACTGCGGCTCGCATTACCGGTCGCGTTAGCCATGGTGCTGTATCGGCTGGTGGTCTACAACAATGCCCATGAACGATTCGAATTCGAATGGGACGCTAGCATAGAAAACAATTCGGGCAAGGTTACCGATCATTATGCGGTGGATAGTCTTCAGCGGGGCATGAGCGTATTCGGCTGGGGTCGTGATCATACGGACCAAG
Source organism: Flavobacteriaceae bacterium (assembly GCA_013214065.1). Taxonomy (GTDB): domain Bacteria; phylum Bacteroidota; class Bacteroidia; order Flavobacteriales; family Flavobacteriaceae; genus Flagellimonas_B; species Flagellimonas_B algarum. The sequence continues at coordinate 42,018 of JABSPK010000013.1, forward strand.
GCATTCGGATGTTACGAAAAGACCATGTCGAATGGATCGCGGTCATCCCTTTCATTTATCAAAAAGATCAAGCGACCAAAAGCATTGAACTTCCGGAAACCGAAGAATGGACCCGACGCGATTCGCTCTTTATCCGGGCCATAGACCAGTTGCATGCCTCCGGATTCCATGTGCATCTCAAGCCGCACCTGTGGACGGGAAGCGGTTGGAGGTCGGGTCTGAATCCAGGAAACGGCAGCCATTGGGACGCCTGGTTCGCCTCATACCGTACCTATATGCTGCGTTATGCCAAGATGGCCGAAATGACCGGTGCCGAACTCCTGTGCGTGGGAACCGAATTAAAGACCTCCATCAAAAAGCAACCGGAAGCTTGGCAAAAACTCATCGCCGAAATCCGGGAGATTTACTCCGGTAAGTTGACCTATGCCGCCAACTGGCATGACGAATACGAGCATATTGATTTTTGGAAGGAATTGGATTATATCGGGATCCAAGCGTATTTTCCGCTGACCAAGGAAAAAAACCCGGATTTGGCAACGATCAAAAAAGGATGGCAACGTCATATCGAAGCCATGGAAACCCTGTATGCAACATTTCAAAGACCCATCCTTTTTACTGAAGTAGGATACAAAAGCGAGGCCTCTGCCACGATACGTCCTTGGGAGTGGGGGTCGTTTTTAAGTATCCTCACCAAAAAGAAGTCGGATCGAACCCAACAACTGGCCTACGAAGCCTTATTCGAAGAAGTGTGGCACCGGCCATGGTTCGCCGGGCTGTACATTTGGCAATGGGACAATCGAAGTACCGCCTTGGATGCGAAGAAAAACCTTGACTTTTCACCCCGCTTCAAACCGGCCGAAAACACGATGACCAAATGGTTCGCCAGCCCACAAAGATCGACTGACCATGGACCCTATTGACATCGTCACCTTAATCGCGATCATCCTCTTTGCCCGACTCGGGGTACGGCTCTTTTTCAAGTATCGGAAGATGAAAAACAGGAAAGATGATGACCCAGCAAGTTGACCCTAAGCGGCAAAACCGACAAGAAAGCGTAATTTAGGGCTATGGCCTTGTCCGCACCGACCAAAAGACCAATACATGACCAACATATTTAAAAAAGTACGGCGTTCATCGATTCGTGGCAGTGGGTTCTCGACCTATCTGATTTATGCCTTGGGTGAAATCGCCCTGGTCATGATCGGGATCTTACTGGCCCTACAGGTAAACAACTGGAACGAAAAAAGAAAGCGGAGCCGCGAACTCGATAACATTTTACAAGACGTTAAACTCGATCTTGAACGGGACACCTTGGTTGCCGGTCAGATCATCGCCTTCTATAAAATCAGTCAAGAGAACAGCCAAAATATCATCGATGGGGAAATCAATGCCGACAATATGGCCGAATACCCCTTGACCCGTAGTCTTGTCGCGGCATACCAGCCCTTTACCATCCAACAAAAAGGTTTTGAACTCTTGAAGGAATTCAAATCGGCATCCGTAGTGAAAAAAGATACGTTGGTTACCGAGATCGCCCAGTTCTACACCTCCTACGCCGATGTGCTCCGCACAAGCAACGAATTCGTCAAGGAAGACGTTTTCAAAAATTTGGAAAGCTTCAGGGGACGTAGTTGGTTCGTTGATTGGTCACAGGGTCGATTGACCGAAGAAATGGTCGCTTATTTCACTACGAGTAAGGATTACAAGACCCGGGTGGCCGCCCATAAGATCCTAGCGATTGACAACCATCTGAATACCATAAAATCCTATCAATTGAACGCCAAGGAGCTCTTACGAATGATCGAAGAACGATTGGTCGAAACACCTTGACCCATGATCGGTTTTATTCGAAAAATCAGAAAACGGTTTGCCCAAGACGACGCTCTTGGGAAGTACCTCCTTTACGCTTTTGGTGAGTTGCTATTGGTGGTATTGGGTATTTTGATCGCCCTTTATATCAACAATTGGAGCGAATCTGAAAAAATGCGTCGAACGAACACTACTTTGCTCCGGCAATTGCGGGATGAGAACCGTTTGAACATGGCCGATCTCGAAGATGATGTCGCCTATCGCGATACCCTCGATGTGATGCTGTTCGATTTTCATCGTTTTTTAAAAAAAGGGAACTTGAAACTCCAAGAAGCGAAATTGCGGGGCTATTTGGAAGCAACACTTCGTACTTCGCTGTATACCCCGGCCAATGAAAATCTCAACAAGTATTTGACCACCAATTTGAATGACAATAGCAGTTTGGTAACCGAATTGGTCGTTTTGAATTCCTACCAACAAGCATTGCAAGATGTCTGTAATCGGGTTTTGCAGTTTAAGTTGGACCGTTTTTACCAATTTTTGTCGTCAGATGTCGATTTGTATTCGCTTGAAATCGAAACTTTTGAAAAACTACAAAGCCTTGAATTCCGAAACAACATCGTCCTTCTGGAGTCTCTTGAAGAATCGGTTTTTACCAGTTTCGAAAACACCTACCTCCAACAAAAACGAATTGATTCACTGATTAGTTTGACCCTAGAATAATGTACATTCCCCACTATTATAAAAACGAGAATACCGCCGAAGTCAAAGCCTTTATCAAAGACAACGCCTTTGGCATTTTGATCAACCAATACGACGGCCGGCCATGGGCTACCCACATTCCTTTGGAACTCGAACGGAACCAAAAGGGACAAGAGGTTTTAACTGGACATATTGCCAAGGCCAACCCGCAATGGAAGGCGTTTCAAGACCAAAACGAGGTGTTGTGTATCTTTAATGGGCCGCACACCTATGTTTCTTCTTCTTGGTACCAAGAGGAAGAGGTACCCACTTGGGACTATATCGCCGTACATGTCTATGGTACCATCAAGATCTTGGACGAATCCGCCACCATGCGGGCTTTGGAACGATTGGTTTCCCGCTACGAAAAGGACATGGAAAAGCCCATCCAATTAAATGAACTCTCACCGAAGACCTTAAGACAAGTCAAAGGGGTCGTGGGTTTTGAAATACATATTTCGGAAATCAAGGCGGCTTACAAACTATCGCAGACCCGGCCCGAAGATCACGCTGCCATCGTCAGCGAACTAAAAAAAAGAGATGACCCTGGGGCAAGGGCCATCTCTAAGATCATCTCCAAAGAGTAAGGAGAGACACAATCAATCGTAATCCTCAAATTGGGTTTCGGCCATTTTGGTATAGAGTGTGGGTTGTTCACGTGCATCACCCACATATCGTCCTTATAGGCACCTCCCATTTGATCATGATAGGCCAACTCCGCCTCGGCGCCATCCTCATATTTGGCGAGATACACATAATTCAACCCGTTTTCGGGGTTCTTGAAATAGCCGCCTTTCAGCCCCATTTCTTCCAATTTGCCCAGAAATCGTTTTAGGTAAGCCTCATTCTGGAAAACATTGGCAATCAAATAGTGGCCCTTTTCGATACCGACAAGTGTAATTTTCTTTTTGATGATCGTAGAAGCCCCTCCAACGAAGATGCCTTTCTTGGGTTTTTTCGTGTTGGAAGCGATCCCGAGGCTCTTGTTCAACGCCTTGGCATCGAAACGTTCGTCCTTATCCGTGGCTTTTAGTTGTTTTTCGCTGTCGTTTTCGGCCAACAGGGTCTTTGAAACCTTGATATTGATCGGATCTTTCATCTGGTTTTCACGACGCACCACACGGACCACGCTTTCGAAGCGTCTTTCCAAATCACGCTCTTGGTGTTGTTCTAGGGAATCCACTTTGAAGATCAATTCATTGATGACCGCATAATTTTCCTTTTGCAGTTCGATCAACGCATCGATCTGCTGTTCCATAACGGCCATGCGTCCTTTACCAACCTTCTTCTCTGGCGCTGTGTTGGTATTTTCGACTACATGCAAGGGTTGATCGGGATCTTTCATCACATTGCGGGTCAAACGTGGAGTGAAGGAATAGGCGATGGAAACCTCATGGGTCACCCCGAGATTGTTCAATTCATTATTGAGCGCTTTTTCAAAATTATAGCCTAAGGAAAGGTTTTGATTCAAATTGAAACCGGTACCGGCAGATGCCCCGTAGAATTCATCGTAGCCGCCTTGTATCCATCCCAATTTGGGAAGGTCCATGATCAGTCCACCACCGAAAACGGGTTTTTGGGTACCCTCGATACGGGCACGGGCCAATGGCATCAGGCGACCATCTTCGAAAATCCCCCTGCCCTTCTTGAACTCGTGCACGAATTGCACGTGCCCTGAAAAAATCTTGTCTTCCAAAGCAGTGATCGACTTGCCGGTCTCAAAGTTGTAATCGACCAAATTCTGGGCGAAGACCCCAAAATCGAATTTTCCGACCGAAAGGTTCAACCCGGGTTGGAAACTTAATATCGAGCTTTGGGTCAGTTCGTTCAAAAAAGGATCTTCTTCGGTAATCACCGCCCTACTTTGGTCGAATCGACTCATATAATACGGAAGATTGAACCCGAAACTCAGGTCACTCTTGCTCCCTAATCGAACGCCATACGCATAGTTCGCCATAAACCCAAGGTTCGAGATCACCCCTTGCTGTTGGCTGTAGGCGCTGATACCGAAACCTGTTCGTTCATTCAACCGATTGCTATAGCTCAAAAAATAATTGTGCGCATTATCGTTGAAAACGGCCGATTGGTTGCGGTGAAAGAAATTGATATAGCTTTTGTCTTCCCGTACCTGTGAAAAAGTGGGATTGATCAAAAACCGATTGAATTTCAATAAATTTTGAAATGGGACCTCGTAAACGGCCACTGCAGGAGCTTCTTGCGAAACCACCGGTTGTGAATTGGCCAATAGGGCACCTATCAAAATGATGGAAGTAAAGGTGCCGCCGCTGAATTTGGGGGATCTGACGTTCATAGCACAAGATTTGAGTTAGTCCAATCAGAAACTCGGATTGCGACACTAAATTCAAGGAGTTAGACTCGAAATTAGGCGTGTAGGTCAATATGGAGATTCAGATTTGGATTATAATTTTACGAAGAATTGGGATGAACTGCTAGTTTTTTTCGACGAAATGCATCGTTGCCCCCTGGTTTTCGGTAAACGACCACCCAAAGCCATGAGGTTGCCCTTGAATTCGTAGCTTTAAGAAAACTACATGACCATGCTGCACAATAAATTCTGGCAGGCGTTCTTTGCCCTGGCCCCGATCTTGATGTTAGTCCTCTTCTTTATTGGCTATTTCGTATTCCTGTTTAGCTTGTTCAGCAGCTTACCGGAACTGGAAACCACGGAGGGATTGCCTCCTTCTGAATTTTTCGGCAGTCTAGGTTTCTTCCTGCTCATGGTCTTTTTGGCCGTGCTGATCAGCTTCGGCAGTTTGGTGTTCTATATCGTTCATGCCGTTCAAAACCCGAATTTGAAAGAAAACAACCTCTTATTGGTCTGGATCTTATTATTCGTATTTGTCAACGGTATCGGGCAATTGATCTACTGGGTAGTTGAAATCGTCAACAAACGGGAAAGCAAGCTTCCCACCCCCTGATCTGCAAAATAGCGCCCCATGTTACAGATCGGCCGCTGTTTTTAACAGTTGGGAAGAATTCTATTGAAGTTTTACACCAAGGGTTCCATCTTTGGGGCATGTTCAACTTTAAATCAAAAAACATGAAAACACTAACAATGCTTATCGCGATGCTGACCTTGTCATTAACAGCTTTCGCCCAAGAGGGCCAAAACATCGAAGTGACGATCGATAACGTTGTCAATGATCAAGGCAAGGTGGTTATCGCCCTACACACCACCGATACCTTTATGAAAGGACCGGGAATCATGAACCTCGAAAGCAAGATCGTCGACGGAAAAGTAGCCTTTACTTTTGAAAACGTAGCCCCTGGCACCTACGCCATTATCGCCCTTCACGATGCCAACGAGAACAACCGCATGGATTTCGATTCAGGGGGTATGCCCAAAGAGAGTTACGGGATGAGCGGAAACGATATGAGTATGGGACCACCGAATTTCGAGGCGGCCAAATTCGTAGTCGGCAATGAAGACGTGAGTTTTTCGATCCGATTCTGACACCGACCCCAAGACAAACCAAGCCCCTCACTTAGAGGGGCTTTTTTAATAGAGGTTTTCAATAAGTTTAGCTAATTTTAATAGCTTTTGCTGATTGTTTTTGTACATTTCCGGTAGATTCATTCGGAATGACAATAACACAATTGCAATACGTACTGGCCGTAGCCGAGTACCAGAATTTCACCTTGGCCGCCGAAAAGAGCTTCGTGACCCAACCTACCTTGAGCATGCAGGTGCAGAAGTTGGAAGATGAACTGGACGTACTGATATTCGACCGCAGTAAAAAACCGATTTCGATTACTGAAGTGGGTCGAAAAATCGTGGCCCAAGCCAAAAATATCGTGGCGGAGGCCGAACGTATAAAAGATATCGTAGATCAAGATAAGGGGTTTATCGGAGGGGACTTCACCCTGGGGATCATCCCCACCATTATGCCGACCTTATTACCCATGTTCTTACCCACTTTCGTGAAGAAGTTCCCGAAAGTGAATTTGATCATTAAAGAACAAGCCACGAATACCTTGATCCAAAACCTGAACGACGGGCATCTCGATGCGGCCATTGCCGCCACCCCGCTCGAAGTGGAATTTATCAAAGAACGACCACTGTATTACGAACCCTTTGTAGGCTATGTACCCAATGGCCATCGCTTGGCCGACCAACAAGAAATCACCAATTCGGATCTCGATATCACCGATATCCTGCTGTTACAAGACGGGCACTGTTTTCGAGATGGGGTGGTGAATTTGTGCAAGTCACCGAAAAACTTGTCGGGGGAGCAGTTCCAAATAGAAAGTGGCAGTTTCGAAACCTTGGTCAACCTTTCGAATGAGGGTATGGGCATGACCCTACTGCCCTATTTGAATACTATGGATCTTGATGAAGCGAAACGGAAGAACCTTAGGCACTTCAAAAAACCCCCACCTGCAAGGGAAATCAGTCTGATCTATCACAAAAGTGAATTGAAAATCCAGATTACCGAGGCCTTGAAAGAAGTTATTTCGGGAATCGTTCGCGGGGCAATCGCTTTCCAAGATGTCGAGATCATCAGCCCCCTGGGAAAAAGTTAAGCCACCCGAAGGTGGCTGAGGTTATGCTTTTACTCTTAAATACAGTAAACTTTGATGTAATTCGGGTTTATCGACAACGAATTGCCGCAACCAGATCTTGAGCTCTTCGATTTCATTGGGCAGTAATCGAGAAACTGCTTTTTTGAGTTCTTTGGTGAACAATTTGGCATCAAAACTGACTTTTTGCAAGACCGTTTTGGTGTACTCCAACATAGCTCTAGCCATAAAAATGATATTGAATTAGGTTAAACGGTTGTGTACTAATTTACTTATAAATGCGCTATCTTGACTGTTATTTCGAGTTAAAATTTGAATAATATCTTGTTAATATCCACACAAACAAAATACCAAATCACTGTTTTTCTAATAGTTAGATGCAGAATTCTTCTAGGTTTTCTAGTAGTGGGATTGTTGGGCAGTTGTGGATCGACAAGAATTGGTAAGACCGCCAAATCCTTCCAAAAGGAATTGGGCCAACCCAAGGATGCCGCTCATTTTATGGGTATCCTGGTGTATGACCCGGAAACCAAGGACACCCTTTTCGCCAAAGACCACCATCGTTACTTTACTCCGGCCAGCAATGTTAAGATTTTTACCTTGTATACCGCTTTGCATTTATTGCCCGATGGACTGCCTGCGTTGCGGTATCAAAACTCGGGGGGAGTGCTTCAGATCATTGGCACCGGTGATCCTACCCTGCTCCATCCTGAATTTGAAACCAAGGACGTGATCGCCCTTTTGCAATCTGCTGATACGGTCCAAGTGTACCTTGAAAACTACAAGGGGAATCCTTTTATGCCCGGTTGGGCTTGGGAAGACTACGATGCCTATTTTTCGCCTGAAGTCGGTCCACTCCCCCTGTATGGAAACGCGGTTGAAATCCGTCCAACGGAGCCTTTGACCATAGTACCGGATTATTTCAGACCTCTTGTAGCCAGAGGAACTTCGAAATTTCGAAGGGCAAGACACCATAACCGTTTCTTTGTGTCCCCTGAATTGCGCGATACCTTACGCATCCCTTTTATAACCAGTTCGGAATTGACCCTACAACTGTTACAGGAAAAGGTGTCGGTGCCGGTGGTAACTAACGACATTCCTCCTTCTTCACCCTTAGATACGCTGTGGGGCAACCCGACCGATTCGGTAGTACACCGCATGCTTTTAAAGAGCGATAACTTTCTGGCCGAGCAATTGGCCTTGACCGCCTCATCGCAATTGGGCGATACCCTGGATTTTACCAGACTTCGCACCCATATGCTCAATGGGCCGCTCAGCGATTTGAAACATAAACCGCGATGGGTCGACGGTTCGGGACTTTCACGTTATAACCTCTTCACCCCGACCTCGATGGTACAGGTCTTGGAAAAACTGTGGATTGAATTCGACAGACGACGGGTCTTGACTTTGATGCCCACTTGGGACCACGAGGGAACCAAACCCAAATCCGATCAAGACGACTTCATCTGGGCCAAATCGGGCTATGTAGGCAACAACTACAATCTAAGCGGGTATATCAAAACGAAATCAGGGAAGGTGCTGCTCTTCAGTTTTATGAACAACCATTATCTCGAACCTACGGCGTCCATCCGTGACAGGATGTACCGCTGCCTGCAGCTATTACACCAAAGCTATTGAGTTTTGAAGACTGCTAGATGCAATTGGGCCCATTGCAATAACATGATGGTCTTGGCGTCTTTGATTTCACCGGATACCATCATAGCGAGTGCCTCGGTCATGGGAAGCTCCAATACTTCGATGTTTTCGGTCTCGGCCGCCACGCCCCCACCTTCGCTCACCTTCATGCCATCTTCATACGGGGCAATGAAAAAGTGGAGGATCTCGGTCACCGAACCCGGCGACATGTATGATTCAAAGACTTTCCGTACCTGCGTAATCCGGAAACCGGTTTCTTCCTCTACCTCCATTTTTATGGTGGCTTCGGCATCCCCTTTTTCCAGAATTCCGGCGCAGACTTCGATCATCATCCCATCCGTATTGCCATTCAAATAGGTTGGCATTCTGAATTGGCGGGTCAAGACCACCGTTCGTTTTCGCTCGTTGTACAACAAAATAGCGGCTCCGTTCCCACGGTCATAGGCTTCCCGCTGCTGGGACTCCCATTCACCGTCGGCCCGTTGGTATTCGAAGGAGACCTTGGTCAAGGAATACCAATTATCGGAGAGCAGTTCCTTTTTAATGTTTCTGATTTTACCCATGGGCATCTGGAATTTCCGAAAGGTCGAAAAAAATCTTCAAACCCAGTTTTTTACCTAGGGCCACATCTTGATCGGCTCCGTTCGAAGCCCCCGGAATACGCAATATGGCATCACACTTCGCCAAGAGTCGATGGGCGACCGGGTATTGCATTTCGGTAAAGATCGCATCGCCTATGGCTTGTGATCCCGCAAGCTTGATCAAGGGGTTGGCCACCCATTCACCGATCATCGGAATGTGTCCTTTTCGATAAATCGGAAGGGCCATGGCTTCAAGATTATCCATATTTTTTTGGATGCGTTCGGGGTCGTTTTGGGTGCCGCTGCGATAGGGTCCGGCAATGAGGATCAACATGGGTGCATTGTTTCTTCAAAGAAACGAAAAGGATACTTGAAAACCCTTAAGATACCTTAAGCCCCTTATTTTTTCTTCACGCTGCTCAAAAATTCAGGGGTGACCCCCAGATAGGAGGCGATTTGGCGTTGGGTCACCTTTATCGAAATGTCAGGGTATTTGGCAACAAAACGACTATAGCGCTCTTCTACCGATAACGAAATGGCATCCAAGACGCGCAATTGCTCCCGAATGTAGGCCCGTTGATACAGCATCCTGAAATAGCGTTCTAATTTGGGGTGCACTAGCAATAAGTCTTCGAGCTCAGTGCGCCCTACCATCCAGACGGAGGCCGGTTCGAGGGTTTCCAGCGTCATCAGGGCGGGTGTGCCCTCTGTAAAGGCACCCATATCGGTAATCCACCAATCGCTAATGGCGAACATTACGGTCGTTTCCTTTCCCCTTGCATCGCAGTGGTATCCACGCAAGCTCCCTGATTCCACATAATAAAAATCACGACAACCGCCACCTTGTTGTAATAGGGTCGTTTTTTTAGGGTAACGTTCGTTTCGAAAAACTTGGAGCACCGCTTTTTTCTCATCTGCATCAAGAGCGACAAAGCGTTCGATATTCTTGCAAAGCGATTTTCCTAACTCCATACCGTCGGTGATCAAACCATTGCCGCTTCATTGAGATACCTGCGAAAGGGCAGCATTTCGAAATAGACCTTTTCGATCAAATCGGTGAAGTTGGGTCGCAAGACCGTTGCCCTATCGAATTCATACACCACGGCGAAGGTTTTGTTCTTGAGTAATTCCAAATGCGGATGGTCGTTGGCGAAGCCTTTCGGGGCCTTGTGTAAGCGTTCATCTTCATACAGCTCTCCAAAGGTCTTCCGAAAAGCGGGTTTGGATAGGATGTCGACCAACACCTCACCATTATAATCGATGCCATCACGGATGTTTCGAAGGGTCTTTGGGTCAGGACGCCAAAAACCACCGGCCAACATGCAGTGTTTCAAACCGATCTCAATATAAAAATCAGCACTTTGCGGGGCTTTGTCCAGACCTGCTCCGAAATGATCCTTGTATACGGGTTTATTCGGATGGAACATCAGGTTGTTGTTGATCCGGTTGATGCCTTTTTTACCCGGCGTGCCGTAATAGTCGGGGTCGCTTTCGGCCATACGAAGATCCAGCATGTCCAACCACCCGATGAAATCACGCCGGATGCTTTGATACCACGCACGGTTATCGTCCATCCACGCCTTGTGGTTGTTCTTTTGCAGGGTCTCTAGAAATCGGAACAGCTCTTGAAAATCCATACGCAATGATAAAAAAATTCCCGCCAAGGCGGGAATCCATTGTCTTCAAATTAAAGCGACCGATCAAAAACCCTTGTCGCCCATGACGATATCGCCTAGGCCTCCCAAAAGACTGCCTTCCCCCTTGTCTTTACCCCCTCTGGGGATGGCGGCCAAGACACGGCCTGCCAACCTACTGAAGGGCAGCGATTGGATGTAGACGGTACCCGGCCCGCGTAAGGTCGCGAAGAACAAGCCTTCACCACCGAAGACGGTGTTTTTGATGCCGCCGACAAATTCGATATTATAGTCCACCTCTTGTGAGAAACCCACGATACAGCCTGTATCGACCTTGAGTACTTCACCAGGGGCCAAGGTTTTCTTGGCCATGGTTCCTCCTGCATGTACAAAGGCCATGCCGTCGCCTTCGAGTTTTTGCATGATAAAGCCTTCACCACCGAACAGGCCGCGCCCCAAACGTTTCGAGAATTCAATGCCTACGGATACCCCTTTGGCGGCGCATAGAAAGGCGTCTTTTTGGCAAATGAACTTCCCGCCTTGTTCAGAGAGATCGATGGGTACGATCTTTCCTGGGTAGGGCGAAGCAAAGCTCACTTGCTTCTTGCCTTGGCCCACGTTCAAAAAAGCGGTCATAAAGAGACTCTCTCCGGTCAACAGGCGCTTACCGGCCGAGAACAATTTGCCCAGTACACCGGAATCTTGATTGGAACCGTCACCGAAGATGGTATCCATCTTGATATCGGTATCCATCATCATAAAGCTGCCGGCCTCGGCAACTACGGCTTCTTGGGGGTCGAGTTCGATCTCGACGTATTGCATTTCTTCCCCATAAATTTCATAGTCAATTTCGTGTGCGTTCATGTATGTCGTTTTTTATTGATTCCATTGATTGGTGCCCGAAACCCGAATTTTGTTACACGCTTAGGCTTTCAAACGGACCGTCCACTCAAAATTAAAGGTCGAGACCACGACCCCATCTTGGTTAACCCCTACGGCCTTCATCCAAAACTTCTGCCCCTCACCGGTCGCGATGGTGGCTTTAATGGCGTCGGCGATCAGATGGCCATCCTCACAAGTAAAAGTGATCTTGCCCGTGGCCTTCTTTGAAAAATTCGCATTGTTGTTCTGCACCAGCATGGAAATCTTACGGCCACTTTCACGGATTTGATCGATGACCATCGCACCGGTAGAAAGCTCGGCAGCCATGCCCTGAACCGCCCAGAACATACTTTTGAACGGGTTTTGGTTGGCCCAACGATGGGTGACGGTGGTCACTGCCTTTTTATCATCCAAATAACGTAGTCGTACCCCGCACCACCAGGCCGAAGGCAATTTAAAAAAAGTGAAAGTGTTGAATTTACTGGTACTTGTAGCCATTTCATTGTATTTATCGCCCCTAAAAATAGGCAATAAAAACCGGCTTACAGTTGTTAAATAAATGTTAATTTATAGTACTTTGTTTTGCATAGTACCATCTTTTGGATATATATTTGCATCGTAAGCTAATAGGTAAACTATTATCGAACACCAAAATCATCAATCAAAAAATGGCAACAACCTTAAGCAAACACGAACGCAATCTATCGGCCATCATCCATGCGTCGACCTTTTCGAAGTACTTTGTACCGTTCGGGAATTTCATTTTCCCCTTGATCCTATGGACGGCCAATAAGAAAGAACATCAATTCGTCGACTACAATGGCAAGCAGGCCTTGAATTTTCAAATCAGCATGTTGCTGTATTCGATCATTGTCGGGCTGATCAGTGTCCCGTTCTTTATCGGGTTCTTGCCGGATCTTTTCGACGGTGACTTCTTCGGATTCCATCGTTTGAGTGATTTCAACAACCTGAACATCCACATCAGTAGTGATGATTTCCGATTCGGCCGGTTCTTTTGGCCTGCCGGTATCGCAGGCTTGTTGCAGGCAGGTTTGATGGTCATCAATGTGGTGTACACCATTCTGGCGACCATCCGCACCAATGAAGGGCAAACCTTTGCCTATCCGTTCACCATTAAATTCATCAAATAATGAAAAACGGATACCTACCTATTATCATCGCACTATTCGCTTCGACCTTGGCCATGGGGCAACTGCCGAAGACCGATGCCCTCTATCAAACGTTGAAGGAACAGGATAGCTTGCTTTTCAATGCGGCCTTCAATACCTGTGGGATTCCCGTATTGAATGGGATATTCACCGAAGATTTTGAGTTTTATCACGATAAAGGTGGGTTGACCGAAGGCAAAGAGGCCTTCGTTTCACGGATCGCCGAAGGATGTGCCCAGCGTGCGGCTGACAGTCCGCAACCGGCAAAACGCATTTTAATCGAGGACAGTTTGGAGGTGTACCCCCTATACAAAAACGGGGAATTGTATGCCGCGATACAACACGGGGTACACCGTTTTGAGTTCTTGAACCAAAACAACGAATACCAAAGAGGGGATATCGCGAAGTTCACCCATGTGTGGGTACGTCAAGACGGACGATGGAAAGTACGACGCGAGCTCAGTTATGACCATCATTTGCAACCATAGGGTTTATTCATCGATCAAAAAACGAAAAACACATCAATCAATCAACCAAAAAGGTTCCGTGCCCGCTTCTCATCAAAGCGGGACGGCACGGAAACCGAAAGAAGCCCTCGGGTTTTGTGAAAACGAACAGTAACATGCCGTCGACACCGATCGGCGCAACATTAGAACCATGAAGTTATGAACATAGAAAACACAAAAGCACAAATGCGCAAAGGGGTTCTGGAATATTGCATACTTTCCATCCTTAGGGACAAGGACAAATATGCATCCGAAATTCTAGGAGCCTTGAAAGACGCAAAGATGCTCGTGGTGGAGGGTACGATCTACCCACTGCTTACCCGGCTTAAAAACGCAGGGTTGCTCAATTATCGCTGGGAGGAGTCCACTTCAGGGCCGCCCCGCAAGTATTACGCACTTACTGAAACAGGCCAGTTGTTCTTAAAGGAATTGAACGGCACCTGGGATGAATTAAGAAATGCAGTCAATTTGGTAACCAACGCAAAATAAGTAGAACATGAACAAAACAGTCAATATAAATCTCGCCAATACCTTCTTCCATATCGACGAAGAAGCGTATAACAAACTTAGGCGATACCTGGAGTCGATCAAACGTTCCTTCGCAGGAACATCGGGCAGCGATGAGATCATCGCCGATATCGAGTCGCGTATCGCGGAACTCTTCCATGAAAAAATGGAACACGACCGTCAGGTCATCACCCAAAAAGAAGTCGATGCCGTCATCAATATCATGGGGCAACCCGAAGACTATATGGTCGATGAGGATATCTTCGAAGACGAGCCTCGGGCCAAAAGCGGAACAACGGCTTCAAGGGTTAAAAAGCTCTATCGCGATACCGATCAAAAGTACATCGGCGGGGTCTGTTCAGGACTTGAGCACTATGTGGGTATCGATGCCCTTTGGATCCGATTGATCTTCATCGTGTTGGCCGTCTTTACCGGTTTCGGACTCATCGCCTACATCCTTTTATGGATTTTGGTCCCTGAAGCGACCACCACCTCCCAAAAATTGAATATGCGGGGAGAGCCCGTCAACATCAGCAATATAGAACGCAAGGTTAAAGAGGGGTTTGATGATGTTGCCGAAAAAGTAAAGAACGTTGATTACGAAAAAGTCGGAAATAAGGTAAAAAGCAGCTCCAAGACCTTTTTCGACACCATTGGGGATATCATCGTGTTCTTGTTCAAGATCTTTGGCAAGTTCATCGGTATCTTGTTGATCATTATCGGCGCGGCCTCATTGATCGGTCTTTTCGTGGGCCTATTCACGGTCGGCGTTATCGATGTGGTGCATTTTCCCGGGGTCGATTTCTATGAGATCATCAATACCACCGGAGCGCCCGTATGGGTCGTCAGCCTATTGTGTTTCTTGGCTGTCGGCATTCCGTTCTTTTTTGTGCTCTATTTGGGGTTGAAGATTTTGGTGACCAATTTGAAGTCGATCGGCAATATCGCCAAATTCTCGCTATTGGGTCTTTGGTTGCTTTCGATGGGGGTCTTGATCGCCCTTGGGGTCAAACAAGCCGCCTCGCGTGCCTACACCGGTACGACGACGGTCAATGAGGAATTCGTTATGGACAACCCCACCGACACCTTGAGCATCAGCATGCGCAGCACGGAGTCGATAGATTATGACAACCGTTTCGTATTCGAAAACCTAGAGATGGTCTATGATGAGACCGGAAACGCCTTATTGTATTCGGAAGACGTCAGGGTCGATATCAAAAAATCAAACGATAGCCTGGTCCATTTGAAAATCAGGAAGGATGCCGATGGCAGCTCCTTCGAGGAAGCCCGTGAACGCTCTTCAAAAATCGATTACGGCTACACCTTCGGAGGTAGCGAAATCGTATTTGACGAGTACTTGACCACCGACCCTGAAAACAAGGTTCGGGATCAAGAAATCCGAAACACGGTCTATATCCCTGAAGGCACCGCAGTCCGCTTTGACGACAATGTCAAAGGCCATATGGGACGGAGTACGCGAAACGATAAGGACTTTTACCGCAATAGTATAGTTGATTACCTATGGATCATGGGCAGTGACGGCGAGCTGAAATGCCAGAACTGCCCATCCGATCTCGACGATGATTGGCCTTCCGATGGGGAGGACTCCAGCATCATCATCGATGGCGACGGCGTAGACATCAACCTACAAGACGGCGACGAATCCTTAAAGGTAAAGATCGACGACGAAGGCGTCGAGATCAAAGCCGAGGAAAACGACTGAGTTACGGTTCGGTCGGCGTTTTCGACAATTGGGAAACCTTTAGTAAACAAACAACACACAAAACACGAATTTTAATCAATCATTAAAAACAACATCATGACAACACTGGCTCGAATAGCAATCGCCTTGTTATTGGCACTCTTTACCTCCTCCTGTGCCTTTGACGTGAATTTCGGAAACGGAAAAAGGGGCAACGGACAAATCGTGGAGGAAACCCGTGAAATCAGTGGCGATTTCACCGCCATTTACGCCTCGGAAGGCTTGGACGTATTCGTCATCCAAGATGATGAATTCAAGATCTTGGTCGAGGCCGACGAGAACATCATCGACCTGATCGGTACCGATATCCGCGATGGCCGATTGAAAATCCACGCCATTGAGAACATCGGAAGGGCGACCAAAAAAGTATATGTCTCCTTACCGGAAGTAACCTCCTTGGAAACCTCTAGTGGGGCCGACTTGATCGCCCAGAACGTGATCGAAGCCGATAAATTGGAGTTGGAAGCCAGCAGTGGTTCCGACCTACAGGCCGAAGTCGTCGCCAATGAAGTGATCGCCCAGACCAGTAGCGGGGCCGATATCAAGGTAAGCGGCAAAACCGACCTGCTCTATGCCGATGCCAGCAGCGGATCGGATATCAGGGCAAGAAACCTGGTGGCCAAACGCTGCAATGCCGATGCAAGTAGCGGTGCCGATATTTCGGTCAATGTCTCCGAATCCTTGGTGGCAGATGCCAGCAGTGGCGCGGATATCTCCTACACCGGCGAAGCGAGTGTCCAAAAGAAAAAGTCCGTGTCGGGCAGTGTACACAAATACTGATCGATACCGTTACATACAACGACCATCAACCTGACCTTTGAAAATCCTTGAATTGCATTCAAGGATTTTTTTGTTTACGGTTTCAGATTTTGCAATTCATCGGATTTTTGACTGATAGATGCGCAATTATTTGGCATTATCATTGAATATTCGATAAAAAAAGTCGTATCTTTTTAGGGAAACAATTCCTCACTAAAAATACACTTGGCCATGAAAAAATTATTCGGATTGGTTCTTTTGATGTTGTTGTTGGTCGCGGCGACCGATTTTACACCAAGTGAACCCGAAGCCCTTCACACCATTGAAGGCACTTGGGAGCTTGTAGGCTTCTATAATTACGATGACGGTGTCGAGGTATCGGATACCGTACCTAAGGATGAAGGCTATCGTCAAGTCAAAATGTACTATAACGGCAAGATCATGTGGTCACGCTATGTGCCCGACGAACCCAATGGCCGTTTTGGCTACGGTTCGTAAAAGATCACCGGAGACCAATTGGTAGAGACCATAGAATATGGGGATGCCCAAATGATGAAAGCCTTGGATACCATGCGGGTGTTTACCTTCGAGTTGGACCTGCACGATGACAATTACAGTCAGATCAATTTCGACGAGGACGGCAACCGTACCTTTTCTGAAAACTACAAAAGGATTGATTGATCCCGTAAAAATAATCGGGAATGAAAAAACGCTGCCCTAGGGCAGCGTTTGCTATTCTAACAACAAAATGGTTGGTTCTCTTTATGCCCCGACCGCTTCTTGGGTCTCGACACTGGCCAAATAGCGTTCGGCATCCAATGCGGCCATGCAGCCGGTTCCTGCTGCTGTAACGGCTTGGCGGTATTCCTTATCCTGAACATCGCCACTGGCGAATACCCCGGGCTTGTTCGTTTTGGTCGACTTGCCTTGCGTAATGATATAGCCGGTATCGTCCATATCCAATTGCCCTTTGAAAATCTCCGTATTCGGTGTATGTCCGATGGCAATGAACAATCCGGTGATGGCGATGTCCTCTTTTTCACCTGTGGCGTTGTTGACCATGCGCAGTCCTTCGACCACTTGTTCCCCCAAGACCTCATCCACTTCGGTATTGTATCGGACATCGATGTTCTCCAAACTATTTACGCGGTGTTGCATCGCTTTGGAAGCGCGCATATGGTCTTTTCGGACCAACATGGTCACTTTCTTACAGATATTGGCCAAATAGGAAGCTTCCTCAGCAGCGGTATCCCCACCACCGACAATCGCGACTTCCTGACCCTTATAGAAAAAGCCATCACAAACGGCGCATGCCGAAACACCCCCACCACGTAAGCGTTGCTCACTAGGCAGGCCTAAATAACGCGCTGAAGCCCCGGTCGAAATAATGACCGACTCCGCCTCGATCTGGGTACTATCATCAACGGTGATTTTATGGATGCCCCCCTCTTGCTCACTGAAAGAAACGGCAGTGACCATGCCGATGCGGACCTCGGTTCCGAAGCGCTCGGCCTGCTGCTGCAATTGGACCATCATGGTCGGGCCATCGATCCCTTCGGGGTATCCGGGAAAGTTGTCGACCTCCGTGGTCGTGGTCAACTGGCCTCCGGGCTCCATTCCGGTATACATAACGGGTTTCAAATCGGCCCTAGCGGCATATATCGCTGCCGTATACCCGGCTGGTCCAGATCCGATGATCAATGTTTTGATGCGTTCTATTTGTTCTGACATAGGTTATCCTCCTCTAAGATTATGTACTACAAAAGTAGGTGTTTTGACCAAAAACTTACAGTGGCGTTTTATCAGGAGTTATGAACAAATTAGGTTCGGATTCAATGGCAAAAAGGTATGAGCTCACTGAGCCCTTCAGTCGATACCAAGTGAAGGGATTTGGTTCCTTTGGAAACCTTTACCATTTTTATGCCTCCAAAGGGTTTTCAATACGGATACAAGGGTCCGCGATGCACCACGCCGTCTTAAACCGAAAAGCCCTGCATATGGTATGCAGGGCTTTCAATAAAACACTTGATCTAACTCAAATTAACAAAACTGTATTATAAGTTCAGGTTCAACCTGGCGAAAAGGTAACGCCCGGTATACCCGAATTGCGAAGTTCTTCTAGAGTAAACGAACTGATCACCGGCCGTTCCTCCTTCCCTGTTTTCATCAGGATAGATATCAAAAAGGTTATTCGCCCCCACGGTAATCCCTAAATGATCCGAAAAGCGTTTTGTGATGGTGAGATCCGTAATCAGTTTCCCACCATAAATGGCGTCCTCACTAACCGTTGTCCCGTCAACACGGGCATCCCCATTAAAATCATCAGGATCGGTCACTTCACCGAAGTACACGTTGCGCAGTAAAAAATCCCACGACCCCAAGGTCAACAAATTGGTCAGGTTCAATTTGGTCCTTGGTTGGGCCAGCGTCAAGAACGCCTCTTCTTGCCCGTCGAAAAACGAACCGCTTAACCCTGCATTGGCAATAAGTTCCGGAACGAAAATATCCTCCACTTCGGTTTTATTGAAATTGGCCGCGAAATCGTTCTTCAATAGCGCCTTGCCGATATTGGCCTTATGGGAGACCACGATGTCAAGCCCTTGCGATTTGGTATCAATGGCATTTACGAAGAATCGGGCACTGGTAGCCCCTGCCGCATCGAAAATGCGTGTCAACTCGGGATCGCCGCCATTTCCAAAACTTCCGCTGTAGACGATCCGATCGTCGATGTTGATCAAATACCCATCGAGGGTCAGGCTAAAATTGCCGAATTTGGCGGTAAGCCCGGCACTGAAACTGTTCGACGTTTCTTCCCTTAACTTATCGATACCGATCAATGCCGCTGCACGACTATCATTGGTAAAGGTACCTTGTTCGAAAGGGACATTGTCTACGAAAACGGTACTTGTACGGCTAAAAAATTGCTGGTGCAACGATGGCGCCCTAAACCCGGAACTGCTCGCTGCCCTCAAGGCGATGTTATCGCTCAACTCCAATCGGGTCGCCAACTTGTAATTAAACGTGCTTCCAAAATCAGAGTAGTTTTCATAGCGCCCTGCCAAGCTCACCAACCAGTTTTCGGTAAAGTCGGCCTCAAAGTCCGCATACAGTGAAATATTGTTCCGGAAATTATCGGTTTCGTTGTTGGGATCGTACCCTCGAAAGACTTGGGCACCACCCCCCAATGGAGCTCCAGTGAAATTATTCCTGACCAATAGTTCATCAGGGGTCACACTATTGACCGGGTTTCCGTTCACATCAAAGCTGGTGTACGAATTCTCTTCCCCTGAAAAAATTTGAAAACGCTCTACCTTGTATTCGGCCCCAAATGCGACATTCAAGCCTTCGAAAATAGCATCGTAGTAACGATTGACATCCAGGTTAGTGGTGTTCTGTGTAAAGCTCAACCCACCTGCATCGAAAACCCTTGGGGTCGCGACACCAAGCGTTCCGTTACTCGAATTGCTCACGGTAATAAAAAAGGAATTGCGGCCAAACGTATTTGAGAAATCCACGTTCCAACCTTCGACTTCACCCCGAATTCCCAATGCGAACGAGCGGTCGAGGATATCGGTTCCGATATCGGGAAGAAATCCATTCGGAAAGGCCGGGGTATTGGCCCTACCATCTCCTTGGGCCGGCCTTCTGTAGAAGCCGGAAGCCAAACCTTGGCGGTAGCTGACCCCACCGAAACCGTAGAATTCCGTTTGTTCCGATATGGGAATGCTCATATTGGCAAAGAACTTTCCTTCACGCAATCTCGAAGTACCGACCCTGAACCTGAAATCTTCCCGGGTCAAACCACGGGCCGACAGTTCATCCTCGTCCGCATCGAAATCAAGCAGCTCCCTCAAGCTGGTGACCCCGGCATCCGTATTCAAGTCGAGTCCTGAGATCTGATCCTTGATCGATTGATCTAGGTATCCGATACCTTGGGCAGCGTTGGCATAGTCTTGCAAAGTCATAGCGGCCACGTCACCACCCCCAGCGGCAAACACCCGTTCAGCACCGTGAAACCCACGAAAAATATCCCCTTGGTAGTCTCGGTTACGCAAGGCCGGTTCACGTGTAGACAAGGACCCTGTGAAATTGATATAGCCCCCATCACCGATGCCCAAGCCATAATTGGCGTCTACTTGGAATTTCTCACCATCGCTACCGCCTTCGAATTGATTGCTATTGCTGCTGAAATTGGCCCCAGTGGTGACCATAAGGTTAAGCGAACCCGTGTTCTTTTTCAAAACGATGTTGATGACCCCGGCAATGGCGTCGGACCCATATTGTGCGGCCGCTCCGTCACGTAAGACCTCGATTCGCTGAATGGCGGCGGCAGGAATCGCATTCATGTCCGTACCTACACTCCCAGCTCCGACAGTACCGTTCACATTGATCAAAGCGGTCGTATGCCGTCGTTTTCCATTGATCAACACCAATACCTGATCCGGGCCCAATCCGCGAAGGGATGCGGGGTCGATATGATCCGTACCATCCGATACGGTCTGTGATTGTGAAGTAAAGGAGGGCGCGACATAATTCAGGATTTGATTGACCGAAACCTGGGGTCCTTGCGACGCTATGGCTTGTACATCGATAACATCGACCGGAACGCTCGTTTCCGTCGCCGTACGGTTCGGGTTACGCGAACCGACCAGTACGACGTCACTCAGTTGGGCGGCAGCAATGGTCAAGCTTAGATCGATCTCGCTGGTATTGCTAACATCGACTTCAACCGTTTCAAACCCGATATAGGAGATGACCAAGGTATCGCTTCCCGTTGGGACCTCAAGGCGAAAATTTCCATCGAAATCGGTTTGGGTTCCAATAGTGGTCCCCTTGACCAAAATGTTCGCACCGGGCAAGGGATTGCCCTCATTATCCTTGATGGTACCCTTGACTTCCCTTGATTGGGTCTCCTTTAGGCTCGCTTCTTGCGCTTTTAGTTTGGTCAAAACGATCTGTCGTTCGACGATCTCATAATCGATACCCTTGGGTAAGAACAACAAATCCAAAACGCTTCCCAAGGTTTGGTTCTGGACTGAAATGGTCGTTTTCTGACTTAAATCGACTTCGGTGCTCCGATACAGGAACTTATAACCCGTTTCCTTTTTTAGAAGGTCGACGATTTGCGAGAGACTGGTGGCTTCATAACTGAAGGTCAGCTTCTTTTGCGCCAAACCGGGATTTGCCGTTGCAAACCCTAAACTTAAAACAATACTGAGTACAAGGAGTCTCATCAAAATCCGGTTGGTCTTTTCTAATAAGCGATTTGCCGTGAATGTGGCATAATCTGTAACATTTTTCATAAGTTTAGATGTTAGTTAATATTGGATTCTACAAGTCTGACACGACTAATGCCAAGGGAAATGTTGCCGCATTTCCCTTATTTTTTTATCGTGATGCGATGCGGTTCTAGTTCATAGTCAAAATTTATGGAGGTGGACAATGCCTTAAATATGGTTTGGATGTCTTCTACATCGAATTCACCCGTAAACTTTTCTTCACCGATGGTCGTATTTTCGTTTACGATATCCACATTGTACGTACGCTCTAAAATCTGAAGGATTTGGGACAGCGGCATATCATTGAAAACGACCCTATTTTCCATCCATGCGGTAAACAGCTGCACATCGACCTCTTGTGCACTCAAGGTTTTATCGTATTTATCAAAGGTACCCTGCTCGTTCGGATGAAGTTGGATGCTGTTCGTTGAGGAATTGCCGTCGTATAGCCGTACGGATCCTTCAATCAAGGTCGTGGCCACGGCCGCCTGCTGCCTATAGGCCGACACATTGAATTCAGTGCCCAAGACTTTGACGTTCAAATCGTTAACCGTTACGATAAATGGAAAATCCTTGTCTTCGGCCACGTCGAAATACGCTTCTCCCTCTAAATACACGATGCGATTTTCGGCACTGGCTTCGAACCTCGGCGGAAAAGTCAAGGTAGAGCCCGAGTTCAACCAAACTTTGGTGCCGTCTGAAAGGGTGACATGAAATTTCTGCCCGTTGGGGATATAGAGCTTGTGGTACCCGCGATCAAACGCTGCCTCACCGACCGAATAATCCAGTTCGTCATTCCCTTCCGTTTGAAGCTTCCCTCCACGATTCAAAGCAACGTTCTTGGTTGCCGTGCCGAGTATCTTTTCCGTACCATCGGCAAGGGTCAAGACGATGTTTTCCTCATCCTGGGTTTGAATTTGGGGCGCATCGGCAAGGGTGTCGCGATTCATTGGATTCCCGTCACGAAAAACGACCGCAACGGCTAGCACTACCCCAATTAGGGCGGCGGCATAGGGCATCCACCTCCTTAAAGGCCGCTTTTTTGAAGGAACGGCATCGCTTAGCAAGGGTTCGAAGGCTTCAAAAGCCGATGCAACATCGAAGTCGTGATATAGCTGATGTTGTGATTTGGCGGCCAATTGCTGCTTGAAATAGCTAAAGTTCTTTTTGTTCTTCAGCACCATGTTTTTCAAGCGGTCCCGTTCGTTTTGGGTCAGGGTCCGCTTTATATATTTCTCTGTCAAAACAGCCAATTCTTGCATTTTCATCATGATTTCTACCTTCATGACACCAACTAAACAAAAAACCCCTATTTAAATTGAATTTTTATTTTTAGACATTCATACCACCATGACCGAAGCACAATTGATACGGAATTTGAAGTTAGGCCACAAACAGGCCTATCGCTTCTTGTTCGATGAATACTACGATTGGTTGTGCAATTACATCTTCAAACTTTCCGGAAACCGCGGTTTGGCGAAAGAACTGGTGCAGGAGGTCATGATCAAGTTTTTTGAAAATAGGCATAAGATCAAGGTGAAGACCAACTTGAAGTCGTACTTGTTCTCGATGTGCCACAATCAATTCTTGAACCATGTCCGCAGCATGAAAAGAAAACCCGATCTACTGGACCGAATTGAATGGGCGGCGATTTATGAAAGTTATTTTGAAGTCCGCATCGAAGAGGATGTGTATGAGGGCAACCTTAAAAAACTAGACGAGCTTTTGGAAAAGCTACCGCCCAAGTGCCGTGAAATCTTTATCTCGAACAAACTTGAAAAACGCAAATACAAAGAAATCGCCAAGGACTTAGGTCTTTCGGTAAAAACAGTGGAGAGTCAAATGTCACGGGCATTGCGGATCATTCGGGAAAATGCTTCGATGATGCTCCTTTAAACCGCGACCACGTCTATCAAGATCCTTTGGGTCGAAACACCTTCATCTCTTCGGGGTCGGTTTCAAGATAGGGGCCTTCGATCAAGTCGATCGCATAGGGGATGGCCGGAAACACAGCTTCAAGGCATTCTTGTATGGCCTTGGGCTTCCCCGGTAGGTTAATGATCAAGGTGTTGCCCCGAATGCCCGCCGTTTGGCGTGACAGTATGGCCGTGGGTACGTATTGCAAGCTCACTTGACGCATCTGCTCCCCAAAACCGGGCAATAGTTTGGTACAAACCGCCATGGTGGCTTCAGGGGTGACATCGCGCAGGGCCGGGCCGGTCCCTCCGGTAGTCACCACCAAGGCACAGCCCTGGGAATCGGCCATATCGACCATGGCCGCCTCCAACTGGTCTTGCTCATCGGGAATGACCGCATAAACCGCCTCCCATGAAGTGGTCAACCACAAGTCCAACAAGCGTTTTACTTCTTTTCCCGGCAGGTCTTCATACTCCCCCCGACTGGCGCGATCCGATACGTTGATGATCCCTATTCTTGTTTTTTCCACGTGTAGGTGACTTTAATTTGGAACAAGACTACGATTATTCTCGCTATTCCAAAAAAAACGGGAGGAATTTGCATTACCCAGACAATCTGGTGGCATCAAAGGACCAAGGGTGCGTTGGGATCGATACTCAAGAAAAGGCGATCACCATCGGCCGCATCGATATCAGGACTGCGGTGTAAAATCGGTAC
The DNA here is from genome assembly GCA_013214065.1 of Flavobacteriaceae bacterium. Taxonomy (GTDB): domain Bacteria; phylum Bacteroidota; class Bacteroidia; order Flavobacteriales; family Flavobacteriaceae; genus Flagellimonas_B; species Flagellimonas_B algarum. The sequence goes on from JABSPK010000013.1 coordinate 66,479, forward strand.
CGCACCCGGATACAAAGCGCCTTTCAAAAGCAACACATCCCCTGTATTGGCCTGTTGGGCCAGGGTCTCATCGGGCAAGATCTTCCTGTTGGCCTTGCCCCTACGATACGCTTTTCGATTGACCGCCTTATCGGGCAGCCAGAGCGTTCCGGGCCCGGTATAGGTGCATATCATACGGAGTTGGTTATGATCCGCATGGAAACGCGGACACATGGTGGTTTCGATTTTGGTGAATACCATACGGAAACTGGCTACCCCCGTGATTTGGGCGAAGGTTTCCAAAAGATAGAATATATCGTTTTTGAGTTTCGAAGCATCCGAAAAGCCCTCTAAAAAACACAACTCTAGAGCACTTTGCAAGCCAGCAACGGATCCATGGGCCCTAAAATCAATGGGTTGGTCTGAATTGAGGTCCCAATCCGATAGGTCGCGTTCGAAAATCGCAATGTTCTTCCCCGTCAGATGGATGTTCGATAACATCCCGATGTCCGAGGCTATAACGGCATTTTCAATGATGACGTCCTGTGTATTCATACCGTATTCCTTTTAGATTTCCGTTCGGCAACCGAAGCGGGTCTGCAATAGCGATGGTTGTAGAGGTGGGTGACCACCAAGGTAATCGAGCCTATATACATCAACCAAATGCCCTGGTGAAAATGGAACACCTCCGACAAGAGTCCGACCGCAAAGAGTACCCAAGCGTCCCACAGTAGTCTTCGTACGCCCTTATGGGTAGTATGCCGTGCCGAGTACCAGACCGCGATAAGGCTAAGGGCCAAGAACACATAATCCAACAGCGACCAAAAGCCCGAACCGTGATGGTGGAAGTCAACAGTAGACTCCAAAACCGGTCGTGTTACGAAGAACAAAGGGGTCACGGCACAGTGCAAGGCACAAAGTCCACTAGCAGCGGCACCGAACCAGTCGGCATACCGCATTTTATCGATCGGAACCCTTCGCGAAATCATAGGCATCACTTTTTTTATTGCGACTGAGTCGCAAAAATAGGAAAGAATTTGCTCTTGCGACATAGTTGCAATAAATTTACAGCATGGCAATCATCAGAAAGACGAAATCCGTCATGGCGCTTTTGGAGGCTTTTGAAAACAAAGACAGGGCCTTGTCGACCTTGGAGTTGGTCGAACGCTTTCAAGCCGATATGAACAAGTCGACCGTGTATCGCATCCTTGAACGTTTGGAAGGCGAAGGGGTCTTGCATTCCTTTACCGGGCGTGACGGAATTTCGTGGTATGCCATCAACACCACGACCAGCTGTGAGGAACATACTTCTTTGGCGACCCACCCCCACTTTCAATGTAGCGATTGTGGAAAGACCGAATGCTTGCCCATCGATATCGCCATCCCCAAGGTGAGTGCCCATCAAATCGATTCGGTGTCCCTGCTATTGGTCGGCAAATGCCCGGATTGTTCGGCTTGAACGATCGATACCACCAACAGAACGGAGTCGTTATCGGAAGTCTATTCTTTTTTTGAGGTTAATCAGGAAGATTTTGAGATCGGTTATCTAAGGAATAGCATGGAGGTATAATCAATGATCAAATACAGTTGTTAGCAGCAATTTAAATCATACAATTTGGTAAAAGTATACGAAAGAGAATTGTCTGAATCGGATAAAGAAGTTCTTTTAAAAGAAGTTGAGGAAACTAGATCCTACTTTCCAAAAACAAGAAGATCTGTTCTGCTAAAAATTCCAATTCTATTAGGTTTCCTCATTTTAGTTTATTATTACCGTTCTCTTTGGTTAATCATACCAATAGCGATCATTTCGTTCTTCATGCTATGGATGTTAATAATGGAGGTTAAGGATTTAATCCGTTTACCTAAATTCCTGAAACAAAAAGAGGCGATAACTAAAACTGGTGTTGCAAGAGTTAAGGAGATAAACATAGATCGTTATGTTAAAATAAATAGCTATAATGACGAAGGAGATCATTATATCATAGAAAGAAACGGTAATCTTATTATGATTGGTGGTCAAGAATTCAACGGGGTTCGTAAACTCAAAAGTAAAATAGAATATATAGACCTGCTAGACTCGAGCAAAACAAGGGGTTACCATACAAGGGTTGTTAAAAATGGTCAAAACCTCCAACCATATCATGTTTTTATAGGCAAACTACCCGAAAGTCTTATTAACTCACAACTTTGGGATAAACTGACAGAACAAGAACCATTTGCCGGAAAACTTGAAGATTTAGATCGATTCAAATAAAGCTGCTAACAATGGCTAAAACCCATGTCTGCCACTTAGCCATTTTTTCCTAACTTGAAGTTAGGAAAAAACGCCTGGCGCTGGCTACGGGGCCATAGCTGAGACCGTTAGGTAACATTGAAAAGCATGAGCAAAGAAGTCGTAACCGAAAAGATTTTTATTGATACCTCCGTATTTATAAAAGAAAATTTCTTTGCGGGAATCAAACTAAATGCCCTAATAAAACATGCTAGAGAACAGGAAATTGAACTATATACAACTAAAATAACTGTAGAAGAGTGCTTATCAAATATTGAAAAGCAATTCCGACAAGGAAAAAATCTATTTAAGAAGGTGATAAGAAACTTAAATGTCAAAGCCAAGATCTTAAAGAACGTTGAAACGCTGAAACAAGTTTTCGAAATTGAAGAGAGTTTTGATACAGAAAATGAATTGGACCACCTTAAGAATGAATTTCAAGAATTAATTGATGAAAATTTCCGTAACATCCCAATTGACACTGATAAAACCACTAAAATTCTTACGGACTACTTTAAAGAAGATCCACCTTTTGGAGATGGTGGAAAAAAGCACGAATTTCCAGATGCTTTCGTTCTAAATTCTTTAGAAAGTTGGTGCCAAAATCAAAACGAGAAGATCTATGTTTTAAGCGATGATGATGATTTTCTTTCTTTTAAAAGCAAAAGGCTAATCCCCGTAAGAGAATATGATAAATTACTAAACTTAATAAGCTACACTTACAGTGAAGAAAACATCATCGCCAAAGTAGAAGAAACAATTGCAACCTCTGAAAAGGAAATTATAAAAAGTGTTATTGAAGAGTTTGAAATCGAATTTCCTACTGATGGTCTGGATAATAGTTATGGGTATGAATATTATTTAGCAAGTATTGAGGATGTAGATTTTGATTACTTAGACCATTCGATCTTGTCTATCTATGATAATAAAGCTATTGTGGAAGTTAATCTAAAAGGTCATTATTCGGTTGAAATCGGTTATGACGATTTAAGTACAGGATTTTATGATAAGGAAGATGGCAGATATTATGGAGTTGAACAATCAAGTCAAATAATTTCTGATTCTATAGAGTTGACTATTGAATTAAATGTATATGTGGATTTACCTGGGAAACCAGCGATTTGGAAATGGGAATTGGAAGGAATCCTAAAGGGAATTCCTGAAGGTGTTTCACTCGAATAAACGTTGCCTAACATTGGCTATAATCCAGCACTTGTGGTTTAAGAGCAGGAAAAAGACTTACCTTCAATTGAATTTAATAACAACCCTTAAAGATTCCCGCACGTGGCTTGCTCAGAAGGCCAGAGGTAAAGGCTAACCTGCCTGCTGGCAGGCAGGCGCTTTTCGCTCCACTGCGCCACCAGTCGTGCCGAAATCATAGCTGGGACCGTTGTTGGCAAACATTATAAATGAAAAAATCAAGAGTCATTTCAATCATAGCAATATTGCTAACTCTAATTTCTTTTCGGTTTATTTTGAAATTTATCAGAAGTGACTTTTTTGCATCTATTTATCCAGGTTTTACGGTAACAGCTTATGCAGAATTTTGGACTTTGAATTATAAGACGGTAACATACGGATTAGGAACGCTAACCATGATTACACTTTACAGGTTCTGGAAACTAATTCTGACCAAAATTGTTTACTAGAATTGTGATTCGAAAAGAAAAAATCCTGAATTACTCCTGATATGTTTTTAAACTTACCCCCTCAGAATAACAATTATTCCTCTTAGACTAGAAACGACAGACTGAACGTCCTGTCGATCAAAAGTATCTTCTTCCAAATAGAATAGCATCTCGACCGCCAAATCCAGATATTTTGCCAATTCTTCGGGAGAACCATAGGAATCAGCTATTAAACTTGAAAAACCTTCTATTAGTTCTTTATCCAACTTGTCATATATGACATTGATAACTGTAAAGATAAACCTTTTCTTGACTTGTCAAATATGACAAGTATGGAAAAATCGGAAATGTTGAAAGCTATCGGTGAAAACATCAAAAAAATCCGACTTGAAAAAGGTCTTACCCAAGTGGACTTAGTCGGTAAAATAGAAGCACGCATCGACACAACAAATATTTCCCGAATCGAAAAGGGAAGGACTAATGCAACTATTCATACTTTGTTCAGAATAAGCGAGGCGTTGGAAGTACCACTCGCCGAAATCTGCCAATTGAAAAAAAATAAAACGTTTGCCAACAATGGCTATAACCCATAGCCTATCGCTTGGCCATTTTTTCCTAACTTCAAGTAACCAAAAAACGTCTGGCGCTGGTCACAGGATCACACCTGCCTGCTGGCAGACAGGGCGGGGCCGTCAGCAGTAATTCTATAACTTACCCAGAATTGAGAATAAGTGCAATTTTAAATCTTTTCAATAAGTATTTTGGAGCAATTTTCTGCCTGATTTTAGCTCTATTGTTTTTTTACATACATATCAACAAACCGAAATTAAGAGGTGAGGAGGACTTAATGGATGTTTCTGGAAAATTAGAAAGCTATTCATTTAAGGATAATACAGGATGGAAAAAAAATGGGAGAAGATATGTTTTCCGACTAGAAAACTATTCAAATGAATTCCAGATTAGTGCTAATCACTTGACCTTTTTTGATAAAAGTGGGTTCAAGACTAATGCGGCTTTTACTCCTGAATTATCAGTTAAAATAATGAAAGACCAAAAGGACCTGCTAAATTCTTCAAATGAGAGGGTACTTGCAATTTCAATTAACGACGCTAAGACAGAATATCTGAATTCAAAAAATGTAATTCTTAAAGAGCAAGGACCGGGAGATTTAATTATGGGATTTGGATTGATAATTGCTGGATTCTTGGCTTTCGTTGTAAAGTATAAAAACTTGACATAATAACTATAGCTAACTATGGCTATATGCCATGCCTTACTCTAGTCCATTTTTCGCTAACTTCAATCTACAAAAGGGATAGCCTTGGCCACGTAGTGATACCTCTCGATAGGCCGGGCAGTGATGGTTAGCACCAACTTAAACGAACATTGGGGATATTTAGCTTCATAAGGAAAAAACAAGGAGAGTCATCGCCGAAAAAGATAATAAAACGGATGATCGATTACATTCCTGAATTTTATAAAAACCATAGACAATTTCAAAGCAGTATTGAATTTTATGAAGTAAATGAATTAGGGCTTGTTTTGGAAAGTCTTGTTGAATTAGCAGATGAAACCGGGCATTATTTCTCAGAAGAATTCTGGACTGAATTGGGTAAAGCGGCCGACATAATGCGGATAGACGAAGTAGGGTCATATTGTAAAAAACAGTCGAAAAAGACTTTAAAAGCTTTGGGGTATAAATTACCTTTTGGTTGGACAAGCCATAAAATCAGTGAAAATAATTTTCAAGTACATATTTCCGAGAAACTAAAAGAGGGATGGAAAACGGAACGAAGACTAAAAGACGGTATTGAAAAATTATTGACTAAAAATGGAATTCATATCTCAAATAATGGAAGAAGTGGTTATATCTACTATGTGGAAAATGAAAAACTAATTGAATTTGAGTGGGAATTAGAGGCTGGTGGAATAAGGCTATGGTTTGACATTGAAAATCATTGGTGTTTACCGGCCAAATCGGAATTGAAGAAAGAAGATAAATCAAGAATTAAGAAACTGATTATTGATTGGGCTGAACAGAATAATGAGAAAATTGAATTTGACTAAAAGTAGTTGCAAACAATGGCTCAAAGTCATAGCTGCTGGGGCGGCCAAGACCGCTGTAATTAATTTGAAATCCATTCGTTGAAAATCTTTAAGAACATTTTGCTTTTCCAAAGAAAAGTATTTCCTGTCTCATATTTGATTGCAATAGTAGTCGGATTCCTATTGGGCGGAAAACCGCAAACTATTGGGTTCTGTTTTTTGGCCATAGCGCCAATGATTCAATATTATTCCTATGATATTAAGGACAAAAACCAGTACTACTATTTTTACAATTTAGGACTTAGTGAAATTCACTTATGGTTTTCGACTGTCATAATAGGAATAATAAATCTGGTAATACTGTCATTCCTATAATTAAGCTACATATCGACAGTGTAACCAAATCTTATGGGGACAAAGTTGTGCTAAACGACATTTTTCTCACGTGTTCTAAAGGAGAAATAAAGGGACTTATCGGCAGGAATGGTTCGGGCAAATCTACCCTCCTTAAAATAGTTTTTGGGACAGAAACCGCAAACAACAAATTCGTCCGAGTTGGCAAAAGAATCATACGAAATGTATCGGAAGGAAGAGGAATTATCAATTACCTGCCACAAGACAATTTTTTGCCCAAAAATGTCAAAATAAAAAAACTGATAGAACTATTTCTAGACCCAGAAAACAGAGAGTATTTATACTCAAATGAACATATTAAGCCGCTCTTGAATAAAAAGAATAAGGATTTATCTAGCGGTGAAAAAAGAATAATGGAAATACTACTTATTATTCATTCAAATGCCCAATTTATGCTATTGGACGAACCTTTTAATGGGGTAAGTCCCATAATTCGAGATTACATCATTGAGTATATCAAAAACAGAAAAAGCACCAAAGGTATAATTATTACTGACCACGATTTCGAAAATGTGATTGGTCTAGCGGATAAAATTGTATTCCTGGACATGGGTTATCTCAGGGAACTTAAAGACAAATCCGAATTGGTAGCGCTCGGGTATATGACAAAAACCACTTTCAACAAAGTGTATAAATAATTGCAGACGGAAATGCAACAAGTAATTTCCTGCAATCGATTATCTTTAGTCACAAGCGGACATTTACCGATGGGAAAGTCCTTTACTAATCATAAACATGACCGTTGTGCAAAATTTTCAAGTAGAACAATGAAAGAGTTAAAACAGACGAAAAATTTTGTAAAAAGGGAATTTCGATTAACCGATTCGAAGCTCTTCTATAATGTATCAAAATTTGGAAACGGAAATGAAGTTGACATTCCATTCGAAAATATAAGTGGAGATAAGGTTTCCTTTAAATCAACAAACCACATATTGTTATTAATTGCTGGAGCGATTTACTTAATTGCCATCGCAATTCAGATAAGCATCTTTCGCGGTGGAAATACCGAAAATTTTGCAGGCCTTTTTTGGGGAATAGTTGGAACCGTCTTCTTGGTACTATACTTTCTTTCGATGCAGGATTTTTGGAAAATCAGGCTGGTAAACGATGGCTATTTATACATCCATAAAAAAATTCCAAACAAAACTACAGCGGACATGTTCATTGAAGAACTAATGAAGTCAAGAAATGATTTTCTTAAAGAAAACTATGCAGTGGTCGACGAGAATTTGAGCTACGAAAGCCAACTTAATAACTTCAAATGGCTCAAATCAATAAATGCCATTTCCAAAGAAGAGTTTGACCAAAAGTATGCAGAATTAAAACAAAGCGTAAAACCGAAAACCCCAAATATTGGTTTTGGAAAGTAAAAAACGTTTTCCAACAATGGCCTTAACCCAACGCCACCACTGGGCCATTTTTCCCTAACTTCAATGAACTATAAATCGGCTGGCGCTTTCTATTGGGGCATACCCGCCGGCAGGCAGGGGCGAGACCATGATGCCAATTTAGATAAGAAAACAATGAAAAAACAATACGGGACAGCCGAGAAACTTAGGACATACGAAATGGTACTGCCCGTGCTTATGATACCAATTTGTGGACTGACAGCCCTTGGATGTGGATGGCAATGCTATGCGACACTGACGGATCGACCCGGACTGAGGGGGACGATTCATACCTACTTCGACCTTACAGCCGGACAATTTGCTACTTACAACTTTGTCGTTGCTTTCCTTGCAACAGGACTAATCTTCTTTCAGACAAAATACCTGATAGACAAGGACACAAAAAAACTAAAATGGACCTTTTGGTCGTTCGGACTGCTCGTTGGAATGGTAACACTTGCTCAAATCTATTTACAGGCACGATTCGTACCAAAAGGATAAAAAATGAAATTAGAAACGGCACACAGCAAAAAATAAGGTGCTTAAAAACACTATAAATTCAAACGTTAAGCACAAGCACAATCAAAGAATGAATAATAGAATTTCCAAAATACCAAATGACGTTCAAGACAGAAATTCTATCGCTTGGAAAAAATTGTGTGAATACGTTGATCAAGTTGCTGAAAATGGTTCTGAAGAGTTTGTCCCAAGAGAAGCGCTTGGGGATGAATTGTTTGCCCAAATCTTCACACTTCCAGAAACAATAGCAAAGCTTAAAAAAGTTAAGAAAGTTGGACTTTATGGGAGTAACCTAAAAAGAATTCCACCAGAAATCGGACAAATGGAATCCCTTGAATATTTTGACCCTTATACTTCATATGACCTGCATTGGTTCCCGTTCGAGATTTATCATTGTAAAAAACTAAAGGACAGTCGAATTAGTACAAGAGCACTTTATGGAAATTATAAGAACCGAATGGGGTTTCCGAAACTTGACCATAATCCTGTAAGGTACTTTGGAGATGATTTAGAATGTAGCGTCTGCCAAAAAGAACTGACGTACCAATCGACAAACCAAATGTGGATTACCGCAAACGTTGGAACTGACACCATTCCCATGCTAGCAAATCTCTGCTCAAAAGAGTGTGAACAAAGTTTACCCGATGCACCTGAAAATTATGTTCAATTTCCTCATAAAGGTGGTGCTGATTTGATGCAACCACCTGATGAAAATGAATTATGGGAAATTGAAATGGCAGAAAGAGCAAAAGCTGAAAAAGAAAATGTCACTAAGCAGGAAACGGATGAACCAGTACACAAGGAAGTGGAAACGGTAAAATTGGAGGCCTCTAAATTGCCGATTTTAAAACTGGTGCGAAAAATTTGGGAGTAATAAAAAGACCCAGTACCAACAATGGCTATAGCCCATGACTAACGCTTGGCCATTTTTTCCTAACTTCAATCAACTAACAAACTGGCCTTGGTCACGAATCATACCTGCCTGCCGGCAGGCAGGGCCAAGACCGTTAGCCACAATTTAGATTAAATGAATAAATTGGATTATAGTGTGTCGCTAAGGGCAAAAGGCCTAAGCTCGGGGGACATAAAAAAGAAAATGGAAGAACAGGGATTTGAGGATTCTGAAATTCAATACTATTTAAAAAAATCAGATGAAATTTTTCTAAATCAATCAATACACTACAAGGGACTGAAACCAAAAGGAAAAAGTAAAAATATTTTAAAAATGATAGCTCTGGGATTTAGTTTTATGCTTTTAGTAAGTGTTCTTTTGGGTTATGTGAAGATAGGTTTGCTGGGACTATTTATTTTATGGAGCATTGTTGGTTTAAGTACATACAAAAGATAATTCAGAAATGTGGTGCGCTGGTTACATCATGAACGAAGGATGTTCTGATGATGGATTTGAATATTTTCGAAATTGGGTGATTTCTAGAGGGAAAGAAACCTATTATGATGCCAAAGCCAACCCTGACAGCTTGATTACGGAATTTATAGAAGGAATTGACTTTTACGAATTTGAAAGTTTTTGGTATGTTGCTTTAAGCGCATTTGAAAATAAAACAGGAAAAGAATTATACGATTATATTTCCGACGATTTCAAAACAAACGAAGGGAATTATCCCAATTCCGAGTTCACTTGGAAAGAAGAAGAACCAGAAACAATGAAGGCGATTTGTCCGAATCTATTCGAAAAAATGTGGAATTAATATCTAGTAGCAATTTTAAACCCGATAAATGACCAAAAGAGATTTTTTTAGGACAGTTCTTAAATTATTTGGGCTTTACTCAGTAATTCTAACCGTTTTTAATTTCATCCCAGCCAATATCGCATACGTGACGTATCGATTCGAGCCTGTTGCCATTTTGTGGATTACAGCTGCTATGATTTTAGCTGTAGGGCTTTATGTTTTCCTTATTAGAAAAACGGACAAAATCATAAACTGGTTAAAAGTGGATACTGGTTTTGATGATGACCGAATTGAAATCGGAAATTTCAATGCCATGGGAATCGTAAAATTTGCCTTGATTTTAATTGGGGGATTTTTAGTAATCGATTATTTGCCCAGTTTTCTACACTATTCCTATTTGGCCTTCAAAAAAGAAGTTTCACCGAATGGACTCAATATGCTGGAAAGCTTAGGAAATGATGGACAAGTGCTCTATTTCGAATGGACCATTGCAATTATGAATTTAGTGTTGGGCATTGTGCTTTTGACGAACTACAAACGGATAGCCAATTGGATTGAAAAAAGAAATAACGTTGGCCAACACGGTGAATAATTCATTGCCGTCGGAATTCCCAAAATGGAAATCCTTGCAATGAACTATTTTCAGTACAGGTGGACATTATCCGTTGGGAAAGTCAGTAACTGATCATACACCAAACGTTATGCAACAATTGAACAATGAACATAAGTTTTGACCTTGATAGTACCTTAATTCCGAATGGAAAGGAATTCGAAACTGAAAAACGTGGCGGAATTGCAAAACTGTTGGGAATTGAAGAAATACGAAAAGGAACCGCTGAGTTGATTACGGAATTAAAAGCGCAAGGAAATAAAGTTCATATATACACAACGTCATTTCGCTCAAAGAGAAAAATAAGACGAACACTAAACCATTACGGGATAACGGTTGACCGGATTGTGAACCAAACCGAAAATCAGCGTGAATTAAAAAGCCGAAACATAAATTCGTCCAAATATCCACCGGCTTTCGGATTTGATGTTCACATTGACGATTCAAAAGGCGTTGGAATTGAATCGGAACGACATAACTTTAACGCAATTATTATTGAACCGATGGACCAAAATTGGATTGAAAAAATAAAAGCGGAAATAAAAAGGTTGCAAAACACTATATAAACCGCAATTAAAAATGACGGTTTCAAGAAACCGTCGGCAACTAATAAATAGCTAACCATGATAAAAAAAGGTTTATTCCCTTTTGCAATATTCTTAGTCTCTCTTTTTTCTTATTCACAGGATTATTTTTAAGGTGAGGTACATTTCAAAATTGATTATACCTCCTTCAAGGAGAGCGTCCCGAAAGAATTTCTTTCTCGAGAGTTGGGTGACACCTTGATCGGTTATGTGAAAGAGAAAAAATATATCATGGCCATGAATAACAAAGGATCCATCGGATGGACCAAGCAAATCATCTTATTGGACGAAAACGTGCTATACTTCGAATGTGAAAAATTGGATACCATCTATAAATATCCTCTTGACAAAGAAGCTTCAAAACTAATCAGGATACATAAAAACGAAGGGGACAATCTAATTATCCTTGGAGACGAGTGCCCCTCGCTGACTTTAGATTATGAAATGACGGACCCAAATAGTATTTTCTCTTCCAATCAAGGGAAATACTACTATAATCCAAAATATAAACTGAATAAGGAAGCTTACGCCAACCACCGGGTCGGATTTTGGAATCTTTTTGTCAATGAAAGTGGTTCTATAAGCGTTAGAAACGAAGTTGTTCAGAAACCACTTTTCAAATCGGTTATGGAAGCTTTTCAAATAATCGAAAAGAAAATCCCAGATGAACTGTTCGAAATTGACACCAAGAATAAAGTCATAAAGGAATCAGATTGAATCTATGCCACCCATAACGGCTATACCCCAAATCCCCATGGCTTGGCCATTTTTCCCTAAATTCATTGAAGTAAAATACGATTGGACTTGGCAACGGAGTGATACCATCCGGGAGACAAGGCCGAGACCGTAAGCCCCAACGAGATGCAATCATCGCGACAATTCAAGATGGCCCTAAAAAAAGTAGCTGTTATAACGGTGAGCTACATCGCCATAAACATTTTCTTCTTTTTCTTTAATTATTCACTGATCCATTCTCCATATTCCCTTGGTCCATCCCCGCTATTCAGTTTAAAAAACTATTTGTTCACCAACCTATTGATCGGATTGATTGCCGGAATACTTGGTGGGATCTTACTTGTCACTGTAAATAGTCAATGGTTCAGGAAGAAATCTTTCAGATTTGCCATGCTGACCACCCTAGGGTGTTATATCCTGATTTTCGCTTTAGTAACGCTAATAGCCACACTCGCAAACCTGCTCGAGGAATTCGGGCTTGGGGAACTTTCTTTTGACCAAATAAAAAAAGCCCTTGGGCTAGTACTTGACCCCATATTACTAACCTCTTTTGTTTTATGGGGCGCCATTACGCTTTCAACCCTATTCCTGTTACAAGTCAATGACAAATTCGGACCTGGAATACTCTTAAAATTCCTCACCGGAAACTACCACCGACCAAAAAAAGAACAGCGGATCTTTATGTTCATGGACATGCGTTCTTCAACCACGATTGCTGAGAAAATCGGTAATGAAATGTACTTTGAGTTGTTGAATGATCTGTTTTCCGATATCACTGACCCAATTCTTAACAACGAGGGCGAAATATATCAATATGTTGGAGATGAAATCGTAATCTCTTGGCCGATGAAGAAGGGCATTCGAAATGCAAATTGTCTTCGGGCTTTACCCAGATCCAGGAAAAACTAACGGATCTAAGGGCTTTTTACGAAAAAAAATATCAGATCATCCCAGAATTCAAAGCAGGCCTTCATTGTGGGCGTGTTATGGCCGGCGAAATCGGGGTGATTAAAAAGGATATCATTTATTCTGGGGATGTACTGAATACCACGGCCAGAATCCAAGAGCAATGCAATGAATATGGTGTAAATATCCTGATCTCGAAAGAGACTTTTGATTTAATCGCTGACAATAAGGGATATCAACTGATTCCCTTGGGAAGCATCGAATTACGGGGAAAGGAAAGAAAAATAGACTTAAATACGATAACGACAAGCTGATTTTGTGTTTTGAAAACAAGAGGCTAAGCAATGATATCCCAGATACCACTTCTGAGTTACTTGAACCTAACATACAAAACCGATACTTTAGTAGAAACATAGAAAGTCCGGAGGCATATGTCCTATCTGGACGTTGTTTTGCATTATAAACATGTCACAATCTACTGTTCTCAAATTATCTGCAAAAGGTGAATTAACCCATGAGGGGCAAGAGTTAGTCGTAAAATATATGTACCAAAAAGGGAAGGAATTCTTGGCTGCCGCTCTATTGATTAAAAGTAAAGGAAGTTTTACTCACGTACCAACCCATTTGGTATGTCTTGCAGTGGAATTGATTCTAAAATCTCTGCTATTATTTAGGGATTACAAAAAATATAAACCTTTACTACCAAAAAGGAATGCTTTTGGTCATGATTTGGTTGCGCTAGCTCTGGAGTGGAAAACTGAATTAAATCGAAATCGAATTAATGCCCAGTTTTTGGAAGAATTAAAACTTCTACATGAATATTATATTAACAAAGGATTGAGATATGGTAGTCTAGTGGATGTATTCATGGCAGCTGATTCAATCAAAACCAAGGAAACTCTTAAACAATTGCAGCGCATTGTTCTTAAAACAGATAAAATATTAATTAGTAACGCATCACAACTACACCTATGACCCATGCCCATCGCTTGCCCATTTTTTCCTAACTTCAATCAACAAAAAGACGACTGGCACTGGCCACGAATCATACCTGCTGGCAGGCAGGGCCGAGACCGTTGTACCTAATGCAAGAAAATGAATATTTTTCCTGAAAAGAATCTGAATTTTGAACTAGTCGGAGAGGAGACGGAAAGCTTGAATCGACTAAAAAGGAGAACGGAAAAATCTGAGTATTTCACATCACAGCCAACGGATAAATCATTTCGGGGAAAGATCATTGGTAACAATTTTAAAGTAATCTCTTCTACGATAGGGAAAGGTGCATTTTGTGTTATGTCAGGCGGAATTGAACATGGCAAAGGAATCGTAAAAGTGGAAATGAATAAAGCGTTCCGAATATTGTTTACAATTGCAGCCTTTGTTCCTTCAATTATCTACACAATACTGGCAATATTCGGAAAAATTGAATTTGAGATTTCAATTCTTTTCATTTTGGTTCTTCAAATAATATTTGTCCGTTTTGTTATTATAGAGCTAGTTTTTTGGCGGCTTTCGAAGGAAAGTTTGAATCGACTTAGGGACGTTTTGGACTTGAATTGGATATTAAAATAGGCACAGCAATGGCTATTACCCAACGGTACCACTTAGCCATTTTCTCTAACTTCAATGAACTAAAAAACATCTGAAGCTCGTCACTGGGCCATTGCCGGACCGTTAGGCAAAATGACAAAACCTACTATTTAGTTACAAATTAGTAGGTTTTATAATCAAAAAAAACTACTAATAAATAAACAATTAGTAGGTTTTAGTAGGAATTAAGACAATTAACTACTAATTTTATAATAATTAGTAGTTTTTAAAATGAAAAAACCTGAATTACCTCCCAGCGGTGAATTAAAATCTGAAGATACAACTGAAATTATATCACTTTTAGAAAATGGAGATTTAATAAGTAAGGTCTTTGAGGTTGAAAAAGATTATCCCTACTGGGAGAAATTCAAACATAAAACCAAGAACTTAGGAGCAGACCCTAAAATTCTTTGGAAATTTGTAAAACTTCAAAGGACGAGGAACATCTCTTACATCAAGTTATGCGATGTTCAAGGGTTCGAATTTAAATACAATGTATCGGGAAATTCATTAAAAAGACTACATCAATTTGATTTGAACTTAGGTGGAATTCTAGAAGGAGGATCAATAGTTCCAGAAAAAGACAAGGAAAGGTTTCTAATAAGTTCATTAATGGAAGAGGCAATTGCCTCCAGTCAATTGGAAGGTGCAGTCACAACTCGTGAGGTTGCTAAATCAATGTTGAGAACAAAGAGAAAACCAAAGAATCATTCTGAAAAAATGATTCTTAACAATTATCTCACAATTAAAGAAATTATTACCCTTCAAGGAGAAAAGTTAACTCCCGAAATAATCAAACGAATTCACAAATTGATGACAAAGGATACACTTGATGATAAGTCCTTTGAAGGTAAATTTAGAACAAACGATGAAGTTAAAGTTGTTGACGTAAATGGTGAAATATTTTATGACCCTCCGACCCACAAGTCCTTAGATGAATTGATAGAAGCCTTTTGCAAATTTGCAAACGCAAAAAATGAAAAAGGTTTTATGCACCCGATAATAAGGGGTATAATTTTGCATTTTTTAATAGGCTATATCCATCCATTTGTAGATGGTAATGGTAGAACCGCAAGGGCCATTTTTTATTGGTATTTAATCTCACAAGGATATTGGTTAGTTGAATATTTATCGATTTCAAGAATAATAATTAAGTCTCCAAGCCAATATGCTAGAGCATATCTGTACACTGAATATGATGAAAATGATTTAACGTATTTTATCGACTTCAATCTAAAGTCAATGGAATTGGCCTTAAATAGTCTTAAAGATTATATTCAAAGAAAAATTGAAGAAAAAAGAAATCTATTTCGAATTCTTAAAAATGTTGATATAAATGAACGTCAAGCCGAAATAGTAAAATTGTTCATCAATGAACCTGAGTTAATCCTAAACATTGGAGAGATTCAAGGAAAATTCACGACGTCTTATCAAACTGCAAGGACAGATTTAATGGAATTGGATTCTTTGGGATACCTAGAAAGTAAGTTAGTTGGAAAGAAGCTGATTTATTATAAATCTGAAAGTTTCGATAGTAAAATAAAGAGAATTCACTTGGCCTAACAATGTCTAAACCCCATCGCTTAGCCATTTTTTCCTAATTTCAATAAACTAAAGAACGGTGCTGACTACAGATCATACCTACCCAGAAGCAGGGCCGAGACCGTTGAACAACATTTAATTACATTGAATTTTAAGGACGAAATTTTCAAAAAATATGATGAACTGGATTTTATTGAAGATAAAGTCCAAGCGGATATATTGCGTTCTGAAATCAAATCTGCGTTAGAAGAATACCGGGAAAAAGATTCTAGTTGTTATCATTTGCTAGGGCTTGTCGTTTTCGAATCAGATGACTGGGAAAACCAGATTGAGCATTCCATAGAAAACTTTAAGAAAGCGATTGAATTGGACCAAGATAATTTTTTGGCCCAGCTATACTTGGCTCATTGCTATCATGATCTAAATAAGCTAGATCTGGCCTTGAAAAATTATAAGAAAGTCGATAGTCAAAAACTAAAAAACTTTCAAGTCTGGAGATATACAAAACTGATTGAGCAAATTGGATATTGCGAATACAAGCTTGGTAACGTAAAAATCGGAGAAAAGCATTTTGAAGAAGTTTTGGAATGGTACAAAAAGCTCCCTGAAATTGATAGAGTTGTTCCCTCTGAATTAATGGAGTGTTTGCCAGAGAATCACCCGATTGCACTTGAAATGAAAAAAATAGACTCCTATTTGGAATAAAGAACAATGTACAACATTGCTAAAACCGTATAGCAAAAGCTGGGTCCTATTTCCATCCATCCCGTTATCAATTAGTCTTACAGAAAGCATCACCGCCTATAATCTCGTCCAGATTCTTTTTTCTGGACGTGACGGGGCTCGAAAAACCATGGATTGTCTCAAACACCTGCTAGGTTTGTATCGAAACTAAATCCGATGATTCGATGAAACCCAATATGTTCATTACACTTTTTACGATGACGTTATCCCATTTTGCATATTCCCAGCAAGTTACCCCACAACATACCGGTCTCGAGGGTGAAGGAAGCACTTCCCCGTTCCATATGGTCGCCGTAGATCAGCACACGGTATGGGCCAGTGCCTCTAACCACAGAGCGATGGTCAAAGAGCATACCCCCAATGTCATCACCCATACGAAGGATGGCGGCATCACCTGGAAAAATGAGGTGCTACCCGCAGATACCCCCGACACCTTTTATGTCGCTTGCCTCACGGCAGTGAGCAAAGACAGTGCGTGGGTCAGTGCGGTGGATCGCATGGATTTTTATAAACAGGATGCTTGGAAACCCAAGATTTACGCCACCTTTGACGGAGGCGACCATTGGACGGTACAAGAAGTGCCCTTCTCCGATGGTTATGGGGGACAGATCCATTTTTTCAACCATCTAGAGGGCATCGTTTTCGCCTCCAATGCCGATGGCTATTTCCAAGTATTTAAGACCTATAATTCAGGCAAGGATTGGAAACGGCTTCCTGCATCGAATTTCCCTGAATTGGAATCCGCCCGGGAAATCGAGAGCGATGATAGTTATTATGCCATTGAAGATACCATTTGGGTAGGTACCATGGGCCGCATACTCAAATCCACCGACCGGGGCACCACCTGGACGGCCTATAGCACCCCCTTAACGGATCGGGATATGATCTTTGAAGTAAGTTTCTCCGACCCGCTACACGGCATCGCTAGGTATCACGACCGCGGCGATTACTTCTCAAAAAATATGATCGTCACTTCCGATGGGGGCAAAAGCTGGTCGAAACTCAGCCCCCAAGGACTCGCTGAAAAGATTTACGACCTCAACAGCATCCCGAACACGCCGGGAGGATTTGTATGCACCTCCTTTTCCGATACCGCCACGACCTACAACAAATTGTACTACTCCAACGACAATGGAACCACCTGGTCCGTACTTGAACAGCCAACGATTCCAGGTAGGATCAGTCTATCGAGTGCTGCACATGGTTGGGTCTCCGAAATCGACCCCAACACCCCCGATATCGATGTATATCGCCTACGCGGGCCGATCCCATCAGTGGAGAATACTGGTGCCAAAAACTGAAACGAAGTTCACATGCTTGTATAAAAAACGAAAGGTTTTCCATCAGAAAGTGCACTTTCTACGAAAAACCTTCACCGCTTTAGTTCGTCGGGATGACTGGATTCGAACCAGCGACCACGCGCACCCCATGCGCGTACGCTACCAGACTGCGCCACATCCCGATTCTTGTTCAGATTGGGTGGCAAAAATAGGAATTAAAACCGATATTTGACAAGCTTCTAAATCCAAACACAAACGAAATGATTCAAGACAAATCGAAAGTCTTTACGTTTTATTTGAAATTAAGATTCATTATGATCTTTTGCTTGGTTTCAGTTTTTCAAAGCTTCGCCCAAACCCCAACTGATTCCCTAACGGTGGTTGATCGATTCCTTGGCTCCGGATTTGAAACGGCCAAGGGGGCAGCCATTGAATATTCTGAGAAGAATGGGTCAATGGTTATCTTAGTCGCCTCAAACAATAAAACGAATTGGGTTACCGACATCACCGTTGTCGCCAATACCTTAAAGACAAATGAAGAGCATTCAAAAATCATGGTCGTTTTGGCCGATATACAACTTGGTGAGCAAATGAATAACGCTTCAGTATACGTTAATGGGCTAAAGGAATTCGTCATTGGTGAACAATTGGGCTCCAATGGACTTGACCTTTCATCACAATTACAACTTTTTAATCTTCTGCATGAGTCGATGCACAAAGTAGAGGATAAATAAAGATAAATCGGAATGAAGTACCCCTTATGACCCCATCCTTATCATAAAATCCGCTATTCTGGAAGCCTAAAACCCAACTTTGCTAAATTATCATCCAATTCCTAATTTTATGGGCTATTCGAACAGCGTTACTTACAATATCTTCCCATGAAACGACTCCTCCCTGCCCTACTGATCATCATGCTGTTTTGCAGCCACGACATGTTCTTAAAACTGGAAGGCTTCTTCTTGCAACCCCAAGCCCAAGCCGAGGTGCAATTGTTCAACGGCACTTTTGAAAAGAGTGAGAACGTCATCGATCGGGATCGCATGATCGATGTGAGCCTGGTCGGTAACGGCCAACGCATCGCGGTCGACAGCACGCAATGGTTCGAAAAAGACAGCACCACCTTTTTACGCTTCACCACGGGCGATGCAGGAACCTGGGTGGCCGGAGTGTCGACCAAACCCCGATCGATCGAATTGGCCGCCCCCGATTTCAACGGGTATCTCGAACACGATGGCATCATCGACATGCTCGAGCAACGTAAAAACAACAATACACTGGACCAAGATGCCGTAGAGCGGTATTCCAAACATGTTAAAACATTATTTCAAGTCGGCGACAAACTGTCTGACGATTGGAAGACCGTACTCGGATATCCGATCGAATTCGTCCCACAAGGCAATCCGTATGACCTACATCCCGGCCATTCCCTAAAGGTGACCTTATTGTTGGAAGGGCAGCCCCTGGCCAATCAATTGGTGTACGTGGGCCACCAACCGTCCCACGGACATTCCCATGACAACGAGCATACCCATGACCATAGCGGCCAACATACCCATGACCATGGCACGACCCATTCCCAAGACGAAAGCGCGGATCATGACCACTCCCACGAGGGGGTTCGTCAACTTCGTACAGACGATAATGGACAGGTTGAGTTGGACATCGACGCGGCCGGGGTATGGTACTTACGCACCATCCATTTGGTCACCGTTGAAGAAGCAGGACTTACCCATGAATCGAACTGGGCGACCCTGACCTTTGCCGTGGGTGAAGGACATGCCCATGAACATGACACCGAGACCCACCAACATGAAGAGGGCTTGGCCTCGTATTGGTATTGGATCGGCAGTGTCGTCCTGATCATCCTATTCTTTGTTGGGTTCAACCGAAAGAAAAAATAAGCAGAAGCATGTTCAAAATCAACCGGCACCTACCCACCCTGTTGTTGTTGCTGCTGCCTTTAGGGCTGTTGGCCCATGATGTAAGCGGGGCCGATCGCCAGACCTTGTTGGATGGCGGCCTAGGGGCCTATCTATGGGTCGGGGCCAAACATATGGTCACCGGCTACGACCACCTGTTGTTCTTGGTCGGGGTCATCTTCTACCTGTCGGGCTTCAAGGACATCGTAAAATTCATCACGGTGTTCACCATTGGGCACAGCATCACCTTGACCGGGGCGACCTATTTAGGGATCCAAGTCAATGAACATCTCGTAGACGCCGTTATCGGCCTGAGTGTGTTGTATAAGGGTTTTGAGAATCTAGGGGGCTTTAAAAAATGCTTTGGTGTCGATTCACCAAACCTTCTTCTGATGGTATTCCTATTCGGACTGATCCATGGGATGGGCCTCTCGACGCGACTGCAATCCTTCGATATCGGGGAAGCCGATTTTCTAGGGCGTATCTTAAGTTTCAATCTAGGCGTCGAACTCGGGCAGATCGCGGTATTGATACCGGTTATTTTCTTCATCCAACAATGGCGGAAACGGGAAAGCTATGAAGCCATTTACAAAGCGGTCAACCTCTACTTGGTCATCGCCGGGGTCGCCTTGACGGCCTATCAAATCTGGCAGTACGCCCATGGTGGGCATTGATTCCTACCCCATCTTAGGGTACATACTATGGAATTCGCTTGGCTCGGAAGTTGGGCACCGCCCTATTTCCCGGATAAGAACTCATGGATTTCGTGAAACAAGGCTTCTCGGGCTTCCGCTGAATCATTCGACGGATTGAACATAAAATAACTGATGGTCTGCTCGTGGCAGAATTCATCCAAGTTCTGGCCCTTCCAAGCACCGTAACTCATCAATAAGGTCGTATAATCGATCTTGTACGGTTTGTTTTCCGTCGAAAGTCCGCTGAGTATCAAACTTAACTTCAATAAGGAGGTTTCATCAAGCGCCGATTCGGCATCAAACAAAAAAGAAGGAATGTGAGGTGGGGTCTTTTTGTTCATCTAAGCTATCAAGGTATAAAGGATGGAAGCACCAAAGCGCTTCCTTAACAAAATAAACCAATAAAAGCATGCCATGTTCAGTTGTACCAATGAACCGTCATTTTTTTATATTGAATGGTTGAATTCTAGATTTAAAAGGAAACAACCTGTCGCATACTCGCTTCAAAACAGGATTAACGGTACAAGGTAAAGTGACCGACGAACTGTTGCTGCTCTTGATCATTGGCATTGACCACGTACCAGTAGTCCCCAGTCGGTAGCGGTTGTCCTTCGTAGGTTCCGTCCCAGCCTTTGACTTCATCCAAAATGGCCACTACCCGACCGTAACGGTCATAGATCTTGACTTCGATGTTGGGGAAGAATTCGCTGTTCTCCGGAAACCAAAGGTCGTTCAGGTTATCTCCATCGGGGGTAAAGAAGTCGGGGAACTCGGGCATCCCTTCAAAGTTGAAAGGCATGACCAGATTGGCCACACAGCCGTTTTGGTCGCGTACCATGATCTCAATGGTCGAATCGAAATTGATAGTAAAAATGTTCACATCGCCGAATGATTCGCCTTGAAAGAAGTATTCATAGCCTCCGAAACCTCCGGTCGCGATGGCGGTGATTTCATTAGGGCCGGTTTTTTCGGCCTCCAACACCAGGGGTTCATAGGCGTCGATCTCAAACTCGGCCATGGTGATACATCCGTTTTGGTGGTAGACATACACGATATGCGGACCGGGTGCCAAATCACCGAATACCCGGGTATGGTTGGCCACGGTAATATCATCGACATCCAAAGAGAACAGCAGTTCCGGGATCAGGTTGGTCTGGGTGATCTCGATGTTCGTCGTGCTGTTCGGGAAGATGCCATCACAACCATAAGTGACTATGGGTTCGGCCACCAAATCGATTCCGATTCCGACCTCAACCACCACATTGGTTTCACAGCCTGCGGCATCGCGAACGAAAATCACGTAGGTCTCCCCACCCAATAGGTTATCAAAGAACAATGCATCGTTTTGCACGAAATCAGCGTCTTCGGCAGAATTGACACTGGTGTAGTAGGGCGCCGTTCCTCCCATAACCTGGAGGGTCACCGTACCATCACCATCCCCCAAACAGGTTTCCGGAGTGGCATCGGCAATACCCGCAACCAGTTCCATAGGTTGATCGATCACCACTGTTTGTGTAATCGTACACCCCAGTTCATCTTGGATGATGATATCGTATTGTCGCGGTGACAAGCCATCAAAGGTCTTCCTATTCGGGTTACTAGGATCGTCGCCTTCAAAGAACTCACTTAGGGTATCTGAGATAGAATAACGGATCACTCCGGTTCCCCCGCTGGCTTCCAAGATGATGCGACCATCGGCAGCACCGAAACAGGTGGCATCCTGGACCTCGAAATAGTCCAAAACCAAAGGCGGCTTCGGCTCGATTACAATAGGTGGGGAAATGGTCTCACATCCGCCACTTCTTGCAAAGACATAATAGGTGCCCGCGTCAAGGTTCCTGAAAATCCCTGAATCTTGGAAATCACGGACGGTATTGGCCGGAGTCGGGTTCGGAGGGGTATCCGAACTCAACAGCGCATAGCTGTAGTTGCCAATGCCCCCAAAGGCTTCCGAACGGATGATACCCGTTGGTTCATCGGCACAGTTGATGATCGCATTGGCCAAATCCAAACTGATCACTAGTGGCGCGGCGGGATCCAAAGATATTTGGTTCGAACGCTCAAAGGGGCATCCGTTGGAGTTTTGTACATCGTATTGGAACGGTCCTGGGTCGAGGGTAATGTCTTCGGCAATCTCAACGGAGGTGGCCAATGGATCGGTCGTACTAAAAGGTACGAAGGGATCCGCGGTACCCGAACGGCGATAGAAATAGCTAACCCCTAATTCAGGGTTGGTCACCGTAAGCAACATGCGACCTAAGTCCCCACAACCCGGGGGTTGTAATTCCACCAATTCGGCGATTACGATTTCAGGGTCTTGAACGGTTATCGGCACCGTGGTAAAGCTACAGTTCCATCCGTCGAAAACGGTAATCGTATAATCACCCGCGGCCAAGTTCTGGAATTGGGGTGTGGTTTGTAAACCACTATCGGTGCCATCCGACAAGCGGTTCAATTGGAACAGGTAGTTGCCCGCTCCTTGACCCCCAACGATGTTGAAAGCTTCTATGGCCCCGTTATTGTCATTATTACACTGCAATGGATTGATGACTTGGATGTCGGCCGTAATCGGGGTCGGCAGGGCCAAGTTCAAGGTATTGGTGGCGATACAGCCGTTGGCATCCCTGACGTTGACGGTATAGGTACCGGTCGATAAGCCTGAAAATATAGGGTCCGTATTCGGGAAATCGGTCAAGACGGTCACCCCATCGATGTCGATCAATTGGTATTCGAAAGTACCCCAGCCCCCATCACCGGTCGCCGTAATCTCCCCGAGTCCGGGTACATTACAGGTCACATCGGCGGTTTGCAACAAGGCAACGGTCAGGGCCCTATCGGGCGATCGTACCGTAGTCACATTACTGACCACATCACAAAATGGGGCGTCAAGGGCCTCGACGTGTACGACTAGGTTACCGGCCGGTAAGCCCGTGATGATCTCAGGCGAATTGATCGGTGCGTTGGTATCAAAACTTCCGGTCACCCCGGTCGAAGTTTCCACTCCGGCATTGTCTCGCGAGAACACCTCGTATTGGTACATGCCACTGTAGTTGTTGATCGCAAGGCTGATCTCACCATCCATCCCATTGAAACAGGTTACAGGACGGACCTCGGCAATTACCGCCTCTATGGTATTGTATTCGGGCATGTTCACTACGGCGGTCAGGTAGGTACATCCCCCACTTCCTAAATCGGTAACCGCGAAAATATAATCTCCCGGAACCGCGATATCCCAGGTCACCGTATCGGTCCCTCCTGAATTTTGGGCAGGTTCGGAGCCCAAAGGCAAGATCTCGACTTCATAATTTCCTGGACCTTGATCGATGATGATATCGATCGAACCCGGGCTGACCCCTACACCGGTAGCATCACAGTTGATCGGATTGACCGCATAACTGAAGGTCAGATCGGTCGGGGCGTTGATATTCACCGTACTGTAGGCCTCACATCCGTTTTGATCCCTTACGGTGATCAAAATCGATTGGTTGGTACCGTTATCGATGATCTCGAAAACATTACTGGTTTGGAAGTTGGTTCCATCAAAGGCCGGCGTACCGTCGTTCATGCTGTAGGTGTAGGGTCCGGTTCCCGTTGCGGTTCCGGATCCATCCCCATTATCATCCACGAAAGCGGTAATGGTGGCCGTACTGAATTGGTTGCTCGCCGGGTTACATGAAAACTCGGTGTTGGCGGTATCCAGTTGTAGTGCGGTGGGTTCCGAAATCACGATATCGGTCGAGCGATCCGAACAACCACGGTTCGAAACGACTTCCACCTGGTAGGTTCCTTGACCCAGATTATCAAAAACGGAAGACCCTTGTGGTCCGGCCACGATGGTCGTGGTGGCCCCATCGTATAGGATGTAACTCAATGGGGTATCGGTATCCGTTCCGGGTTGCAGGTCTACCGAGATGCTGCCGTCATTGGCGCCGTTACAAGTAATCGAGGTACTTGGTGTCGCCACGATGACCGGGGTATCGACCGTCGATACATTGACAATGGCATTGTCGGAACAGAGCGGGATGGTATTCGAACTCAAGTCGGTCACCAAGATGTCATAATCCCCTGGAGGGATGCTATTGAATACGTTGGAGCTTTGCGGGGCACCGATAGGCAACAAGGTACCAGCGTCACGCAATTGGAACTCGAAATTACCACTACCTCCGGTGGTGTTTACCGTAATCACTCCGTCGCCCGCATTACAGGTCGGTACGGAAGTGGCATCAGCGGTAATCGAGAAAAAGTCAAAGACCTCGGCGGTGATGGTAGCGGTACAGCCATTACCATCGCGAATGGTGATCAAATAACTCCCCGGATTCGGCACTACGAAATTCGGGCTGTCTTGGAAACCGCTTCCGATATCGTATTGGAAGGTGGTTTCGGGTGCCGGACCGCTAGTCAACGGGGCCGTCACGTTGATTTGATAACCACTGGTCGCGGTACACTGATTGATTACGTCGATCGTCGGGCTAGGCACCCCGGCACTTTCGGTGACCGTTGCGGTCACCATATTGGTACATCCACTAGCGCCTTCAATATAGAAGTCATAGGTCGTGGGGTACGGACCGGCAATCTCAAAACTCGTATCGGCAGCAAAGGTCGTCGGTGCCGGGTCCCCGGTAGGGACATAGGCAAAATTGTAGGGTGCGGTACCTCCAAATCCACGAACCGTAATCAAAGCATTCGAATTACAGGTAGCCGCAATATTGGCATCGATCGCAATGCCCGGAATATCTTGGGTTATCAACACCAATTCGCTGGCACTACAGCCGGTATTGTCGTCGGTTACGATGATCTGGTAGTTCGCCGGCGGTAAATTGGTGAAGGTTCCATTGTATGGGATCGGTTCATTGGTCAAGGAGGTCGGTCCCGAAACCGTTGCACCAGTATCGGTATTTTCCAAGGTAATCGTAATATCGGCCGGACTCGGTGCAATACCGGTCACTTGGTAGTTGATCTCTCCTGTGCCTGCAATATCACAGGAAGCGAAGGTGGAGGTTGCAGTCACATCGATCGGACTCGGCGGGGTGATCGGATCGATCTGTTCGATATAGATACAACCCAGCGCGTCACGAACCTCAACGAAGTAGGTCACCCCGAAAGTGACCACAGCTGAAAAGTCGTGGATATCGATACCATTGACATTGGCTAAAACAAAGGTAGGGTCACCGACCAACCGGAATTCGTATGGAGCCGTTCCGCCAACTGCTTGTACCCGATACGAAATAAAGGGATCGGAACAATTCGCAGGAGGGGCATCCAATGGAATCAGGTCCAATTGGTTTTGTTCGATAACGGCCACATCACGGTCTTCACAGCCAGAGGCATCGCGGGTGACCACGGTATAGCTTCCCTCCGCCAAACCAGCGAAATTCTCAGATGTACTTGCCGTACCCAAAGAAGAGGCGACCAAGGTTCCTGTAAGATCGTAAACCTCATAATCGAAGGGGGCCGTTCCGTTCAAGATATCCGCGGTAATCGAACCCAAGGTCTGTGGAGGGGCCGAACAGGTAGCGGGATTGGCCGTTACATCCGTATCCAGCGGATCGCTGGTCAAAACGGTCGCCGAAATCGGGCTACTGATACAGCCACGGCTATCGCGAATGAAAAAGTTCGAATAGGTACCTGGGGCATAACCGGCGAATACATTTTGATTGCCGAAGGTCGCACCACCATCATTACTGAACTGGTATGGCGGCACCCCTTGGGTCGTATCCGGGATCAATTCAACGATTCCGCTATTCAGGTCCCCACATTGGGTGTCGGTGGCAACGGCGGTACCGGCAATGGTTTCTTGCGGGGTAATGGTCACGTCGTTCGAGGTGTTCTCACAGCCTTGCGAATCACGTACGACAAAACGATAGGTCGTATCAGCGGTGATGGACCCGTCATTGGGCACGAAGAAGACGAAACTGTTTCCGGTGATCGGTACGTTGCTCGTAGTCAAAGTTCCATTGATGTAAACGTCGTAGTCGACATAATTGCTTCCTGCAGGATATCCATTCGAAATATTGACCTGGATTTCCCCATCAGGACCGGAACATTCCAGTTCCCTGATGATACTGGCATTGGCGATGATCTGGGGCGCGATGGTCGCCGTGACGGTATCACGACAATCGTTGGCATCGACCACTTCGATCGTATAGGTGCCGGGGGTGAGACCGGTAAAACTGTTGCTAGCGCCGAGTGGGCCACCATTAATACGGTATTCGTATGGGGCCGACCCGGAGGTAGCATTTACGACTAGGGAAGCAGCGTCGAAAGCATCATAACAGAAGTCCGACGCCGCATTGTCCACAGTCAAAACCGGCGTGCTCAAGGCATTAAGGCTGAAGGTATCGGTGACCGTACATCCATTGAGGTCGGTTACCGAAACCGTATAAGTTCCGTCTTGTGATAGTCCGGCAAAGACAGGGCTGTTTTGGGGCCCTCGTGTTGAACTATCGGGTTGGGTCAAGGTATAGCGGTTACCACCCCAACCCCCAGAGGTGTTCACGTTCACACTTCCGATATTCCCATTTTGGCAGCTCATGGCATCGACATCCAAAAGATCGATGTTCAAAGCCGCGGCAGGTCCTTCAATAGTCAAGGTAGCCGTATCGGTACAGTTGGTCTCCTCATCGGTTACCGTAATCACATAGCTTCCCGCAGCCAATCCGGTCAAATCAACGGTACCGCTGTTCTGGCCGGTAAAGACCGTTCCGCCATCGATGCTGTAACTGTAAGTGGTGTTGAATCCGTCGACCAGGTACCTTCCCGTGCCATCGGAATCCCCGAAACAGGTAATGGGACTGATTTGTTGGGCCTGGGCCTCGATGGAGCTGATATCGGTTATAGCGAAGTTTTCATCATACGAACAGCCCGCATTGTCGGTCACCCTAAAGGTATAGGTACCCAATCCGAGTCCCGTAAAGGTATCGTTGGTCCCGTTATTGACCACACTAGCCGCCGGAGCGATAATTTCATAGGTATATGGAGCCACTCCGTCGGTTACGGTTAGGGTGACCGACGCCGTAGTGGTGATGCAATCCAAACTGGATATGGCGAAATCAAGATCGGTGGGTTTGTCCAAAGCGGCGAAAACGATATCAGGCAAGGCTTCTACGCATCCATTGGCGTCACGCACCAATGGGGTATAGGTCCCGACACCAAGATTCGTAAAGGTGGTGGTGGTACTAAAGCCAGCACCGATACTGAATTCATAAGGCCCTGTACCTCCTGACACCCCGCTAATACTGATTTGACCTCCATTTTCATTGGCACAATCCGGTGTAGCATCCGCAGTGGCGGTGGCATTGATGGTGGTCGGGGTACCGACGGTCGCGTTCTGGGCGGGAGTCGTACAGGTGAAGGAATCCTGGGTATACCGGAGCATGATATTATAGCTGCCCGGAGCCAAGTTCGAAAATACGTTACTGACCTGATAGTTGACCCCGTTGTCAATGCTGTATTCGATATTATATCCGAAACCGTTGGTGAGATTGACGATGATCTGACCGTCATTGGCACCACCGCAATTCGCATCCATTTCGGTGATGGTAAAAGTGGGCGGAGGGATGTCTTGTACGTCTACGGAGCCTGAACGTTGGCAGCCGTTGGCATCTTCGACCAAGATGGTGTAAGTGCCCGAGGTGGTCACGGCGAAGGTCGCCGTACCGGTATACGGTCCGCTGAAGTTGGTTCCGCCATCCAAACTGTAGCGATACGGGGCGGTCCCTCCTGAGGTGTTCAAGGTCACATCGACCGAGGTAGCCCCACAACCAAAACTATCGGAAGCCGTTGCCGAAACATCCAAGGGGCTGATGCCACTACCGATTTCAATAGGGTCGCTGTTAATATCAGTGGTCACCGTAACATCACAGTCATTCGTCTCGACGCGAACGGTGTAGACTCCGGAACCGACGTTGGCGAAGGTATACGAATCGGCACCATCAGGGCCGAAGGTATCGACCGTAACCCCGTTTTTGATCAAACGATAGGTGTAAAAGCCGGGTACGCCCGAAACTTGTACGTCGATACTACCCTGCTCGCCACTACACTGAATATCGTTTTTGGAGACGTCAACGGTCATATCCAAACTGCTCACGGTTACCGTGTTCGATGGGAAAAGGCAAGCACTGGAAGCCACGTCTTTCAAACGCACCCAAACCATATAGTCGCCCGGGGCGGTGACATCGAAATACGGGTCATCCTGGTAGGGCCCAGCAGAAGTATTCAAACTGTACTCATAACCGATAGGAACGTTTGTAATTTCTACCCTACCAGGGTTACCGCATATGATATCCTCAAAAATCAATTGGGGATCCAATGGATTTTGAGTGACTTTGAAATAGTAGAATTGTCCCGAATCGACCCGGACCCGATATTCACCAGCAGCGCTGAGATCGTAGGTAGCATTGGTGCCGACCGTATTCCAGGTACAGGAGGTATTGATCGTGGGACAGT
Organism: Flavobacteriaceae bacterium; assembly: GCA_013214065.1. Lineage (GTDB taxonomy): Bacteria > Bacteroidota > Bacteroidia > Flavobacteriales > Flavobacteriaceae > Flagellimonas_B > Flagellimonas_B algarum. The sequence goes on from JABSPK010000013.1 coordinate 95,469, forward strand.
CATCGACCACCGTCGGTGCGCAGGTGTTGGGATCCAACTGCTGCCATTCATAGCTCCCCCCCGATTGGGAAAGGGAGATGGTCCGCACATCGCTGGTACCACATAAAAAGAACTTGGCCAGCGTACTTCCGTCATTGGGGCATACCACTTCTTCATTGGCACCCTGAATGATCGTCATGAACATGGGTGCAGCTTCGAAAGTCGTATCGAAGGTGGCTGTCTGCCCTTCCAAAGACTCGGGAAGCGAGGTTTCGTTTTCCGCCACCTTAGGAAACAACAGCTCTGCTCGAAGTATGGTATTCGAGTGGGTAACCGCTGAAAATACTACAATTGATGAAAACACCAATAGCACGGCATTCAGAAGACGCCTTGTCGGTTTGCTGGGCATAGGTTAAGCTCGGTTATGATAAGAATATCAGATTTGGGACCTCAATATTCTAAAATCGTAATGGTTTGACTTATAGCATTATTTTTTACTTACTTTGAACGCCACTAAGGTGTCATTCAACTAACTTTCTATACATTTTAACGATAAAACTATGAAAAAGTGTGTGATCTATCCCTATTTTTCCGTTGTACTGCTCACCCAAGCCTGCGGACAAAAGACGGATGCCAGCATCAACACCCCCGCAAATGTCTCATTTACAGCTAATTTAGTTATCGACAAGCTCGAAAACCCCTGGGGTATGGCCTTTTTGCCCGATGGGGCGGTTTTGGTTACTGAAAAGTCGGGGAAACTTTTGCATGTCAAGGCGGGAAAAACCACCGAAATCAAGGGACTACCGGAAGTTAAAGTGCTGGGACAAGGCGGATTGATGGATATTGAACCCCATCCCGATTTCAAAACCAACAAACTCGTTTACCTTTCCTTCGCTTCGGCAGAAGGGGAAGGGCGTGGGGCGAATACGGCCATCCTTCGCGCCAAACTTGAAAAGGATCGATTGACCCAACAAAAAGTATTGTACAAAGCAGCCCCCAACTCCAGCAAACCCTACCATTTCGGTTCGCGGATCACCTTCGACGATGAAGGGTATCTCTATTTTTCAGTCGGAGACCGGGGCAGTCGCGACAAAAACCCCCAATCGGTCGAACGCGACGGGGGCAAGATCTACCGCTTGCATGATGACGGCCGCATTCCGGAAGACAACCCTTTCTATAAGCGTTCCGGGGCCAAAAAAGCCGTGTACAGCTATGGGCATCGCAATCCGCAGGGCCTTTTGAAAAACCCGTTTACCGGTGAGATTTGGGAACATGAACACGGGCCCAGGGGCGGTGACGAGATCAACATCATCCGAAAAGGTAAAAACTACGGCTGGCCGATCATCACCTATGGGATCAATTATAGCGGAACGCGTATCACCGATGAAACCGCCCGTGAAGGCATGGAACAACCACTATATCAGTGGACCCCGTCGATCGCACCTTGTGGAATGGCGTTTGTGGACTCCGACACCTATCCGGACTGGAAAGGCAACTTGCTGGTCGGCTCGCTATCCTTCCAATATCTCGAACGATTGGTGCTTGAAGACGGTAAAGTCACCTATCGTGAAAAACTGTTGGATGGGATGGGTCGTGTGCGCAGTGTCGAACAAGCCCCCGACGGCTATATTTACGTCGGTATCGAGGGCAAAGGCATTTACCGTTTGGAAACTAAATAGGAAAGGGGGCTTTTCCTATCCGCGTTTGCCAATGAGTTTCAAATAGGTATGCAATTCGGTTTTCACCTTGGGAAACAGCAAGAGCAATCCTATGAAATTCGGAAAAACCAAAGCCAAGATCATGGCATCCGAAAATTTAATGACCGCATCCAAGGTGACGGCCGCACCCAAGACGGTAAAAAACAAGAAGAGGATCTTGTAGGTCAAATCGGCCCCCTTCGAACGTCCGAAGAGGTATTTCCATGCCTGCAAGCCATAATACGACCATGAAATGATGGTCGAAAACGCGAATAAGACCACAGCAACGGCCAATACATAGGAAGATCCGGGAATGGTATTCTCAAAGGCCATGGAAGTGAGGTTCACCCCTCCTACCCTCGTCTCGTCTGCCAATAACACCTGTTGGTTGACCACATCGCCGAAAACGAATCCCCCATCGATATTGAACAACACGATGACCAAAGCGGTTATCGTGCAGATGACCACCGTATCGATAAAAGGCTCCAACAAGCCTACCAAACCTTCTGAAGCGACGAAATTCGTACGCACTGCCGAATGGGCGATGGCCGCGGAACCAGCACCCGCCTCATTCGAAAAAGCGGCCCGTCTGAAGCCTTGGATCATCACACCGATTACCCCACCTACGATGGTTGCCCTCGGTTCAAAGGCCTCTTCAAAGATCAAACCCAAGGCCTGACCCAGCTTGTCGTAATTCAACACCAAGATCGTCAAGGCGGCAAGAACATAAATCCCTGCCATGAACGGAACCACCTTTTCGGTGACCTTAGCGATCCTTTGGATACCCCCGATAATGACAATGCCGACGATCAGGGCAAAGAGTAAGCCGATCAAACTGCCTGAATTCGGGCTGTCAATGGCAAATCTCGAAATGATCTGTGCCGCCGCTTGGTTGGTCTGAAAAGCGTTGCCACCTCCCAAGGAAGCGCCGACACAAAGCATGGCGAAGACCACGGCCAACAACTTACCCAATGAGGCCAACCCCCGTT
>JABSPK010000014.1 GCA_013214065.1 Flavobacteriaceae bacterium
GCGTACATGGCCTTGAGCCTACGGTTCTCTTCCTGTAACGATTTGAGCTCTTTTAACTGTTGGGCGTCCATGCCACCGTATTTGCGCTTCCAACTGTAGAACGTGGCCGTGGTGATGCCCTTGTCCCGACAGATGTCGGTCACTTTAACCCCTGAATCGTACTGTTGCAACATCGCAACGATCTGTGTCTCGGTAAATCTGCTCTTCTTCATAATCTAAAAATAATTGATTTTTAAACTGTCCGAAAAACAGCGAAGCCTTCAGTCGGTATTGGGTCGGCGTAAATTTAAAGAGTACTTTTTGGATTATTAGTACTTGGTTTGTTTGATTCCAAAATGCAAGCCATATTCCACAGTTCGGAATGCTGGATTTTCAACAGCGATTTTTTATTGTCAACAGGAAAAAACTTGTTGTTATTTAAAAACAGACTTATCTGATGACGCCGTCTTAACATTTACATAAAGGTGTTTTTGTGTCAAAGTTAAGTTAAATCCTATGTCCTTGATGCTGTTTTGAGTGATTTGACTTTTAGCTATTACATTTTTAATAAAAAACTTTGATATGAAAAGACAGCTATCCCTTCTACTGACTACTATTTTATTTTCTCATTTTTCACTCCTTATTTCGGTTACGCCTGTATTAGGGTAGTCTATCAAGGGCCCAATGGCAATATTATTACAGCTCGGTCTATGGACTGGAGGGATGAAATGCCTGCGGATTTGTGGGTAATGTCAAGAGGTACAGAGCGTACGGGACGTGCAAGAGCGTTCTCAGTCAAATGGACCTCTAAATACGGCGGTGTTATCTCTGTTTGTCATAATAGTACATCAGACGGGATGAATGAAAAAAATCTTGTAGGGAATTTACTCTGGTTGGCAGATTCACCTATCCCAAGTTTGAAATAAATGGAGACACACCTGCAATATCACTCGCATTGTGGTTGCAATATGCATTGGATAATTTTGGAACCGTGGAAGAAGCGGTTGCTGAATTACGTAAGGAAGAATTTGTTGTTGTTTCTGCCAATATTCCTGGTACCGAAACCTTTGCAACAGTGCATTTATCCTTTTCTGATAAAACGGGTGATAATGCAATTTTTGAATATATCGACGGAAAATTACAGATTCATCATGACAGAAGTTATACAACGATGATTAATTCCCAAACGTTTGACCAACGATTAGCCATAAATGCATGCTGGAAGACTATTCCAGGGACGACGATGCTTTCAGGAACCAATAATCCTACAGATCGGTTTGGACGAGCTTCTTTCTATATGGATGCCCTACCAAAAATAGATAATACGAGAGTGGCTGTCCCTGCCGAATTCAGTGTGGTCAGAAATGCTTCCGTTCCCTACGGTAATTCCACACCAGATCAACCAAATATCGCTAGCACAAGGTGGCGCACCGTGGCCGATCATAAGAATCTAGTGTATTATTTTGAGAACATCCTGAATCCGAATGTGGTTTGGGTAGAATTTAAGAATTTGGACTTTAGCAAAACTGCAAAACCGAGAAAACTTGATTTGGCCAACAATGAAAATTACTCCGGTGAATCTTCTAAAGATTTCAAAGTCACCGAAGCTTTTAAGTTTACACCGGTCCCTGGAAGTTGATTTGTTTTTGCTTCCAAAACGGTCTGTCACATTACAGAATTTAGTTAGTCTTGTTGATTGGTTTTAGTTACTTCAATTGGCCAATATCCTCGGGAGAGTCGGCAATAACTGACAACATGTCAAAATTAATAAGCAAACGGTTTTGGGAACCTTGATGTTCCGGATTATCAGGACCAATTTCAACCATCTCAATGTTGGTGCTCGGTTTCTTTTCCTTTAAATATGCCATGATATTTTTTCGTAACGCGGTATTATAGGTCTCACATTGGCTTCTTACTTCCTCAGCAGGCACCAAAATAAGGGAAGCGGAATGGGCACTGATGGTATCGTTTCCGGTCTTCTTTCTAAGATAACGTTCAAAAGCTTTTTTATCCTTGAGATAATCCTTTTTTTTCTCTCTAAAATATTGTTGTCCCAATGCCTCCAAGGCTACGGCCTGCATTTGTAGAGTGGTATCAACATAATGCTCCAATTGCACCTTAAGCCCATCCTTTATCGTTTCCATTTCAAGGAGCTTATCCAGTTTTTGGTAGTTGACCTCATTTGGTACGGTATCGTTGTAGGCGAAAACCAATTCTTGATAGTCAGCTGGGTCCACGTCCACCAAGTTAGCAAGTGACGCTATGGGGTTCTGAACGGTTCCGGTTATTTTGTTCTTGATGGTCGTCCATACCAATTGCCATATATCAATTTCAGGGTCTTTTGTATTTCCCCGTACCGGAACAGTGAGATTGACATCACCATTTTTATCCTTGAGTAGGAACAGGGCAAATTTTAAGGGGAGTGTATAAAGTCCTCCCTTTTTGTTCTCAACGGAAACATTTTTCACGAAAATTTGGTTCTCGCTCAGAATATCCCCATCGGTTACATTGGACTTGGAATAATAGTAGAAATCCCCCAAGAGCACGTTGTGTCCGGTGTAATAATTCGCATAAATATTGATGTCCGAAAGCAGAAAGTTCTCAACGACCATGTCCAGACCCAGATTGTTAAAATCATTTGGGTTGATCCCCAGTTTTGATTTCAAATGGCCCCTATTGTTCAACAACATTTCTGAATCGATGGTTATCCAACGGGAATCACTTGTGATAGTGTCCGAATCAATGGTGATTTCATTCAGGTGATAATTGAAACGCTCGCCGGTCAGATTGTCGCTATAATCCATCAAACCGCGGTCCACCTTTAATTTGTCTATCTGATAAAAGAGGTTGCCTGATGAAATTGTGTCGGTAGGCGTACCTGAAATCTCTTTGTCCGAGTTTTCGTCAGGTTGGTCCTCCAATTTGAAAATTTGGAAAAAGTTGTTGGTTATGGAATCCAATTCAAAGTACACATAGGGCTGCGTTAAAGCAATGGTCCCTAATTTATAGGAGCTATTGGCGTAATCTATCTGCCGTAAATCTGTTGAAAATTCCTGTGCCGTGAAGAATTCCCTGTTCGATTTATCCACCATTTTAAGGTCGCTGACCTTGACCTCACCTGAAACCAGTGATTTTATCGGGTCGTTGACATTGCCATGAATTTTTAAGGTGCTGTTCATCTCCCCATCAAAATCATTTATCTCGGCATACTGGCTCACATATACATAAAAAGCATTCAGGTTCAATTCGTTGATTTGAATGGCGGCATCAAACTCTCCATCATTTGGGTTGACGTTCAGGCTTGACTTGAAAAAACCACCATTGTTAAGTGCAAATTCAAGATCTGCCTCACTCTTTTCAGTTTGGTCCCAGACAATCTGTGGCATAAAAAAGGAGAAGTGTTCGATTTGCGTAACCGTGTTGACGTTTCTATTATCAAAATAAAAGTTGGCATCCTTGAGCTCCAAATTGGAGAGGTGGTATTTGAATTCCTGCTCGTCTTCTGAAACACTGTCCTCGGGGGTGGAATGGAACGCTACTAAATCATCAAAATTGAAGGTGGAATCTTTCATGGCCAGGTTCACCTCCAGCCCTTCGACGAAAAAACACTCTAGATTTTTCTCACCAAACAAAAGCCGAAGTGGTTCAAGGTCGATGATAAGTGTATCAAAGCTGACAAAGATTTCTTTTTCATCCGATTCGAACATCTTAAAATCATAGGCCTTTGCGGTGCTGGTAAAATAATTGTATTTGAGTTTTCCCAAGTCAATTTGCCGCCCAATGAGTTCCTTACTGTTGTTGATTGCATATTTCTTGGCCACAAACGGTAGGGCCCAGAGCACAATGGCCAGCCCCAACAGAAATCCTCCGATGGTGAAATAGGTACTGCGTTTAAATCTAAATAACATATAATGATTCGAAATAGGCGTAAATAAGTTGATCGGGTCTAGTATTAAACATTAATGGAATAAACGAATTTCTAGGACAGGTGTTATCTCAAAATTAGCCTTTAATGATTGATGTTTCAATAAGAGCCTAAAACCACTTGAAAATACTTACCCACATTATGAAACGTGTTAAGTAAACGTTATTAAAGGGGCTATAGCCTAAGTTTTCGGCATATTGTTCTTATTTCATTCCTTGACGGTTCATTAGGAAGGGAAACGCACTATAAAAGTTCACAAAAATGTTACATTGAAGATAACCCTATGTCCTTTAAAAATCATAACTTTTAAAGAGTTAATTTAGATCTGGTCATGTGCTTATCTAAAAAGCTGCTAAATCCTTAACCACGAATATGAAAAAAGCGGTATTCCATATCACAACATTGTTTCTCATCCTATTTGCCAGTTGTGATGAAAAAGTAAAAAAAGATGAAAACAATCGACGAACCCAAACAAAGGCATTGGACAATTCCAATAGCAAAAGCAATTTGGACTGGAATGGTACCTACACCGGAGTATTACCTTGTGCGGACTGTGAGGGTATTCAGGTCTCCTTGACCCTTTTTAAAAGTGGGGCGTATCAGAAGCAAACCATGTATTTGGGAAAAGAGGAGCAGGGGACGGGCACAAATGGTTTCTTTGAATGGAACGATGCAGGTTCCGCGATTACGATTAAGGAAGAAAACAACATACGTTCCTATCAGGTCGGCGAGAATATGCTATTTCATTTGGATAACGAGGGTAAAAAAATAGATGGGGATTTGGCCGAAAGGTATGTCCTTACGAAGAATTTGACCGATGTTGATTTGGAGGACAAAGAATGGCAGCTTTTTGAAATAAGGGGTCAAGGGATAGTAGGTCCCGAAGGTGTAATCCAACCGAATATCACTTTTCACAGTGAACTTTCAAAGGTAACGGGTCATAATGGTTGTAATACGTTCACGTGCTCCTATGAGCTGAAAACAGGTAAACGTATTTCTTTGGGTAATATCGCTTCCACACTTATGGCCTGCCGAAATATGGAAATGGGGGATAGCTTCAATGAGGTGCTTCAAAAAATCGATAATTATTCTATTGCTGGAGATTCCATATTATCACTGAACAAGGCAAGAATGGCTCCACTCGTCCGGTTTAAGCTAAAGATTGAAAAGTAGGGGAAACTCTTATGCCCCGAAATAATAAAAGCTTCCCGGTCAGGGGAAGCTTTTTTGTAAAAGAGTTTCTGTCATTTACGAATAACCTAAACTTAATCATCTAATCAATTGAATTAATTTCTTTTTGCACGGGCATCTTCGATCATTTCTTTATTCGCTGAAACCCCGATTTCAACCCTTCTGTTCTTTACCTGGCCCTCCTTCGTTGCATTGTCAAAACGGGGTGCCGTCTCCCCAAAACCCTTTGAACTCATTCGGGACGCGGTTACTCCCTTTGATTGAAGATATTTCGCAACGGAATTGGCCCGGTCTATAGAAAGTTTCATATTGTAAGCGTCATCCCCTGAACTATCGGTATGGCCTTCAAGCATCAATTCCGTATCTGGGAACTCCAAAAATACTTCGGCAATTTTGTCAAGATTGATTTTGGCCTCGGTGGTAAGCTGCGCACTGTTCAGACCAAAATTGACCCCGCTCTTGTCATCAAAAATCACATGAATTCCTTCCCCAACACGTTCGACTTCTGCCCCCGGAAGTACCTCTTCAATCTTCTGGGCCTGTTTGTCCATCTGTTTGCCGATTACGGCACCGGCAACGCCCCCTATGGCAGCACCAATCAAAGCTCCTTTGATATTACCCCCTATTAGTCCTCCTATTAAAGCTCCTCCGGCCACACCTAGACCTGCTCCCTTTTGGGATTTGTTCGCATTTTGGATGGCTTTACAACCAATATTAAAGGAAAGTAAAGCTCCTACCAACACTAAACTTATTGTCTTTTTCATGATTTTCATATTGTTTTAATCGTTATTAGAGTTCTATTATGTCCGAAACCTTGTTGTAGGTTAAAACGACATCAAAAGGTTTTCCATTATCGGTCGTTTTCAATGACAACTTCATATCGGTTGGGGAAAGGTCCATGATCTTTAACCGGTACCCTGACTTTACGCTTGATAAAGGTCTGTTCTTTTGATCAACGAACTTAAATTGAAAGTCATTGGTACCATCCCCTGATTCGAACAAACTCCATACGATTCGATGTTCACTCGATTCACAACCACTGCCCGATGCATTCAAGGTAAACTTTCCTGTAGCATTGTTCGGGATGAATACCCACTCACTTTCTTTGAAACAAGTAGAGTTGGCCAAGCTAAAAAGATTGGCTTTGTAAAGCCCATCTTCTCCAACGAAACGGATATCACTAATTTGCCAAGTCCCTTTTAAATCCTTTTTCTTTGGACTGGAATCTGCGGATGACTTTGTTGCCGTGCAAGAAAAGATTAAAAAACTGATTATAATTGGAAGTATTGATCTCATGATTTTACAAAGGGTTTTTATGATAAAATTCGTTTAAAAAGCTATCCGATTATTTGCCTCGTCCTATGGTCACCGTTTCATAATCCTGCGCCTTCACTGGATCCAATGCCCGTTTAATTAGTTCCTTTCCGGTAAAATCCATTGTGGTTAAATCAACCACACGAATCCTATGATTGTTCATGGTACGAAAATAATATTTAAGGGCCTTGGTGTCTGCCGCGGTGGTATATTGTGTGTCACCCAAAATGGAGGGGTCGTGTTTCGCACCCATGGTACCTATTGGGATATCAAAATTGTTCAAAATCCTAAAAGCCTCTGAAATTGCCCTCTCACCACTTTCTAGGGAAACGACAGAATTGCGCATCGCGGTGGCCCTGATAAATCTTGATGGAGGGGTATAGTCCCCTGGTAGGCCCAACATCCCACTTCCTGCACCAGTTGGTGTAATTTCCAGCTCTTCTATTTTGATAGGTGCGACCTCTCCGACACCAATGGAGATATAATTCTTTAAATTGGTGAGATGCCATGGGTAGGTTGGGCTATTGGTTAATACTCCAACAGCATTATCATAGATATGTAGTTGTTCGTCGGTATATTCAACGATGATACTGTTTCCATTTTTATCCGATACCATATAATGCAAAGGAGCAGTAGTACCGCCTATTTCTTCTTCGGGTTTTGGAACCACCTTTATTTTTGGCAGTAACGAGTGAACGTCTTCCACGGATTCACAATTCGATAATAATAAAAGTGCTACTTCCGCAGGACTTATCGATGTATCCGATTGTGCTACATCAAAAGTTTGGTACGAAGCGTAACCTGGCAAATAGAGAACGGAAACGGCCAATCCCTTTTCGTTAAGGCCATCTGCCACGCGTGCATCGCCAAGTGCATTGATTCCAACAAAACCAAACTTGCCATTCCATTGCATACCCGTGACATCATTGGGTAATTCAACTGCAAAGGAGTAATTACGGGGAAAGACCAACAATTCGGGTTGCATATCGAATGCCCCCCATTCCATCGTCCGCGCTTGAATAAATGCCCCGCTTTTACTTAGAAGGGTTATCCCAGTACATGCAAAAAGATTTGTTGATTGTGTCCAGAACAATATTATGCCTAGACATAAATGGGTTACCGTAAGCTTTTTCATTTTTAATTGAGCGAAGTGGTTATCCCATTAAAATTACGTAAAATGAATTAAGGCCAAGGTTAAGTTTTCATTAATTTTTTTGGACATTTATGTGCAAGATTTAGGAACGTAAGAGTGTAAATCTTCAACTAAAAGTGGACTAAACCTGGTTTAAAGTTAAGTGATGGTTTTGCTATCTTCAAGGCTAGCCTTGAAGATAGATTCATCAACCTTTAAAATCACTTAAAAATGAGAAAAAAGAGGAAGACCACCGAATCAATCGTAAAGGACATCAAGAGAAAAACAAGGAAACAGTACCCTGCCGAGGAGAAGATACGCATCGTGCTGGGAGGCCTCAAGGGAGAGGAATCAGTAGCGGGAATCTGCCGTCGTGAGGGAATAGCCCCCGGGCTTTACTACCGATGGAGCAAGGATTTTCTTGAAGCTGGGAAGAAACGCCTGATGAGTGATTCCATGCGCGAGGCCAATACCAGTGAGGTCAGGGAACTCCGTGATGAGAACTCCGAGCTCAAGGAAACCGTTGCGGAACTCCTGCTACAGAACCGTGCGCTGAAAAAAAGTACGACTGGCTTAGGGTAAAATGGAGGAAGTACATGCGATTCAGCCAACAGGAAAAATATGAGATCATCAGGCTTGTGGAAACATCGGAGATAGGCGTGAACCGGACATTGAGGGAAATAGGGGTCAACAAGAGTGCCTTTTACAATTGGTACGCCAAGTACCGGGAGAATGGTTTTGACGGGCTCGTCCCCGGGCACAGGGCACGCAACACCTATTGGAACAGGATTCCCCCGACAAGGTGCGCAGTAAAGTAGTGGAAATGGCCCTGGACTTTCCAGAGGTGTCCTGCCGTGGCCTTGCCTGCAAGATGACCGACGAACGGGAATACTATATCTCCGAGAGTAGTGTGTACCGCATACTGAAATCCCAAGGATTGATTACATCCCCGGCCTTTGACACGGTATCGGCGTCCAACGAGTTCAAGGACAAGACCACAAGGGTGAACCAGATGTGGCAGACCGACTTCACCTACTTGAAGATCATAGGTTGGGGATGGTACTATCTATCGACCATACTGGACGATTACAGCCGTTACATAGTGCATTGGGAACTCTGCACCAATATGGGTGGAAGATGCCAAGAGAACCGTGGGAAACGCCCTGGAAAAGGCAGGTCTGCCACCCGAACAAAGACCAAGGCTCTTGTCCGACAATGGCTCGTGCTACGTCAGCAACGACCTTAAAAAATTCATCAGGGACAAAGAAATGGACCATGTAAGGGGTAGACCAAACCATCCGCAGACACAGGGAAAGATAGAACGCTACCACCGTTCGATGAAGAACATCATCAAACTGGAGAACTACTTTCTGCCCGGGGAACTTGAACTTAGATTGGGCGAATTCGTGGACTATTACAATAATCACAGGTATCATGAAGCAATCAACAACCTTACCCCTACCGATGTATACTTTGCTAGGGATAAAAGGATATTGGAAAAACGTAAATCGATAAAGAAGAAAACAATACTCAAAAGAAGGAAAGAGCATCAAATGCAACTATTGAAACTATAACTTAAATTTGGGCTAAGCTAGTCCACATTCGTTTGAAGACATACAACTTCCACGAAACCAACGGGCATCCTAAAAAAGCGGTCACCATCTATGAGAGGTTGTTGCCTTTATATCCCGAATCCGAAAACCTCTTGCGGCGTATGGCCAAGACCTATGCGGCCATGGGCTCGGAAAATGAGACCAAGAACTACAGGAAAAGGGCCGAAAAGGTGGCCAAATCGAAAAATTGAGGGCGCTCCTTAGTAAAACCCAAAGATATCGGTAATGATCATCTATCTTTAATTCCATTGGATGGTTGGGGACGCAAGTTCCCCAAGCTAAGGCAAAAAACCGTATCCGTAAACCTTGCATTTGAAACCAAAAGAAAAACAAGTCGGTTGGCTGGGGCTTCTCGCCCCAACACTGCTACTATTGGCCTTGTTGGTATTCGGAAGCTTGAATCCTGAATTTCGGTTTCAGGAAGATTTCATCAGCAAGCTCGGTGCCAAGGGATCGCCGAACGCCCTTGGATTCAACCTCATCGGTTTCGGTGCCGTAGGCATACTCCTTGCCGCCTTCGGATTCGGCTATGGGCGATTGCTGAAAGACAAACTGCTGGCTGTACTTCTGGCCTTGGTCGGTATTGGATTCGCCTTTACCGGCTTGCCCATCGACTTTGAGGAAGCCGATAATGTGGTGTCGAAAGCCCATATTTTGGCCATCTGTTTGGGACTGGCCGCTTGGTTGTTCGGTCTTTCACGCCTTGGGGCCAACCACAATCTGGAACCAAGAGTCCGAAAACGGGCCAATCGGACCGCGGTACTGTTGGTTTTGGCCATCATCGGTTTTGTAGCCGGACTGTGGTCGATGCCCATGACCCATCGCTTGGTGTTCTTGGTGGTCTTTGGATGGACGGCAATCACCGCAATAAAATTGCTAAAACCATGATCTCAATGAAATGCTATTCACGATACTTGATGGTGGTGCTCCTTGTTGGCTTCTGGATGGGCAGCTGCAAAACGGAAAACAAACCGCCGGCCGATGCTCCTAAGGAGGTTCAACCAAATTGGCCCACCAAGGGATGGACCTACGCTGACGGTCCACTTGCCCTTTCGTTTAGCAAAGCGATCGAATCTTTTCCGGGCAACTACTCGCTATTGGTGGTTCAAGACGGCAGCATTGTCTTCGACCACTACCAAGCCCCTTATGCCAAAGACAGCCTGATCCATATAAACTCTTGTACCAAAACCCTGATCGCCCTCTTGTTCGGGGCGGTTTTCGAAACCGACTTTGGTCAGCAGGAAAACCAACCGATACCAGCCTTTTTCCCGGAGTATGCGATTGAAGATCCCAAGATGCATGACATCCAAGTGAGGCATTTACTATCGATGAACAGTGGGCTGCGATGGGAAGGGGGCATCGACGCCAATGACGTGATCCAAATGTCGGAAACCGAGGATTGGGCCCGATATGTATTCGCGCGGGACATTATGGAACCACCCGGAACGACATTTCACTACAACAGCGGAGGCTCCCAGGTGGTGGCCACCCTCCTACACCGACAGACCCCAGAAGGTTTGCTCGCCTATGCCCAAAAGCAACTCTTCGAACCCATGGGCATATCAAATTACGAATGGGACCTGACTCCCAAGGGCATTCCCAAGGCCGGCTGGGGCCTTCATATGAAAATGGAAGACCTTGCCAAACTGGGCTACCTTGTAGTAAACAAGGGCCAATGGGGCAGTGACCAGCTCGTGCCCGCAGCATGGATTACCCAAATGTATGCCAACCCCATCCCTGCAAATAACACGTACGATTACGGCTATCAGGTCTGGTTGCCCAAGGCGCTTGGGACGGAAGTGATCTTGTTCCGGGGCAGCTATCCCCCATCGACCAAGATCGTCGCCGTCATCCCCGAATTCAATGCCGTCATGGTCTATGTTGGGGAGAACTACAACACCAACGACCTACTCCGTGAGCACATCATCCCGATTTTGAGGGGTGAAAAGGCACCCATGGACTCCCCTTGAGGTCCAGGTGGTCGTACTTGACGCCATCCCTACCCCTATGTCCCTGTAAAACCCTAACTTTAAGTCCAATGCGTGACGCGACCATCGCTCATGAAAAAGGCCAAGTGGGTTAATATGCTATTGAAAATCGTACTGCATCTTATGGTCATCGTCCTCCTCACAATAGTGACCCAAATCGGAGGGCTCATCTATCTCTTGGCCCTACCCTGGGTTAAAAAAAAGGCACCCAAACGTCGGCTGAAACGCCTCGGGGTTTTTGCGGTTCTGTACCTCGTAGCGACCTTTTTAGTGGTGCCATTCCTGGCCCCGAAATTCGGAAGGGAAAAAATCAAGGAATCCGAATTCGTGCAGGCGCATTCGTTTTTTTACAAATTGGCGAACCGCAACTATGTACGCCCAGAGCTTAATCGGGCGATCAGTGATATCGCCACCCGGTACAACGAGAGGAACAGCGGAATCCAATTGGTCTATCTCGATGCGAATTTCCCCTTTATCGACGGCTTCCCCCTACTGCCCCATCGCAGTCATGACGATGGAAAAAAAGTAGATGTCACTTTGGTGTATGAAGCTGACGGACAGCTGACGAACAAAAAACCCTCGGTCAGTGGGTATGGGGTATTCGAAGGGCCCAAGCGTGGGGAATACGATCAGATCGGTCGCTGTAAACAGGCCGGCCATTGGCAATACGATTTCCCAAAATACCTGAGTTTTGGGAACATCAACCGCGACATCGGTTTTTCGAAAAAAGGCACTCGGGATCTGGCCCGAACCATCGCTCGCCAACGGGAAGTCGGCAAGCTGTTCATCGAACCCCATCTAAAAATCCGCTTGGGATTGACGAGTGCCAAGGTGCGCTACCATGGTTGTCGGGCAGTGCGCCATGACGACCACATCCACTTCCAGTTGCGCTAAGACCCTTTTGGCGATGGAAACCCCGCGCTTCAGCTTGGATTTGCCCCCAATTCACTACCTTCATTATCCGATACGAAGCCCGACCATTTATCAGGTCGCAAATCCGGATCGCCATTCAAAACATTACCGCCCATGAGACATTTTTTGACCTTCGCCCTATTCCTTTGGTCCTTCGCCCTAACGCAGGCCCAAACCCTGGATACCAACAAACTGGACCGTTATTTCGAAGTACTCTTCGAAAACGACAAATTCATGGGTAGCATCGCCGTTTCGAAAGACGGACAGCTTATCTATACCAAGTCCGTCGGCTATGCCGATCAAGCGCAAGGCCTTGAGGCCACCGAAAAAACCAAATACCGGATCGGCTCGATCACGAAGTCGTTTACCGCCGTACTCATCTTCAAGGCCCATGAACAAGGCCTGTTGGACCTGGAGGCTACCATTGATCAATGGTTCCCGGAGGTCCCGAATGCCCCGGAAATCACGGTGAGTCACTTGTTAAACCATCGCAGTGGCATCTTCAATTTCACCAACGACCCCGACTATTTGACCTGGAACACCGAAGCGAAGAGCGAAGAAGAAATGGTCGCACTCGTCGTTGCCGGGGGTAGTGTGTTCAAACCCGACAGCAGGGCCGAATACAGCAACTCGAATTATGTGCTGTTGACCTTTATCCTAGAAAAAGTGTTCAAAGCCTCCTATGCCGATTTGGTGCGGATCCATATCACCGAGCCCAATGGGCTTAAAGACACTAATGTGTTCGGAAAGATGGACACCGCCGATAACGAAAGTAAATCCTACCAATACGCGGGCTTATGGAAGGAAGAGGCCGAAACCGACTTTACCATTCCCCTAGGGGCCGGGGCCATTACCGCCACGGCCAGTGATTTGACCCGCTTCGGGGATGCCTTGTTCGGTGGGCGCTTGTTGCAAGAGGAAAGCTTAAAACTCATGACTACGATTACCGAAGGGTATGGACGGGGCATCTTCCAAGTGCCTTTTCACGAACATACCGGCTTTGGCCATTCGGGCGGTATCGACGGTTTCCGATCCATGTACACCCATTTTCCTAAGGATAAGTTGACCTATGCCATGACCTCGAACGGACTGAACACGAACAGCAATGCCATCTCCATCGCGGTCTTGAGTGCCGTATACGGCCAGGATTTCGACATTCCGGAATTCAGTACCTACGCCGTTGCTGCTGAAGATCTGGATGCCTATTTAGGGGTGTATGCCACGGACCAAATCCCTTTAAAGGTCACGGTGACCAAAAAAGGCAACACCTTGATCGCCCAAGGCAGTGGGCAGCCTCCTTTTGCACTGGAAGCGACGGATCGACACAAATTCAAACTCGATATGGTGGGTGCCGAATTCGAATTCCACCCAGAAAACAACACCATGGTCTTGTTTCAAGGAGGTGGACAAATCACCTTTACCAAGGAATAGGACGACCTTGGTTTTGGGAATATCGCATCCCTAAGGCCGCTAGATTTAAACAGTAGATACAAATTCCGTTATGGATAACTTTTTTCTTTCTTTTCTGGTGTTTTTCGGATTCATTTTCGTCGCCCGCTTGCTTAGCGATAGGGCCACGAAAAAATTGAGCGACCAGAAAAAAGCCGAATTGATCGATCTCTTTTCAAATTCCAGTAAATGGAGTTACGGCATCGTCTTGTTGATTTTGGCGGCCTATTTTTTGGTACTGCGTTATGAGCTATTCGATTCCGGTGGGGCTACCATAGCCTATGTGGGCGCCCTTTTGGTATTTGTCGTAGTCAGTGCCCGGAAATCACATAAAAAATTGCGCGCGCACGGCTTTCCTGAAGCGTTCAACGCGAGCTACCTCATCTCCACCATCATTCGATTTGTTGGGATTTTGGTCTTTTTTGGATTGCTCATGCGTTGAATAAGGTGTTTTATCAAGCCCTTATTCGCTGGATTTGTGCTAAGGTCTGTGCGACCGATGCTTGGATTCGATCGAATGCCTTTGCCTCGACCAAGGTTTGGTCAATAAGTTTCGAGCCCATACCCACACAACTAACCCCGGCGTCAAACCAAAGTTTCAGGTTCTCCAAATTTGGTGCGACCCCTCCCGTTGGCATTAGGGGTAGTTTTGGAAAAACCGCCTTGACCGAACTTACGAAAGTCGGACCCAGAACATTACCAGGAAACACCTTGACCAATCGCGCCCCATGACCTTGAGCCTGATGGATTTCGGTCACCGTTCCGCAGCCAGGAATCCATAACACCTCTTGTTTTCGACAATAGTCTGCCAATTCGGGAATCATGGCCGGAGAAACGATGAATTGTGCTCCTTTCTGGAAAAATGAATCGGCTTGTTCAGCGGAAAATATCGTTCCGATACCCAAAATCAAATCGGGAAATTGCTTGGCGTGTCCTGCCAAAAGCGTGAAAACTTCCAAAGCGTTCGGACCGCGGTCGGTGAATTCGAAAACCCGCACTCCCGCATGATAGCAGGATTCCATGACGCTTTTGGCCACTTCACTATCCGAATGGTTGAAAACGGGAACGAGTCCCACCGCTTCCATAGTCTGCAATATTGAACTTTGTTCGCTTGACATCATTGTTCTTACTTAACGGGCTACCCGCCCAGAAGCATCACCCCCCATCAATTTCTCCACTTCGGAAACCGAAACCAGATTGGCATCCCCTGAAATCGTATGCTTGAGACAGGATGCGGCTGTAGCGAAATCCAGGGCTTTTTGATCTTCGCGATACCGCAACAAACCGTAAATCAATCCGGCCATAAAACTGTCACCACCCCCGACACGATCCACGATATGGGTGATTTGATATTGGGGTGATTTAAAAAGGTTTTTTCCATCATATAACACACCGGCCCAGGTATTGTGTGAAGCGGAAAGGGACCCCCTTAAAGTGGTTATGATTTTTTTGGCTTTCGGAAAACGTTCCTTCATTTGGGTACAGACCGATAAAAAAGCCTCTGCCTTGACCTGTTCCCCCTGTCTGGTAATGTCCAAGCCTTCCGGTTTGATACCAAAGTGTTTTTCGGCATCTTCTTCATTACCCAATACGATATCGCAATACGAGGTCAGTTCGGTCATGATGGATTCGCGGTGTGCTGCATCGCAATAGGTCCACAATTTTGCGCGGTAATTCAGATCGGTCGAAATCGTAATGCCCAAAGTATGGGCTTTTTTCACCGCTTCCAAACAAGCCTCGGCAGCCCCCTGCGAAATGGCCGGCGTGATGCCGGTCCAATGGAACCATTCGACCCCTTCGAACACGGCATCCCAATCGATCATTCGTTTTTCAATCTCGGCCATAGCCGAATGGGCGCGGTCATAGATTACCTTACTCCCACGGCTAACGGCGCCGGTTTCCAAGAAATAAATACCCAAACGATCACCCCCAAATATGATTTTGTCGGTTCCTACGCCTCGTTTTCTCATTTCCATCAAGGCACACTTTCCGATATCGTTATCGGGTAAACGGGTCACGAAATCAACATCCAACCCGTAATTGGCCAACGAAACGGCCACATTCGATTCACCCCCACCGTAAATCGCTTCGAAACGATTGGCTTGGGAAAATCTCAAATAACCGGGTGTTCCGAGCCGTAACATAATTTCACCGAAGGTCACTACCTTGCCCATAAGTTGTTAAATTGTATTTATGGCGTGGCAAAGGACCGGTCTTTTGCCATTGCTATGAACAAGATATCGTTTTTCACCGAAGCGAAGGTACTCAGCACCTTGATTTTAAAGCTGTGTTCCGTTGGGATGACGCCGTTTCATATCGGCATCCATTCTAAATAGCTTACTTTTAACCAAAACCCAGGCATGGAAAAGAAAGGAAAACCCTTGGCTCTTTTGACTGCGCTAAACGCGCTCGGGGTGCTCGTGACCTACCTGTACAATGGCGATGCCCTGCTCGGACCTTTGGTCATCGTTTTTTTCGCTTTAGCCGCGCTGACCGTGGGGTTTTTCCCGAAAATCAAAGGTTTTGCCTTTACACTACTGATTTTCGCCGCTGTATCCGCTTCCATGTTCTACCCCCAAGTATTCATTTCGATCGGTGATTTTGAGACAAGCAAGTTGATCGTACCCCTATTGATCATTATCATGTTCGGCATGGGGACCTCCATCGGGTTCCAAGATTTCGTCGGGGTCGTTAGAATGCCAAAAGGCGTATTGGTCGGCTTGATAGCCCAATTTACCATCATGCCTTTCATCGGATTCGGGTTGGCGAAGCTTTCGGGGCTTCCTCCTGAAATAGCGGCCGGCATCATTTTGGTCGGTTGTTCCCCCAGTGGATTGGCCTCGAATGTGATGGCCTATATCGCTGGGGCGAACTTGGCATTATCATTGACCTTAACGGCGGTAGCCACACTGTTGTCGCCTTTGGTGACCCCATTCTTTATGCAACTCCTGGCCAATGAATTGGTTCCCATTGATTTTATGGCCATGTTTTTGAGTATTGTAAAAATCGTGATCCTCCCTATTTTGGCGGGCTTGCTCTTCAATCATTTCGCCCATGGTAAATTCAGGTGGCTCGATGCTTTAATGCCTAAAGTCTCCATGGCGGCCATTGCCATAATCATCACAGTGATCACTGCCGCTGGACGAGATTCTTTGTTATCCATTGGATTGATCTTGATCGTGGTGGTCTTCCTCCATAATTTGTCAGGGTACATTTTAGGCTATTTCGGAAGTAAAATCGTGGGACTCGATGAAAAATCAGCCCGTACAGTGGCCTTCGAAGTGGGTATGCAGAACTCGGGATTGGCCTCGGGTATCGCCCTTGAAATGGGTCGGTTGGCCACTATGGGCCTGGCACCTGCTGTTTTCGGTCCCTTGATGAACATTACCGGTTCTTCATTGGCAACGATTTGGCAGGATAAAAAAACAACGCCTTCACAAAATACTTGAACCTATGGAACCCACTACCTGGTTGTCATTCGTCGGAACCGTCATCCTACTGGCTTTAACCCCGGGCCCGAGTATCCTATTGGTAACGGCTAATAGTATGAAGTATGGCAAAGCGAAGACCGTTGGGACCATTGCGGGGGATCTGACGGCCAACCTTTGTCAAATCATCCTAGCCGCTATCGGGTTGGCCACAATCGTAGTTTCTTCAGGTGAATTGTTCCAGCTGATCAAGTGGTTCGGTGTAGCGTATTTGATTTATATGGGAATCGCGAAAATCATTGCAAAACCGACAACCGTATTGAAACAAGAGGGTAAGGAAAAACGCAGTTTTTCCAAGTTGTTCTTAGAAGGTTTCTTGATGTCCGCTGCAAATCCAAAGGCCATCGTCTTTTTTGCTGCTCTTTTTCCGTTATTTCTGGATGAAAGCCTCCCCGTGCTCCCTCAAATAGCGATCCTTGCCGTTACCTTTTTGTTGATTGACGGGCTTTCCTTGTTTGTGTATACGGTATTCGCCGAAAAACTGGGACACTATCTTGAAAACCAACAAAAAGTCCACCTTCAAAATCGCATTGTAGGCGGTTTGTTGATCCTAAGTGGTATGCTGCTATCTACGATAAAACGGACGACGAACTGATCGACACGCCCCTAAAAATCGCCTTGAAGGCCATCATTTCTAAAGCAAGTCCGTTCTGAAAACATAAAAACCTGGGGAATTCCCCAGGTTTTTGAATAGCCGTATCTATGGCTATGAAAGTCACATTTCCTTTCAAAAAGCCTCGGCGAACAAAGCTTGGAGGCTGGCCCAAGATTTGGCATCGGCATCGGCATCATAGGCCAAAGGTAAATTGAATTTCTCCCCATTGGCATCGGCTTCCTTGCTGGTAAAGCTGTGCTTAACCCCCGGATAGGCGATGTATTGGTAGTCGGCTTGGATCGAATCCATGGCACTTTTGAAGGCCGTTATGGATTCTGGGCTGATAAAGGGATCATCGGCCCCATTGCAGACTAAGACCTTGGCTTTCAATTGTTCGCCCGGCATCACGGGTAGTTGAACCCCACTATGGAAGGCGGCAACGGCATCGAGATCGGCACCGGAATTCGCCATGGTCAAGACCACACTCCCGCCAAAGCAATACCCAATGGCGGCGATTTTGTCGGCATCTACCGAGGCATGGCCTTGTAATAGTTCGAGGGCCGCATTGAATCGACCAGTAGCTTCGGGCAGGTTGCCCATGACGCTGCTGGCAAATTTTCCGGCATCTTCAGGGTGCTCGGCGAGTTTGCCATCGCCGTACATATCGACGGCCAAGGCTGTATACCCTAATTCGGCCAACATATCGGCCCGTTGGCGTACATAGTCGTTATGGCCCCACCATTCGTGTACGATCAACACTCCAGGGCGTTTTCCTTCGGCATTGGCATCGTAGGCGATATAGCCCTTGAGTTGGGTACTGTCTTTGGCATAGGTGACTTCTTCCCCTTTGACCGCGACGGCTACGGGTTCGGCCACCGTTTCTTCGGCCTTGTTTTCGGTTTTGGATTTACAGGCAGTACCTACGACAAGTAGGGCAACTGCGGCGGATTTTAAAATCGTTTTCATGGTTTCGGAACATTTTGGTTTTTAAAGGTAGCGAATAAACCCAAGGAAATAAAGGATCTCGTCTCATGGGATCAGCACGCTAGGACACTCCTTGAAATCCCTGTTGCTTACAGAAATATATGGGCATCCTTAAACCTTTGTCACCACCGACTTTCTTTCTATCTTTAAAAGGCTTTTAAACGAGCACATTAGCTAACCATAAAGAACCCATCATGAAAGCGATTACCCTCCTGCTGGCCGCCGTTTTGTTCCTCGGGGCCTGTACCGATCAAAAGGCCCTCGACGAGAAAGAGGCCCAATTGGCCGAACTCCAAGCCCAACTAGACAGCCTACAGCTGGCCCGATCTTCCGATTACGGGCAAATCGCCCCCTTTATGACCTTTCAAAAGGAAGATGCCGAAACGGCCATGACCTTCTATATGGGCCTCTTCGAAAATTCGGAAATCGTCAGCCTACAACGTTGGGGCAAAGACGCCCCCAGCAAGGAAGGTACCATCATGCACGCCAGCTTTACTTTGGATGGCCGCTTGTACCGCTGCAGCGACAGCCCCGCGATCCACGAATGGGACTTTACCCCGGCCGTATCCAATTATGTGGAATGTTCCGATGAGGCCCAGCTCAAAACGCTGTTCACCGCCTTATCCGAAAATGGCCAGGTCCTCATGCCCTTGGGCAACTATGGGTTTAGCCAACAATTCGGTTTTGTGCAAGACCGCTTCGGGGTCTCTTGGCAATTGAATTTGCCATAGGGTTTTGAAGCGTTAGGGATGATCAAAACAGTGGGGCAGCCTACGAATAATTGCTATTTTTAACCCACAGCAATTTCCAATACCTGCATTCCTGAAAGCGTTACGTCACATTACCATCCCTAAAAAATGGATCAGAAACGGCCTGATTTTGGTGCTGATAACGGTCTTGTCCAACCACCTGTTCCAACCGGATAACTCCCCCTTCAGTGATTCGTACGAATTTCCTTGGTTTGCCATCGGGGTTTCCATTGGCTTGACTTTGGTGGTGATCGTGATCACCGAACTCAACTACCGCTACTACAAGCGCAGTCATTTTGCCCAAAGAATCAATGCACAATCCATCGGACGCTTCTTATTGACCACCTTGGGCTACATCAGTATCTTCTATGTCGCCTTCTACTATTCCTTCAACGGGTTTATGGTCGAAACCATCATTCCGCTGCTCAACGGCTACGTCATTTCGTTATTGATGTGCGTGGTCGGTATCACAGGCTGGTATGGTCCGGACCTCTATCGACTGCACCGTCGTACGGCGATCGAAGGGCAGCTCAAGGTCGACCATGCGGGCAAGATCAGCCTAGTGCCCTTTCAAGAAATCGCCTGGGTGTACAGCGAACATAAAAAAGCGTATATCGTCAAAACCGACGGTCGTTTGGTCCCCACCGATTTTACCTTGAACGAGGTAGAGGAAAAAATCATGGCCCACCGCTTTTATCGTGCTAACCGACAGACCATTGTACACGCGGCTTCCATCGAACAGGTACAGGCCATTGAAAACGGCAAGCTATCGGTACGCTTGAAAGCGCGACTCAACGATGCGAAAACGGAGCCGATCAACATCAGCCGCTACAAAAAGCAGGAATTCCTGCAGTGGTTCGAAGACACCCCCTAGCCCCTGACGACCATTCGGGCATTTCTTTGCTACCATTCGGTCAAAACCTACGGTATTTGGGGCCTAGCACGGGAGACTACTTCATTTCTTTGTGACTCATCAAAACCATTCACGTCATGAAAAGCAGTACTTTGAAATTTTATCTGATTCCCATAACCGTCTTGATCCTAGGTACGATCATGTACTTTTTGGGCTATTTCCAAATGATCTTTGCGGCCCTGATCGTCTTGATCGCAAGTGCCCTTGAATACGGCAAGGGGCTGTTCGCCTCCATGGGCTTCCAACGTTCGAAACGCAAAGCTTTCGATCTCTTGGTCGTGGCCCCTTTGCTCGCCGCGGTCATCTTTTTTGTCTACCTCTACCTTTTGATCCCCGGAGTGACCTATTTGACGGGCGCCCCCATGGACTTCAGTGCCTTTGAGGTCTATAAAGGGGACCTTCCGGCTATATTGACCCTTACGCTTTTTGCTTGGGTGTCGGCCGCCTTTGGCGAAGAAATCGTGTTTCGCGGGTATTTGATGCGGCAGTTCGTCAAGTTCTTCGGCGACGGCAAGCTGGCCCTGGTATTGAACATCCTGATCTTTGGGGTGCTCTTTGGCTATCTCCATGCCTATCAAGGCATCAGTGGGCAGATCATCACCGGTATCATAGGCATGCTCTTGGCCACCATCTTTTACCTCCGCAAGTACGACCTTTGGTTCTGTATCGCGTTGCACGGCTTTATCGATACCATCGCCATGGTATTCATCTATTACGGAATCTAAAGGGGAAAGGCTTGGTTGGGGAGGATTCTCGCAAGGAATCCTTACCTTAACCAAACATGAAAAAACTACTGATCCCGATCATCATCGTTGCGGCGGCCTGTGCGCCCCCCAAGGAAAAGACCAAGTCGATCTCAGAACTGGCCGATACCTATTTGGAACGCATGGCGGCCCGCTATCCGGAAGAGCGGTACTATTTTGACGTCCCTATTGACGACCACAACCGCTTTTCCGATAACGATTTGGAGGCCTTGGCCACCTGGCAGGCCTTTGAAGACAGCCTGTATACCGAACTCCAAGGTTTCGATGCCTCGGGTTTTGCCCAGGCCGACCAGATCACCTACTGGCTGCTGAAAGAGGAATTGGAACGCAGTCAGGCCTTAAGGGCCTGCAAACGCGAACTCTGGGATGTCGACCACAAATGGAACTTCTATAATAACTGGTTGAGCGTTGTCGATTTTCAACCCGTGGGTAGCGATAGTTTGAGGGAACAGGCCTTGGAACGGTGGAATATTTTTCCCGGCTATGTGGATGTCGAAATCGATAAGTTGGAGCGCGGCTTGGCCGAGGGCTACAGCATGCCGAAAGAGATCGTGCGTTTGGTCATCGACCAGGTGGATGTGTTATCGGGTTATGGCATCGAGGAATCCCCTTTTATGGGTCCGGCTGAGCGCGATAGCAGTGCCGCCTTTAAAGCGGCCTGGCAAGAACTGGTGCTCGAGCGCATCCATCCCGCCCTAACGAAATACGGCGATTACCTTAAAAACCAGTATTTGCCCAAGGCGCGCGATGAAGCCTCCGTCTTGGCCCTACCCACTGGGGAAGCCTGTTATCGGGCCTACATCCGAAGCAATACCACTACCAACCGAACCGGAAAAGACATTTTCGAACAAGGGCTCGAAATCGTGCAAGCCAATAGCGCGACCGTGCAGGACTTGGGGCAGCACCTTTACGGTACTTCCGATTTTACCGAGATCATCGCGGGCATTAAATCCGATTCGACCCTCTATTTCAAAACGGCGGACGAGGTCTTGGCCCACGCCAACGCCATGGTCGATTCGGCCCGACTGAAGTGTCCCGATTGGTTCGACCTACTCCCAAGTTCCGAAATGACCGTCAAGCCCTACCTGCCCCATGAATCGGGCATTGGGTCCTATGAAATTGCCACGGACAACAACCCGGCCTATTTTCGCATTAGCCTGAGGAAGCCCGAACGGCAGACCTACCACAACAATGAGAAACTGGCCTTTCACGAGGGGTTTCCGGGGCACCATCTACAATTGGGCATCGAAGCCGATATCGAGGGCTTGCACCCGATCCGTGAGATCATGGGCTTCACCAGTTATGCGGAAGGATGGGCCCGCTATGCCGAACAGCTTTCGGAAGAGATGGGGCTCTACCAACACAAAGCCTCCTTGATCCACCGAAGGTCATGGCCAGCCCGGGGTATGGTCATCGATCCCGCCCTGCACCTCAACCTTTGGCCCCGTGATTCGATCATTGACTTCATGATGGCTTCCGGTATGAGTCATGGCTCAGCAACCCGGCTGTACCAGCGCAGTATCGTATCACCGGCCCAGCTGACCTCCTACGATGTGGGCGGTGAGGAATTCAAAAGCCTACGTCAACAAGCGGAAACTGAATTGCAGGACGATTTCGATATCAAGGAATTCCACAAGGTGGTCTTGGAAAACGGATCCATCCCCTTATCGGCCTTACGCTTTCAGGTCGAACAGTGGATCGCGCGCAAGCAAGCGGGTAACTAGGGCATAGTAAGTTCATACTAACCCGTTATCTTAGCGCAACCATTGCTAAGGAAATGGCCTGATATTGCGCTTTTTGGGCCAAGTGATCGTATCTTTGCAAAAAATTTTATAAAACGATGTTAAGTTTCTAGGATTTTCCGTCCAATAAAGGGAAGTCCGCTCCCGAAACAAAGAGCGACCATTGAAATTTGCGATAGTAAGCCTATGAAGATATCTCGCGAAAAAGCCAAGGAAATTTGCACCAAAAGCCAGTATGGTGAAGCCAAATGGTGGGAACTTGTGCAACTCAACATTTTTTTGCTCATCAGCAAGGACTGTGCGCGTTTTTCCTTGGAAAACCGAAAGCTCACCAGCCTTTGCGAAAATGCCGATTTGGTCAGCCTCAGTGAGGAAGACAAACAGGCCATGAAGGCGCAGTTGAACGAAAAGTCTTCCAATTAAGGCCTCTTCGGATGGCTTCGGAATCCAAAGTCCAGCGACGAATTAAAAACATACGACCCATGCGTGTATCCCTACTCCTCCTTTGCAGCCTTGTCTCCTTAACGGCGGCCTGCCAATCGAAAACCACTTCCAAAGAAGCGGCCCAGACCTTCCCGATCCAAAAATCGGAGGCCGAATGGAAACAACAGCTCGATGACAAGCAATTCTATGTCTTGCGCCAACAGGGTACCGAATACGCCTTTACCGGGGCTTATTGGGACAACAAGAAAAAGGGCATCTATTATTCGGCGGCGACGGGGCAACCCCTGTTCAGTTCCGAACATAAATTCAAATCGCGCACCGGTTGGCCCAGCTGTTCCAAGCCGCTAACAGAGGACGCCGTGATCGAAGTGGTCGATAAAAGCCATGGCATGGTGCGCACCGAAGTGGTCGATAGCGGTAGTGGATCGCATTTGGGCCATGTCTTCAACGACGGACCGGCCCCTACGGGACTCCGCTATTGCATGAATTCCGCTTCCTTGCTCTTCGTGGCCGAAGGGGAACCCTTGCCCGACATCGTCAAGCAATGGCAGGCGCAACAAGCCAAATAAGCAGCGTAGCGATTCCATCGGAAACGCTTTAAAACCTATCCTAAAGAACCGTAGCGGTACTGAGTTTCGTCGCCCGAAAAGCCTACCTTGGTCCTGAATGCAAATACCGCCATGCGCAAGACCTTTTTCAATTGGAGTACGGGTAAGGATTCGGCCCTCGCCCTATATCGGTTACTACAAGACCAGGAACTGTCGATCGACCGTTTGTTGACCACCGTGAACCGAAATCACGACCGGGTTTCCATGCACGGTTTGCGACGGGAGTTGCTCCTCAGTCAAGTCGCGGCGCTGGGCATCGACCACGACACGGTCGAACTACCCGAAAATCCGACCATGGAGGCTTACAATGCCCTCATGGGCGCCACTGTTGCGGAGTTGAAAGCAGCGGGCTATACGGACTGTGCTTTTGGTGATATTTTCCTAGAAGACCTTCGACAATACCGCGAACGGCAGTTAACTGGCATCCAATGCCATTTTCCCCTCTGGAAGCGCGATACCCATGAACTGTTCTTGGAATTCGCGGACCTGGGTTTTAAAGCCGTGGTGGTCTGCTTGAACGCAACGCTCTTGGACCCCGCCTTTTTGGGTCGCGAATTAGATCGTGATTTTTTAAAGGACCTCCCTCCTGAGGTCGACCCTTGTGGGGAAAATGGGGAATTCCATACCTTTTGTTACGACGGCCCGATCTTCAAACGACCCGTTCCTTTTGTTTTGGGCGAGACCATTGAACGGCACTACCCCGCCCCTGAAGGAGATGAACGGGAGAGCGTGCCTTACGGGTTTATCGATCTCTTATCCAAAAAGACTTAAGTAATTGGGGAAAAGGCAAAGGATAAGGTAAGGAATGCGGTTGGAAATCATGTATCTTAGGACTTGATGCAAAAAAGTATCGACCGAATGGTCGGCACGCCAATATAGTGCAACACTGCAGAGATCAACATGAAGGTATTGAAATACAAAAAGAAAAGAGAAAAGCTTGAAAATAACTGGCTTTTTAAATCATTGGAAAGCTTGGAGAAAGACGATTGGGGGACAGTGCCCGTAGGTGAAAGCTATCTTGTGACAAGCTGTTATAGAGTGAGAAAAAAGCCTTTAAACAGCTTAGAAATTGAGGATATCAGAATGCTGATCGGGCAAAATCTAGGTTTAAAATATGTAATCCCTTTAGCCCTCGAAATATTACAAAAAAATATCCTTGCTGAAGGTGATTTCTATGAGGGGGACTTACTCAAATCCGTTTTGACTAGCGATCCCGACTATTGGAAGATAGAACGTGAGGACTGGAATACTGTAATAGCACTTTACGAAAACAACTTGGAAATAATCAAAAACGAAGCGGCGGAATACGAAACTGGAAGAGCACTAATTAAGGCGTTTAAGGAATTTGAAAAAATAAAATGAAAGAAACAATCCAGTCGCTTTTGGAATTTTCGGAGGAGAGTTTTGACCGCTTGCTAAAAATCGCGACAGAAAAAGAAGTAGCAAAGCATCAAGTCCTATTCCGTCCTGATAAACCCACCAACAAGATTTTATTTTTAAAAGAAGGACTGCTCCGAGGTTATAAGATTAGCGATGGCAAAGACTACACCCACCATTTCTATTTTGAAAACTGGTTTGCAACGGATTTTTCCAGTTTTTTAAATGAAAAACCGAGTCAAATCTTCATTGAAAGCATTGAAAAAACCAGCTATTACGAATTCAAAAAAAGAGATCTCCTAGACCTTTACAACAAATCACATCAGAACGAAAGATTAGGAAGGATCATTGCTGAAAAAGCGTTTCTTTCCACCGTAGAAAAGCTAGCCGATCTACAATTGCTCAACTTAATCGATAAGTACCATGCTTTGGTAAACAGAAACCCCAATTTGTTTCAAAGAGTGCCACAAAAGTACATCGCGTCTTATTTAGGGGTTTCCGAGCAGAGTTTGAGTAGGATCAAGAAACAGGCTATTTCTTAACAAATGTGAATGCCTGCCTTGTGAATGGGCAGTTACTTTGTGACGTAATTGAATCTAATAACGTTTTCTATGAAACTGCTTTTCACAGGCCTACTTTTTTGCCTTTCGTTGGTCTCTTTTTCAAACAATCAGACCGAAAAAAAATTCAAGCCCATTTTTACCGCATCCAAAGAGACCACCCATAAAATTCCCGAGGGGCAAAAGTATACGTTTGGCTATTTGGAAGTGCTCGAGGATAGAACCAAGCCGAATGGAAATACCATAAAATTACCCGTATACATTTTTAAAAGCCGGAGTACCAACCCTAAGCCCGACCCGATATTATATACGGTAGGTGGCCCCGGCTATACCTCCATGCGTGCCTCACAGTACATGAAATCCTATAAATATCTGGATGACCGTGATCTTATTTTATTCGAACAAAGAGGTACCCAATATGCCCAACCAAGTTTAGACTGCCCCGAATGGGCAAAGGCGATTTTTCAATCGAACCTTCCTGGTTCCGATGCGACCAAAACGGATAGTCTTTTTCAAAATGCGGCCACCGCCTGCGGTGAACGATTGCGTAACCAAGGCATTGACTTAAACAGCTATACCACCACCCAGATCGCAGCGGATATCAATGACTTAATGGATGTTTTGGAAATTGGGGAGTATAATCTATTGACCATGTCCTATAGTACCAAAATCGGACAGGTTTTACTAAGGGATTATCCGGATAAGATCAGAAGCGTCGTCATGGATTCACCCCTTCCCTTGGAGGTGAATTATGATGAAGAAAGTGTGGGCAATCTTTTAGGGTCTTTGGACAAACTATGCATCGATTGCGAAACGGATCCGAATTGCAATAGGGCCTTCCCCAATCTCAAAAGTCGCTTTCTCGCCTATTTGGAAGCGAAAACATACCATCCGCTTGAGGTACAGGTGGAACACCCTGAAAACGGAAAGTTGGAGACTTTTTACCTCAAAGGGGAAGACTTGATCAACGTAATCTCCACTTCTACCGGAGGGGTACCCAACATCCCTTTTGAAATCAATAAATTACTTCAAAACGATTTGTCTTCAGTAAAGCAACAATTACAGTATTTATTCCAAAAACCAGGGGGTGGCATCGGAACCGGAATGCGTTTATCCGTTTGGTGTGCAGAGGAGTCGCCATTCAATTCCCAAGAAAAAATCGCTCAAGAAACTACGAAGTACCCCGCGGTAAAGGGGCTATCGCCGGCGGTTTTCGACATGGAAGTCTGTAATATTTGGGGGGTCGAAAAAGTGCCTCAGATTGAGAATCAGGCGGTAAAAAGCGACATCCCCGTGCTTTTGATCAGTGGGGAATATGATGAAGCGACACCGGTCAAATGGGCTGCAGCGATGAGCGAAAATCTGACCAATTCCTTCCATCTGGTTTTTAAAGGCTGGAAACACGGTCCGACTACGAATTGGGGCAACCCCTGTGCGATGCAAGCTGCCAATGATTTCTTTAATAATCCCACTGAGCAACCAAAACCCGGGTGTTTGGAACAAATCAAAAGACCTGAATTTAAAACGGAGTAGCTTATTGGATTCAACCGGTACATAAGCAATAGCGGTTTGGATTTTTAGCCAAACCGCTATTGCATTTATTTATGTTTATTCAAAGCTGACGGATTCGCAATATAGGGCTGCTGCTCATACAAGAGACCGATAGGCGCAAGCAGAATAAGGTATGTATAAGGATCTGGCAAAAACAAAAAAGTCTCAGAAATAATGATGTAAACAGAAAATAGCATAATTGAAGAAAAAAAGATAGCTTTAAATTAAAGCTGGTATTGATAGCCATAGGTCCTTGCCGTAACGATATAAAACCATGACCTTTGTCCCCATCCAACCAAAACCTAAGGCATCCCTTGAAAAAGCACATGCGATTTGAAGATTTAAAATTGATTCCCTCCATACGCAAAGCATTGCGGGAGGAACAGTATACGAAACCTACCCCCATTCAGGCAAAATCGATTCCCTTGGTTTTAAATCGGGAAGATGTACTGGGGAGTGCACAGACCGGAACGGGAAAAACAGCGGCCTTTGCCATTCCCATTATCCAGCATGTAGCGAACGACCTGCAACACCCAAAGGGCAAAAGGAACATTGTCGCATTGATCGTGACCCCGACCCGTGAGCTGGCCCTACAAATCGGGGAGAGTTTTGCGACCTATGGAAAATATACGCCTGTTAAGAATATCGTGATATTCGGAGGGGTAAAACAGGGCGCACAAGTCAGGGCCCTGCACCAAGGGGTGGATGTATTGGTAGCCACTCCCGGCCGTTTGCTCGATTTGATGGATCAAGGGCATATCACCCTACGGCACATCAAGTATTTTGTGTTGGATGAAGCCGACCGTATGCTCGATATGGGGTTCATCAACGACATCAAGAAGATCTTGGCCAAACTGCCGAAACAAAGACAATCCCTCTTTTTCTCGGCCACCATGCCTCCGAATATTTTGAAATTGTCGCAGCAGATCTTGAACCAGCCCAAGCGGGTCGTTATCGATCCCGTTTCTTCAACCGCCGAAACGATCCAGCAGCATGTCTATATGACGAACCGCAGCAACAAAAAGGCCTTGCTTTTGCATATCCTCCAAGACCCTGAACTCGAACAGGTCTTGGTGTTTTCAAGAACGAAACACGGTGCGGATCGCATCGTAAGGGACCTTCGAAAGAAAAAAATCAACTGTGCGGCCATTCATGGCGATAAATCCCAAAACCAACGCCAAAGGGCCTTGCAAGAATTCAAAGTGGGTAAGATCAGGGCCTTGGTAGCCACCGATATCGCGGCGCGTGGCATTGATATCGACAAGCTCCGTTATGTGATCAATTACGACATCCCGAATGAGTCCGAGACCTATGTGCACCGCATCGGACGTTGCGGTCGTGCCGGTGAGGAGGGCATCTCCATTTCGATCTGCGAACCGGAAGAAAACGCGTATTTGCGGGATATCGAAAAACTGATCCGGCAAAAGATCCAGGTCGTTAGCGACCATCCGTTTCCGCAAACGGACCGCCCGATGAACAAGGCGGAAAAGAAGGAAAAAGAAAAGGAGAAGCAGAAGCAACGGGAAGCATTTTTCGCCAATCGCAACAAAAAGAAAGGTTCGAATAAGCCCGGCTCCCGAAGAAGGAAAAGATGATGGGGGCGTGCGGTTAATCAGGAATGGAAACCACTGCTTCTTCCCAACTGGTATGACCCGAACCGGAGCATTAAATACAACCATGAAAAGACTTGTTATCCTCATCCTCCTATGTGCAAGCTGTTCGCCCAAGCTCAGCAATAGCAGGCAAGCTTTGGATGAAAACCTGATTTATTGGAATGCAAACAGGCCGCTGGCCATTTCCGATTTTAAGGGAAGTAAGGAAAAAAGACCGTTTCAAGCCGCCACCTATTCCGGGTTGCAGGTCCTAAATCCGGTGAACGCCTGGTCGGGTAAAACCAAAGTCATCGTAAGAAGCTATTTTGACCCTGAATTGTCTTACTTTAAAAGATCGGAACGGGATAGCAGCGTACTCGCCCACGAACAACTGCATTTCGACATCACCGAGCTTTACGCGAGAAAACTCAAAAAGGCCATTCTCGAAGCATGTGGTACGACCTACGCCTACTTTGAAAAACGCGATTCGATCTACCAACAAGTGACCTTGGAGTTGTCTGAAAAACAAGATGCCTACGATACCGAGGTATACGCGGATCAGGCCTTGCAAGGCCGATGGCAGGATTGGACCAAGGATCAGCTCGACCGATACGAGGAATACGCAACCAAGGAAATCGAATTAAAGGCACCGCTGTTCTATTCCAACAAGAACTAAGAAAATTAAAGCAAAAAAAGCCTGTGAACGCCCATCATCCAGACGATTCCGATAGCTCAAAACCATGGTAAAGACGATTTCCGAACAATCCGTTGACGAGATCATCACCTCAGGGCAGTTACAAAAGGTACATCTCTATCAGGTCAATGAAGCCTATTGGGAATTGGACGATACGGATCTGTGGATCATCGACGGTGCCATTGAATTGCAATTTCCGAGTGGCACGCTTACCATAGGTTGGTCAACGGACTATAATATGTTCATCACCACGGATAGGGGTACGGCCAAGCTCCTCGGTGAACTTGACCATAAAGAGCTTCGACAAGGGAAAATCAGCAAAATCCACAAGCTAACTGGAAAAACCGTCCAAGACATGCAATGCAAATGGGTCCCCTTCGAAGTTTGGGACGATGAGGCTGATGATTTCGTTGAGCAGACTACGCTGGTGGAGCTTTTGCTGACCTTTAATTCCAAGGAAAAAATCCAAATCGCTGCGGTCGACTATCAAATTGACGACGAAGAGAACCCCGTCGGTTTCCGGTATGATTTGATGTCCGAAATGGTGATTGTTTTGCAGCATCCCATTCCTATTGGACCACTAGCTTGAGCGTGACGAAACATAACTCATTTTTACCTAACTTCAATTTTCGATAAAGCGCCCCGCACTAACTTTAAGGTTATACTTTGCTGCCTTTAGGTTTAGCTGTGAACGTTGTACAA
Organism: Flavobacteriaceae bacterium; assembly: GCA_013214065.1. GTDB lineage: Bacteria > Bacteroidota > Bacteroidia > Flavobacteriales > Flavobacteriaceae > Flagellimonas_B > Flagellimonas_B algarum. Next base: position 30,267 of record JABSPK010000014.1, read on the forward strand.
CACCTACATATCCTAACAATGAAAATATTTGAGCAGAAAAAGTTCTTTACGAAAAGAGAGTTTAAAATAACGGAGTCCAAACTTTACTTCAATATTTCAAAATTTGGGGATGGGAATGAAATAGACATTCCTTTCGAGAATATAGATGGCGATAAGGTTTCATTCAAATCCACAAATGGTTTTGCGCTATCGGTAGCCCTGTTATTTTATTTTGTGGGCATTACTACCTACATCAGCAGCAATCTATATGGTGAAAACGAAGACCCTTATCTTGCCCTCTTTTGGCTTGGACTTGGCACAGTGATGCTTGTCATTTATTTCGTAACAAAAAAAGACTTTTGGAAGATAAAGTTATCCAACAACAGCTATGTTTATGTCCATAAAAAAATTCCAAGTGAAGAAAAAACAAATGAATTTTTGGACGAGCTAATAAACACCAGGAATCGCTATTTGCGTGAGAACTATGCCATTGTTGACGAACACCTGAACTATGAAAACCAGTTGGGCAATTTTCGTTGGTTAAAATCGATAAATGCTATAACCAAAGAAGAATTTGACCAAAAGTATGAGGAATTAAAACGTACGGTTAAACCTGAAAAACGAAATGTTGGTTTTGGTAAATAATGCTTGACAATACACACCATAGCTCATTCATGCCTCAAATGTAACTTCGTTATATTGCTGAAACGTTAACCTCAATAGGCGACCAACCAACCCTCATAAAAACCACACCTCATGAGTGACCCTATAGAAAATGAAACCTTGCAAGAAGTTGAAAACGGCAGTCCGTTGGAACGGATCGACGGCGCATACATTTGGAATGAGATCGGCAGTGTCCTAAACTTTGACAAGGGCATCTTCTATACCATAAAGGAACTGATCCTTCGACCCGGCAAGACCGTTCGGGAGTTTTTGATCTATGACCGAAAAAGACTCGTCAAACCCATCCTGTTCGTCATTTTCAGTTCGCTGTTCTTTGTGATCTGCCAACAGCTTTTCGGATTCAAAACAGGTACGGCCTCCGACGCTATCGATAGTCCAGGAGTCCAAAAAGCATTTGAATGGGTCTCTGAAAACTTCGGTTTCGTCAACATCCTATTGGGCTTTTTCATCGGCTTCTGGATCAGGCTGTTTTATTTCAAATCCAAATTCAACATCTACGAAATCTTCATTTTGGTCTTCTTTACCATTGGAATTGGAAACTTGATTTTCGCGCTATACGGAATCCTTGAAAGTGCCACGGGTTGGCAGGTGAACGAAGTGGCCCTATATACCGCCTTGTTGTATTCGGCTTGGGCCATTGGCAACTTCTTTAATAAAAAAAGCCTTTGGAGCTATGTCAAAGGCTTTCTTGCCTATATCTTCGGGACGACTATGGGATCGTTCTTGATCATCCTCATCGGGATTCTGATCGATCTGATGAGCAAAAACGGCTAAGCGGTCGCAAAACAAACGCGGTTGAACCGCTGTAACGAAACTTTAATTTACAAAGCCAGCAATTTCTATGTTCTGTCATCATTGCGGATTTGAAACGGAAGAAGCAATTTGCCCCAACTGCGGCACGGTGATCGTACGACCCGAATCGAAGATCATCACCGCATGGAGGCATGAAACCAATATTGCGAAAGTGGCCCGGCATACTGATATCTTAGATTATATCCACACCTATGCTAAACGATCCAATGAACGCATCGATTCGCAATACATCCTCGACAAGTTGGATTTGGTGTTCGGTACGTTTACCGGATTGTCTACCAATCTGATCATGGAAATCGCGGTGCCGATCTATTCAAAACTTGGGGTCAAAACCGCAAAGCGGAAAACCGCCACCTTCGACCTGCCGATGAACGAAGTTTTCGTGCGGGTCCTCTGTGCCATTTCAGCGAATAAAAAGTTGGATTTCAACGAATTCCATCAAGCGAAAGACGGCATCTTGATCGTTGGCGACCTAAAACCCGATCTGCTCTCCTTCAAAGGAACATTGGTGATCACCTTAACCCAACAAAAGGAACGGGTACAGGCGGAATTCAACGCGGTGATCAAAGGGCAATTGTATGATTACGGAAAGAATGACCGCATCATTTCAAAACTCCTGGCCGATATCAAGTCGGTGCAGCTCAATGAATGACCGGCTAAACCGATGACCTATGATTTCCGATAGTCAGGGAGCCTTGCTGCGCCATACGGGTTTGGTACAACTTTTGCCGTAGCTTTCCATCAGTATCGGAAATCATGACAAAGACGCTCCAACTAATCCCGACTTTGGTCTTCTTTTCGTTTTTGGCAAGCAATGCCCAGAACGCCACACAGGAAGACTACCTTGTTTTGCATGCTAAGGACACCCTATACGGCACCGTAGCATATATCAACGAAAAAGCGGTGAATCGAGGGTTTTTCAAAAAAGTTAGATTGACCGATGCCCGTGGAAAAACCAAAAAGTTCAAACGGGACCACATAAGCGCCTTTCGACTAGACGGATCGGAGTATCATAGTTTTTGGTTAACCCAACCCCCTCAGACCTTTCCGCCGATTTCGTTAGTGAATCCCCGGTACGATATCGATGCGAACAAAGGCACGCACTACTTTTTAAAAGTCGTTCGGATCGGAAATTTGAGTCAGTATGACCTGGAATGGTTCGATCAGGGCGATAGCCAGTTGTGGTCGCTGTCCTTACTCAAAAAAAGCAACGATGCCTTTTTCATTAGGGCGGATCAAGGATTCTTAGGATTGAAGAAAAAGGTGCTGCTACGCTATTTTGAAGATTGCCCTAGCCTTATGGAAAAGATAGAAAAGTCGGAGCTCAAGGAAGTTTGGCAAGTCGTTGAAGCTTACGATACGGACTGTGGAAAACAAAAACAATAGCTTGCGTAAAATCAGCTGTCTTACTTTGAAGCATCCATAACCCGTACGATGATCGCGCTCGTGGAGTTATCAAAAGCTACCGACCCTATCCTTCGCTTCTTCCTTTTTTCCTAACTTACCGCAAACAGCGATGCGCAGGTGCCGAACCCACTGTCCGCACAATGATGGGAACGGCCATACGCCACGCAAAATCAACGATAAAAGTGCCCTACGCAGTGCATTGGGGCCTTAATACGACTTATGAAAAAATTGCTTCTCGCCCTACTGATCCTCCTGCTCCTTCTCGCAACCATTGGATTTATCTGGATAAAAAACGCCAACAACTTCAACCGCGACGGTTCGTTCGACATAGCGGTCAATGAACAGCCGATAGAGATTCTCCGTGATGAACACGGTATCGCCTATGTGATAGCGGACAACAAGGCTGATGCCATCAAGGGGCAGGCCTTTGTCACGGCACAAGACCGCCTCTTTCAAATGGAATTTTACCGGGCCTTGATCAAAGGGGAAGCCGCCCAACTGGTCGGTGCTTCCATGCTGGATTCCGATATAAAAATGCGGGTACTCGATCTCTATGGCAATGCGGAACGGAGTTTTCAATACTTGGATGAAGGGACCAAGGAAGTCTTGGGATGGTATTGTGAAGGGTTCAATGCCTATTTGGAGGTGGGAGCCGACGAATTTCCTTTGGAATTGGATTTGCTGAACATCGAGCCCAAACCCCTTCGACCGGTTGACATCGTCTCGGTCGCACACTTCATCGGCTTGTTCCATAGTCAAAATATGGAGGATGAAATCCTCAGCCTGAACCTTTCCGCTTATATGGAAGATGCCGCTGAGTTGTTGCCGCTTTCCATCAATCTCGATCGCAGCAAACCCTTACCGACCGATACGACCGCCACCCTTTCGGGGAACCCGCTTTCAAAGCGGGAGCTGGTCGCAAACCCCCGCCCTACCCCCTTGATTCCCTATCCCAGGCTAGGCTCGAACAATTGGGCGATTTCCGGAAGTAAATCCATATCTAAAAAGCCGATTTTGGCCAATGATCCCCATGTCGATGCCCGTGTCCTACCTGGGACCTTCTATCCGATCGGATTGATCTGCCCGGACTTTAAGGCAGTGGGTATCGCGACTCCAGGCATTCCCGGGTTGTTAAGCGGCCGTAACGAATTCGTTTCCTTTGGGGTAACCAATGCCTATGGCGATAGCCAGGATCTTTTTTTGGAAACCCTTGATGGGGATTTTTATATGCAACATGGGGAAAAGGTCCCCCTTAAAAAACGAAAAGAAACGATTGCGGTCAAAGACGGTGCAGCGGTTTCCATAACGATACGATCTACCGAACGGGGTCCTATCATCTCTGATTTCCCCCTCTTCCATATCCTTACCGATAACGCGGTCAGCCTGCGCTGGTCGCTGGCAGAGACCAAAAGTAGCTCCATCGGTATGGATCGATTGCTCGAAACTACCGACGTGGCCTCGTTCAGAAAGGCCCTCGCGGGCATGGACGCGATGTTTTTCAACTTCGTGATGGCTGATACCAAAGGCAATATCGCACACCAGGCGACTGGCCTTGTACCCATTCGGACCAAAGGCAACGGAACAGTGCCCCAAAAGGGCGATCAAGCGCCTACTTGGAAGGGGTTTATCCCAAAAGACAGTCTGCCCCACATGATCAATCCGCAGCGGGGCTGGGTCGGCACCTCGAACCACGATACGCGCCCTGACGACTATCCGTATTACTACTCCAGTCATTTTTCGCCCTATTACCGGTATATGCGACAGAAGGAGTTCTTTGCTTCACACGAACAACTCGGATCCCAAGAACTATGGAACCTGATTTTCGACGTCAAGAACATGCAGGCGAAAAGTTTCGTTCCCTTGTTCGTTGCTGCCCTTCAGCAGGATGAACGTACCACAGCACTTGCCGATGTTCTCAGGGATTGGAACCAAGAAGATGCGATTGATGAAGTAGGGGCCGCGGTGTATACGGTGCTTTACAATGAATTGTTATACCGGGTCCTCGATGACGAATTACCGGATGAAATCGAAACTAGTTATTGGGAGAACGTGTATTATTGGAACCAGAGGTTGGACGAAATGATGCGCTCAGACCATCCGTTCATCGATAACAGGCAAACCCCGGAAAAGGAATCCCTAGATGACCTCATCATCGCCTCTGGTTTGTTTACCACCGAGTTGTTGAAGGAACGGTTTGGTGAGGCTATTGAAGACTGGACCTGGGGCAACTTGCATACCGTCTATTTCTACAGCCCTATCAAGAAGGAAGGTTGGGGAAGCAAGCTTCTGGGTGCAGAGTTGCTTCCGAAGCAGGGATCGAACCAAACCCTGAATCGGGGCGGTTTCGTTAAAAACAAGGAACACCAGTATGACACAAGCTGGTTCAGTTCGTTTCGAATGGTGGCCGATATGGACGATCAAGAAAAGATCATGGGGGTCCTTTCAGGTGGAAGTGCCGCAAGGATCTTCCATCCGTACCACAAATCGCAACTGGAAAGTTGGAAGACCGGAGCCTGGATTCCGTATTGGTTTTCCGAGCGTCAGATCAGGGAACATGCCGAATTCAAACTTGTTTTGGAATAATGGCCACGCAGATTTGTCCAAAATGCAAACAAGATTCATTTACATGGCATCTGGATGATGAACTGACTGATCTCACCATTTGGGGTTGTCATTCGTGTTTTTATCAAGCCTTCGAAGACGAATCCAAAGAAGGGAAATGCAACTTGTGTGGGAAGGGTTTTGCCTTACATCTCAAAGATGAGGAGAAGTCCTATTGGTGGTGCCCGACCTGTGAATCGACTGAAGTCATGGATAGGAACGACTAAACTACATGGGAGGGTGGCCCTATTGGGAACCTTAAAAGAATTCACTAACTTTAATAAGGTCACCTACCGCTAGATCAACTTGTCAAAAGCAAGGGGTAATCGTTTGGTAATTGTTCGCGATATGAAAAGTTCCATGTTGATCATATTTCTAGTCTTTTCCTTTGGATTTACACGATGGGAGGATGTCATCACCGCTCAAACGCCGGACTACATAAAATTCAATGGAAAGGAATATGCCTTGAACACGAATCCCTTGGAACCGTATTTTGAAAAGTACCCTGAAAAAAGGCCCCAATGGTATTCTACCGCTTTATATCGGGGTTATATCGGACACTTCGAAATAATCGACAGCACCTTGTTATTGACTGATATTTCGCAACCAAGAAGAATAAAGGATAAGGACGGAACGATTCGATATAAGAATATCTCGATCAAAAAACGGATATTCCCAGGTATAGACTCCTTAAAAATCGACTGGTACTCCGGAATCCTGATTTTGCCGCATGGAGAACGGATTAAATACGTCCACCAAGGGTATGCATCCGAATATAGCCATTACGTGTTACTGGAAATCAAAAAGGGAAGGTTCCGAAAGCACAAAGCATACAAACACAAACAGTTTTTAAAATTTAAAGAACGACAGTACGAAGCATTCAAAAAAACCGAAGCTTACAAAATCGAATACCGGAAGTTACAAGAAAATTACCCGCCGGATTTTAAGAAATCCATTGAAAAATTTTTAAAAGACTATGTCACGAATTATACGTCCGAATTTTTGGTTGATTAAAGATGCTTGTTAAAATCGGGGAGGCAGGCGGTTCGGATTTTCCATAACTGCCTTAGTTAAAAACGTCTTGGGCACCCACGGAACAAAACATACAAAAGGATGAAAACCAGCACACAAGTACTGCTCCTATACCTAGTGACTCTTTGTTGTGCTTTGACCTACGGACAACATGCCGATACGAACTGGTATAGCAGCCATGAAAAGAAAGGGGTGATGTTCCAAAACAGCTACCCGAAAGGCGGCCCATATACCGGCCCCACAACGGAACACTTCAAACACAGCTATTTGGTGTTTTACACCCGGGTCGTGAATACGAACGATCATCCGATCGATTTGGCCCTTCATTTTTCCGCCGAGGCGTTCCCAATCCCGGATTCCCCCACCACCTTCGTCAAAGTCCTATTGCCCCCAGACAGCATGACGCTTGCCAAGCGCGATTCGATGAGCTATGGGCTAACCACCCTGGCCTCACTTGATGGGCCTTCGGAGTTCAAAAGAACGCTCAAGGCCAAGGAGGAGTGCTTGTTCTATACCGTTGCCCTGTTTTTTCAAACCCAAGAGGTTTTTTGGGAAGAAGCACGCGGGGGCAACCGGGCCGAATACCTTTTTGATGGGAAAAACGTCCTATTCAACATGCTGCCGCAAATCGAAGCCTTGGAATGCGGTACCGTTGGATTTAACCCCTAGCCTATCGTACCTTATACGCCATAATGGGGGAAGGCCCCCTTGCCAACGATACCATGGAACTCAGCTTGAATTTTACCCTTTGGAACCTATTGATCGGCATCTTTTTGATCGTCGGGTCCACCTTTGGGTTGCTGCTCTTCTTTACCAAAAGGAAGAATAAGGCGGCCAATAAATTCATGGCTTTTGTGGTCATGGCCATTTCCCTTTGGTTGGTGTGGGTGTTTTTATCGGATATCGGACTTTTGGAATACTACCCGAGAATCACCTGGTTTCCGATCACGACCTACTTGTTGTGTATCGGGCCGGCCTTGTATTTCTACGTGGTCAAACTCATTGACCCATCCTTCGGGTTCCAACCCAAACACTACCTGCATTTCAGTCCGATTCTATTGGAGCTTGCCTTTCATATCGTTCAGGTGCTAGAAAGTAATAGCACCGGCAAGCCCATTCATCAGACCCAAGCGTTTATCATGATCGGGCCCTTCTTTCAACTCTTGGCCATCCTATCCATTGCTGTTTATGTGCGGCTTTCCATATTAAAAATCAAGGATTTTACCCAGCTACTGGCAGAGAACTACAGCAACAGCGATAAATACAAATTGGTATGGCTGAAGCGCTTGATCCTTTTTTTCGGACTCATGTGGATCTTGTGGTTGCCCTATACATTCGTCGATTTCTTCTTCTTTGATTATGAATTGGACTTTCGACAGTATTACCCCCTCTACCTCTTGATGGGTGTAGTGGCCCTTTTAATGGGCATCGAAGTGTTTCTGCGACCCGAATACGTGTTGCTGGAAATGAAACCCAATACCGAGAAAAAAGCCATCGATGGATTGGACCAAAAGGTCGACTGGTTAAAAACGGAAATCGAACGGAATCTGTATTACCTCAATCCCGAATTGACCTTGAATTCTTTAGCCGAACAGCTTGAGCTGCACCCCAATTTGCTGTCGCGCATCATCAATGAAGGTAGCGGGAAGAACTTTTCGGACTTCATCAACGAATACCGGGTGGGGACCGTCATCGAAAAAATCAACAACAAGGCCTACGACCACATCACCCTGGTCGGCATCGCCCATGAAAGCGGTTTCAATTCGAAAACCTCCTTTTACCGCACCTTCAAAAAGTTCACCGACAAAACCCCGTCGGAATATCTCAAACAAAAGGGATGACGGCCAAAAAAGGTTCCAAAAATGAAATATGGAACTCCCTTTTTGCAACGATGCCATGCCGATACGGCCACATCCCCTATCATTGTACCAACAAAGCCAAGCGCATGGACAATCCACTGAATACCCATCGTACGAAGACCGCCATACAAGGCTTCCTGACAAAGCTAAGTGTCATGGTGCTAGTTTTCGGCATGGCCTCATGCACGGAAACCGAAAAGCCTACCGATACAACAGCATCGACCTTCACCCAAGAACTTTCCGCCCTCCAAGACTACTTTCAAATTCCTGGGCTTGCCATTTCCATCGAGAAGGATGGGGCGCTGATCTATGAACGCTATATGGGTGTGGCGGATCGGGAAACCGGGACACCCGTAAATGAGAACACCTTGTTTCCCATAGCCTCCATCACCAAGGTCTTTTCAGGCGTGCTGGTGATGAAACTGGCGGCACAAAACAAATTATCCCTTGATGACCCCATCAATACCTACCTGCCCGAGTCCGGGCTCCACGATTCCATATTGGTAAAGCATGTGCTCTCGCACACCTCGCAGGGGCGAATCGGCGAGGAATTCTATTATAGTTCCCGCTTCGGCGCGCTCACTAAAGTCATCGAACTGGCGGCCGGTACATCCTTTTCGGAAGTGATGGAGCAAGAGATATTGACCCCGTTGCAGTTACAACAAACCTTTTTGTTGCAAGATTCCACCCAAATCGAAAACTTGGCCAAACCTTATGTCTTGGACAATGGCATTGAAAACGGTTTTGTGGACTATGGCTATTCCGCTTCCGCCGGCATCGTTTCCAACCTGAAAGACCTGGCCCTATTCAATCGGGCCTTAGACAACGACCAAATTATCGATAAGGCTTCGAAAGCGCGCATGTTCACCTCCTATCGCCCTGAATTGCCTTATGGCTATGGTATTTTCAACCAGCAGTTCGAAAATTTGGACATCGTGTGGGCCTATGGGCAATACGATTGCTACTCCAGCCTCTTATTGAAAATTCCCGCGAAGGGCCTCACCCTGACCCTATTGGCGAACAACAGCTTGATGAGCGATCCCGCCCGATTGATCAATGGGGAGGTGACTTCTTCCCTATTCGCCATGAGCTTCCTAAAGAACTATGTGTTTGAACTCACCGAAACCCCTTTGTTCGAAAAAAGGGATGCGTTTTCAGAACCGCTTGCGAACAGCAAGCTGTATCGGCAGAAAATAATGGCAGAAGCACTCGCGGCTTCCTATATGGCACGATACGATCCTGAGCAGATGATAACCAGTGCGGCCTTGATCGAACACCTCTTATCGACCTACCCCGAGTATTTGGAGTACGCCGATTTGAACCTGCTGCATACGCTGGCCTTCTTAAAGGATGTTGCCTTTTATATGGACTTGGGGGAGTTCAATGATTTCGATATTCCCTTGGAAAACATCGGAAACAAGCTTTTGGAAACCACACCTTACAATCCGTATGTGCACACCTATCTCGGGAATTTCTACGCGAGAAAAGGGGAAAACAACAAGGCCAGGTACCATTTTGAGCATATCGTGAACGCCCCGAATTTTTCTTCGAATTGGTATACTAAAGAAGCCCAACAATGGCTCAACACGAACAAGGAATAGCACATGAAATCAAGCCACTTCACAAGGCTGGTTGTTTTGCTGGTGTGCATCACCGCTGTATCACAAACTACCGCTCCCCGAATCGAGATCGTACCGCCGACGGTAGCCCAAGAAGCCGCATCGGTTTGGCGTACGATCAACGATTATACCTTTCTGGAACAACAAGGCTATACCATCCATTTGCCTGAAGCCCCTTTGATCGATTCCTTGATCCTCAAATCGAAAAAGGGGACTTTCGGAAATGGGGATTACGCCGCCGTTTACTCGCTCTTGGAAAGCCGGTTTTTCAAAGCTGCCGATTACGAACAAGCCCAAGGAAAAGTTGCGGAACAATTGGATCTCCTGCATGGGTTTTTGACTCAAATCGCCCTTGAAAAAAGGGGATGGGACTGGGATTTCAACCTATTCAAACACTACCAAGTGGTGTTTACCTTGTACGGCACCGGAGGAAGTTACGACCCCGAAAACGGAACGATCACACTGTTGACGAACCAAGCCGGGGATTTTGTGAAATACCCAAACCCGGCCTACACCATCATCCATGAGATCACCCATATGGGCATGGAGCATTCCGTCGTACAGGCCCACCAGCTTTCACACGGACTCAAGGAACGTTTGGTAGACACTTTCGTTTTGTTGCTATTTCAGGAAAAATTACCGGAATACCGCGTCCAACAAATGGGCGACCCTGCCTTGGATGCTTCGCTACAAACCAAAAAGGATCTGGCATCCTTGGATGCCATTCGAAGCGACTTTGTAAAAGAATAACGCTTGGCCACTTGACAGCTTAGGTACACACTGGACACCTTTCGACCTGCCTCCATGCGAACAAAGGAAGGGTTCGGATGCGTCCAGCTTTTTTTTGTGGACCTACTTCGCCCTTCTTTTCTTGAAAAGCAACAAGCCCTTCGCGAGATTTACACCCTCAATCAAAAAAAGAAACCATGAGAGCACTTTGTTCAATAATCGCGGGCTGTTTTTTCTGGTGTACAACGACTACCCAAGGTCAGGAAAGCCCCCTCACCACCAAAGACAGTATTAGTACCCTCTACAATGCCTTATTCGAGGAGTTGCAGGAGAATTATTTGAATACCAAAGCCAAAGACTGGCCTGCCATGCGATCGTATACCCTAAAGGAAGCCTTACAAAATGAAAGCTTGGAGGCCTCCTTAAAACAAGCCACCAAACTGTTCGACAGCATTGAAGGAAACCATTTGATCTTGTTCTCTGAGAAAAACTGGTACGGCAGCACTTTGGGAAAACCGCTCAGTCAAGAGCAATTTAATAAAAGCACCTTGATCGCCTATGAAAGCAACAAACCCTTTGAGGCCAAGGTCATCCAAAAAAATTATGGTTATGTGTACATCCCCGGCATGTTGCTCAAAGATGCCACTAGGGAAGAACTGGACGCAGCGGCGCAAAACATCTACGACGCGATTTTGGAAATCGACAACGCCAATGACATCAAAGGCTGGATCATCGATGTGCGCCTGAATGTCGGCGGCAACTCCAATGTGATGTTGACCGGACTCTACCATTTGTTAGGCAACGGACGCACCCATTTGGTACTCGATATCGACAAACATGTCAAGACCCTGTCCGGCCTGCATGAGGGGGTCTTGTATAAAAACCACAAAGAGAACAATGCGGTAACGATCGCTGCCCCACCCAAACCCCATATTACGGTAGCCTTGCTATCCGGGGTGTTGACCAACAGTGCCGGTGAATTCGTGATTTTGGGCTTTCGGGGGCGAAAGAACACCATTGTGATCGGCGAAGAAAGTTATGGCAACACCACGGCCAATGATATGTATGACCTTCCCTTTGGGATCAAAGCGGCCATTACCGAAAGTTATGGAACCGATCGTTCGGCATGATATACGGCAACGATCGTACCGGATATCGAGGTCATCAAACAGACCAACTTTGAAAATTTCGACCAGGACCAAAACATCATCGAAGCCATTACATTCATCGACTCTAAACAATAAACGAAACCTTACCCAGCATTCGAAGCCAATCTACGCATCATAAGAATCGACAAGAAATCTAAAAACATAGGATAGGGTGAGTTAACGCAATTCACTACCTTTTAGGTTGGAAATAGGCTCCGGCTAGTCAGGATACGGATGAAAGTACCGATTATCCACTACCCTAGCGGAAACCTTTCCAGCACATTTAAATTTCTTGAAGATTGAAAACCTTTTTGATCATTGCCGCCTTATTGACTGTGCTCGTGCTCTATTTTTTTATCAGCAACCGTTTGCAGGCAAAGAAGGAGCACAAACGCGGCTGGCGCACAAAAAGCCGGGGACGGGATGCGATTTTCTATGTAGAAAAATTTAAAGGGGGTTGGAAAAGCATCGAAATCGATGGGGAAATGCTGGTTGGTAAAATCAACAAAGTGCTGTACTTCAAAACGGAAGAGGAATGGAAAGGGTATCCGGATTGGGCACAACACCGCAGCGAAATCATAACACGGATCAAGCAGGACTGGCCTCCAACAAGAACGGACTACGAAAACGATACCACTCATGGCTGACGGAAGTTTATCCCAATTCAAGGCGACCTTGGCCCGAAAACAAGCACGAAAAGAGAAAGCCAAAGGTAAATTCAAACGGAATAGGCTGGATTATACCAGCAAAGACACTGAAGGGGAATTCGACTTTCCGAAACTGACAGCTACTGAATTGGAAGAAGTGAAAAACAAAATCCGCTCCAAAGCAAAAGTCCAAAAGCGCAAAGAACGGGTCGTTCTTGGGTTACTACTCATAGGCCTCGTTTGGCTGTTATACTACATCAATCGATGACGGGGTACGATTTGAAATCTCTTTTGAGAAAGCGACTTATCTCAGTCAAATAAATCTTCTAGTTCCGATGGGCCTTTAGGAACTCCACAATATGGACTGACCCATAATAGGTTTTCGACCATTGCCATTTTTTACCTAATTTGAAAGCGGTAGGAAATCCGTTTCCTCCCCATCAAGCAAGAAATCGGCATATGAAGCAAATCATTCGGGAGGTCATCTCCGTGATCATCGGCATCCTCATCGCCCTGTTCATCAACAATTGGAACGATGAACGCAAGGAAAAAGCCTATCTCGACCAGATCTTTTCATCCATTGACAAGGAATTGGAAGACAGTGTGGCGGACATCCAACGGGTCATTCCCGCACAAATGGCCTCCATAGATACCCTCAACGCCTATATGGACGATGCGACGGTTTCCTTATACGAGATCGTCATCCGATCCAAAGGGGTATACTCGCCCATTATCAAAACGAATTCATGGAATGCCATAGCGACCACTAAAATCGAATTGATCGAATACGAGCGCTTGTCGGCACTTGCCGATATCGCCGAACGCAAAGAAAACCTGCTTAACCGCATTGAAAAGCAAATGGATTTCACCTTTCAGAACTTCGAATCCACCGATAAGAACAAAAAAGAGATTTTAAGGATGATGCTGTGGGACGTTGTAGGGGCCGAACAACGATTGCTTGCCCGGATCGAGGAAATCATCGAAACCGAACCCGACACCACAGCCACCAACTAATCCGAACCTCCAATCCGCTATCACAGCGGTACCCAACCCATACAACCCATGGAAAAAGTACTCGTAGAACACCTGCTGCATTTGATCTTCGTACTCCCGATCATCGCCCTGACGTTAAAAAACAGGACCTCGGAAAGCCTAAAGATTTTGCTCTCGTTTTCCATCTTCTTTATCGGCAACAGCCTGTTATTGGCCTTGCCCGGTCATTTCCCCACTTTCCGGATCTTCGAGGGTCAGTGGAATTGGGACGGTAAGCTATTTGCGATCCTTGGGGCCGTAGTCTTCCTCCTGCTCTACCGAAAATTCGAGCTCAAAGACTACTACCTCACCCTCAAACAGGACAAAAAACACCTGAAGAAGGGCATCATCATCATTAGCGCGATTTTCCTTTTGTCATCGGTCTTGAACATCGCCTTGAACCCCTTCACTACGGAATGGAATTGGGAAACCCTTATGTTCCAACTCAGCATGCCGGGGATCAATGAGGAAATCGCCTACCGGGGCATCATGCTAGGCTTGCTGGCCAAAATCCTCAAACCGAATAAATTCCTGCATCCCGCCATTATCGTCACCGCCATCCTTTTCGGATTGGGGCATGGCTTCTTTTTAGACGGCAATTGGGAGGTGGTCTTCAACGCGGCGCCCTTTTTCGGCACCTTTGCCTTGGGTATGATATGGGCGTGGATCACCATGAAGACGGGTAGCATTTTGCTGGCCTTGATTTCGCATAACCTGGGCAATGTCGCGGATGCCTTGATCAGTATGTGCAAATAAGGCGTTCTCATAGTAGACGACCGTTGGAGCTTGGAATCACATGCTTAACAAAACTAGGTTTGATACCCAATGAAGCACTTTAAAAAGATTTCATTTCTCGCTATGGTCTTGGGCTGGATCGCCCAAACCTTGACGCACATCCTATGGTCCATATGGATCTTCGGCAATGCGGCCGGCGGTGATCTGGGGGTGGTGCTGTTTTGGTCGTCCTTTTTTATCTTGGTTTTTTACGGCCTTTTCATCCTTATCCCACGAAAAGGGATAATCAGGCTGGCCGAAGGTACCAACATATTCCTTTTTTCGCTGGTATCAGGATGTTATTCGCTCATCGGATTTACCCTTTTGATCGGATGGGCCTTTTTAGCTTTTGGGGATTTCCTAGGGGTATTTTTGGATGCATTTTTCTGTGGACTGGTCTTCGGAATGGCCTTTCACCTCTTTTGGAACCATTGGCGACACAAATTCAAGGAAACCCATGCTTTTACCATCTTGCTGTCGCCCCTGCTGTTCCTTCTGCTCTTCTTAGTGGCTTTTCCCAAACTTTGCCCCTCCTATGCTTATCCCTTCATGCCCAAGTCCATACGCCATGAGATCCTAGCGAACACCATACCCAAATTCAAGCTTGGGGATACCTTATCGGACTTGCAGAAAGCACTTCCTGGGGAATTCGAATTTGAGGATTGTCATGGGAGTCAGGGAGCCTCCCTAGAAAATTTCCAATACGTAATCGAAGTCAATTGTTGTAAGATCGTCAGAATTGAGTACGGCCCGAGACAACATACCGGATATACTATGGGCGGTTTACCAACACCCTGTGATGAAACTACCGGGACCAAGGAAAAAAATAGCGGTACGAATTTGAAAACCGCCTTAATGGAATTGGAAATCGGCTGTTTGGACTTCGAAAACCTGTGGGCCGAATTCGAACATACCGATTATTCCGGAAGTCTTATTGACCGTAAATTAGAGCCTTGGTTATTCAACCTCCACGAAAAGGACAGTTCCCAATTTGAACAGGCCCACGGATTGGCGCCGAAATGCAAGCTATTTGAAAACGAAAAAATCGTTTCAATTGCCTTTGTCGACCTGTATGATTACAAATCTGCCTTGCACCTCTTTACTTTTAGCAAACCGAATATGGAACCCACTTCAAGTTTCCTCTTTTATGTAGTCGGTGGTGACGGAGAGGATTTTTGGAACATGGCCCCCGAAAAATCGGGTACACTGACCTACCGTGTACTCGAAGAATTCGGCTACGACAATAGCGAATTGGAAGCAGACCAAGTACTAATCAAAGAACGGAGTGTGAAGGAATACACTATTAATCCCGTTCTAGGCACCCTTGACAAGCGGGTCTTAAAAACCGAACACAACCTGAAGGAATATCGAAATCGTGGTCCAAAATGAACCAATTCAGTATATCAGTCGTGTAAACACGATTATTACACTACCGCATTTACTTCCGATCTCTTCAAAATCGTCTCATTAAAAAAACAAAAAGCATTCGTCGGAATGCTTTCTGTCTTTTTGGTTGCCTGCGAAGGCATTCTTAAACCGTGACCACGATCTTACCACGCTGCACATTGGATTCCATATACTTATGGGCATCCACGATCTCATCGAACACGAAGGTGCGGTCGATGATGGGTTGCAGAGCGGAAGTTGCGAACTTGTCGTACAGATAGGCTTTCCCGCGAGCAAGGCGTTCGGGATCTTTGGTGATTTCAAAAAGGGTATAGCCGCGAATGCTAAGGCCTTTTTGCAAGGACGTTAACAAGGGGTAAGGCGTCGGTTCGGGAGACAAAGCCCCATACTCGATAAGGATGCCTTGGTTTGCCAATGCCTTGGCCAAAGTTTCGATGGAAGGCCCCCCGACCGGATCGAAGATCACGTTCACTCCAGTGGCATTGGTGATATCATGCACCCGTTCCTCCAAGTCCTCATCATTCGTGACGATGACATGATCCGCCCCCGCATCGAGTAGGAACTGTTTTTTAGTAGCGGTTCGGGTGGTAGCGATGACCACGGCCCCTTCGGTTTTGGCGATTTGAATAGACGCCAGACCCACGCTGCTGCTCGCGGCGGTGATCAAGACGTGGTCACCTGGTTTCGTTTGGGCCAACTCGATTAAGGCGCCATAGGCGGTGAGATAGGCCATCCAAATGGAGGTACCTTCTTCCGGACTCAGGGTATCCGGATACGCAGTGACCGCATGTTCCGGTACCGTGGCGTATTCGCCATACACCCCATACTGCCCGATGGAAAAAGCGGGAATGGTGCTGACCCGATCCCCTACCTTGACCGAGCTTACTTCTTCGCCAACAGCTTCTATGACCCCACTGACCTCATAGCCGATGCGGGAAGGAAATACCGGGGTCTCCAAATACTGGCCTTCGCGGAACATTACTTCGGCACGGTTGAGTCCGATAGCGGCTACTTTGATCGTCACTTCATCCTTGGTCGGACTCGGGATGGACGCTTCTTCGATTTGCAATACATCGGCATTTCCAGTTTGGTGGAAACGGACGGTTTTGGCATTATTAGTAATCATGATGGTACGTTTTTATCATTAATTCGTCACAAAATTATCCCAATGGTTTACTTTTGTCAAGTAGTTATATTTTTGTAAGCTAGTCACGACAAAGTTACTATTGCTGTTTATCAAATAGTTGAAAAATGAAAAAAAGTTCAGAAATAGAGCAACTTGCTGCCGAAACGCCCTGCGGGGTCAAAACCACCATGTCCGTTATCGGGGGAAAATGGAAAATCCGGATCATTTACGCCCTGTACTCGGAGATCAACCGCTTTGGGGTCATGCACCGCCACATCCAAAACATCAGCAAAAAAATGTTGACCGATAGCCTACGGGAACTGGAAGCGGATGGCATCATCCACAGGGAGGTATTCGCCGAAGTGCCCCCGAGGGTCGAATACAGCCTAACGGAATTGGGTGAAAGTCTGCACAAGATCATCCATGAACTCAATGATTGGGGGCTCAAAAACGGAGACCGGCTGCAAACTCCGGAATCCATACACTGCTAGCCGAACGATCAACGATTACCGACCGCTGGATCCCGCAGTACCTGCGAATGTGCAATGAACCAGCTGCTGATATCGATCAATTTATGGGCCAGGGCAAACCCGAAATCCGTTAACGAATACACCACCTTTGGCGGGGCCTCCGCAAAAACATCACGCTTGACGATGTCATAGGCCACCAATTTCTTCAAGGTCACGGTCAACATGCGCGACGAAATGCCATCGATCTTGGTCTTTAGCTCCGTAAACCGGAGCGTTTCATAATACCCTAAGTTGAAAATACAGAACAGCCCCCATTTATCGAAGGAAGCCGATAAGTGGTTTTTCGTCGGACAAAACCCCTTTTCGAGAAACGGTTCGGTTTGGGTGTAATATTTTCCGATTTTTTTTCGCAGCCTATCTTGCTGTAAATCAGTTTTAGTTATCATGATGTTACTAGGTTACCGATCTGTAAGTTATTGTTTTACAGAAACTAATGCGATACATTTGGTTACTTAAAGTAACTAAATTATCGAAAATATGGAAGATTTCGAAATTACTTTCAAATGGGTGGGTGCGGCCACATGGGTCCTCACCATCGATGGGGTCAAGATCGGATGCGACCCGGTACTCTGTAAAAAAGGGACCGTACAAGACCACCGCTATTTTCGGGCGAAAAGGCGCACCGAACCGAAATTCGAAGCGGCTGATTTCGAAGGAATCGATTTCTGGTTATTGACCCATGCCCACGAAGATCATATCGATGTCCATGGATTGGGGGTCATCGCACCGGATACCAAAATATACGCCCACCCCAACCTCAAAAAATGGTTGCGATGGATTTACCCCACCGATGTGGACTATATCAAGCCCGGCATGCGACGACGGTTCAATAAGGGAGGGCTCACCCTGACCATCGAGGCTGTGCCGTGCGTTCATGCGAGCAATGCGATTGCAGCCGTATTGGCCGGCGGGGTCAACGGGTATTGGTTGACCGTTGAAAAAGAAGGGGCGGCCGTACAGCTGTATATTACGGGCGATACCATTGACCATCAAAAGGTGCGGACATTCGTAAAGGGCCGCAAAGCCGATATCCTCATCCCGAATATCGGTGGCGGGGGCTTGGATAAATTCGGCGGACCGTATACCTTCACCGCTTCCCAGATGATGACGTTCAGTAAAGTCGTCGATCCCGCCTTGATCTTACCCGTTCACCACACCTCCTTTTCCCTATACAAAGAACCCATTTCAGTGCTTGATTCTTGGAATGACCTCCGCATCCAGCGTTTTTCGGAAGGGGCTACCCTCACCTTTCACAAAGCCTCCGCTTAAAACCCAAAATGCGTATCGAAACCGGATGGCTTTAGGAAATCCATCACGATGCAGTATCTTTAAAACCGACGATATCTTTACAGGAACGCGACCTGCGAAAGACTGTTGGATTCCAAGAACGACAAACATGCTAAAACCAGTACGCATCGCTTATTTTCTAGGTATACTCGGTATAATAACGGCCTTAAAACTGCAGTACGATCTGGCGTTGGACTATGCCGAGTTGACCGGTAAAGATCAGGCGCTTTTTAGCCTACGACACCTTGCCGTACTCCCCTGGGCGGGCTTGGGCGTGCTAACGATTATGTTGGCAAGCTTCGGACGCTTTCGTGGTGCCCCCTGGAAAGCCCTTTGGATCCCCATACTGCTCGGTGTCGTACAAATACTGTTGGTCTTTTTGGAACTCTGGCGACTTGGGTGAACCAATGCAGCACCCTTTGAAATCCATTGCGGGGCCACCTTAGATCAAGGAAAAAGCCCGATCTTGGGGTATGGACTTCAAAAAAATACTGAACCTCATCACCATTGGTGTTATTGTCTTGTTGCCCCATGCGGGACTGTTCCCGTTTTTTACCTACGCCATTCCCATACTCCTGCTGACGTACTTCGCCTTGAGAAAGTCCAACGAAAGCTTCGCTAACATCGGTTTCCGCTGGAAGCAATGTACCCTAAAAGCGGTGCTGGTCGGCGGGGGTGTCGCCTTGCTCATTGTGGCCTTTATGCAGCTGGTCTTCCATCCGTTGCTGGAGTCATTGATACCCCTGGAGTATCATGATAGCGGATTGACGGAGACCCTCCAAGAGAGCAAAGTACAGTTCTTGATCATGGTTATCATGGGTTGGTTGATTGGCGGCTTGTACGAAGAAATCGTTTTCCACGGTTTTATCTTTACCCGCTTGGAGCAACTGATCCAAGGTCAGTACGCCACCCCTATCGGTTTTGCGATAACGGCCCTCCTTTTTGGCGGGTATCATATCCAACTGGGGGCCTTGGGCGTTGTAAACGCCTTGGTCGTCGGGGCGGTATACTTAGGGCTTTTCGTCTATTTCAAAAGAAACCTTTGGTACGCTATCATATGCCATGGGGTGTACAATACCACGGTCATGACCTTGTTGTATTTGGGGTATCTCTGAGCGCTGATCAGTAGCCAACCCGCACAAAATGATGTATCTTAACGATACTATTTTGGAATACTATGGAAGTAAGCGCATTGGTAACCCTTTGGTTCGCCAAATGGGAAACAGGAGAATACACAAAGCTACCCATTACCGAACAGTTCAAACACCACAGTCCCTTTGGCACGATCAAAGGAAAAAAAGCCTATATGGAATTGGTAGCCGCCAACGAGGACAAATTCCTAAGGCAGACATTTACCGTGCATGATACCATGTATGGCAAAGACAGAGCCTGCTTGCGCTACACCGCCCAACAAGGCGATGAATTTACCCTCGAAGTCAGTGAATGGTATTATATCAAAAACGGGCGGATCGACGAGATTTTCGCATACTACCACATTGGGGACATCCGAACAGATCGCGCCATTGAAAATTACGCCTAAAAGTCATTGAAAGCCTTATGGAGCAACCCACGGACAGATCAAACCAAGAACTCCTTCACTATCTGCTGCTTAGCTTTTTTATCGCCTGGGGTATTTGGGTCCCGATTTATTTTGAGATCCTCCCCAAAACCTTGATCCCCTTTGGTTTTGTGGGCCCTATTGCCGCCGCCACCCTCCTTACCTATCGAAATTCAGGAAAGCAAGGATTGCGGACCTTGTACAGCGGTTTGATCCGATTCAAAGTTAGGCCGATCTGGTATTTAGCCCTGTTCACACCCGCCTTGCTGACGTTGATGACCCATGGTATCTTTGCGCTCTTTTTCAAATTCGATGGGCTCACGAATCCCGGTGTGATCGCAATTAACTTCCTGATTATTTCCATTTTCTTGATCTTGGAAGAAGTGGGATGGCGGGGGTATGCCCTACCTCGCCTTCAAAAATCACGCAATGCCCTTGAATCCTCGCTGATTCTTGGAGGAGTTTGGGCTCTTTGGCATTTTCCCTTCTGGACGATTTCCCCCATTACAGGCGCTCCCGAACCGTTTTACATCTTTTACATCACCGGTTCGCTAGGGGCCCTTGCCATGGCGGTCATTCTCACCTGGATCTACAACAACACCCGACAGAGCATTTTGATGACCACGATGTGCCATGCCAGTTTCAATGCTACGATCGGGGCTATGACTTTTACGACATCGGACGCCCTTTACCATAATTTGATTTTCGTAACCCTAAGCCTAGGGGCCAGTGTGATGTTGGTTGGGGCTTTTGGGAAACAAAGATTAAGCAAACACTGAACATGCCGTACACCCTTTATTCGAATCATACCAAGCCATACCCAAACCCATGACCGACAACCTACAACAGACCTATATCAACTACTCCAACGAATTTAGACGTTCGAAGGGGTCTAAAGAAAGCCTTGCGAACTTGTATGACCTTCTGTACCACCTGGAGACCATAGCGCGTAGCCCCAATGAAAACCGGATCTTGTCGAACGTGCAAAGCCTCTTAGGGTATCATAAATCAGCCTACGACACCTTTAAACCGACCGTAGCTACCGACGACCGAAAGGAACTGAAGAAACTGTACAAGTTGCAGGACATGGCCAAATCACATGGCGACTTTTTTGCGACCAAAGATTTGCGCAAACGCCATTACAAAAAAAGGCTCCCACTTTCAGCCGCTGATTTCCAACAAGGGGATGCCGGGGAGCACAGTTACCTCCACCTGAAGGACATCGTGATCTTCAACCAACCGACCCCCCCCCGATAGGGTCAGCATCGAATTTTTGGGAACGCATCACTTCGAGGAAGAGGCCGAACGGATCATCGGCTATATCAATTGGCTTGGGGACTGTAAAAAGGAATTGATCGCTTTTTACAACGCACAAATGAAGGACTATGTCGATGCCCCTGCCGATGCCGATTGGTACGACGGTTTGGAGGTAATCCGGGTAGAACTGATCTTGGGGAAAAAAGGAAAGCTGTTTGCAGAAATAACGGCGGGCGATACCTTCTTGCCCGACCATCTATTGGATATGGAATTCGAAGGGCGACAACTGCTAACCATGGGATACGATGGATAAAACAAGATCTTCCAAATTTCGATTGAACAAGAAGCAACCGTTGTTTGCGATCCAATACTTCCAACCATGAAAAACTGCTTCCCCTATCTCCTTGTTTGCTTGTTGTTGGGATGCGCTTCCCACAAAAAAACCAACAAAATGGCTGCTGAAATCGACTGTGCCCAAACCTTCTATTTCGCTTATGATCCGCGAGGGGATTTCGAAAAATTCGAATATCTGGGATTGCCGACCTTCGGGGATTCCAAGTTTCCTGATTTCAACGAACGTTTTATCCGATCGGTGGAGGAATTGGACAAAGACACCCCAATGGCTTTGCATTATGTGGAGTCCGATCGCCTACCGGCCAAGAACGAGACCTTTGCCGAAGTGTGGATCGAGGATATCCGGCTGATAGCGGGCTTTTCAAGCGCCGTACTCGAGGTGGATCTTGTGTATGAAATGCCGGGGGAAACCCTGCGTTTGACCGGAACCAACAAAATGAACGTCGGTTTCACCAAAAGGGGAAGCCTGTACAAAGCCCTGAAAAACGGACACTTTCTCTTTATCTCAGCGATTTGTGGACGATGAAGATATGGGGTCTTTGAAAGATACCCCATCGGAAAGCCACGCCCAATTTGGGAGCGTCTTAAATTTTATCTAAATTTATCCATGAGTGAAAATTCCCATTAGGCAGAACACAATAACCACGGGAATAGGACGTAATCGAACACCATGAGAAACATCATCACGATCGTATTCATCATCTTCAGTACCCAGCTAACTTTGGCCCAAGGGTATCAAGCTGAGTTTTTGAAATACTGCTAAATCAATGATACCGTGAATCAGTTAAAGGTGTTACAAAAATGGCAATCGGAAGACCCGAAGGATGCCGAGCTCTATACTAGCTATTTCAACTATCATTTTGCAAAATCAAAATCAGAGGTGCTTTCCTTATCTACGGAAGAACCTACCGGAGAGCGCTTGGTATTGAAAGACAAGGAAAATAACACCGCAGGCTACCTGGGGAGCCAACTTCAATTTGATAAGGCGGAGCTTCAAAAGGGGTTCGTAAAAATCGATGAAGGAATCGCCCGGTATCCCAATCGGCTGGATATGCGATTTGGAAAAATCTATGCCTTGGGACAAGTCAAAGATTGGGCGGCTTTCACCAATGAAATCCTGAAAACCATTGATCGGTCTGCCGAAAATGACAATCGTTGGACTTGGACGGACCATGAAAACTATGGCGGTGGTGAAAAAGGATTCCTTTTGGATATCCAAAACTATCAATTGCAGCTCTATGATACCGGAAACAACGACCTCTTGGAAAATATGAGAGTCATTGCCAAAAAAGTTCTGGAGCATTACCCAAAACATATCGAGAGCCTATCCAATTTATCGATTACCTATTTATTGACCGGCGAGTATGACAAAGCCCTTGAACCGCTTTTAAAGGCCGAACGGATCAATCCGAAAGACTATATCGTCCTTGCCAATATCGCCCAGGGCTATAAACTTAAAGGTGACAAGCAAAAAGCCATTGCCTATTATCGAAAAACCGCCGAATTCGGCGATGCCCAGGCCAAAGAATTCGCAAAGCAGCAAATAGCGGAATTGCAACAGTAAAAAAGAAACCCTTTTTTCGTTGGATTCAACGAATTGCCGTAACCAAACCGATACCCATAACGTCTAAAAACCAAACGACCGACCCATGCGAAAGTTCCTAAAAGTGTTGAAGTGGCTCCTTGTCACTCTGTTTACCCTATTGGTAATCCTAGTGCTCTACCTGCGGTTTTCGCGATTTTCCGATAAGATGATCTATCAGACCAACGGCAGTCAATACGCCAAATTCAGCTCTGAATGGAAGCATGAAGAACATTATTTCAAAAGGGATGGGGAAGTCGCCCTCCACGGTGTCCTTTTCAAACCGGATTCCATCCCCCCTATAGCCACCATTTTCCACTTTTCAGGGAAAGGGATGCACTTGATGTCGGCCGTTCAAACCACCTACAAACCCTTATTGGAAGCAGGATTTCAGGTCTTTTGTTACGAGCGCCGCGATTTTGGGCAATCGAATGGCGAAGCGACCAATTCAAAAACGCTTCAAAGCGACGCCCTGGCCGTTTTTGATGAAGTCGTCGACATGAAAGGTGTTGCGGATACGCCCATCATCATTTGGGGCCAATCCTTGGGTGGTGCTTTTGCCACCATGACCGCGGGCCATCGGGTAGATCGGATCGAAGGGCTGTTGCTGGAAGGAACCTTTAGCTCCTTCCCCGACATCGGAAAGGTCTATGCCAATGCCTTGAACCTCGAAAAGGTGAAATGGGTGGTACCCCTGATTATGAACAATGATTTTCCGGCCATGGAAGAAATACAAAAGGTGACCGTACCCACCACCATCATCCATAGCTCCACCGACAAGGAAGTACCCTATGCCTTGGGCAGGAAACTGTTCGAAGCGGCCGATCCCAACACCACCCGGTTTTGGGCGATCGAAGGCAAGCACATTCGCGGTATCCTGGATTATGAAGCCCCTTATGTGGCCGAATTCATAAAGTTCCTGCAACCCTAACGGTTGTGTATCTTCAGAAGAAATGCTAGCTTGAACACAGTCGATCAAGGGCCATGGACCATTGCCCATTGAAAACAATCTCGAATGCTGAGTAACAAGTATCTGCTCTTCCTATTGTTCTTTCATTGTGTGGCGTTCACCAACGCACAATCCGACGTGTTCACCAAGGTCAAGCCGGAAATGGTGGGACTTTCAACGGACAGCCTGCAAAAAATGAATGCGCATTTCCACCGACTGGTCGACGACGGCAAGCTGGCGGGGATCCAAACCGCGATCTTGCGTCATGGCCAACTCGCCCAGTTCGACAGCTATGGGTATGCCAACCTTGCGGAAGCCACACCGCTCGACGAAGGAAGCCTGTTCCGTATTTTTTCCATGACCAAACCGATCGTATCGGTGGCCCTGATGCAATTGTACGAACAAGGGAAATTCAAACTGGACGACCCGCTCTACAAGTTCATTCCCGAGTTCCGGGAGATGAAGGTGTTTTCCGAAAAAGGCCTGGTCAAAGCCAAAATCCCGATCCGGATCATCGATCTGCTCCGCCACAGTTCCGGTTATACCTATGGGCGAAGCGCACTTCCTGAAATGGACCGCATGTACCGCGAGGCGCATGTGCACGCCTCGACCACGAACCGGGAGTTCGTGCTGAAGTTGAGCCGACTGCCGCTGTATTTCGAACCCGGCACCGACTGGCGCTATGGTTTTTCGACCAACATCTGTGGGTATTTGATCGAGGTCCTTTCAGGCAAGGACTTGGATCGCTATTTGAAAGAGCATATCCTGACACCCCTGAACATGCACGACACCCATTTTCAGGTGCCCCAAGACAAAGTCGATCGGTTTACCGTGGGCTATCGCTGGCAAGAAGGCTCGGGCTTGCAGCGAAGTGAAGCCCAACGAAACAACCGCTATACCCGAAAGGTCACCTTGTTCAATGGGGGTGGTGGCATGGTATCGACGACCAATGATTACCTTCGCTTTTGCCAAATGTTGTTGAACAAAGGGGAAGGCAACGGACAGCGCATTCTCAAGGAAGCAACGGTGGCTTTGATGTTACAAGACCAACTACAAGAAGTGCGGCCGTATCAAGAACGACTTCGTCTTCCCATGGGCGAGTCGGGTTTTGGTTTGGGTTTCGCGATTCGGGGCAGTGATGCAAATCATTTGGAACGGGTTTACGGTTGGGGGGGCGCGGTCGGCACCTACTTCAAAATCGATTTGGAGCACGACATGGCCTATGTGATGATGATCCAATTGGCACCGCACCGCCACCTGGGACTTCGGCAATTGATCCAAGATTATATCGAAGCGGCCTTGGTGCCATAGCCCGCGTAAAATCAGGGAAGTAAGTCTATGGATATCCAAATTTTTCAACCGAAACACCCGCGCTTACAAGCCCTTGTCCAAAACTACTATGTCTTGCAAAGCCAGAAAGACGAGACCGTTACCTACCTGACCTTCCCCAAGCCGTATAGCGTCCTCTCACTGTACAAAGGGGCCGAAATCACCCACCTCCAGAACAGGATGCGTATCGAAGCCAAGCTGGAAGCCCCCTTAATTGCTGACCTCACCTTCTCGTACAGCCAACCCTTGTTGATCGAATACCAGGGATCGATCAGGGAATTGACGGTGTATTTCAAACCTTTGGGGATACATGCCTTTGGATCCCCATTTAAAGGGAAGGCGACGAAATCGGAGGAGTTCTTTACATCAGCCGACGACAGGATGAAACTGGATACCCTCTTAGACCGCGGGCAAACGGAGGCCTTGATCGATAGCCTTGAAACCTATTTGGTGTCCAAACTAACCGAGTTCAGACATCCCTTTCTCCATCGATTCGTGGAGGCGGTGACCAATGACCCGACCCTATCCCTAGCCCAACTTTCAAAGTCTTATGGCATCAGCCAAAAGACCCTGATCAAACATGCCAAGGCCTATCTCTTCAGGACCCCTTCACAGTTCATAAAAGTGGTCCGCTTTTACAGCAGCCTGAAAGCGTACGATACCAAGGGCCACGGTACCCTATCCTTGACGGAAATCGGGTACAGCGCTTCCTTTTTCGATCAAGCCCATATGATCAAGGAATTCAAAACCCTCACCGGATTCACTCCGCGGCGATTCTTCAATAATCTGGAACGCACCGACGGAAATTTAAACTGGATTTTCTTGTAGGGGTAAAAATTATACAATCCCTTCTTGTTCGGGGACCGTATCTTGCCTAGCGCAAAATATACCGAGCTATGATGTATTTCTTACGCCTTTGTGCCCTGGTACTCACCTTGATAATACCGTACTACGGCTATGGCTGTTCGATTTTCATCAGCTCGAAACAGGGTCGGGTATTGGTGGGGGCTAATGAAGATTCGCTGACATCGTTTCGCAACCTTTGGTTCGTTCCGGCCAAGGAAGGACGGTATGGGGCGGTGTTTTTCGGCCAGAACGACATGCAGACCCAGGCCGGCATGAACGAACACGGCTTGTTTTTTGATTTTGCAGCGATTCCGCGCATCAGCCCAAAATCCACTCAAATCAACTTCATTCCCATTGCCGAAATCCTGGCCACTTGTAAAACCGTTGAAGAGGCTTTGAATCTGTATCAAAAATACACCTATGCTTCCTACGGCTCGCAAATGCTCTTGGCCGACGCGACGGGGAATTCCGTTCTGATCAATGCCGACACCATCGTGCGAAAGACCGGCGATTACCAAATCACGACGAACTTCAACATCTGCGAGCTGGAGACCGAAACCTACGATTGCCTACGCTATGATAAAATCGATAGGGCCCTAAGCAGCTCCGAGACGATTTTCGTGCCGTTTTTCCAGGATATTCTTCGTGATGTGCACCAAGAAGGACGGATAGCGACCCAAAATTCCAGCGTTTTCGACCTCAAGGCACGTAAAATACATATGAATTGGTTTCATGATTATTCCGAAACGGTGGTCATCGATCTGCAAGAGGAATTGAAAAAGGGCTTCCGGATCGAGCCTTTGGGTAATCGTTTCCAACAAAAGAATTTCGCTTCGATCCAATTTCGGGAATCCGAGGAAGGCTATTTTTACCATACCCTGCTCCATACCTTCGAACATGATGGCCTAACTGCCGGAGCCACCTTTTACCAAGGCTATGTGAACACCCATCCCGACACATCGGAATCCGCAAAAATTGATCTGAACTGGATCCCCTATGGTTTAATCGCAAAAGCACGGGTCGCCTACGACAACCTGTCCTTCGATTATTACTATATCCCTTCCTTGCAGACCTACCGACCGATTTGGGGGTCACGACATCCGTTGTTGTATCAAGCCCTTGACATTCTAGAACTTATCGAGGCCAAACAATGGATCGATGGGGACTTCTTCTTTGAAGAAATCCACGGCTATATCCAAATGGTCCTTGGCAACAAAAACCAAGCCGTGGCGCGCTATGAAAAGGCGATTAGCCTTGCCGAAAAAGGGTCCAGAGAACAAAAACGGGCCACACTGATGTTGGCCTTGATCCGTGAGGCGGATTTCCCCAAAAACAACAATGAACACCTGAAATACCTCAAACAGCGCCCCCCTGGCTTACACCCCAAAGTATTCGCGCCCGAAATGGTTTCTAAGCGCACGGAATACGAATTCGGCTCCGTATTCAACGCCTCCGGCACGGAATGCTTTTATGGGGTCGATGTCAACGGTAAGGAAGAAATCCGGTATACCAAGTTGGAGGGTGACCAATGGACCAGCCCGAAAACCCTGCTCACCCATCCGGTCTTTGGTTACAACGACCCCTTTCTTTCACCGGACGAAAACCGGCTGTACTTCATTTCGCGAAGGACCAATGACGGGCAAGGGAAGCCTAAGGATTACGACATTTGGTATGTGCAAAAGGAAGGTGATGCTTGGTCGGAACCCATCAATGCAGGACCACACATCAATACGGGTTCGAACGAGTATTATATTTCCTTCACCAAGAACGGGGATCTCTATTTCTCATCGAACACCAAGGCGCCGGAAAACCAGCAGGATGATTTTGACATTTATGTTTCCAAAAACAGCAATGACCAGTTCCAAAAGCCCATCCCTTTGGGAAGCGCCATCAACACCCCTGCCTATGAAGCCGATGTTTTTGTCGACCCGAATGAAACCTTCTTGATATTCTGTGCCCAACGAAAGGAAGGATTCGGCCAAGGGGACTTGTACATCAGTTTTAAAAAGGCCGACGGCACTTGGTCGGTTGCCAAAAACATGGGGGAAACCATCAACACTTCCGGCCATGAACTCTGCCCCTTTGTGACTGCTGACGGAAAATACTTGTTCTACACTAGCAACAAAGATATTTATTGGGTCAGTGCCGAAATTTTGGAGCGTTATCGTTGATTTGATTCAGGGTGAATTGGAATACTAAGGAATTTTTTTACACCTCCTGAATTCATATACTTACTTCCTGAAAAAAATAACGTAAGCGTTTCCTGTTTCTTAATTTAAGTCAATGCTTGGTGAATTCCGCAAGGCTAATTTTGACCTTATTTGGTTCAATGAGCACACTTACCGTAAAAAAAGGGGAAGTTCTTCAAAGACCTGGAGAATTGAACTCTAAACTATACCTAGTTGTTTCCGGTCTACTTCGCAGTTATTTTCTAGACCAAAAAGGGAGGGAACATATTTTCCTTTTCGCCGCTGAAGGTTCGGTTATGGTGGATCACATCCCGCCCAATCTTCCTTGCGACCTGTTTATTGATGCCTTGGGAGACAGCCAAGTCGTGACTTACGATAAAAATTACTGGAATGCACATAATAACATGATGGAGATGTTACAAAGAATCGACATCCTCCAGAAGCGGGTCATTATGAATATGGGGGAAAGCATCTATGACCGCTATCACTATTTCTTGCAACTGTATCCGGATATCGTGCCTCGAATTCCCCAAAGAATGATTGCTTCTTACTTAGGGGTTACCCCTGAAGCGCTAAGTAAGGCCAAGCATAGAAAATAATTTCACCGCATGTGATTAAAATGTTAAATATTTTAACTCTTAATTTAAATTAATGTACGGGGAAATTGTTGAACCTAAATTCGGTCGGTCGATTAAAAGAACAAAATCGACGTGAAGGCTAAAAAACCAACATGAAAAAACTACCAATTACCCTAATACTTGCCTTATTCCTTTTCACTTTTATCATGCATTCACAGGAAGTGGAACTTAAAGCACCGCCCAGCTTTATGGATGATAGTGCTGATGAAGATTACAGCTATCTAAAGAACAAGGACACGGCGAGCACCTATGATAAAATGTTTGCACAATCGCTCAAGTTCATTCCTCTTGGTAAAAGCAAGAAAAGCTATTTGACGCTAGGTGGTCACTATAGGGCGCGTTTTGAGAGCACAATAAATGATAACTATACCGATGAAAATGACATCTACTACTCTCAGCGACTGAACTTAAATACCAATTTACATCTTGGAAAACACATACGCGTGTTTGCTGACCTATTCCATGGATTTACCAGTGGTGAAGAAGACCGGCTTTTTCAAGATGATGATATCGCTTTTCATCAGGCTTATGTTGAATTTACGGTACCTAATCAGGACACTGATTTTACATTTACATTCGGTCGAAAACAGCTGGAATTTGGGGCTGGTCGATTGGTCGCCCGCAGAAATGGTACCAATATGCGTAGGAGCTTCGATTTGTTGAAGCTCGACTATAATTTCAACCAAAACAAGATTGAAACGTTCTACGGAAAGGAAGTACAGTCTGAATTTGGTGCCTTTGACAACGATTATACCTTGTTCGACAGTAATGCAAGCAACAACCCTAAACTATGGGGTATCAATGCCGATTTCAATGTAAAAGGGATAATAGGTAAAACACAATTCTACTATTTAGGGTTTCGCTCTGATTTTGCCAGCTTTAGCGATCTCAGCGGAGAAGAAACACGCCATTCCGTTGGATTTCGTCGCCACGGAAAGATTGGCAAACGTATGGTATTCAACACTGAGTTGGTATATCAATTCGGCAAACTGGGCGAGGCAAATATCAGCGCTTTCAATATAGAGCTCGACTATAAGTATACTTTGATCAATACGCCGTGGACCCCAAGGTTAGGTATTAAATTCGACTATTCCTCCGGAGATCGTAATAGCGGTGATGACAAGTTGCAGACCTACAATCCACTATTTGTAAATCCTGGACTCTACAGTTTGGCAGCGGTAAATACACCCATAAACCTGAATGGTTTGCATCCAAATCTAAAGATATGGCCATTCGAAGGGTTCTCGATCTATATGGATTACGCCTTCTTTTTCCGGTCTTCAAAAGAAGATGCATTGTATACCCCGGCACGCTTTATCCTGCGGGATGCCACAAGGGGAACGAGTGCCTATTTAGGAAGTGCCTTTGGCATGAAAATTTTATATGAAATCAATAGGAACATCGAATTTGAATGGCGCACCACCTACTTTATTGCCGGTGATTTCGTGAAGGAATCCGGTGAATCGAACAATATATTTTTTACAGGGCCGACCTTGGAATTCAAATTTTAAGCAGGTTGGATTTTAATCCTGTAAGGCATAAAAATTAAAAACCAATAAATAACAAAAAACAAAAATAATGAAACCAATTTCCAGAACCTCTTATTTCCAAAACCTAGTAAGATGAAAAAAAGCGTCAAAATAGTTGCGGCAATTTTAATATTAGTGTTGATCAGCGAAAATGCCAAAGCACAAGAACAAGTTTCAATTCCAGAAAAAGACAAGGCCTTATCCTACTACGATCGGGATAAAATAGACGTCAGTAACCTGCGACATTTTTATGATGGCATGCTCATGGCGGATGTAATGATCCATGCGGATGCGATGTTCGATGCTGAATCGAAATGGAAGATGACCCTTTATCAAATGATTCGATTGGGAAGCAATCATTATCAGCTTAGAAGTGCCTACCAATTGTACCTTATGGGAACCCCCATGAATGAGGTATTGGGCATATGGTCGCCCGATCATATTGAATCGATCAAAGACAAGCGCCTACAGGCCGCATTCCAATACATAAAGCAAATTACCTCCTATCCCTCTGAAGTAAACGGCGACACCCATGGGTTACTTCGCACCCATTTTATTGATCGTCAGATTGCAGAATTAATGGAGCTTGCCGCAATCAATGCTGAAAATGCACTCCACGACAACCTGTTACCCATACCTACGGATCAGAAAATGCTTGATTGGGGAATGAAGAACTTGAAGATGGTCGGTTGGAAACCCAAACATAACAAAAGCAACAGTACCAACGAACAACGAGCCAATGCCTTTGTTGGTGATCTTCTAAAACAAGCATATACCGATGTCATCGCTAACTGGCATCCGGAAGATTTGACAGCAGCAGCACCGGAATTTCAAAAGGATTTCGTGAATCTAGTGACCGGTTATGATGTTAGTCCTTCTTTAGAAGATGCGGATGGCGATGGTGTTGAAGATCCGTTTGATGCCGCCCCGAATGACCCAAAAAGTTGGAAGGCGCCGAATCAGGACAAAAACAAAACGTCAAAGGGATCCACATCAAAATTCAATAGTGCTGCCTACGATTTCCAATACTACAAAAGACCTACGGCCCAGAAAAGCGAGTATCCCTATAGCGATAGAAACAAGTTCGATACGGAGTGGACACGTCAGAGTTCCGTCGGGACCGCAAAAATGGAAGATTATTTCTCCGGTATTGATCGCGCTACTTCAATGAAGTTCAGATGGCAGTTCTTTTTTATATATCAGCTTTCCGCCGGCTGTGTGCATTGTAAAGTGCATGGGTCTTATGGAATCTATTTAAAAACCCAGGAGAACTTTCCAAATGGTAAAATCACCGAAGATGAAATGCCCGATGTAATGAAAGGAATCTATGCATTGTTCGATTTCGAACGGTCCGATATGTTCACGGAAGCTGAGAAATCGGCATTCCGCTTTGCTAGGGATGCGGCGGTCATACCGAATCGAACGACTGCGGCACATATAGAAGACCTGCGCCGGTATTATAGCGACAGGGAAATCCAGGAAATTATCATGACGCTATTGGCAGGGGCGCGACTGTCAACGGGAATGCTATCCCAGATAACGGTTACGGATCGCTTGTCAATGACGTTCGCACTCAGGCATTTAACCCCAAACGGTTGGAATCCCGGACAGCATATCGGGTGGCCAAATGAACAACGACGTTACTACATGTCTGAAGCAGGGCAAGCCGCTGCCGACTTTATGCAACAAGGTAAAGTTTTTGATTCGGCTTCCGAATGGCTTGACACCCATGTACCATTGGCCGTCGACACCGATGGCGATGGAGTAGACGACGAATTTGATGGTTTCCCTAACAATCCTGAAAAATGGGCAGACACGGACAAAGATGGTCTGGAAGACAATCTTGATGACGACATTGATGGGGATGGCTTATCGAATGAAGAAGAGTTGATTGCCCGGACTTTTCCATATAAAGCCGATTCTGACGGTGACGGAGTAGATGATGCCACCGAAATAAAGAACGGTACCGATCCTATCGACCCACATCATTTTTAGTTAATCCGCAAAGATTCCAAAAACAGCAATCAACTTATTAACATTTAATCATAATACTATGAAATTTCAATGCACAGTTTTTCTTGCTTTATTTCTTTTGACCATCGCATGCAGCGAATCTACAGCCGATGGGTCTTCAGAACAAACTTTGAACGCCAAGGTTTCGACCGAGATTCCGATTTGGGCGAAATTAGATGGAGCGAACGTACTAGCCTTTGGTCCTGATAACGTCCTCTTTATTGGCGACAGTAAAGGAGCACGGATATATGCAGTTACAACGGAGGCGACCGAACTAAAGGATGCCATACCCTACAATCTCGAAGGATTCGATCTTCTTGCAGGGGAAAAACTTGGTCTTTCACCAAGGGATGTGATCATCAACGACATGAAAATACATCCTATGAGCCAAGAAGCCTACGTGTCCATAAAATTAGGGCACGAACCAAGTGCTAAATCCGTCATAGCAATCGTAAACCCAACAACCTCCGAAATTCGATTATTGAAAATCGGCAAAGCCAACACGATCCAAGTTTCAATTGACAATCCCGCTTCACCTGATTTAGTGTTTTGGGAAGAAACCCCGGCTTCAACACTGAGTATAACTGACATCGATTATCATGATGGACATATTTATGTTGCTGGTTTGACCAATAGTGAATTCGCTTCGACACTTCGAAAGATCGAGTACCCATTCGATAATGTACAGGAATCCGTAAATAGCATAGAAATGTACCATGCGGTACATACGCAAAACGAAACAAGGGCACCTATTCGAACGATGCTTTTTGATAAAATCAACGGCGAATCCACCTTGTTGGCAAGTTATACCTGTACTCCCCTAGTTACGATTCCCGTAGATCAAATTGAAAAAGGAGCGAATATCGTCGGTAAGACCATTGCCGAATTAGGCTTTGGAAATACGCCTATCGATATGTTGATCGTAACCACCCAGGGGTTCGACGGTTCAACTGGCAAGAGTCTTTTAGTTACCAATAAGAACAGAGGAGGTACGATGATACCATATGAAAGCCTCATTTCGGGTACCGAAGGGCAAGGTATGGCCGGACAACAAGTGATGTATGCATCTGGGCTTGAAGGCATTCAAGAAATCCCATTGGCTAACGTGATGCAAATAGACATTCAAAACGCACAAAGGCTAGGTGTAGTCCGTAGGAATATTGAAACCGGAGGTATTGATTTGATCTCAGAACTTACGGGCACCTATTTGCGGTTAAGCGATTATATCTCTGAATATGACTTTCCTGATTATAGATACCCAGAGGTACAAGAAGGAACCAAACAATATCACGACATGGTCAAACAAATGGAAGGATATCCTGAATTGACATCCAAAAAAATGGGCAGATAAATCGATCCGAACCTTGGTTTCGAAATGAAGAAATTTTATGGCATTTTAAGTTGGTTAATGATGGTAACGGCTTGTTCCGATCACGTGGAAAATCCCACGGTACAGGCCGTTTATCCATGAGCGGACAGCTTGCCGGAAAATTTACTTCGCATGTATGTTCAATTTTCCAAACCGATGAAAACAAGGGGGAATCTTGAAAAAATCAAACTTTTTGATCATGAAGGAATTGAAGTTGAAAACGTCTTCTTCAATAACGTTCATGAACTATGGAACAACGAGCAGACCCAGCTCACCCTAATTGTAGATCCCGCTCGGGTAAAAACAGGTTTAAGGGCAAATGAAGCGTACGGGCGTGCGCTTGAGCCGAATAAAACATACACTTTGACCATTGAAGGATTGGAAGACGTGGACCATCAAAAACTCCATCCGGTCTACAAAAAAAAATTCTTCGTAACTAAGGCGGACAGTACAATACCAGCAACCAAGAACTGGAAATTTACGATCCCAAAAGCGAATGGTAATGCAAGCTTTATGGCGGAATTTCCTGAAATGTTAGACTATAATTCCTTGCTACAACGCTTGGTCATTACGGATAATCATAATAATCCTATTCAGGGAACGGTCACGATTAAAAACGAAGAGACCCAGTGGTTTTTTACACCTAATGACCCCTGGACTATGGGCTGGTATACGCTATATATCAATACCCGTTTGGAAGATCCTGCCGGTAATAATCCCAATGGATCGTTCGACCATAAAATAGGCAGTTTGAAGTATGAAAAGGAGGGTGTAATTGAACAAATTGCATTCAAAATAGAATAACAAATCATTGATGAATGAGTGAAAAACAGAAAACAGCGATTTACTTCCTCAGCACGGGCATCCTGACCTTGTTCCTATTAAGTTCAACCATTTGGGGTTATTTTATGAAGACCGCCTTGATCAAGGACGTTTTTGAATCCTTAGGTTATCCGCGGTATTTGGTGCTTCCATTGGGGGTGGTCAAGATCATAGGGCTTTTATCACTATGGTTCATTTCGGAACGTTCCATAAAAGAATGGACATACGCGGGTTTCTTTTTTGTTTTCCTATTGGCTTTCCTTGCCCATCATAGGGTCAATGACAGCAGTTACTTTCAATCCATTTCCGCGCTCATTCTATTATTCGCTTCATACGTCAGTTGCAAAACAATACATCCTTAAAGATTTAAAATGAAAAAGATTTTGGCTTTTGGCGCCAGCAATAGCAAAGCATCCATCAATAAAAAATTCGCGTATTCCACCGCCGATCAACTGGTTAACGCGCATGTCATCAAAGTCGATTTAAACGATTTTACATCGCCATTATATTCCATTGACCTGGAACGTGAAATAGGTGTACATGATTCGGCAATGGACTTCGATGCCCTTATCAGGGCCAGCGACGCAATCGTTGTTTCACTCGCAGAACACAATGGCTTACATACAGCGGCATTTAAGAATTTATGGGATTGGCTCTCTCGGATTCCAAGGGAAAAACCCATGAACATTTGGGGTGGAAAACCCATGTATTTATTATCCACAAGTACAAGCAAAAAAAACGAAAGCAATGTCCACTTCGTATCCGAAAAGTTATTCCCTTTTTTCGGTGCCGACATTGTGGCAAGCTTCCATTTACCCTCATTCAATCATTATTTCAAGAACGATAGCATTGTTGTGCCATCCTATTCGGATGCCTTTAAAATCGAACTTCAAAAATTCCAAAATTTCCTTGATGCGCTCTAAGGGTGCGGAAGAAGTTCTAAAAAACTAACCCAATAACTACATAAAATGCAAGAAGAAGTTACACCCCTGGAAACCTTCGAGACGAAAAAAGAACCTCGAAAAGCGTTCGCGACCTATATGCGCAACCAAAATAAGTTGTATGTGAATGCCATGAACATGATCGATCGGAAATCAGCCATGATGATTCGGGTCAATTCGACCATAATTTCCGGCATTGTGGTGTTTTTTTCCCACATCAAGGAAATTGAAAATGGCATGTTCATGGGTGTGGTGATGGTGATCACTTCTTTCGCTTCTTTGGTTTTTTCATTGTTCGCCTCAAAACCCAATTCATCCTTAATGGCCAAAAACCATGCAAAAAAGGTCATGGCCAAATACCCCGAAATCGCCAAAAACATCTTCCTGATCGGCATGCACAGCAAAGTTCCTTTAGCAGAATACGAGGAGGCTTACGACGAATTGGTACACAGCCAATCCCTACAGATCGGCAATCAAGTCAGAGCTATGTACGTACTTGAAACCTACATCTTTTCGGCATTTAGGTTCGTAGATCTTGCTTACGGTTCATTCATTACCGGCTTTTTCATTTTGATAGTAACGTTTGCCATTTCAAATATTTAACCATGATAAAGAGATACTATACATTGCTCCTACTTTGGTTTTTGATATCGGGTTGTGCGACAAAGAACATCCAACTAAAAGAAGCCAACTCGACGCTACCAAATAAACCGAACCTCGAAATCGACCATACGTTTTATGTATTGGGAAATGTTTCGGATAGCCTGCAGGGCTCAGAGATCCTCCTGAACAACGAAAATATCGATCGAAACACCCATACACTGATCATATTGGGTAATGATCCGGAAACCGAAACAGGCATCTCGGCCCTTCCATCCTTCAAAGGCAACGTATTCACCATACCAGGCACCAATGAATGGCAACAAGGTTTAAAGGGGCTTGGATCATACAAAAAAAAACAGGAGAACATGTTCGGGAAAAATTCCTTTAAACCTGAAAATGGATGCCCGATCGATAAAATCAAAATCAGCGAAAACATTGTTCTGGTGACTGTGGATAGCCAATGGTTTTTGAATGACTGGGATGATTTTCCGAATATGAACAGCGATTGCGACATCAAAACAAGGGAAGCTTTTTTTGATGAGTTCAAAAGCATCGTTAAGAAATCAATAGGCAAAACGACCCTTATCGCAATTTACCACCCTTTATACAGCAATGGCGAATATGGTGGACAATATAGTGCCATAAGCCATCTAAAACCACTACCGGTAATAGGTACTATGAAAAACGTTTTAAGAAAGACCGGTGGCATACTGTCGACGGATCTTCAACACAAGCGATATCGGGAACTAAAAGATCGCTTGACCACACTTGCGCAAGACAACAACAAAGTCATATTCACCTCAGCACATGAAAAGAACCTGCAGTATCTCAAACAAGATAATTTACATCAAATTATCAGCGGTTCTATTTCAGGTACTACCGGAACCCGATTAAGTGGAGGTGGACAGTTCGCATATGCCAAAGCAGGGTACGCCATAATCGATGTGTATAAAGATGGTTCTTCAAATCTCAGGTTTTCTTCGCTCAACGATGATACGATCTATTTTGAAACCCCGCTTTTAGAAAGTGATGACGCAACACAAATAAAATTGCCTACCTATGGCCAGGAGTTTCCTAAAAAAATGTCAGCATCTATCTATTCGAAAGAAGAGACCCGCAAAACCGGGTTTTATAAATTCTTCTGGGGAGAAAGGTATCGCGAAGAATATAGTAGGGAAGTCAAAGTCCCAACGGTCAGTTTGGATACGCTTTTGGGCGGTCTTACACCAATACGAAGAGGCGGTGGAAACCAATCCAAGTCGCTAAGGTTGGAAGATAAGGATGGAGCCCAATACGTGATGCGGGCTTTACGCAAGGACGGTATTAAGTACCTACAGGCCGTAATGTTCAAAGAACAATATATAAAAGGGCAATTTGAAGATACAAAAACCGCAGGACTGATTTTAGACGCTTTCACAGGGGCCTATCCTTATGCGCCTTTCGTTATCGGTGATTTGGCGAATGCCGTAGATGTTTTCCATACCGATCCCATCTTGTACTATGTACCCAAGCAAGATGCCCTGGGCCAGTTCAACTTAGATTATGGCAACGAACTTTATATGATCGAGGAGCATACCTCGGAAGGCCACAGTGATCAAGCAAGTTTTGGTTTTAAGGACAAGATCATCAGTACGGACGAAATGCTTGCCCAGACCAATAAAGATGAGGATATCGTCATAGACGAGGCCTCCTATATTAAAGCGCGCCTCTTCGATATGCTCATTGGGGATTGGGACAGGCACCAAGACCAATGGCGTTGGATCGAATTTAAGGAAAACGGCAAAAAGGTATATAGGCCCTTGCCAAGGGACCTGGATCAAGCATTCTCCAAAATGGATGATGGATTTTTATTGGGAACTGCCACCGCGATGATGCCCACAGTGAGAATGATACGATCCTGTAGTAATGATCTGAAAGACGTTAAAGGAGTCAACATTGAACCTTTCCCTTTGGATTTGGCCCTAATCGAAGAAGCCGATAAAACGGTTTGGGACGCACAGGTTAAAATGATCCAAGAAAACCTTACCGACGAGATCATCGATAAGGCATTTTCGAAGCTACCACCCGAATTGAGTCCGGCCCCGATTTCGGACATCAAAGCGAAGTTGATTTCGAGAAGAGGTAATCTACAGAACATTTCAGATCGATACTATGCGCTGTTAAATAAGCATTGCATCATAAGAGGAACGAACAAAGACGATTGGTTCTCCATTGAAAGACTTGATAGCGGTAATACTAAAATAACGGTCTCTCGTATTAAGAACGGTGAAAAATCGGATGTTTTTCATGAACGTATCTATGATGCCGACGTCACCAAGGAGATTTGGATATACGGCCTGGACGATAAAGACATATTCGACCTAAGCGGAACTTCCAAAGCAAAAATAAAAATTAGGCTTATTGGAGGTAAGAACAATGACACCTACGAAATTGAAAATGGAAGCCGACTGAAGCTATATGACTATAGGACGAAGAAAAATACCTTTACTTCAACTAAAGGACTAAAAAAACTTACGGATGATTATGAAACCAATTTGTACGATTACAAAAAACCAAAAGCCAACAACAACCAAATTATGCCTGCAATAGCATCCAATCCGGATGATGGATTTAAGATCGGGCTTGAAGACACTTACACCCATTATGGTTTTGAAAGAAACCCGTTTACTTCACAACATAAGCTATCCGCAGCATATTACTTTGCGACGGAAGGGTACGAAATCAATTACAACGGTGAATTCGCCAATGCGGTAGGAAACGGTAATCTACGGATCAATGTCAATTACAACAGTCCGAACTATGCCATCAATTTCTTTGGTTATGGTAACTCTACTCCTAACCCGGAAGCGGATGAAAATGACAATCTAGATGTGGATCTGGATTACAACCGGGTTAAGATAAGGACCTTCAGCGTAGAACCCACACTGATTTGGAAGGCCCCCCTTGGTTCATCATTTAGCATTAAGGCACTCTACGAGAGTAATGAGGTCGAACGCACGGAGGGCCGTTTTTTGGACGAGGCGATTTCGATAAACGATGCTTTGGGCACCTTGGCTGTTGACGGATCTTTATTTGAAAACCAAGACTTCTGGGGAGCCGAAATAGCGTATCATTTTGAAAATAAAGACGATGATGCCTTTCCTACTTTAGGCCTGCAGTTTTCCTTGGGGGCAGGGTATAAGAACAATGTTTCAACCGAGAAAGGATTTGGCTATATCCTTCCTGAACTCGGTATTGATTACAAGCTTGTCCCCAATGGGAATGTCGTACTGGCGACCGATATAAGGGCACATGTAAACATAGGTGACGATTTTGAATTTTATCAAGCGGCTACCCTAGGGGCGAATACCGGTCTCAGAGGCTATAGGAACGAACGTTTCACCGGGAAACATAAGATCGTACAATCAACGGATTTACGTTGCAACTTTAGTGATTTAAGAACGAATTTTTTACCCATCCATCTAGGAATCTATGCTGGTTTCGATTATGGAAAGGTGTGGGTAGACGACGCTTTGGTTTTCGATGCGGACTTTAACGATGCGAACCTTAATACCTCTTTCGGGGGCGGGTTCTTCGTTAACATGTCCGATATAATGACGGCTAACTTCTCGGTCTTTAACAGCGATGATAATGTAAGGTTCGCTTTTAGACTAGGTTTTGGGTTTTAAAGTCAGTGCGTAAATACAGATAACTGTTTGAACGATGGAGCAGCCGTTCAAGATAAGACCCTAAGGGGATTGGATTGGAAGCGGAATTATCAGGTTTGGCGCCGGTAAAACAACATTCAAATGGTGGCGAAAGTTCCATAAAACCTTCTGGAAATTCGCCATAATAAAGAAGCATGCGATGGATAGTACCCGTTTAGAAACCTTTAGTGATGGCGTTTTGGCAATAATCATCACGATTATGGTATTGGAAATGAAACCCCCTGAAGAGCGCTCTATCGAAGCACTCAACACCATATTACCAATTGTAATAAGCTATGTGGTCAGTTTCATCTATATCGGAACCTATTGGAACAACCACCATCATTTGTTCAAGGTCACTGCGAAAATAAATGGCAAAATACTTTGGTCGAATTTGCATTTGCTGTTTTGGTTATCACTGATCCCGTTCGCGACTTCATGGGTTGGCGAAAATCATATAGAAAAAATACCGGTCGCTCTGTATGGGTTGATATTGCTTATGTGTGCAATCGCATTTAAAGTATTGCGGAATCAAATTGCCAAGGGTCATCAAGAAAATTCAGCCTTGTTGTTTCATGATGAGCCCAATAAGGGAAGGATTTCCTTCATTCTTTACGGTCTTGGTATCGCGAGTAGTTTTTGGTACCCTTATTTGGGAATTCTTTGTTATGTTTTGGTATTGGCCATCTGGTTTTTTCCCAATAAACGAATTGAACAAGGTTTTAACGCAACAAAATGATATGGAAATAGGTATAGATAGCTTTGCGGCATCCCCGAATGGGCATGATGATAGTGTTCGGGCGATAGGTGAATTATTGGACCGGATCGAACTTGCCGATCAGGTCGGATTGCATTGTTTCGGTATGGGCGAGCACTACAGAAAGGAGTTTTTGGATGCGGCACCGGCAACCATCCTCGCAGCAGCGGCAGCACGTACGAAAAACATAAAATTGGCCAGTGCGGTAACGGTTTTAAGTACATCTGACCCCGTTCGTGTCTTTCAAAATTTTTCGACCATCGATTTAATATCCAACGGTAGGGCCGAAATAGTGGCCGGTCGCGGATCCTTTATCGATGCTTTTCCTTTGTTCGGTTATAACCTGAACGATTATGATGCCATTTTTGATGAGAAGTTAAAGCTCCTCCTAAAAATCAGGAACAACGAAGTGGTAAATTGGTCAGGGCTGTTTCGTCCACCACTCCGCGAACAACGCATTTACCCTAGACCGGTTCAAAACAAATTACCCATTTGGTTAGGGGTTGGGGGTACACCGTCCTCTTTCACCCGGGCAGGAAGTTTAGGCCTGCCCTTGATGCTAGCCGTACTTGGCGGACAGACCCATCGATTCGAGCCTTTGGTCAAGGCATATCGAAATGTTGGGGAAACCGCAGGTTTCTCGCCCAAAGAACTCCAAGTAGGGCTACACTCTTTCGGTTATGTGGCAAATTCCATGAAAGAGGCCATTGATCAGTACTATCCGAAATACGCCGAGGTCATGGCATCCATGAGTAAAGAACGTGGTTGGTCAATACCAAGTCGCGTACAGTTTGAAACCATGGCCAACGATGAAAAAGGCGCTATCGTTATTGGAGGACCCCAAGAAGTCGCTGAAAAGATAGCTCGGCATTCGAAAGCATTAGGTGGGATAGTACGATTCAATTTTCAAATGGATGTCGGCTTATCGAATGATCTGATGAAAAAGTCGATCGAATTGATCGGTAATGAGGTAATCCCAATATTAAAGAAAATCATCCCATAAGACATTGAACAAAAGAAAAGAATTGTGGATCGACGATCGTTTTTACAAACTAGCATAAGTTTGGTCCCTTTGGCAATGGCTTGGCCATTTTGGGGGTATTCGGCCTTTAGAAAAGGAATGAACCATTCGAAAGGATACTTCTCAACCGGTGAAAGAGACGGCCATTGGTGGTTGATCACCCCTGAAGGGAAGCCGTTTTTCACCTTAGGATTGAATCACGTCGATCCGGCCAGTCTACGGTATCCTGGAAACATACATATTTGGCGTGATAAATATGATGGTAAAACAACCAGGTGGTTAAAGGAATCAGTAGCCAAAAATTTAAAGGAATGGGGATTTAATACCCTTGGATGGGAGCAAGAGGTAACCGTAAGACAATGGAAGCATTCCAGATCGTTCACTTTCGAGGAATATAAGGCCCTAAATATGCCGTACTGCCATATGCTTGCTTTTTCGGAATCGCATCAATGGGAACAACATACCCGTCATTTCGACTTTTTTAGCAAAGAATGGAAGGAGTGGTGTGAATATGTCGCCCGGGCCCACTGCGCAGAAATGAATGAGGATCCGAATTTAATCGGCTATTTTTATAGTGATTGCCCTACATGGGTGCACGCGCGACCGCTCAACACATGGAAGGGGCCTCTTTTTGATCCTGAATTACTCAACACCCAAGCTGGTAAAAAAGAACTCTATAAGCTTGCAAAACAGTATTATAAAACGACCCATGACGCCATACGTCAATTCGACAAGAACCATTTGATTTTTGGGGATCGTTATGAGGCCAATGAGTTGATTGCCCACGAAGTAATCGAAGCTGCCCTACCCTATGTCGATGTACTTTCATTCCAAGATTTCCGTGACCCCGTTACGCATCTCAAGGCCTGGCATCTGAAAACCGGTAAACCCGTATTACTTGCGGATGCGGCCAATATTAAATGGCAAACGAAACCCGGTGAGTTTACCTTCAATAATGGGGCTTGGTATGCCGATGTGGTGATCCGATTGTACGAAAATCCCGGGTGCGTAGGTTTCCATCTATGTGGTGCATATCAACGCAATAAAGCAAGACGTTATGGGTTGTTGGACGAATTCGAAAATCCGGATACCAAAAACATCACCGAAATAAAAGCGGCAAACCAAAAAATCCAACAATGGATGGACCAGCGATTTTGAACCTCAACACGATTAGCCGCAAGCAAAATTTGCCAAAGTGCTGACCAATCGCACCCTGGCAACCAAAATGGAAACGAACGCATATCCGATCAATGAATCCAATGATCATCCTAAAATCATTCGAATCGATTTCTGGAATCCTTACCCTTTACAAGGGGAAAAAGGGAAAAGAACCCAATACAACTAATTCGCCTTAGCGATGCCGTTTTCGTTAAACCCTAGATACCCATTGTAGTCTAAAACAAAATAGCACACATGGATAATTGTAAAGTAGTTCTCATCATTTTACTACTGGTAAGCTGTTCTGAAGAAATGGATATCCAGTCGGTCAACCCTCAAGAAACCAATACCCTAAAGTCGGCATATGGTATCGATGGTTTAAACCAAGCGTATTTAAGCCATATCGCCTTGCTGGGTGACGGTATTTCAGGGGTCAATGGAATCAGTTGGGACGAAATCGAGCCCAATGCCCCCGAAAACGGCGTACATGATTATCGGCTTAAAAACGAAATGATGGCATTGAAAAGCGCCCTTTCCGCTTCAAATAGAAAGCTACAACTCAACTTCCGTCTTTCATCAAATTGGGCCTTGGTAAAAGATCCCAACAACCAAGTCACCAACCCTGAAAATGGATCTAGTGAAGATGGTATTTTAGGTGTGGCCCCATCACATGAGCAAAATTTGGCGGCCGTCATCGAGTACATTTTGACCAACCTCAATGTCGAAGCCTTGCAAGTCGGATCGGAAGCAGAGAACGAATGGCTCAATGGCATTGGTTATGTACACGCCCTTTCGATAATTTATCGAACCGCGAAAGCCATTCAACCGGATGTCAAAGTCATGGCGTTTGGCTTTAACCCTGCGAATTACTTCATAAAACCGCAAAACTTCGATGAGGATCTTATTTCCGAAAAGTTAGACTTCGTGCAATCGGTTTTGAAAAATGGAGAAGGCTATTACGACGTTTTCTCCATTCACACCTCTAGGGAACATGAAGCGATTCCTCCAACGGTCAATTGGATCGAAAACGAAATGCTGTCCAACGGATATACCAAACCAATTTGGGTCGATGATATGTATTCCGCCCCTTGGCTTGACCCTGATTTCGGAACTGAAAACGAAAAGCGACTATACCACGATCTGATCGGTGGTAACGCAAATGCGATAATGGAATTCGATAGCCTACAAGCCGATTACATGATTAAAAAAATCGCCGTTGGGTTCGCATCCGGGGTTGAAAAAATATTCGTTTCAACCGATGTGGATTTTGAAAACTACTACATTCCTAATTGGCGTTTTGCTGGAATTTTGAAAAGCAATGGCGAAAGAAAACCGGCCTACTACAATCTCAAACTATTGATTGAAAAAACCGATGGCTTTGACCAAGTCCTTAAAAGAGGTGATCATTTATATGAATTTATGTTTGCAGATAGACCTTCAATACATCTGTATTGGAACG
Organism: Flavobacteriaceae bacterium; assembly: GCA_013214065.1. Classification (GTDB taxonomy): domain Bacteria; phylum Bacteroidota; class Bacteroidia; order Flavobacteriales; family Flavobacteriaceae; genus Flagellimonas_B; species Flagellimonas_B algarum. The sequence goes on from JABSPK010000014.1 coordinate 75,001, forward strand.
AAAGGAGTGAATCTGAAGACCTCGCATTGTTAAATTCCGATTCTTATACCGTCCACGAATTTGCGTATCGCTTCGGTGAAACCCCAAAATCCAAAGAAATTGACAATTTGGAAGACTATTTTTACACAGCAAGCCCCATATTGATCGAACTCAATTAATCCAGCTTATCCAAAATAAATTCTGGAATAAATACATAGAATGACCGGTTTGCTCGGTTGTCACAAACCAAGGGTCAAGACCATCCCAATTGTTGCAATCCTGGTTCAATTCAATAGAAAACTCGAAAAAAAATAATCTAGAGTACGCAAGTTGGTCAGTTATCCTCCTTTCACCTATTTAAGTTTCAATGGGAATTGGAATAGATAAAGTGATTTTTTATTATTAAAATTCTCCCATTGAATTAGATTAATGCGTTAGTTCTTTATATGGACTAATTTTCAGGTGAGTTATACGAAATGACTAGGATTAGAAAAGAAGATATTCATACATTGGATTGAATGTTGGAATATTTGGTCAACACCACTCGTCTTAGCCCAGGTAATCTGAGGGAACTTTCCATGATTCCACCACCCAACAATGCCTACGACATAATTTTCCATGACGAATACTATTTGCGTGAATTCGAACGTTTGGCAATGTTCTTCACTGAGCGTGGACTGGCGAAGATGACCGGTTTAAAAAAGGAATCAAGCATGACAGTTGAAAACGGTATCGCTTCTAATTTCAATTTGAATGGGGGCTTTGCAAATGCATTTCGAACACAGACCCAATCTGAAAAAAAGGAAGCCGTTGAGCTAGAGAAATCAAAAATAGCCCTAGAATTGTCGTCCAAAATAATACGGGACCTCCCGAGAATTCAACGAATAGCCCTTTCGGCACTCTTTATTGCCGTATGCTTGGCCCTTATGGAAATTGGTAGAATTCTGAGATTATGGTTATCCTAACCAATTCAAGTTTCGAGTTAATTCCATTAAATCAACAGTGTTATTTAAAACATTCAAGCCATGGTTCGGTTGTAAAATCAATCCCGACAGAAATTTTATCTATTTATTTTAAGAAGAAGCAACAGCGGACACCTGGGATTTGAGTTACCTTTCGCCCACCAAATATTTTAATGGCAACTTGCAAAATCCTACCTTGGCCGGCATATTGAAATACGACCTCCGGGCATGATTACCTCCAACCCCATCCTATTTACTATCATCTGCGTGTTCGCCATACAGGCCATGGTACTCAGTGGGTTGCTCCTCTTCAAACGCCCGAGACGGACGGCCAATACCTTCTTGGCGTTGTTGGTCTTCTTTTACGCCTTGATGGCATTGAACATCGTCGTGGTCAACGTGCTCAAAGACCAGGGGCTGCTGCATGTATTCCGCTATATCCAAATGGAGATGCTGTACGGTATCGGTCCGGCCCTCTACTTCTATACCCGATGCATCACGGACCCGGAGTTCCGCTTTACAAGGAAACACTACGCGCACTTTGTACCCTTGGTACTCGAATTTCTATTCTACCGCACCGCTATCTATCGGCTGGGCTCCGATGGGTTGTACCTCGACGAAATGCCCTTCCAATCCTATGTGTATTTGACCCAACAATGGATAGGGGTGCTCTCCATTTTGGGCTACAGTGTGATCGCCTTATCACTTTTGATCAAATACCAAAACCGGCTCAAGGACTATTACTCGAAAATCGACAACCGTTCCCTGCGCTGGCTACAAGCTCCGATCATCATCTATGCCGGCCATCAGATCCTATGGAACATTTTGACCGAAATCGATCGCTTCGCGTTTGATCATGAATTACGGACCTACTACTTTCTGCCCAATTTCGTGATCTTGGCCATTATCACCTGTTGGATCGGGTTCAAAGGCTATGTGCAAAAAGAACGGGATATCGTCCATTTCAAACCGGATCCTAAAAAAGCATCCCTTGAAGAGGGTCCAAAGGATACTGCCTTTCTCGAAAAATTGGAGCGGTTGATGGAAGCCGAGCGGCCCTACCTCAACCCCGACCTCAACCTTTCTTTGTTGGCCGATGCCATGCGGATGAAACCGAAAACACTGTCTTCAAAAATCAATCAAAACTGCGATCGTAATTTTTATGATCTGGTGAATGCCTATCGGATCGGGGCCTTCAAAGAGCGATTGCAATCCCCTGATCGCGATACACTGTCCTTGCTCGGCCATGCCTATGAATGTGGATTTTATTCCAAATCCACCTTTAACCATGTCTTCAAAAAAATGACTCAGCAAACCCCTAGCGAATACCTGAAACAACTGAAAAAAGGGTCCAAACGGAAGCAGTCGGACGCCTAAAACCCTTTTTCAGCCTAGGTTTGCCGCAAAAACGAACAAATGCATCAAATACAACCCTTTCTGAAAAGAATTGCGCTGGCAATCATAGTCCCCTTGACTTTTCTGTACAATCTATCGCTACCGGCCCAACGTTTTTCAAAGGAGGAGGTCCTATCGGATTTGGAGGAACTCATGACCTCCTTGGAAGCCACACATTTCAACCTGTACGCCTACACCTCCAAGCAAGCCTTTAAGGCACACTATCTCCAAATCCAAAACCAAATCGTAAAAGACAGCTTCAGTATGTTGGAGACCACCACCCTTTTTCAACAACTGGTAGCAAAGGCCCATAATGCCCATACACGGATCAGCTTTCCAGCCCAGGCCTACCGCGATTATGCCGAATCGGGCGGCCGAATAATTCCCTTGGAAATCGCCATCGAAAACGGCAACGCCCTGATCCGGAAAAACTGGTCGGATGAAACTACTATACCCATAGGGGCCGAGCTAAAATCGATCAATGGTATGCCCATAACAGCAGTGCTCGAGAGGATATACCTCCAAATACCGGCCGAACGCCTGTATTTCGCACAAGCGCAATTAGAGGGTTTTAGCTTGCCCCGTTACTATTGGCAGGTATTCGGTGGGGAGAATACCTATGAGGTCGAAGTAGAACACAATGGTCAGCTCGAAACCCATGATTTGAAGGGCATCCGGGTACTGGAGGATTATGAATTTAAGCGGGACGATATTTTGCAGAAGGATCGTAGGTTTCGCTTCCTTTCGGAATCGGTGGCCTACCTGCGACCTGGGGAACTGGGGGGTGACGAAGCGCGATATCGGGCCTTCATCGATTCGGCCTTTATCCAAACCAAAATCCGAAAAGCCAAAACGCTCCTCATTGACCTCAGGAACAATCCCGGTGGTGACGATAGCTTTGGTGACTATATGGTGTCATATATCGCCGACCAACCTTTCAAATGGGCGTCCAAATTCCAATTGAAATCCAGTGCCTTGGTCAAGGAAAACGTACGACAGACCAAAGACACTACCAAGGCCTATTGGAACTCGTTTTTGACCCATACCGATGGTACGATTTACCCCTTTGATTTTGGATATTACGAGCCCCAACCAAAGGGCAAACGATTTACGGGTAAGGTGTATGTTTTGGTCAACCGGCAATCCTATTCCCAAGCCACGGTCACGGCCGCCCAAATACAGGATTATGGTTTTGGGGAAATCGTGGGTGAGGAAACCGCGGAGTATCCCAACCTTTTTGCATCGATCTTCACCTATTCCTTACCCAACACCGGGATTGCGGTGGATGTATCCAAGGGAAAAATCGAACGGGTCAGTGGCATAGATACCGGGCAGGGCGTCCTACCCGACATCGAAATCAAAGACCATTTGTTGGAGGGGAAGGATGAGATCCTCGATGGGCTAATGCAAATCATCACAAGGGAGTAGCGCCTGCTTCCACTGTTATTTTTGGTGTGTTAAATCCATGTCAAAGGAGTCGGCAACCCCCGGTATTTTGAGGTAAAGGAGTATCTTTTGCTGTGGAAACGACCTCCGAAAGGAGGGTTTCCAAGAACCAAAGCAATCGAAACACCACATACCATGAAATGCTCCAAAACCACCAGCTGCCTGACCCTTGTACTCCTACCCATGCTTTTTCTGCATGCCCAAGGGGAACTCAAATCGGTAGAAGGCTATTCCCCCCAAATCGGCCAGATGGTCTATATGCTGGAGGATTTGAAGGACCGGATCACCGAACAAGTAAAGGATTTGGACCAAGCCCAGACCGATTTCGAATACGATGCCGATGCCAATAGCATAGGGGCCCTGCTCATGCACTTGGTGTCTACGGAATCCTACTACCAGGTGGCCACCCTAGAAGGCCGCGATTGGACGGATGCCGAGCGCACACGATTGGGTGTTGCGGGTAAGATCAATGCAAAAGTGAAAAGCATCGTTAAGGGCCAGCCCATCAGCTATTATTTGGAACTATGGGGCGAGGTGCGTGAAAAATCCCTCGCCAAACTCCGCACCAAAGACGATGCCTGGTTCGCCTCGAATATCGAAGAGGGGTTGAACTACCATTACATCTGGTATCATGTGATGGAGCATTCGGCCAACCATATGGGGCAAATCGCTACCATAAAGAATCGGTTGCCGAAGAAGTGAAAACCCAAAAAGATAGTAGCATCTGGTTCGTAGCGACCATTTCGAAATCGTTGGTCCCTTACCGAGTTCAAATGTAAACCATCCATCAAAGCAATATCATGTTAGCCAAAACCGACTTCCTCAGGGCAAGGGATTTTATATTGACCAATGCAAGAATGATCGAAAGACGCTTGTTTGATTTTCATTTTGCTAATGGGGATAACAAAGGTGTGGTCCACGCGGTATACGCGTATCGAAATTCCGATGGCGGCTTCGGACATGGTATGGAGCCCGACACCGCATCCCCTGAAAGTCAACCCCTGTTTAGCATCATGGCCCTTGAATTACTCGATGAAGTAGGGTATCTGACAAAAGAAGTGATCTTAAACGATTTTATGCCCTATTTTGAACGCATTACAACGGATAAGGGTGGGATTCCCTGGATGTTCCGACCCAAAAGCGACTACCCCTGTGAAGGGCATTTCAAAACAGTCAAGGAATGGGCTGCCTTAAGTACCACGGCACCCTTGCTCGGGATGTTGGAAAAGTACGGTGTCGATATCCCTTGGATGGCTAAAGCAGAGGCCTTCATCTGGAGTGAATTCGAACGAATCCAAGACAAACACGTTTTTTGCTACCTCTGCGTGCCGAGATGGTTGACTTTTTTGATGCATACCCGAAGTAAAGACAAGGCCAACACGAGGGTCGAATTCTTAAAAAAGTGGATATTAGCAGATGGCGTACTCTGTAAAGACCGAACCGATGACGGATGGGGCTTGTATGGCAAACCCAATCGTTTGAATTATGCGCCATCACCTGATGGCATCATGCATCCCATATTTTCAAAAGCGAACCTTGACGCCGATATCGAAGCATTGATCGGCAGACAAAAAGAAGATGGACGCTGGGATACCTGGTACGGTATTAGTGAAGGTACGAAACTGGAATGGGCCGGCATACAAACGCTATGGGTATTGAAAGTGTTGAAAAACTATGGGAGGATCGAAATATAGTTCCGCCTCTATCTAAGGCCAAACTCAAGCCTCGCTTCACATTTTTTCCTACCTTGAAAGGGTTGAAGGTCCTGCAACGGGGACAGACCGGTAGTATAGCCATAATCTAAACATGCTCGTGAAAAAAAGAAAAACCATATCCGCCATCCTTTTGGTCATCGCCATTGGCCTAGGGGTGGCTTTTCTATTGGACATCGCCTTTCCGCAAGGCTTCGAGGCCTATTTCAAAAGAGCCTACTACAATCAATTCGGACCCTTGGCCTTAGCGATCGAGCTTTTCATAGCAGCGTACTATGTATTCGTTGGACATCAAAAAACGAATTTCGCTTTGGCCCTTTTTGGGTTTACTGCGATTCTCGATCCCATTTTCGATCAGATCGGGCTTTTCGAAAGTATCGTGCCTGTATATGGCACCGTTGTACTTGGTCTCTGTGCCCTGGTCAGTTTGTGGCTGGCGTTTAAAAACCATTTCGATTTAAAACCGATTTCATTGATCGCTGCCCTGCTTAGTTTTGTGCTTGGAGTTTGTATTGAGCTGTTCTTCAATTTTCCTTGATGGAAGGAATTATACCTAAAGTGGAAAACCTAAAGGTTTTTCAGTTTCCACAAGGCATGGGAATAGTATTATAAAATTAACCGGTGCTAATTCACTTGTTTGCAGTGCTAACATGAAATACAATTGGCGCATCTTCCTACGAACAAAAGTGAGATTGTTTCAATACGATGTTCTCCAACTTCAGGAATGGGAACACTGATAGGCAAGTATTCGGTTTTACCACAATCGACACATTGAAAATGGGAATGGGCATTTTCCTTTTGGGGGTGCAAAGCATCCTTTTTATTGCCCAATGCATACCACGCAAGTCCGTCACGTCCAATAAAAGAGTAGAGCACCCCCCCATCTTCAAGACGATCAAGAATTCGGTATACAGTAGACTTGTTCATCTGGTTACCAAGCCGCTCTATAAGTTCTAGTGTCGAAATAGCGGTCTTGGTTTGATTAAATTCATGTAACAATGCCTTGACCGATTTAGTTTTTCTTACCACTCCCATATGCCAAATTTATTGCAACTGAGTTGCAATAACAAACGGTTTTTCTAAATTTGCCACACAGTCGCATTTATTTGTTCAATGGACAATAGCATGCCAGTGTTGACAAAAAAAGGAAACTTAAAAAATGAATAATAGGACTTCCCTTCAAAGAGAACAGCATTCTAGTGACAAGGACAATTTCACGGTAGTCGAACTGGAGGAGGGTCTAAGGCTAAATCCTCAGTTTGCAAAGCGTGGAGGGCTGTTACCGGTGGCCGTTCAAGAGACTTCCACGGGGCAACTATTGATGATGGCTTCCGTAAATGCAGAAGCATTGGAGAAAACGCTTGAGACAAAGTTGGCGACATTTTGGAGTACTTCACGAAAGACACTTTGGACTAAAGGTGAAACTTCGGGTGACTTCCTTAAAATCGATAGAATTCTGATCGATTGTGATCAGGACGCATTGGTGTATCAAGTGACGTTGATGGGCCGGGGTGTCTGCCATACCTATGATTTACAGGGTAACCATAGAAAAGCTTGTTTTTACAGAGAACTCGACATAGCGCAAAATGATCTCAAGTTTCTTGATGATATGCGATAATAGTAGCGCATACATTGGTAGGGAAAGTTATTTGAACAAGGACCGCGGCTATACGATGGTGGCTGTAAATGGATAACATCATACAATACAGCTTGTTTGGATTTTTCCACAGTTGGAAGATTACATTAAGAATCAATATTCAGTAGATATTTAAACGATATGATAACAGAAAAAAAGCTCCCCGTAACGGTTCTGAGCGGTTTCCTCGGTGCAGGTAAAACCACCTTGCTCAATCACGTTTTACACAATAAAGAAGGTTTGAAAGTAGCCGTGATCGTCAATGATATGAGTGAGGTCAATGTAGATGCCCAACTGGTAAAGAACGAGAACACCCTTTCGCGTACGGAAGAAAAACTGGTAGAAATGAGCAACGGATGTATTTGTTGCACCCTTAGGGAGGATTTAATGGTTGAAGTAGAACGATTGGCCCAGGAAAATCGATTCGATTATCTCTTGATAGAAAGTACGGGTATCAGTGAACCCGTTCCTGTTGCCCAAACGTTTTCTTTTGTGGATGAAGAGAATGGTATTGATCTCTCACGTTTCAGTTACATTGATACGATGGTTACCGTAGTCGACGCCTTCAATTTTTTTAATGATTTCGGTAGCCCGGAAACCCTAATGGATAGGGAGTTGACGGATATGGACGGAGATGATCGAACAATTGCCGATCTTTTAACCGATCAAGTCGAGTTTGCCAATGTTATCCTTTTAAATAAATCGGATTTGGTAACCGCTGAGGAACTACGAACATTAAAGGGTGCGATCCAAAAGCTAAACCCTTCTGCCCAAATAATTGAATCCACCTATAGTAAAGTAGCACCGGAAGTAATTCTTAACACAGGACTTTTCAACTATGAAGAAGCAGAGCAAAGTGCGGGTTGGATTGAGGAACTTCAAAAGGACGAACATACTCCTGAGACGGAAGAATATGGAATTGGATCGTTTGTTTTTAAATCTAAAAAACCTTTTGACCCAGAACGTTTTTTAAGCTTTGCCAAGAACTTTCCCCGTACCATTATTAGAAGTAAAGGATTGTTTTGGTTAGCTTCAAGACCTGAACAAGCCTTGATTTGGGGCCAGGCAGGCGGTTCTTTAAAATCGCACGGTGCTGGAGTTTGGTGGAGTAGTATGCCCGTAAAAAAACGAATCCAGTATTTAGCTTACCAAGAAAATCAGGACATCATCGAGGATAGCTGGGATAAAACCTTCGGGGATAGAAAAATTGAAATCGTATTCATCGGTCAAAATTTGAACGAAGTAGAAATAAGGTCGGAACTCGAAGCCTGTCTGGCCACTGACCAAGAAATTGAATCAAAAGATTGGCTTGGAGGATATTCGGATGAGTGGCCTATGCCCCGGGCATACGCTTTAGAGTAATGTTCAAGAACAAGCTAAACCCTGAAATTAGTCTCGGTTGGTTTCATAGGTTGCACTTTCTTTACCATCGTTTACTTGTATTCCAATTTTAGCCAACCGATCCCTTATAAAATCGGAGAAGGTAAAGTCTTTGTTCGAACGTGCCTTTTGCCTCACCTCGATTAGAACATCCATCACTTCGGGAAATAACCCATCGTTCGTGCTTATGACGGTTTCATCATGCATCCCTAAAACTTCGGTGAGGAAGCCCCTATAGGTGCTTTGAAGTGTGGCCCGTGCCGCTTCGGCTATAGTGATCCGTTCTTCGGTAAGCTTGTTTGTCAACCGCAAAAGTTCAAAAAGACTTGCGATGGTTTCGGCGGTATTGAAGTCATCACTCATTTTTTCATAGCAACTTTCGCAGACGGTCACTATTCGATTTGATAAGTCATTGTCGACATTTCCAGACTCCATCATTGGTAATCCATCAATGAGTTTTAGTCCTTTCAACAGCTTCCGTGAAGCTATCTCAGCTGCCTTCATCGTCTGGTTTGAAAAATCTATGGTACTACCATAGTGTGCCTGTAACATCACAAAGCGAAGCGTCATCGGACTGTAAGCTTTGTCAAGAAGGGGATGATCGCCACTGAACATCTGGCCAAGGGAGATAAAATTACCCTTGGATTTTGCCATTTTCTGTCCATCCAGTGTCACCATATTATTATGCATCCAATAATGCACGGGAGCACGGTCAAAGGCAGCATAGCACTGGGCAATTTCCGCCTCATGGTGTGGAAACTTAAGATCCATACCCCCTCCATGAATATCAAATGGAAGTCCAAGATATTTGATACTCATTGCAGAACATTCTATATGCCATCCTGGAAATCCCATACCCCAAGGAGAGCGCCATTTCATGATATGCTCTGGGTCCGCTTTTTTCCAAAGTGCAAAATCAACCGGATTTTTCTTTTGATCCTGTCCGTCAAGTGCACGACTTCCTGACAGTAAATCATCCAACACCCGGCCTGAGAGCTGTCCGTAATCGTATTTTTTAGCATATTCGACAACATCCAAATAAACGGAGCCCTCGCTTTCGTAAGCTAAGCCATTGGCCATAATCCGCTCGATCATGTCGATCTGTTCTACGATATGTCCTGATGCCGTAGGCTCTATGGATGGTGGCAATACGTTGAGTTTAGCCATCATGGTCCGGTACAAATTGGTATAATGCTGAGCCACTTCCATAGGTTCAAGCTGCTCGATACGGGCTTTTTTGGCGATTTTATCTTCACCCTGTTCGTTCAATTCATCTTCCAAATGGCCAACATCCGTAATGTTACGTACATAGCGCACCTTGTACCCCAAAAAGCTAAAATATCGAAACACGGTGTCGAATGAGATTGCGGACCTCGCATGACCCAAATGGGGTGCTCCATAAACCGTAGGGCCACATACATACATGCCTACTTTTCCTTTTACAACGGGAATGAAAAGTTCTTTTTCCCCTTTAAGGGAGTTTTTTAGATAAACTGGTCTAATGTCCATTTTGCGATTTCGATTGTTTTCTATGGAATCTCCTTCTTTTTTTGGCAATCAACGGTAAGCCTTTTAGTCTCATCGTTATGTTCCGGATTCTTTCGAATGGATTTTTTTGGGGGTACTGGATCATACCCCTTTGTGCCCCATGGGTGGCATCTTAACAACCTGTTAGTCCCAAGAACCAGCCCCTTTACAACACCCCACTCATTAATGGCATCAATCATATATTGCGAACATGTCGGTTGGTGCCGGCAACTGGCAGGAAAAAAAGGGGATATGGCCACTTGATAGAAGCGCACCATAGCGATGGTAAGGGCTTTTAGTAGGTTCATGAAATCTTAAAATCCTGAAATAGTTTGCTGGCTTGAATATCCATATTGTCCTGATATTTCCCTTGCTTGTATGTCGTATAGTCCCCATCGATATGATGGTAATAAATCTGACATATCGCTATGGATGGATAAATGACCAGTGGTTGCACCACAAAAATCTCCAGGGTCCAAAAACCGTTGAACCCAACATCTCCGAAACCGGCGGTAACATGAACGAACATTCCGAGCCTTCCAATACTGCTTCTGCCTTCCAACATGGGTACCAGCCTCTCGGTACGCGTGTGTTCTACAGTGCGGCCAAGATACAGTCTCCCTGGTTCCAATTTCAATCCGGTCGGAGGAATGGTTAGTCGAGATACCGCATTGTCGATTTTCATATCGAGTACGGGATTATCATATACTAACAGTTCATTATGAAGCCGAAGGTTATAACTATTTGGGTTAAGCTGATTCGGGTCATAGGGATCGATAGTGATATCCTTTCCCATTCGCTCAGCTATTTCCAAACCACTTAATATCATATTACCTTACAATTATGGAATTATCACTGCGCTTGAAAGCCACATCCTTGTTCTCGTTTGGCCAGGGGTTATTCCTTTATTTTCTCGATTTTTTCCGCGATTGCCCGTATTTCGACTAGAAGTTGTTGTTGTACTTCTAGATGTTGCTCCGGGGTCAACTCTTGGTGTCCATTTTGTTGATGTTCATCATGATCATGATCATGATCTGAATGGTCATGGTGTGAATGGTCGTGATCATCGAAACCAGGTACCTCCACCAGTTGTTCGTTCCACGCTTCAAGTGAACTACTGATGGTATTTAATTCGTTTGAGTACGTATCTAAGAACAGGCTATCCTTGTTGGCTCTTAACTTGGCCATTTGGTCTAGTGCCGACTTTTGTATTCCTAGAGCTTCATTGTGGATTTCAAACGCTTTTTGTAGGTTTTCATTCGATGCCTTTTTATCACCACAACTTGACCAGAGGAGGACCATCCCTATCATTGGGATGAGTATTTTTATTCTTTTCGGTAAGCGTTTTAGCTGTTTCATACGTAATTCATTTTTATTGGCTATAAGGGTTCGCATTTTCAGTTACTGAACGTTTATCGGTTATTTCAAGAATCCCAAATCAAAGGATCGATCAATTTATCCCCTAAAAAAAGTGCCTGAAACCCAGTATCGGATTTTCTTGATTTTTTTAGTTCATCGTTGTTACAAAGATAAGCGGTGCGATTCTAAATGCAACTGAGTTGCATTTAAATATCTGACCCAACTAATTCCGGAAAGAAGCTATTTGGAAAATACTAGTTCATTTTCCTTATTTTAAGGCTTGTTTGACTTGGTATGGTCCATCTTCTTATACGAATTTCCAGACCTTGGTTTATGGCATACGAACCATTTGACAAAGCACTATCTATTGCAACTCCACAAGGTTTTATTTTGAAATCGCTACACTCGGTTCTTCCTTAGAAAAAGAAATAAAAGGAAATCCTTGAAAAAGGATGAGGATTGATCGCCCCTGGCGATCTTCCTGCAGCACTCCGAGTTGAACTCAATTGAAGTGAGGATTAACCTCGCTGCACTCGGTTCTTCCTGCAGCACTCCGTGCTGAGAATGCCCCAAATAAAAAAACGCTCAAGCAAGCTTGGCGTTTTTTCTTTTTTGGGTCATTCATTCGTGATCGCGGCAGGATTCGAACCTGCGACCGTCTGCTTAGAAGGCAGTTATTTTTGACTTCTGCTACATCTAATTGAATTATATTATTACTGATTATCAATTATTTATGATTTTTATTAAGCTCAATAACTGTCAATAAGATTCAAAAAAAAGTGCAAAAAAAGTGCAAATTTTTGAGTATCTATATTCTATATGATTACAAGTATAACGCTTTCTCTCGACAAAAGACGACCACGAAAAAACGGAAATTTCCCTCTTGTTTTTCGCCTCAGTCATCAAGGTAAAACAGCTAATATTCCAACGAAGATTGCTTTGCCCCTCTCTGATTGGAATAACCGAACCCGTAAGATTAAAAAAACTTTCAAGGGCGCACATTCTGTTATTCGCCTTAACAACGAATTGGGTAAGAAGAAGGCTGATTTCGTTGACATCATTAATGACCTCAATGAAAAGA
>JABSPK010000015.1 GCA_013214065.1 Flavobacteriaceae bacterium
ATTCACGAAGTTCCCTGCGGCACCATTCTGACTGGTGTTGGTATCGTTACTGAACGGGATACCATCAACGATGAACAGTGCCTGGTTACTTCCACTAAAGGAACTAAGACCCCGAACCGTTACGTTGGTTGCGGAACCTGAGGCACCACCCGCAGAGGTTATCTGTACACCCGCTGCTTTACCGGAAAGAACCCTGGCGACGTCACCCTCGGTTCTGTTTTCCAATTGTTCCGAGCTGACGGAGGTCACGGCGTACCCTAGGGCCTTCTTTTCCCTTTTGATACCCTGGGCGGTCACAACCACTTCCTCGAGTGCCTGTGCATCCTCCTCCATCTGCACGTTGATGGTAGTTCCGGCACCGACCGTCCTTCTGACATCCTTCTGACCGATGTAGGTGAAAAGGAGACTCTGACCTTCGCTGGCGGTAATCGAGTAATTACCATCAAAATCCGTTTGGGTACCGTTAGAGGTGCCCTCGACGACAATGTTGACCCCGGGTAATGGTAGACCGTCTGAATCGGTAACCGTACCTGAAATCGTCTTGTCTTGTGCAAAAGAAATGTGCACAACAAACGCCAATAATAGCGTTAAGATTCCATTTAGTTTTGTTCTCATTTTTAAATTATTTGAATTAGCTAACCGCTAAAATCATAATTTCATGTTAATAATCCAAACTAATTTCACTAAAATTTCACACTCCCGATAAATATTCACCATATCGCAAAACATGGCGTATATATTAGGTGTACGTTAATTTTTAGCCATTTTTTTGATGAATACGAATTGCACATTTAACATTAATAAGAACTCAGCTACACACCATCGTTTCGGTGTGGCGGAAAACGATCGGTCGATCGGTATCGGAATCAAAAGGGTTTTAGTAGCCATCTTGGTTTCCTTGCCTATGTTATGTCTAGGTCAAGGAGAAGGTGGGGTGTTCACGCAATCACGTTTTGCTTTGTTAAAGAGTGGTGATGGAGGTGGTCTAGGTAACAACCCCAGTGCCTTGAATTGGTTCAATGACCTTCGTAACAAAACCGCGGTATTGGGATCCGAGCGTAAACTTGGACTTGATGATATTGAAGGGAGCGTCTATTTGAACGACCAATTCATAATGGGTTCGGTGTTCTATGGTGACGAGCTTTATGGCAAATACAAATTGCGTTATGATGCCTTTAATGACGAAGTCGAGTTGATACGGAATGCCGGAGGGGTGACCGAAGCGCTTCATAAGAGTGAACCTATTTCCTGTGAGATCTTGAATGAGGTATTGGTGTACCGTCCATTTAAAACTCAAAAAGGCGAAATTCAGCGGGGTTATCTTTTTAAGCTGATCAAGGAGGGGCGGTTCCAATTGTATCAGCGTAAAACCAAAATCTTCAAAGAAGGAAAGCAGGCGACAACCTCATTGCAGAATTCGTTTCCCCACAGGTTTGTGGATAAGATGGGTTGGTATCTTTCTGTCGACGGGGTTGATCCAAAATTTTTCCGTCCATCGAAAAAGGCTGTGTTCGCATTTCTTTCCAAGTCCGAAGCGAAGTCGCTGGCTGCGTATGTCAATTCAAACAACCTTAGCTTTAAAGACCCTGATCACTTGGTGGTCATTTGTAACTATTTAAATGGGTTGAAGTAATTGCTTGTGGTGTAAGTCGGGTTTCCTTAGTGAATTGTTCGATAAATCCAAGCGGTCCTGGCCTTTCAAGTGGTGACTTTGGCGGTGTCAAGATGCCTTGTCTTGAACCATTGCGAGACGAGACCGTTTTGCGCAAAAAAAAATGTGCCTACATATATAAGGTATAAACGTTCAAAGACAATTCGGACAAATACATCGCTTTTTTTCCTTTTTCCATTAACGGAATTTAGGGGGTTTGGGGTTTTGATTAATGGGCCTGATGTTCAAGTTCAAATCCGAAAATCACCTGTTCCTATGGTCGAGAATCAGGGGTTGACGATAAATTAAGTTGAGGCTATTTGATTTATGGTCAAAAAATTATACATTTGCAGCCCTCAAAATGAGGGTTTTTTGATTTTTAACAAAGAAGTTAATGCCAACAATTTCACAATTAGTAAGAAAAGGAAGGGTCACGATTACCAAGAAGAGTAAATCGGCTGCTTTGGATTCTTGCCCCCAACGTAGGGGAGTTTGTACGCGTGTATACACCACGACACCGAAAAAACCGAATTCGGCTATGCGAAAAGTAGCTAGGGTCAGGTTGACGAACGGTAAAGAGGTCAACGCATACATCCCCGGAGAAGGGCACAACCTCCAAGAGCACTCGATAGTATTGGTAAGAGGTGGAAGGGTCAAGGATTTGCCAGGTGTTAGATACCACATCGTTCGTGGTGCTTTGGATACCGCCGGTGTTGCCGGTCGTACCCAAAGGAGATCTAAGTACGGTGCAAAACGACCTAAGAAGTAATCAACTTTAAAAGGAAGCAATGAGAAAAAGACAGGCAAAGAAACGGCCGTTGTTGCCAGATCCACGATTTGGTGACCAATTGGTGACACGATTTGTCAACATGATGATGTGGGATGGTAAAAAATCCGTGGCGTTCAGGATCTTCTACGACGCCATTGACATTGTCGAAGAGAAAAAGACCGATGATGAAAAGTCAGGTCTAGAACTTTGGAAGGATGCATTATCGAACGTAATGCCACACGTTGAAGTCCGCAGTAGACGGGTCGGTGGGGCAACGTTCCAGATTCCGATGCAAATCCGTCCAGACCGTAAGATCTCAACAGCCATGAAGTGGTTGATCACTTTCGCAAGAAAGCGAAACGAGAAATCCATGGCCCAAAAATTGGCCGCTGAGATTTTAGCAGCGTCCAAAGAAGAAGGGGCAGCGGTCAAGAAAAGGGTCGATACCCACAAAATGGCGGAAGCAAACAAAGCATTCTCTCACTTTAGATTCTAAGTACCAAAATGGCAAGAGATTTAAAATACACTAGGAATATCGGTATCGCTGCACACATCGATGCCGGAAAGACCACTACCACGGAGCGGATTTTGTTCTACACCGGGGTAAGCCATAAGATCGGGGAGGTGCACGATGGTGCGGCTACTATGGACTGGATGGAGCAAGAGCAAGAGCGTGGGATCACCATTACCTCTGCCGCTACCACCTGTACTTGGCAGTTCCCGACCGAAAACGGGCAACCTACCGCAGATGCGAAAGGATACCACTTCAATATCATCGATACCCCCGGGCACGTTGACTTTACCGTAGAGGTAAACCGTTCATTACGTGTTTTGGACGGATTGGTGTTCTTGTTCAGTGCCGTAGATGGGGTAGAGCCACAGTCGGAAACCAACTGGAGACTCGCCGATAACTATAAAGTACCACGAATCGGGTTCGTCAACAAAATGGACCGTCAAGGGTCCAACTTCTTGAACGTGTGCAAACAGGTTCGCGAAATGTTGGGTTCGAACGCCGTACCGATCGTATTGCCGATCGGTGAGGAAGCCGATTTCAAAGGAATCGTCGATTTGGCCAAGAACAGGGCCATCGTTTGGCATGATGAGAATTTCGGTTCGACCTTCGATGTCATCGACATTCCTGCAGAAATGCAAGACGAGGTAAAAGAATACCGTGCGGCTTTGATCGAAGCCGTTGCGGAATATGATGAGGAGTTGATGGAGAAATTCTTCGAAGATGAAGATTCCATCACTGAAGAGGAAGTACACGCCGCCCTAAGGGCTGCGGTTATGGACCGCGCCATCATCCCGATGGTCTGTGGATCTTCGTTCAAGAACAAAGGGGTGCAGTTCCTTTTGGATGCGGTTTGCCGTTACCTGCCTTCTCCATTGGACAAGGACGATATCATCGGTACCGATCCGGATACCGGGGGTGAGATCACCAGAAAACCAGATCCAAAAGAGCCGTTCTCTGCATTGGCCTTTAAGATCGCGACCGACCCATTCGTTGGCCGTTTGGCCTTCTTCCGTGCCTATTCAGGCCGCTTGGATGCCGGGTCGTACATTTTGAACAACCGTTCGGGCAAGAAAGAGCGTATTTCGCGGATCTATCAGATGCACTCGAACAAGCAGAACGCCATCGAATACATCGAAGCAGGTGATATTGGGGCCGCTGTTGGGTTCAAGGACATCAAGACCGGTGATACCATGTCTGCCGAGAAGCATCCGATCGTATTGGAAAGTATGGATTTCCCCGATCCCGTAATCGGTATCGCGGTAGAGCCTAAGACCAAGGCGGATGTTGATAAATTGGGGATGTCTTTGGCCAAATTGGCCGAAGAGGATCCGACCTTCCAGGTAAAGACCGACGAGGCCTCAGGGCAGACGATCATTTCGGGAATGGGCGAGTTGCACTTGGATATCATCGTAGACCGATTGAAACGTGAGTTCAAGGTAGAGGTCAACCAAGGGCAACCACAAGTAGAGTACAAAGAAGCACTTACGGCAAAAGCCGATCACAGGGAGGTTTACAAGAAGCAGACCGGTGGTCGTGGTAAGTTCGCCGATATCGTCTTCTCGATGGAGCCTGCCAGTGAAGAAACCAAAGCAGGTCTTGAGTTCGTCAATGAGATCAAGGGTGGTAACATTCCTAAGGAATATATCCCATCGGTCGAGAAAGGATTCAAGGAAGCCATGAAAAACGGGCCGTTGGCCGGTTTTGAAATGGATAGTATGAAAATTACCCTTAAGGACGGATCTTTCCACCCTGTGGATTCCGACTCGCTTTCATTCGAGTTGGCCGCCAAATTGGGATACAAGGAAGCTGCCCGTGCCGCCCGTGCGGTATTGATGGAGCCTATCATGAAGCTTGAGGTATTGACGCCTGAAGAGAACATGGGTGATATCGTTGGCGATTTGAACCGTCGTCGTGGCCAAGTCAACAATATGGATGACAGGGCCGGATCGAAGGTGATCAAAGCAGAAGTGCCACTTTCGGAAATGTTCGGTTATGTGACCTCGCTCCGTACCTTGAGTTCGGGCCGTGCCACATCGACCATGGAGTTCTCGCACTACGCAGAGACCCCATCGAATATTGCCGAAGAGGTGATCAAAGCAACCAAAGGTGTAACCGCTTAATTTTCAGAAGATGAGTCAAAAAATTAGAATAAAATTGAAGTCTTACGACCACAATTTGGTAGACAAGTCTGCTGAAAAGATCGTAAAGACCGTGAAAACGACTGGGGCTGTGGTAACGGGGCCGATCCCATTGCCTACCCATAAAAAAATCTTTACGGTATTGCGTTCACCGCACGTGAACAAGAAATCGAGAGAGCAATTCCAACTGAGTTCGTACAAGCGATTGTTGGATATTTACAGTTCTTCCTCCAAAACAATTGATGCTTTAATGAAATTAGAGTTGCCAAGTGGTGTGGAAGTCGAAATAAAAGTGTAAATTTGCACGCCCTTTAAGAAACGAAGGGGTAACATGTCCTGAGCTGCGTGCGAAGGAAAAACGGGAAAAAGAATCAAATCTGGGTCACAGAATGCGTTCTTTGACCCAATTTTTTTGCCTCGGTTTCGGGGTTTAACAGAGAATAAAAACGTAATAATACAAGTATGTCTGGGTTAATAGGAAGAAAAATCGGCATGACCAGCATCTTCGACGAGAATGGAAAGAACATTCCATGTACCGTTATCGAAGCTGGGCCATGTGTGGTTACCCAAGTCAGAACCGAAGAGGTTGACGGGTACAATGCCCTTCAGCTCGGTTTCGATGACAAGGCAGAAAGACGTGCCAACAAGGCCGAAACAGGTCATTTCAAAAAGGCAGGTTCATCTCCTAAGAAGAAAGTCGTCGAATTCCGTGATTTTGAAGGTGAGTTTAAATTAGGGGACACCATCGGTGCCGACCTTTTCCAAGAAGGGGAGTTCGTCGATGTTGTAGGTACTTCGAAAGGAAAAGGATTCCAAGGTGTTGTGAAGCGACATGGTTTCGCGGGTGTAGGTCAAGCGACCCACGGTCAGCACAACCGATTGAGGGCTCCAGGTTCTATTGGTGCGGCCTCGTACCCTGCAAGGGTTTTCAAAGGAATGAAAATGGCCGGTAGAATGGGTGGTGAACGGGTAACCGTTCAAAACCTTCGCGTGCTCAAGGTAGTTCCTGAAAAGAACATCATTGTAGTGAAAGGTGCGGTGCCTGGCCACAAGAACGCTTATGTAACCGTAGAAAAGTAAGGTCATGAAGGTAGCGGTATTAGATATTAAAGGAAAGGAAACAGGTCGTAAAGTCGAGCTTTCGGACGCTGTTTTCGCTATAGAGCCGAACGAGCACGCCATCTATTTGGATGTGAAGCAGTATTTGGCCCACCAACGACAAGGGACGCACAAAGCGAAAGAGCGTGCCGAAATCGCGGGTAGTACACGAAAGATCAAGAAACAAAAAGGTACCGGAACCGCAAGGGCCGGTAGCATCAAGTCCCCCGTTTTCAGGGGCGGTGGTCGCATCTTCGGTCCAAGACCGAAAGACTACACCCAAAAATTGAACAAGAACGTCAAGCGATTGGCCCGTAAATCGGCCTTGAGCTTGAAGTCACAGGAAAAGGAACTTTTGATCGTTGAGGATTTCAACTTCGAAAGTCCAAAGACCAAAGACTTCAAAGCGGTCTTGAAATCGTTGGGTATCGAGAACAAAAAGACCTTGGTCGTTTTGGGGGGTTCCAATGAGAACGTATACCTATCGGCCCGTAACCTTAAAGGTTCCGAAGTGGTTACCAATTCTGAGTTGAGCACTTACAAGATCTTGAACGCCAAAAGCGTCGTTCTATTGGAAAGTGCCGTAGCGGGAATCGAATCGAACTTAAGTTAAGAAAAGGATCATGAGTGTATTGATAAAACCGATCATCACCGAGAAAATGACCGCTGATAGTGAGCTCTTCAACCGGTATGGTTTTTATGTTGACCCAGCTGCGAACAAATTGCAGATCAAAGAAGCCGTAGAGGCTACTTATGGGGTTTCGGTCGAAAAAGTCCGAACCATGAACTACGGTCCTTCACGAAGGACCCGCTATACCAAGACTGGTATCCAGCATGGGAAAACGAATATGAGAAAGAAGGCCATCGTAGATGTGGCCGAGGGTGATATTATTGATTTTTACAGTAATCTATAAAGACGATCATGTCAGTTAGAAAGTTAAAACCAATCACCCCTGGACAGCGTTTTAGAGTAGTAAACGGATTTGACGCGATTACTACTGATAAGCCGGAGAAGAGCTTGCTCGCTCCGTTAAAAAAGTCAGGGGGTAGAAACAGTCAAGGAAAGATGACCATGCGCCATAGAGGTGGGGGTCACAAAAGAAGGTACCGTATCATTGATTTCAAGCGAGACAAACAAGGTGTCGATGCTGAAGTGAAATCGATTCAATACGATCCAAACCGAAGTGCGTTCATCGCCCTTTTGGAATATAAAGACGGTGAGAAGCGCTATGTGATCGCACAGAACGGTCTTCAGGTCGGGCAATCGGTCTCAGCAGGCTCGAATTCGGCCCCTGAAATCGGAAACGCACTTCCATTGAGCGAGATTCCGTTGGGTACGATCATCTCTTGCATCGAATTGCGACCTGGACAAGGAGCCGTTATGGCCCGAAGTGCAGGAACTTTCGCCCAATTGATGGCGAAAGACGGAAAGTTCGTGACCGTTAAGCTCCCTTCAGGGGAAACCCGTTTGATCTTGGCGAATTGCTTAGCCACCATCGGTGCCGTATCGAATTCAGATCACCAGTTGTTGGTTTCAGGTAAGGCTGGTCGCAGCAGATGGTTGGGTAGACGACCAAGAACACGTCCGGTAGTGATGAACCCTGTCGATCACCCAATGGGTGGTGGTGAAGGAAGGGCTTCCGGAGGTCACCCAAGGTCTAGAAACGGTATTCCGGCCAAAGGCTTCAGGACCCGTTCCAAAACCAAGGCAAGTAACAGATACATCATCGAACGTAGAAAGAAATAAAAGGATAAGTAAATGGCACGTTCATTAAAAAAAGGACCATACGTTCATCATAGTTTGGAAAAGAAAGTCCAACAAAATGTGGAGTCAGGAAAAAAATCCGTCATCAAGACCTGGTCAAGGGCCTCGATGATCACTCCCGATTTCGTTGGTCAGACCATCGCGGTGCACAACGGAAGACAATTCGTTCCCGTATATGTAACCGAGAACATGGTAGGTCATAAATTAGGAGAATTTTCACCCACACGTTCTTTTAGGGGACATGCCGGGGCAAAAAATAAAGGTAAAAAGTAAGCTATGGGAGTTCGAAAAAGACAGATGGCTGAAAGAATCAAGGCAGAGCGCAAGGAAACGGCCTTCGCTAAATTGAACAACTGCCCGACTTCACCACGAAAAATGCGGTTGGTAGCTGATTTGATCCGAGGTAAGCAAATCGAAATGGCATTGGCTATTTTGAGGTTCAACCCAAAGGAAGCTTCCCGTAGGTTAGAGAAGCTTTTGCTTTCGGCAATCGCCAATTGGGAAGCCAAAAACGAAGAAGGCAACATCGAAGAAGCCGATCTTTTTATCAAAGAGATTCGCGTTGACGGGGGAACCATGTTGAAAAGGTTGCGTCCGGCCCCACAGGGCCGTGCCCACAGGATCAGAAAACGTTCGAACCATGTCACCTTGGTTTTAGGTGCTAACAATAACACAGAAGCTAAAGCATAATATGGGACAGAAGACCAATCCGATAGGAAATCGCTTAGGAATCATCAGGGGATGGGAATCCAACTGGTACGGTGGAAACGACTATGGCGATAAATTGGCCGAGGATGACAAGATCAGAAAGTACATCCATGCGCGTTTAGCGAAAGCCAGTGTTTCAAGGGTCATCATCGAAAGGACCTTGAAGTTGATCACCATTACCATTACCACGGCCCGTCCGGGTATCATCATCGGTAAAGGTGGACAGGAAGTCGACAAGTTGAAAGAGGAGTTGAAAAAGATCACCAACAAGGAGGTCCAGATCAACATCCACGAGATAAAACGACCTGAGGTCGATGCCAATTTGGTAGCGGCAAGCGTCGCAAGACAGATCGAGAGTAGGATTTCTTACCGTCGTGCCATCAAAATGGCGATCGCGGCTGCGATCCGAATGAATGCCGAGGGTATCAAAATCCAAATTTCCGGACGATTGAACGGTGCTGAAATGGCGCGTTCCGAATCGTACAAGGAAGGTAGGATCCCATTGTCGACCTTCAGGGCAGATGTTGATTATGCCTTGGTCGAAGCACATACGACTTATGGTCGTTTGGGCATCAAGGTCTGGATCATGAAAGGTGAAGTATACGGCAAACGTGAATTGTCACCGCTTGTCGGCCTTTCAAAAGGACAAGGTAAATCGGGTAAGCAAGACGGCGGTAAAAGACAGCGTCGTAGAAAGTAATTTGAAAAGCATAAAGTAAGATGTTACAGCCGAAAAGAACAAAGTTCCGTAAAGCCCAGAAAGGGCGGATGAAAGGAATCTCACAGCGAGGTCACCGGCTTTCAAATGGGATGTTCGGAATCAAGTCATTGGATTCGCATTTCATTACTGCAAGACAGATCGAAGCGGCGCGTATCGCTGCGACACGATATATGAAAAGGCAAGGTCAGCTTTGGATCAAGATTTTCCCGGACAAGCCCATCACCAAAAAACCTCTAGAGGTACGTATGGGTAAAGGTAAGGGGGCACCCGAATATTGGGTCGCCGTCGTCAAACCCGGAAGGATCATGTTCGAAGTAGCCGGTGTGCCCCACGATATTGCCAAAGAGGCATTGCGATTGGCCGCACAGAAGTTGCCTGTCAAAACGAAATTTGTTGTAGCCAGGGACTACGCTGGATAAACTGATACGAGATGAAACAAGCAGAAATTAAAGAACTATCGGTTGAAGAGCTTCAGCAGAAGTTGTCTGAACTCAAGAAAGAATACGCTGATTTGAAAATGGCTCATTCGGTGACGCCATTGGAAAATCCGATGCAGATAAAAAGAACAAGGAAGACGGTCGCACGATTGGCAACTGAGTTAACAAAAAGGGAATTACAATAACGGGTTCGGCCTTATGGAAGAAAACACAAGAAATCTAAGAAAAGAAAGGGTAGGCGTTGTTACCAGCAACAAGATGGAAAAGTCCATTGTTGTTTCTGAGGTAAAACGTGTCAAGCACCCGATGTACGGAAAATTCGTTTTGAAGACCAAAAAGTACGTTGCCCATGATGAAAAGAATGACTGCAACGAAGGCGATACCGTAAGAATCATGGAAACCCGACCATTGAGTAAGACAAAGTGCTGGAGGTTGGTCGAAATCCTAGAAAGAGCTAAATAATTATGTTACAGCAAGAATCTAGATTAAAGGTTGCGGACAATACCGGTGCTAAAGAAGTACTGACCATCCGTGTCCTTGGCGGAACAAAAAGGAGGTATGCCTCCGTAGGTGACAAGATCGTCGTTACGGTTAAGGAAGCTACCCCGAACGGAACCATTAAAAAAGGAGCGGTCTCTACCGCTGTTGTGGTACGGACCAAGAAAGAAGTGAGAAGACCTGACGGTTCGTACATCAGGTTCGACGATAACGCATGTGTGCTTTTGAACCCAACGGGTGAGATGAGGGGTACGCGTGTATTCGGTCCGGTCGCAAGGGAATTGCGTGACCGACAGTTCATGAAAATCGTTTCATTGGCCCCTGAGGTGCTGTAAAGAGATAGTAAGATGGGAAAGTTGAAAATTAAAACAGGAGATACCGTAAGGGTGATTGCCGGAGACCACAAAGGTTCCGAAGGCAAGGTCATGAGTGTCGACTTCGGTAAGAACAAAGCCATAGTCGAAGGCACCAACATCGTTAAGAAACACGAAAAGCCAAGTGCCCAGAACCCACAAGGAGGTATCGTTGAGAAAGAAGCACCGATCCATGTATCGAACCTTTCATTGATCGACGCCAAATCCGGGGAAGCGACCCGAGTAGGTTACGAAATGAGGGATGGCAAAAAAGTAAGGGTTTCTAAAAAATCCGGAGAAATTATTTAGTCATGAGTTACATTCCAAGATTAAAGCAAGAATATAGAGAGCGTGTGGTCAAGGCCCTTTCCGAAGAGTTTGGCTACCAGAATGTGATGCAGGTACCGAAGTTGCAGAAAATCGTCGTTAGCCGAGGTGTCGGCGCGGCCGTGGCCGATAAAAAACTGATCGACCATGCCGTAGATGAATTGACGATGATCACCGGTCAGAAGGCCGTTTCAACGGTTTCGAAGAAAGACGTTGCCGCGTTCAAACTCAGAAAGGGGATGCCCATTGGGGCCAAAGTAACCTTGAGGGGTGAGCGTATGTATGAGTTTTTGGATCGATTGATCACCACGGCATTGCCAAGGGTGCGTGATTTCCAAGGAGTTCGGGCCACAGGTTTCGACGGTAGGGGTAACTACAACCTAGGGGTGACCGAACAGATCATCTTTCCTGAGATCAATATCGATAAGATCAACCGTATCAACGGTATGGATATCACCTTTGTCACCAGCGCCGCTACCGACAAAGAAGCAAAGTCATTGTTAACCGAACTAGGGGTACCCTTTAAAAAGAATTGATATGGCCAAAGAATCTATGAAAGCCCGCGAACGCAAAAGGGCAAAAACGGTAGCCAAATATGCAGCAAAGCGCAAGGCCCTAAAAGAGGCCGGTGATTATGAAGCACTCCAGAAGTTGCCGAAGAACGCTTCACCGGTACGCATGCGCAACCGATGCAAGTTGACAGGAAGACCGAGAGGGTACATGAGAAACTTCGGTATTTCAAGGGTGACCTTTAGGGAAATGGCCAACCAAGGATTGATCCCTGGTGTGAAAAAAGCAAGTTGGTAAACTAGAATAAAAGAAAGTAGAGAAGATGCTAACAGATCCAATATCAGATTATTTGACCAGAATCAGAAATGCCAGTAGGGCCGGTCACCGTGTGGTCGACATTCCTGCTTCGAACCTGAAAAGGGAGATGACCAAGATCCTTTTCGATCAGGGGTATATTTTGAGCTATAAGTTCGAAGATGATTCGGTACAGGGCAATATCAAGATTGCATTGAAGTACGATAAGTTTACCAAAGAACCAGTCATCAAGAAATTGCAGCGGGTCAGTAAGCCCGGGCTACGTAAGTATACCGGATCAGGAGAATTGCCAAGGGTGTTGAACGGATTGGGTATCGCCATCGTTTCAACCTCCCACGGGGTAATGACCAGCAAGCAGGCTAAAGCCGAAAATGTAGGTGGTGAAGTACTTTGCTACGTATATTAATCAATAAGAAAGAATAAGGAAATGTCAAGAATAGGTAATAATCCGATCGCGATTCCAGAAGGGGTGACCGTTGATATCAATGATGGTCTAGTCACCGTGAAGGGCAAATTGGGTGAACTTTCACAAGATTTCGCCGGTGTCGAGGTAAAATTGGAAGACGGTAACTTGGTCGTTGCCAGAAATTCAGAATCAAAAGACCACAAAGCCAAGCACGGGTTGTACCGCGCACTTTTCAGCAATATGGTCGATGGGGTTACCAAAGGATGGACCAAGGAGTTGGAATTGGTAGGTGTCGGTTACCGTGCGAGCAACCAAGGACAGAAATTGGATTTGGCCTTGGGCTTTTCACACAACATCGTGATGGATATCGCCCCTGAGGTCAAAATCGAGACCACTTCCGAAAAAGGAAAGAACCCGATCGTGAAATTGACATCACACGACAAACAATTGGTCGGTCAGGTCGCTGCCAAGATCAGGGCCTTCCGCAAGCCGGAACCTTACAAAGGGAAAGGGATCAGGTTCGTCGGGGAACAAATCAGAAGGAAAGCAGGTAAATCAGCTTAATAATAAAGTATTATGGGATTGTCCAAAACCGATAGAAGATTACGAATCCGAAGAAGAATACGAAAGGTATCCTTCGGTACTGCCGAAAGACCCCGTTTGTCGGTTTTTCGTAGCAATAAAGAAATTTATGCCCAATTGATCGATGATAACAACGGCAAGACATTGGCCGCTGCATCATCTCGTGACAAGGGCGTTGAAGTGAAAGGGACCAAAACCGAAGTCGCCACAGCGGTAGGTAAGGCCATCGCCGAGAAAGCGTTGAAAGCCGGAATCGAGACCGTAGCGTTCGATAGGGGAGGTAACCTTTATCACGGACGAGTTAAAGCATTGGCCGATGGTGCCAGGGAAGGCGGATTAAAATTCTAGATCAATATGTACCAGAAATACAAAAATGTAGAAATCGTTAAGCCAGGTGGTCTAGAGTTGAAAGACCGACTTGTCGGAGTACAACGGGTAACCAAGGTGACCAAAGGGGGTAGGGCCTTCGGATTTTCAGCCATCGTAGTCGTTGGTGACGAAAACGGAGTGGTCGGCCACGGATTGGGTAAGTCGAAAGAAGTCGCAACGGCCATCGCCAAAGCGATCGAAGACGCTAAAAAGAACTTGGTCCGTATCCCATTGAACAAAGGTACCTTGCCACACGAGCAGAAAGGCAAGTATGGAGGTGCAAGGGTGTTTATCAAGCCCGCTTCACAGGGTACCGGGGTTATCGCCGGTGGTGCCGTTCGCGCCGTCTTGGAAGCCGTTGGTATTCACGACGTTCTTTCAAAATCACAAGGTTCTTCGAACCCGCACAATGTGGTAAAGGCAACATTCGATGCCCTATTGCAGTTGCGCGACGCCGGAACCGTGGCAAAGCAACGTGGAGTTAGTTTGGAAAAAGTCTTTAAAGGATAAACTTGATGGCAAAGATTAAGGTAAAGCAATTGAAGAGTGCGATTAAAAGACCGCAAAACCAAAAGCGGACTTTGGAAGCATTGGGTTTGAGGAAGATCGGTCAGGTCGTAGAGCACGACGCGACTCCTAACATCCTTGGAATGATAAAAAAAGTTGAACACTTGGTTTCCACTGAGGAAGCTTAAACGAAGGCAAAGGAATGGACTTAAGTAATTTAAAACCAGCAGAAGGATCGGTAAACCGTGCCGGAAAACGCTTGGGAAGAGGCCAAGGTTCCGGAAAAGGAGGTACTGCCGCTCGTGGCCATAAAGGTGCGAAATCAAGATCTGGTTATTCAAAGAAAATCGGTTTTGAAGGGGGTCAAATGCCACTTCAACGACGTGTTCCGAAGTTCGGCTTCAAGAACATCAACCGCAAAGAATACCAAGGTATCAACCTAGACAAGCTACAGGCCTTGGTCGATAGCAAAGCCATCAAAGGTGAAGTGACCTTTGAGAACATGGTAGCGCTACGATTGGTCGGTAAGAACGAATTGGTGAAGATTTTGGGCGGAGGCGAATTGAAGGCCAAGCTCAAGGTTTCAGCCCATAAATTCAGTGCTTCGGCAAAAGCGGCCATCGAGGCTGCCGGTGGTGAGGCCATAAGTTTGTAAGCGTACGATTATGAAGAAATTTATTGAGACCATATCGAATATCTGGAAAATCGAAGAGCTGAGAAGACGTATACTGATTACGCTCAGCTTGCTCTTGGTGTACCGTTTCGGTGCCCAAGTGGTACTTCCAGGAATCGATACTTCTCAATTGGCTGAATTGAGCGCCAATGCCGGAGACGGTATTTTGGGTATTTTGAACGCATTTACGGGAGGGGCTTTTGCCAATGCTTCCGTATTCGCATTGGGGATCATGCCCTATATCTCAGCTTCCATCGTGGTGCAATTGATGAGCATTGCGATTCCGTACTTGCAGAAATTGGACAAGGAAGGCGAGAGTGGTCGTAAGACCAAAAACCAGATTACCCGTTGGTTGACCATCGCGATCTGTATCGTACAGGCCCCGGCCTATCTATACGGATTGGAGGCATTGGGTGTGCCATCGTCAGCGTTCATTTTAGGAAAAGGACTCGATTTCATCGTTCCTTCCGTGATCATATTGGTGACCGGTTGTGTCTTTGCCATGTGGTTAGGGGAGAAGATCACCGACAAGGGGATCGGAAACGGGATTTCGTTATTGATCATGATCGGGATCATCGCGACCATGCCACAATCGTTCGTTCAGGAGTTCATCTCACGTACCACCAACAATACCGGTGGGTTGATGTTCATGTTGATCGAATTGATCATTTGGTTCTTGGTCATCTTGGCCAGTGTATTGTTGGTCATGGCGATCCGTCAGATTCCTGTACAATACGCACGTAGAAGTGCTTCCGGTGGGTATGAGAAAAACGTAATGGGTTCAAGACAGTATATTCCTTTGAAACTGAACGCTTCAGGGGTTATGCCGATTATTTTCGCCCAGGCGATCATGTTCGCCCCGAGTTTGATCGGAAGGACCTTCAACAATACCGCTGTAGGTCAATGGATGGAAGTGCAGTTCGCCGATATCTTCGGTCTTGCGTACAACATCCTCTTTGGGGTCTTGATCATCATATTTACCTACTTCTATACGGCCATCACCGTTCCTACGAACAAAATGGCCGATGATTTGAAACGAAGTGGAGGGTTTATCCCGGGTATCCGCCCAGGGAAGGAAACCGGCGATTATTTGGACAAGATTATGTCATTGATCACTTTTCCCGGATCGGTATTTTTGGCCTTGTTGGCCGTATTGCCGGCCGTCGTGGTCAAATTGATGGATGTTCAGGCCGGATGGGCGCTATTTTACGGAGGAACATCATTGCTGATTATGGTCGGTGTCGCCATCGATACCGTGCAGCAGGTGAACTCCTACCTATTGAACAGACATTACGACGGTTTGATGAAGACCGGTAAAAATAGAAAAGTAGCATAAGTTATGGCGAAGCAACCGGCGATAGAACAAGATGGTACGATTATCGAAGCATTGTCGAACGCTATGTTTCGTGTTGAGCTTGAAAACGGCCATATCGTAACGGCTCATATTTCAGGAAAGATGCGTATGCACTATATCAAGCTTTTGCCCGGAGATAAGGTGAAGCTTGAGATGAGTCCATATGATTTGACTAAAGCAAGAATTACATATAGATATTAAGAGATAACGATGAAGGTAAGGGCATCAATTAAGAAAAGAAGTGCAGACTGCAAGATCGTTCGCCGAAAAGGCAGATTGTACGTGATCAACAAGAAGAATCCTAGATTTAAACAAAGACAAGGGTAATTATGGCAAGAATCGCAGGTGTAGACATTCCAAAACAGAAGCGTGGCGTAATTTCGCTCACCTATATCTACGGAATTGGAAAAAGCCGTGCCAAGGAGATCTTGGAGAAAGCTGGCGTAAGTGAAGAAACCAAGGTTTCTGATTGGAACGATGATGAGATCGGTAAGATCCGTGAGGCGGTATCCGCTTTCACCATCGAAGGGGAATTGCGCTCTGAAACCCAATTGAACATCAAGCGTTTGATGGACATCGGTTGTTACAGGGGTATCCGCCACCGTTCAGGTCTTCCGTTAAGGGGCCAACGTACCAAGAACAACTCACGTACAAGAAAAGGAAAACGTAAAACAGTTGCCAACAAGAAGAAGGCGACTAAATAATAGATAGGGTAGATGGCAAAGGCAGGTACTAAAACTACTAAGAAAAGAAAAGTAATCGTTGATTCTACGGGCGAGGCGCACATCGTGGCTTCGTTCAACAACATTATCATTTCCTTGACCAACAAAAAGGGCGATGTGATCTCATGGTCCTCAGCTGGTAAAATGGGATTCCGTGGTTCGAAAAAGAACACACCTTACGCCGCTCAAGTCGCTGCTGAGGATTGTTCCAAAGTAGCCCACGAAGCCGGTTTGCGTAAAGTCAAGGTGTATGTCAAAGGACCCGGTAACGGAAGGGAATCAGCAATCCGAACCATCCACAATGCAGGCATCGAGGTAACCGAGATCATCGACGTTACCCCACTACCGCACAACGGATGCAGACCCCCTAAAAGAAGAAGAGTTTAATTAATTCAATACGGTCCGCCCATGGCGGATCTTCACACAAAGGTGCACTGACGGTTATCGAAGGATCAGCCTTAATTCATAATCGCACCTTGTAAACAACTAGAAGATGGCAAGATATACAGGACCAAAAACAAAAATCGCCCGTAAATTCGGTGAAGCGATTTTCGGAGACGACAAGTCATTCGAGAAAAAAAGTTACCCTCCAGGTCAGCACGGGAACAACCGTCGACGTGGAAAGAAATCTGAGTACGCGATCCAATTGCAAGAAAAGCAGAAAGCGAAGTATACCTACGGTATCCTTGAGCGCCAGTTCCGTAACCTATTTACCGAGGCCAAGCGCCGTGAAGGGGTTACCGGTGAGGTATTGTTGCAATTGTGTGAGTCACGATTGGACAATGTCGTCTTCCGAATGGGTATCGCCCCATCGCGAAGGGGTGCACGCCAATTGGTATCGCACCGTCACATCACCGTCAACGGTAATGTGGTGAACATTCCTTCGTACTCCCTACGCGCCGGTGATGTCGTCGGTGTCCGTGAAAAATCAAAATCCGTCCAAGCCATCAACGATTCATTGGCCAATAACAGCAGTGTCTATGAGTGGATCACTTGGAACGGTGACAAAAAAGAAGGTACCTATGTATCGGTACCCGAAAGACTCCAGATT
This sequence comes from Flavobacteriaceae bacterium, assembly GCA_013214065.1. Lineage (GTDB taxonomy): Bacteria > Bacteroidota > Bacteroidia > Flavobacteriales > Flavobacteriaceae > Flagellimonas_B > Flagellimonas_B algarum. Next base: position 17,469 of record JABSPK010000015.1, read on the forward strand.
CCTGAGAATATCAAGGAACAACTAATCGTCGAGTTATACTCTAAATAAACAATAAGGATCCTATTATGGCATTACTTAATTTTCAGAAGCCCGATAAAGTTATAATGATTGACTCAACAGATTTCGAAGGGAAATTTGAATTTCGCCCTTTGGAACCTGGTTATGGCTTGACTGTGGGCAATGCATTGCGAAGGGTATTACTTTCCTCATTGGAAGGATTCGCGATCACCTCGGTTCGAATCGATGGGGTTGACCATGAGTTTTCGGTCATTCCTGGTGTTGTTGAAGATGTTACCGAGATGATCTTGAACCTCAAGCAGGTTCGTTTCAAAAGACAGATCGATGACGTCGAAAGTGAGACGGTATCGGTTTCGGTTAGCGGTAAGGATCAATTGACCGCAGGTGATTTTCAAAAATTCATTTCAGGGTACCAAGTTTTGAACCCTGACCTGGTCATCTGTAATATGGATGCCAACGTGGTCATCAACCTTGAGATCATCATCGAAAAAGGACGTGGTTACGTTCCTGCCGAAGAGAACAAAAAATCGAATGCCCCATTGGGTAGCATCGCTGTCGACTCGGTATACACCCCGGTCAAAAACGTAAAGTACAGCATCGAGAACTTTAGGGTAGAGCAAAAGACCGATTATGAAAAATTGGTTTTCGAGATCGTTACTGACGGTTCCATCCATCCGAAAGATGCCTTGACCGAAGCTGCAAAGGTGTTGATCCACCACTTCATGTTGTTCTCTGACGAGCGCATCACTTTGGAGGCCGATGAGATCGCACAGACCGAGACCTATGACGAAGAATCATTGCACATGCGCCAACTGTTGAAGACCAAATTGGTCGATATGGATTTGTCTGTACGTGCTTTGAACTGTTTGAAGGCCGCTGAAGTCGATACCTTGGGAGACCTTGTTTCGTTCAACAAGAACGATTTGATGAAATTCAGGAACTTCGGTAAAAAATCATTGACCGAGTTGGAAGAATTGGTGATCAACAAAGGATTGCAGTTCGGAATGGATTTGACCAAATACAAATTGGATAAAGATTAATCAATCATAATTTGCTCCCTCTTCATTAGGGGTATGGTAGCAAGATGGTAAGTATATAACAATGAGACACGGAAAGAAATTTAACCATTTAGGCCGGACCGCGGCACACAGAAAGGCAATGTTGGCCAATATGGCCTGTTCGTTGATCGAGCACAAAAGAATCAATACCACTGTGGCCAAGGCCAAGGCCTTGAAGCAGTTCGTAGAACCGTTGATCACCCGTTCGAAAGTCGACAATAACCAAACGACCGAGAAAGGGATGCACAACAGAAGGATCGTTTTCAGTAGCCTTCGCAACAAGCATGCGATTACCGAATTGTTCGGTACCGTTGCCGAAAAGGTGGGGGATCGCCCAGGAGGGTATACCCGTATCATCAAATTGGGGAACCGATTGGGGGATAACGCCGATATGGCCATGATCGAGTTGGTAGATTTCAATGAAACCTACAACGCGGGCAAACCGAAGAAGAAATCGACCCGAAGAAGTCGTCGAGGAGGTGCCAAGAAAGTCGAGGCTGCACCGGTCGCTGAAACAACAACTGATGATTCTGAAGAATAAGATGTTGATTATTAGTTAAAAATAGAAAAAAGGATACGCTGAAACGTATCCTTTTTTTATGTTCTTTTGTGAAATTTTATGCGCTAAATAGCGATAATCTAGAATACCAAAAAATCGTTGATGAAGTACAAAACAAGAAAAAAGGCATTGTTGTTATTGGAAGATGGTACCATCTTCTACGGTAAAGCAGTTGGGGATCATGAAGGAACCGCTTTTGGCGAAGTGTGTTTCAATACCGGTATGACCGGTTATCAAGAGATTTTCACCGATCCTTCCTATTTCGGGCAATTGATGGTCATGACCAACGCCCATATCGGAAACTACGGTACGAACAATGATGAAGTCGAATCGGATTCGGTCAAGATTGCCGGGCTGATCTGTAAGAACTTCAGCTACGAGTACTCACGGCCGAACGCCGATGCCAGCTTGTTGGAATTTTTGGAAACGAACGGGCTTTTCGCCATTTCCGATGTCGATACCAGGGCCTTGGTCGCCTATATCCGTGACAACGGCGCCATGAATGCCGTCATCTCTACCCGTATCGATGAAGTCGATGCCCTTAAGGCCGAACTGAAGAAAGTGCCCAGTATGGAAGGCTTGGAGCTGGCCTCGAAAGTATCGACCAAGGAGCCTTATTTCTACGGTGATGAAAAAGCCAAATTCAAGATATCGGCGCTCGATATCGGGATTAAAAAGAACATCCTCAGAAATTTGGCCAAGCGCGATGCGTATATCAAGGTGTTCCCATACGATGCTTCAAAAGAAGATATGGAAGCATGGAACCCTGACGGCTATTTTATTTCGAACGGTCCCGGGGATCCAGAACCCCTGACCGCGGCCATATCGACCACCAAAGAGATCTTGAAAGACAGCAAACCCCTATTCGGAATCTGCCTGGGCCACCAAGTATTGGCCTTGGCCAATGGGGTGTCGACCTTTAAAATGCACCATGGGCATCGGGGGATCAACCATCCGATATTGAATTTGATGACCGGCAAGGGCGAGATTACCTCCCAAAACCACGGTTTTGCCATTAACCGTGAAGAGACCGAGGCGAATCCCGACCTTGAGATCACCCATACCCATTTGAACGACCACACCGTGGCCGGGATCAAGATGAAATACAAGAACGTCTTTTCGGTACAGTACCATCCTGAGGCAAGTCCGGGGCCGCACGATGCCGATTACCTTTTCGATCAATTCTTTGAGGCGATAAAGGCCAGTAGCAACTAAAACGTTGTAGTTTATTTTTTGGTTATTTCATTGAATTTAGGGCGGTTATAAAGCGATATCCTTCTGCTACCTTTTGTATCTTCGTCGAATTAAATTTGAATAAAAAGCAAACACATCATGAGCATTATCATCAACATTCATGCAAGACAGATTTTAGATTCACGGGGTAACCCGACCGTTGAGGTCGACGTAGTCACCGAAAACGGTGTTATGGGACGCGCAGCGGTTCCTTCAGGGGCCTCTACAGGTGAGCATGAAGCCGTTGAGCTTCGTGATGGCGGTAGTTCGTTCATGGGCAAGGGTGTCGGTCAGGCAGTCAACAACGTAAATACCCTGATCGCTGAGGAATTGGTCGGTACCTCGGTATTCGAACAAAACTATATCGACGCCGCTATGATCGCCCTTGACGGTACACCGAATAAATCAAAATTAGGGGCCAATGCCATTTTAGGGGTTTCCTTAGCCGTGGCCAAAGCCGCTGCCGAAGAATTAGGGATGCCTTTATACCGATACGTCGGTGGGGTCAGTGCCAATACGCTGCCGGTGCCGATGATGAACATCATCAATGGGGGGTCGCATTCCGATGCGCCGATCGCTTTCCAAGAATTCATGGTCATGCCGGTCAAGGCCAATGATTTTAGCCACGCCATGCAAATGGGGACCGAGATTTTCCACAATCTAAAGAAAGTACTCCATGACCGTGGTTTAAGTACCGCAGTAGGGGATGAAGGTGGTTTCGCCCCGACCTTGGATGGTACCGAAGATGCCTTGGATACCATTGGTTTGGCAGTAGAAAAGGCTGGATACAAGCTCGGTGACGATGTCATGATCGCATTGGATTGTGCCTCGGCGGAGTTCTATGTCGACGGCAAATACGATTACACCAAGTTCGAAGGTGATAAAGGGGCCGTTCGCAGCTCGGAGGAACAAGCCCAATACCTCGCGGATCTTTGTGCCAAGTACCCGATCATCTCCATCGAAGATGGAATGGATGAAAATGATTGGGATGGATGGAAGCGGTTGACCGAAAAGGTCGGTGAGAAGGTACAATTGGTCGGAGACGATCTTTTCGTAACCAATGTCGAACGTCTTTCTAGGGGAATCGAAAACGGCATTGCGAATTCCATTTTGATCAAGGTGAACCAAATCGGGACCTTGACCGAAACGATCGCGGCGGTCAATATGGCCAAGAACGCAGGTTACACTTCAGTCATGTCGCACCGGTCAGGAGAGACCGAAGACAACACCATAGCCGATTTGGCCGTAGCCTTGAATACCGGACAGATAAAGACCGGTTCGGCTTCTCGAAGCGACCGTATGGCGAAGTACAACCAACTGTTGCGTATCGAAGAAGAATTGGGCGAAGTGGCGTACTATCCTAAAGAAAACGCCTTCAAGGTGAAATGATAACCGAAAATTAGCAATAAGAAAGCCTTTCTTCCCCAAGAAAGGCTTTTTTTTGACGAACATTAGACCTAACTTAAGCCGACCTAGTTTCCTCAAGTACTATGAACAACTTTTTGTTTGCCGCCGCCGAGAACGATGCCATTCCGAATTGCAAAGCAGGGGGTATGGGCGATGTGGTACGTGACGTACCGAGACAGATTTCCGATCGGGGCGATAAGGTCCATGTGGTCGTACCATCCTATGGAAGATTGCACCAAGACGGCCTGTTCAAGACCAAATTGAATTTCAATTTACGGGGCCAGATCTATGTGGCCGAGTTGTATGAGGTGCGTCCGAAGAAAGAGTTCCCGAATATCCATCATTACGTCATCCATCATCCTGAGATCGAGGCTGGTGGCATTGCCCATATCTACCACGACGATCCCGAAGAGCCTTTTTATACCGATGCGATCAAGTACATCATATTCTGTACCGCGGTGGCCGAAGCCATCAAGAAGGGCAGTTTCGGAAAGCTCGATGTGGTACATCTGCACGATTGGCATTCGAGCCTGCTGTTGTTCTTGAGGAAATTCCACGCCGATTATACCCACCTGAAAGAGATCCGTTTCGTTTACAGCATCCATAACTTGGCCATCCAAGGGATCCGGCCCTTTTCCGATAACTACTCCTCGGTGCGAAATTGGTTCCCTGAAATCCCTTTCGATACTGAAATATTGAAAGATTACCGGTATCAAGATTGCATCAACCTGATGGCGGTCGGTATCCGTTTGGCCGATGCGGTACATACGGTGTCACCCTCCTACAAAGAAGATGTGATGCAACCCAGTTCACCGCCCGAGTTCATCGGCGGGGAGGGGTTGGAAACCGACTTGCGTAATGCCGACAATGAAGGTCGCTTGATCGGAATATTGAACGGTTGCAATTACGCGAACATCAATGTCGAGGCCAAGGGGTTCATTTATCGCAACACGGTGAAGGCACTGTTTCGTTGGTTGCAAGAAGAATCGAAGAAATACAAGGCCGATTTCTTGGCCCATACGGGCGAAAAGGTCATGGAGTTGGTCGATAACCGCCCTAAGTTCATCGCGTCAAGTGTGGCCCGTTTGACCGAACAGAAATTTTATTTTTTCAAACGTTCGCCCGAAGCGTTCACGGCCATCCTCGAAAAATTGGAGAAAGTGGGCGGAATCTTCATGTTGTTGGGGACCGGCGCCCCTGAATACGAGGAATTGTTTCGCGATTTGAGCTACAAACACCGGAACTTCATTTTTACCAACGGCCAGTCGGAAAGCCTAATCGATTCCATTTACCTGGAGTCGGACCTTTATTTCATGCCCAGTCTTTTCGAACCTTGCGGGATCAGTCAGATGTTGGCCATGCGAAACGGCAACCCCTGCTTGGTGCACCACACCGGTGGTCTCAAGGACACCGTGACCCATATGAAAACCGGCTTCGCCTTCGATGGGGCAACTTACGAAGAAAAGATAACGAACATGCTTTCTACCATGGATGCCGCTTTGGAGATTTTTGAAAATGACCCTACTACTTGGAAGAAAATCAAGGCCAATGCGAAACGCATGCGGTTTACCTGGAAAAAGTCAGTGGACACCTACTACGATCAGTTGTATTTGTTGTAAGATTGATACGCTTTATCGACTATTGTTAAGAATACTCCAAAATGAGGGGGATTAATTGTTAATGCCTTGGCTTTTTCTTAAATTTAACATCTTTTCAAAACCACATTAAAATAGATACATGTCGAGTACCGCAACACTGGAATTTGAGGGTAAAAAATATGAATTTCCCGTCATCAAGGGATCTGAAAACGAGCTGGCCATAGACATCAAAACGATGCGGGGTGCCAGTGGAATGGTGACCATCGATCCCGGTTACAAGAACACCGGATCATGTGAGAGCGCCATTACGTTTTTGGACGGTGAAAAGGGAATTCTAAGATACCGCGGCTACTCCATCGAGGATTTGGCCGAAAAGGCTGATTTTTTGGAAGTAGCCTACCTTTTGATTTTCGGGGAACTTCCAAATGAAGAGCAACTCCAAAAATTCGATAGTGATATCAAGGCGGAATCGCATGTCGATGAGGAAATGAAAAAGATTTTGGACGGATTCCCGAAATCCGCCCATCCTATGGGGGTCCTCTCTTCGTTGACCAGTGCGCTTGTCGCGTTCAACCCTACTTCGGTTGACGTTTCATCAGATGAAGCCATGTACAGTTCCATCGTGAGGATCATGGCGAAATTTCCCGTATTAGTCGCATGGACCATGCGCAAGAAAATGGGCCTTCCCCTGGATTATGGTGATGATAGTCTCGAATATGTAGAGAATATCCATAAGATGATGTTCAAGCGCCCGAATAAGGAATACGAAAAAAACAAGGTCATTATCGATGCTTTGGACAAGCTGTTGATCTTGCATGCCGACCATGAGCAGAATTGTTCGACTTCGACCGTCCGCATCGTTGGATCGTCTCACGCCGGGCTTTTCGCTTCGCTTTCAGCAGGGATTTCCGCTTTGTGGGGGCCACTTCACGGGGGAGCCAATCAAGCCGTGCTTGAAATGTTGGAAGCCATCCAAGAAGATGGAGGTGATACCAAGAAATATATGGGCAAGGCAAAAGATAAAAGTGATCCCTTCCGTTTGATGGGCTTTGGCCACCGGGTATACAAAAACTTCGATCCACGGGCTAGGATCATTAAAAAGGCAGCTGATGAGGTATTGGGTGATCTCGGAATCGAAGATCCGATTTTGGACATCGCCAAAGGTCTTGAGCAAGAAGCCTTGGAAGACCAGTATTTCGTAGATCGAAAGCTATATCCAAACGTTGATTTCTACTCGGGGATCATCTACCGTGCCATGGGTATCCCAGTCGATATGTTCACAGTGATGTTCGCTTTAGGCCGTTTGCCCGGATGGATCGCCCAATGGCGCGAAATGCGATTAAGGGGGGAACCGATCGGACGTCCAAGACAGATTTATATCGGTGAGACCCATCGTGATTTCCCTGAATTGAAAGATCGTCAATAGTAACCGCATTGTTCTACGCCGTCCATTTTCAAATGATGATCATGGACGTGCTATAGCACCCAATTTTTCGTTCGATGTTAAAACTCCACGTAGTCGATGAAACCTCAAGGCTAAAAGCGGTGGTCTTAGGTACCGCCGAAAGCTGCGGTCCGACACCGACGGCCGAGGAAGCTTACGACCCAAAGTCCTTAGAACATATTCTTGCAGGTACCTATCCTAATGAAGAAGACATGGTGGCCGAAATGGAGGCTTTTGCCCAAGTTTTCAAAAAATACGGGGTGACGGTGTACCGTCCTTCGGTCATAGAGAACTGCAATCAGATTTTTTCGAGGGATATCGCCTTCGTTATTGAGGATAAACTATTTCATTCCAATATCCTTCCCGATCGGGAAAAGGAATTCGATGCGATCCACCATGTTCTCGAGCAGTTACCGGCCGATCAAATCGTTAGGCCTCCTGAAGAAGTTCATATAGAAGGAGGGGATGTCATGCCATGGCACGATTATATTTTCGTGGGCACCTATACCGCACCCGACTATCCGGATTATATCACCGCAAGGACCAATAAGGCGGCCGTAGCCTTTTTACAGGAACAATTCCCGGATAAAACGGTCAAATCCTTTGAGTTGCGAAAATCGAATACCGATGCCAAGGCCAATGCGCTGCATTTGGATTGTTGTTTCCAACCTATTGGTACCGACAAGGCGATTTTACATAAAAATGGCTTTTTGGTCGAAGAAGAATACCAATGGCTCGTCGATTTTTTCGGACCGGCCAACGTCTTCGAAATCAGTGCTGATGAGATGTACAACATGTTCAGTAACGTATTTTCAATTGCGCCCGATGTGGTCGTTTCAGAACGTGGGTTCACCCGCTTGAACGATTGGGTGCGCGCCCAAGGGATTACCGTAGAGGAAATCCCGTATGCTGAAATTGCCAAACAAGAAGGCTTGCTACGCTGCAGTACCCTTCCGTTGCTAAGAGAATAAGGAATACCCCATGCAAATAACCGATACCATTTTGATGATCCGTCCGGTGGCGTTTCGAATGAACGAGCAGACCGCGGTGAACAATTATTTTCAGGAGAATCCTGAATTGACCGCTAATGAGATCAATACCAAGGCCCAGAATGAATTCGATGGGTTTGTTGAAATCCTAAGGGACCATGGGGTCAAGGTCATCGTCATCGATGATACTTTAGATCCCGACACCCCTGATTCCATTTTTCCGAACAACTGGATATCGTTCCATCGCAGTGGCACCGTAGTCGTCTATCCGATGTTCGCCGAAAATCGCAGAAAAGAACGGAGGGAAGATATTTTCGATGTACTGGAGGCCGAGGGTTTCAAAATCAAGAATGTTTTGGATTATACCGCGGCAGAAGCGGAAAACGTTTTTTTGGAAGGTACCGGCAGTATTCTCAAAGACCGTGTCAACCAAAAGGCATACTGTGCCTTGTCGGAAAGGGCCCATGAATCCCTATTTATCGAGTTCTGTGAGGATTTCGATTGCTTTCCGGTAATCTTCACCGCCAACCAGACCGTAGAAGGTGAGCGCAAGGCCATTTACCATACCAATGTGATGATGGCCATGGCCGAAACCTTTGCCGTTATTTGCTTGGATGCCATTGATGATCGAAAGGAACGTGAGGGTGTCATCAAACACCTAAAAGAGGATGAAAAGGAAATCATCGCGATTTCCGAAGCGCAGATGCATGCCTTCGCAGGTAACATGCTTCAGGTCATCGGAGCCAATGATCAACGGTATATGGTTATGAGCACGCAGGCCTACAATAGCTTGAAACCGGAACAACTCACCGCGATCAAAAAACATTGTGAGATCATCCACAGCTCCTTGGATACCATTGAAACCTGTGGGGGTGGATCGGCACGTTGTATGATGGCCGAGGTGTTTTTACCCCGCTGATCCTATTCCTCAGCGACCGTAAACTCCCGAATGGTCTGGTTGGGCTCCATAATCGTATAGCCTTTCCAAAATTCCGGGTCATAACTGGGCATGTACGTAGCCTCGATCGACTTGTCGATTTTAGCCGCTTTATACTGTTCGGCATCGATCAAGGTATTTTCGTATACCACCAATTCCCATTTGTTCGTATTGGCCATTCGAAAATCGATGTTCAATGAAAGTTCGTTCTGTTTGCGGCGTCCTTTGACGTTTTTGTTTTTCTCGATGACTTTCAAGGGCCGATCAAGACGGAACCAACGACCAAAATTGAAGTCGGCGAATTTTATGGCATAGCGTCCATTTCCGAGCTTGGCGAACTGCATGCTGCCCTTGTACAAGGTTTCGCGATAGAAAATCCCCAACAATCGAAAATTGCGTAGGTTTTTCAAGTTTTCGAAATCAATTCGCATAACCGCAAAATCTTCGATGTTGATAAACAACCTTCCTTTGAAATCGGCCCCTCCCTTCGGTTCGAAATCCACTACATAAACCCCTGAATCATCGATTTCGGCATAACCTTTGAGTTCGAATCGGTATTTACGCGATTTGTCGACCACATCCATTTTGGTGTCCTCTTCATAAAACACCTCGCCCAATAATTCCTTGAAGATCCACTTCTGGGAGTCTGCCAATCCAGAGGTGGTGTCCCGCTGTATCTCCTTTTCAACGATCTCTGCCTGTTCTTGGGTCGCTTCATCGGTCTCCATGTCTTCCAAAATTTCATCGACCTGGACTTTTTGACTGAAGATTCCCGATTTGATCTTCAAATAAGAATCGGGCTTGATGTTCTTTTTGAAAACGGTCTCCATGCGTTCACCGAGTTCTTCGAAAGAGCCAATGTCTTTTTTGTCATAAAGTTCGGCTGCCCTAAGCACATTTACTTTATACTCGTTGTCGTTTTGGTAGAAATCCCCAAAGGTTTCGGTATAGTGGTGCGAGTTTTTTGGGATGGCACCGGCAATGCTGTCGATCAAGGCTTTGTCTATTTCCTCAATAGTCGATTTCTCGAAACCGAAATCTACTTTTTGAATGTTCCCGAAAACCGATTGCCTTAGAAAATACCGTTGTTTTATCGGCTCATTGTTAATGTTGCCAGGAAGTCGCTCCTTCATTTTGGAGACGATATCTTCGACCGAAAGTTCTTTGTCGAAAAGGTAAACCCCGCTCAATTCAATGGCCCTCGGACGCAATAAAACGATACTGTCTTGTAATTGTTCAAGTGTAAACCCTTGCTTGGCATAACCCATACTGGAAATGTAAACCGAATCAATCGCTGTCGGACTTGTGTCAAGTGTGAAGCTGAACCGTCCTTCCTCATTGGTAATTACCCCTTTGTTTTCACCATATTGAATGGTTGCATACGGAATCCCCTTTTTCGTTTTGGCATCAAGCAATTGACTGCTGAATTCTTGTGCTGCCAAGAAAAATGGGAAAAGACCCAAACATAAGGTGCATAGGTTACGGTAAATGTTTTGCATGTATTCTGATTTACGTGTTTGTATTAGTGACGTTGTTTTTTGGTGAATGGTTGCTCGATAAGACGAATAATTGACGGTTTTGTTTCAACAGTCATGCCATGATCTAGGTTTCGGCGATGTTTTTGATCATCCCTCCGAAAATGAAATAATGAAAGGGGAGCACACTATACCAATAGAGTCTCCCTTTAAGACCCCTTGGGCGAAAAGTAGCGGTTTGGTGTAAAACACCTTGTCTGTCGATCCTGAACTCTAGCCAGGCTTCACCTGGTAACCGCATTTCTGCGAAGAGAAGGAGTCGTTTGGCTTTTTTATCGGCCAGTAGTACCCGCCAAAAATCTAAGGAATCCCCTGCAAAAATCTTATCCGGGTGGGTACGCCCCCGGCGAAGGCCCGGACCTCCGTTCAATTTGTCGAGTACCCCTCTTATTTTCCAAAGGAAACTACCGTAATACCATCCGGTTTCACCTCCGATTTTCCAAATGTTGTCCAATGCGCGTTGTTCATCGGTCAAGCGGATCCTTTGTTTGTCTTTCAATACCCCATATCGCGGTACTTGGATGTAGCGCTCGAGGTTGTTGTTGAAATGTCCGCTGACCATGCTGTCTTTCCAACTACTAATGACCGAATTCTGTGCGATTCGCTTAAAGGCCATTTGAATAGCTTCACGGTAAGAGTGGGGTTTTAAACAGAGCAATCGCTGAAGTCGGTCGTCTTCGGCTACGACTTCTATCTTCATGCTGTCGACTAAATTCAAGGCCAGTTTGTATGAAGTGGACGTTACGAAGTAGAGCCAATAGGAAGATAGTTTTGGTGTCATCACCGGAACCGTGAAAATCCAGTTCTTGAAACCCCTGACTTCGGCATATTGTTGTAGCATTTGTTTATAGGTTAAGACATCGGTGCCTGCGATATCGTAGGTTTCGTCAAAAGTGGCTTTATTGCCGATGACACCCAACAGATAGTTTATGACATCGCGGATAGCAATGGGTTGGGATCGGGTCAATACCCACTTTGGGGTGACCATGACCGGAAGCTTTTCACAGAGATCCCTGATGATTTCGAAAGACGAACTCCCTGATCCGACAATGATCCCCGCTCTAAGGCTAGTCAAGGCAAAATCGCCCTTTGAAAGGATTTGTTCGACGTTCTTGCGTGACCAGAGGTGTTTTGAAAGATTCTTATCGTTGACGATGCCTCCCAAATAGACTACTTGTTTGATTTGGGTCCCTTTCAAATGGGTGATGAAGTTTTGGGCTGCTTGGGCTTCCAGCGCATCGAAATCCTTGGTTGAGACGGTCATCAAATGAATCAAGAAAAATGCGACTTCGATATCCTTTGGCAGGCTATCCGGTTTTGGCGGCTCCAAAAAGTCGATTTCTATGATGCTGACCTTTTTCTTCGTTTCCGGGTCAATGGACAGTCGTTTTTCATCACGTACCACACACACCACTTCGTGACCTTGATCCAATAGTTTGGGCAGCAAACGCATCCCGATATAGCCGTTGGCCCCTGTCAGTGCGATTTTCATGCTTTGCCGAGTTGGTGCATTTTATAAGTATACCATAGCGGAACGGTAATAATCAAGACGACCATGGGTATGAAAAGCCATCCAATTCCCCAACCGTCATAATCCATTGCCTTAATAATGACTTGAATGCTTATTACCGTGAACAATAGGGCCACCCCGATGTTCAGCCATGCCATCATCCGAAACGACATGGCATATAATAACGGGGCATTTCGTTCGGTTACCTTGGTCGGATAGTTGTAGTTCCATGGAGGTACCTTGGTGGCGACCAATACCATAATGGCATAGGTGAGCAAGTTGATCATCGGCAAAAGCAAAAGAGTGGAACGACTCCCATATCCGTCTGCTTCCCCTTTGATATTGAAATGGATGGGTACGGTATCGGGTAATCGGACGTAGGCCGCCATCACAATGACGAAATTGGTGGCAACCAATACCCAACCAAAAAAACGTAGTTTACGATCGGTGGCCGTCGGTTTGATTTCTATTTTCGGTTGGTTTTTGAGCATGGGTCATAAATCTTCGATAGCGGTCGGTGTGTTGTCGGCTTTGAGGTCCAGCAACTTCTTGAAAAACTTTTGGACGGCTTTGGTGTCGGAACGCACTTTCACGAAATAGTGGTCTCGATAAATCGAGTAAACGGCCAAATCGCCTTTGTATATGGTGAGCTTGTAATAGGGGATGACCAGTGCATACGACTCCAGCAAGGAACGGAACCCCAGTATGATGCCGTTCGGTCGAAGTTCGATATTGCAACAATCCGCGTTGTTATCGAGAATTAGCAGGTTCCTGATTTCGACACTTGCCTCGGTGATTTCAAGTTTAGGAGACCCCACACCGCCCATCTTCCAGCGCTCTTTGAGGGTAAAAGGCCTGCCGACTTCGGCATCGATTTTTTTGGTAATCGCCTTGTCGGTATAGGAAACGTTCAGTAGCATGTTTAAAATTAATGAAATGCCACGGCTACATTCTTAAATCTACGCTAAAAGACTAAAAATACCGTAGTTTTGCAGCTTGAAAACCACTTTGAAATGGAGTTAAAACCCGTATTGGAAGCTAAGATCAAGGGCATCGCCCAAGAATTGTTCGAAGTCGCACTGCCCCATGTGGAGTTCCAGCCTACGCGGAAGGATTTCGAGGGGGACATTACGGTAGTGGTTTTTCCGATGTTGCGCCACATCAAAGGAAATCCGGTTGCAATAGGAACCCGAATCGGGGAAGCCCTGGTCGCCGAATTGGATGCCATTGTGGCCTTTAACGTAGTGAAAGGGTTTTTGAACCTCGTGGTTTCCGATTCCTACTATATCGAATTCTTCAATGGAATCAGGGAAGATTCGGAATACGGTTATCAGACCCCGGGATCGAAACCGGCCGTCATGGTCGAGTATTCATCGCCGAATACGAACAAACCTTTGCATCTCGGACATATTCGAAACAACTTGTTGGGCTACTCCGTGGCCGAGATTTTGAAAGCTGCGGGGCATAAGGTCTATAAGACGCAGATCATCAATGATCGCGGGATCCATATCTGTAAAAGCATGTTGGCTTGGCAACGTTTCGGAGACGGTGAGACCCCTTCGTCTACCGGTATGAAGGGCGATCATCTGGTCGGAAAGTATTATGTGGTCTTCGACCAAAAATACAAGGCTGAAATCGAGGCTATGACCGCAAAAGGCGTCGACCCGAAAGAAGCTGGGAAAAAAGCGCCGATCCTATTGGAGGCCCAAGAAATGCTTCGAAAATGGGAAGGCGGCGATCCAGATACCGTTTCGTTGTGGAAACAGATGAACGGATGGGTCTATGACGGCTTTGCCACCACCTACAAGAACCTTGGGGTCGATTTCGATACGCTCTACTACGAGAGCGATACCTATCTGCTAGGCCGTGATGTCGTTAAAAGCGGTCTGGACAAAGGCGTGTTTTTTAAGAAAGCGGATGGCAGTGTATGGATCGACCTCACCGATGACGGCCTTGATGAGAAAATCGTATTGCGTTCGGATGGTACGGCGGTTTACATGACACAAGATATCGGTACGGCCATTCAGCGGGTCACCGATTTCAGTGACATCAACGGCATGGTCTACACGGTAGGGAATGAGCAAGATTATCATTTTAAGGTGCTTTTCCTGATTTTGAAAAAGCTAGGCTATGTATGGGCTGAAAAGCTATACCATTTGAGCTACGGTATGGTCGATCTACCTTCGGGAAAGATGAAGAGTCGTGAAGGAACCGTGGTCGATGCTGATGATCTCATCGTTAATATGGAGCAAACCGCTGAGACGATTTCACAGGAACTGGGAAAACTCGAAGGATATACGGAGACCGAAAAGCATCAACTATATCGCACGATCGGACTGGGTGCCTTGAAATATTATATCCTTAAAGTCGATCCTAAAAAACGGATTTTGTTCAATCCGGAGGAGTCGGTGGATTTTCAAGGAAATACGGGTCCCTTTATCCAATATACCTTTGCCCGGATCCAAAGTATATTGCGCAAGGCCGGGGCGTTGGCTTCGAAAGATGTCGACCTAAGCTTGGACTTGCATGTAAAGGAAAAGGAATTGTTGAAACAGATCCAGCAATTTCCAGAGAAAATCCTTGAAGCTGCTGAAAGTCACAGTCCGGCATTGATAGCAAACTACACCTATGATTTGGTCAAAGAGTTCAATTCTTTCTACCAACAAGTTTCTATTTTAGGTGAAGAAGACGGCGCGAAACGCATTTTCAGGATACAATTGGCCCAAAAGGTTGGTGAGGTCATCCGCTCGGCATTTTTGGTCTTGGGTATCCATGTTCCTGAACGTATGTAATGGCCGGTCTAACGCTCACCGATATTTTTGCGTTTACCTGTCTATTTTGCATCGTGGCGTATTTGTGCTACATCGTTTACTATGCCATAGGGCTTTACGATTTCAATCCGCTCAAAAAAAAGATGCGGTTGACACCTTCCGATATATCGTATGTAAAGACCCACGTGCCCGGTTTTAATGAACTTGGTCCGGAAGCTTCCGAGAGATTTTTGGCCAGACTCACTTGGTTCGTGTTTAAAAAGCCGGTTGCATACAAAGGTCAGGTGGCCAATAAAAGAACCTTGAAGTTGCTTCTCGGAGCTGCAGCGATTTTTCTGACCATGGGCATGCGACGGTTTAAGTATATTCGCTCCATCCGCCGCGTGATCATCTATCCGTCAGCATATATCTCCGTTTTGAATAGAAGGCGTCATGTGGGGGAATACAACCCAAGGTTACGGGCCATAGTGTTTTCTGCGGATCGCTTAATGGCGGGATTCGAAGACGATTCGGATAATATCAACTTGGCCATTCACGAATTCGCCCATGCATTGTATTTCGAAACCAAAGGAAGACGGACCTGGGAGGCTAAGAGGTTTCAATGGGGATTTAGGAAACTGGAACGCTTTCATTCAGGACGGGAACTCCCCTTGGCTGAATTGGACCATTTGCGGGAATACGCGAAGACGAACGTTTTTGAATTGTTCGCGGTTCTGGCCGAGCATTATTTCGAGAATCCATCAGCAATGCGATCGAAGGCACCGACCTTATATAGCGTACTTCGTAAGATGCTGGGGTTTGAAGGTACCTAAATGCAAAGCCCCGCGAATTGCGGGGCTTTACGTAACCAACTAAAAATAAACCTAAGACTTAGTCGTTGACTTGAGAAGCAACTGCGGCCGCATAAACGACCAAACCAAATCCTATTTTGTTAATGGCATCACCGATGTTATAGATGACGTCCATAGCGAGACCGCCAAACATGCCTTCGTACCATCCTGGTGTTCCGGCCATGTATCCGATAGGATAGATTGCCCAACCGACCAAAACGAACCAGCATAAGGTTTTATGTGCCTTCAAAATGGAACCCCCTGCTTCTTGTGCCAATTTCTTGGCACCACCCAGCCAGATTTCATAGACGATGGCAAAATAAGCGACTCCTGAAATCAGACCCCAAATCTGGGCTTGGTCGCGATACACCGCTTCGCCAAGATAACCGGTGACCAACATGATCACAGATAGGCCGATCAAGCGCCACATCAACGATTTTTTGGCTCCGGCCACTTTCAGGATCAGGTAGAACTCAACGCACATTAGCGGCACTGTCAAGATCCAATCAACATACCTAAAGAAGGTCGGTGACTCCCCGACACCTGCCCAGTAATCGCGCATGTACCAGTAGTGTACTGCAGCGATGAAGGTGATCAAACCCGATACTAGGATGGAAGTTTTCCATTTCCTGTCGAAATTGTTCATCGATAGGAAGAAAAAGGCTGAAGCGGCCATCATGGCCATACAACCCACAAAAAAAGTGAAGCCCACGTAATCGTCCGTGGCAATCTTCGAAACATCCGCCAATAAAGGCAAACCTAAGATTAAAGATTTCATATAAATAGAGTTAATTAATTTTGTTCAATGTAAATATAGATAAGTTAAACAGAATATCATAATTTTTGTTTATTTATTTTATTATATATTTAAACAGAATAAGTTTTTTTGCAAATATGAAAAATTGGATCATCGTAGCGACTTTCTTTAGCTTGTGGCTAAGTACCCAGTTCGATGTGCGCATTCAAGACTATCTTGCCTACGGCTTGATCCTGACCTTTGGGGTGCTTCATGGGGCCAATGACCTGGCCATTATTGGCAAATTAAACACTGAAAAACAAGGGTATAGAAAGAAGTTGATGCGATATCTGTTGGTTATTGCCGTGGTAACGGTCGTGTTTCTCGTATCGAAACCTATGGCATTGCTACTTTTTGTTGGCTGTAGTGCGTATCATTTTGGCGAGCAGCACTATGGACACAATTTTAAGATTTCATCAAATTGGAATCCCATACTGTACGTCAGCTATGGATCGGTAGTATTGTTTATGATATTTACCCTACAGATAAACAAAGTCATACCTATAATCAACGAGGTGAGTGGCTTTGTCCTTCAAGGGCAGGAGTTGGTAACCGGGCTTTTCGTTTCAATTGGATGTTATGTACTAAGTCTGGGTATCCTATATAAAAAGGGCGTATTGGAAGTCAACTTGGTCAAAGAGGTATTCATGTTACTTGTTTTGGCCGTGGTGTTTTACCATGCGTCTTTGGCATGGGCGTTCTGCATTTATTTCATATTCTGGCATAGTTTGCCTTCGCTAATCGATCAGCTTGGGTATTTATATGGTGAAATTTCTTGGCGGAGCTTCCGTACCTATCTGCGCTCGTCGATACTCTATTGGTCGCTCTCCTTAGTGAGCATGGGATTGTTGTATGTTTTTTTGAAGGATGATTTGGATAGTTTTATCTCCCTTATCCTGTATTTGTTGGCTGCGATAACCTTTCCGCACGTTTTGGTCATGCGTAAATTGGAAACGTCTAAAAGCGTACCCTAAAACTGATGTTCGGGGTCAATCCCAACGAAAAATTCTCGATCAGTTCAAGCTCGTCCAATTCATTGATTTGGTAATATCTATTGAGGATGTTCCTTCGATCGGTGACGTTCAATACCGAGATACCTATGGTAGCCTTGCTATTATTTCCCAAATCGAATCCGTAGGTTGCCGAGGCATCCACGCGCAAGTACTCAGGTAACCTGCTGCTATTCGGGGCCTCATAATTGATCCGTGCCGGAAAAATGGTACGGTTCAGCGCAGCATCCCCGGCCAGGGGTTCAGTGAATGGTTTGCCTGTTCTATAATTCAACCCGAGTCCGATTTTGAGCTTGCCGATATCATAAGTCGTAGCCACGGTTACGGTATGGCGTATATCAAGATTGTTGGGAAAGGTACTGGGCACGATACTGTCATAGGTGTAGTCGTTTTTATTATAGGTATAACTCAACCAAGTGCTGAAGTTCTTTCCCTTTTTGTTGATCAAGAATTCAACACCTTTGATTTCATAGCTCCCAAGTTCACCGTTGAATTGATTTTCACTTTGAAATCCCTGGGTCCGGGTACTGACCCCATCGACTTGCTTGTAAAAGGCCTCTAGCCCTAGATATAAAGCATTCTTTTCATAGTTCAGGCCAAAAGAGCCCTGCTTACTTCTGGTAATCGGTAACTGGTCTTCATCGGAAATCGTCCACCGTCGCTTTTCAATACCTAAGAAGTTCTGTTCTAGGTCAATGACCTGATTGGTCGATTGACTTTTGAATTCACCTAAAATGTTTCCCCTAAGGTGTTTGGCCAATCTAAAATTCAAACTTAATCTGGGTTCCAACAAAAATTTGGTGAAGGTGCCGATGTTTTGGATCAGGTTCGCCCGCAGTCCGGCATTTGCAATAAAACCTTTATCGTACGATTGATAGCCCACTTCGGAGTAAGGGGCATGGATGCGCAAAACCCCTTTGACCTCACTTTGAAAATCAGGTTGGGTGACCAGGGTGAGGTTTTGTATACCGGTCTCGATGAATTGGTACCCATTGCTCCAATACAACCGATCGGAAACGGTGTAGCGGGTATCCAATTTCAAGGCACTTTCCAATACCCGGTTGTTCTGTATCAGTTCTTGGGCCGGATTGGCGGAAATACCCAAGGCTTCCAGATCATATCGGGTGACGTAAACGTTCAGGTTTGACGCGAAATCAGGGGTCCATTGACTTTGTAATTGAAGTCCGGCCGAAAGATTGGTCTGGTTGAGTTCGCTTCTAGTGGTCTCATCGATATCGATTTGGGTTTCCCTAAAGTCGAGATCGTTGTCCATCCCTATAAAACTGAAACGCAGTTTGTGGTCGTCATTGATGTTGTACAGCACCTTTCCGGTAAAATCATAAAAGAAGAAGTTCACCTCGTTCTCAATGGCACGATCGACCAATTGGTTCTGTTGGTTGCTGATCTGGGAATCTTGGAAAACCCTTCGCGTAAAATTCTCATAAGTCGGAGTGTTCAAAAAGTCGGTGGTCGAGCGCCTAGCCGAGAACTGAAAAGCCAAATCTTCGCGAATCGGTATCTGGCCAAAGACATCGCCGCTGATGAAGTTGATGCCCGCCCCTCCATGAAAATCACCATCAATCGTGTTTTTGGTCTCCATGCTGATCACACCGCTGACCCCATCACCGAACTTGGGTGGGGTGCCGTTTTTGTATACGGTAACCTTATCGGTCAGATACGGATTGAAGGCCGAAATCAAACCGAAAAAATGCCCGGATTGGTACATTTTGATTCCGTTCCATAAAATGAGGTTTTGATCATTGGTACCGCCCCTGATGTTAATATCGGATACGGTTTCGTCGATACTCTTGATCCCTGGCAAGGCCTGAACGGTCTGCAACACATCGGGTTCTATGAGGCCGGGTAGGGTACCCAATTCCCCAGTGTTCAAACTGATGCTTCCATCTTCCTGCTTAACAATGCCCGAAGTCAAGAATTCGTAGACGATGACCTCTTCGAGTTTTTCGACATTCTGGGCTAAAAGCACGTTCGGACAACCGTTTTGGGAGAGCAGACGTTCGGCTTCGATGATTTTAGTAGCATACCCCAAATAGCGTACCCGAAGTGCTGCTTTTCGAGGGATTTGGGATAGTCTAAAGGAACCGTCCATATCGGTGACGATGGCAATGTCACTCCCTAAAACCTCCACAGTGGCCGCTGGGATGTTGTTTTCGGCGAAGTTGTCGAGGACCTTCCCGCAAATATCGATCAATGTGCATTGTACAAGGGCATAGTAGCGCTCGTTCAGTTTGTTGATCTTGATTTGGGTCTGACCTTCTATGGCTTGGATGAATCGGGCCAATCCATCAAAATCACCGACCTCCACCTCAAGGCCTTCAATGTCAGCATCGACATAAGAGAACTTGACGTCGAAACGACGTTCCAATTCAGACAAAACTACCGAAAGGGGTACGGCCTTGCCGACTTCCTGACTGAAAACACCCAGACTTGGCAAGAGGGTAAGACAGGAAAAAAGAAAAATTAAAAGACTATGGTCGGTTCTCGGCATAGAAAAGCACGTTTTCTCCCTCCAAGGTATAACGAATTTGTGAAGGAGTACTTATACTTTCTAACGCTAAAGTTAAATCACTGTTACTGAAGGTACCGGTAAAAAGCTGGTCGGTATCAACGTTTTCAACCTTGACCTTAACATCGAATTGACGTTCGAGTTCTTCAAAGACATAGTGTAACGGGATACTTTTGAACGAACTCTCATCATCCATCCAAGAAGGGTTGACGGCGACGACCTGGTCTGAATGTCGTATCTCTCCTGCTACGGCGACAAAAGAACTTCCTGCCGGCAAGCGCTGCTCGGTACCGTTGAACGATACGCTTACCAATCCTTCATAACAGGTAACCTCGAAGAAACCATCACGGTTCTCGACATTGAATTGGGTCCCTAACACGCTTACGGAACCTTGGGTGGTCGCTACCGTGAATTTCTTTCCTTTGGCGACTTTGAAAAACGCCTCCCCCTCAAGGGTGATCCTCCGTTCGTTCTCCCAATTATCGGCACTGAACGATACTTTCGAATCGGCATTCAACAATACCTCCGATGCATCCGGCAATAATACTTGGGTGCGCTCGGCCAGCTGTGTCCTGTAGGTGTCGTCTAGCGATTCCATATAAAAATACGAACCGACCATCATAATGGCGATAACCGCAGCGATGCGTAAAAACTGTCTGTAAGGTCGTAACGGCACTACTTTAGGAGTGTCGGTCGAACGCTGATCTTTCAATCGCTCCCATGCCTGGGTTTCGTCAAAATCAGGAGCCTCCAAGTTCTCTGAAGCCGTGCGGATCTTCACATACGAAGCATACGCATCAGACTTCTTGAAGTCTGCCAGCTCTTCTTCGGTGAGTTCACCGTTGAGCCATTTTGCTAGGTAATTTTCTTGCATGATCCTATCATTTACGTATTTAAAACAACCACTGGATAAAAAACCCTACTTTTTTCCAAATAGGAATTCAAATGTCCCTTGGTTTTAGATCCCATCGATTTGTTCCCTAAGGGTTTTCAAAGCCAAATGCATGCGTTTTTCGATGGCCTTCACACTTACCCCTTCCATTTCCGCGATTTCGGCATATTTCTTCCCATCGATGCGGTTCAATAAGAAGGTCGTGCGTTGGTTTTCCGGGAGGGCGTCCAAAGCGTCATCCAATTTCTTTTGGAATTCCTTTTCTTCCAATACGTACTCGGGAGACTCGTTGGAAACGGAACTGGCATGTTTGTCGGCATGCTTCAGTCGGACCTTCTCGGCCTTGATCACATTCAAATATGTGTTATTGGCGACGGTATATAAAAAGGACTTCGCTTTTTCAGGGGTCACCTTGGCACAATTTTCCCAAAGCTTTACAAATGCTTCTTGAACGGCGTCTTGGGCTTTTTCCTCATTACCGAACTTATAATATATGTAATTGAAGATCGTTTTTGAATTGGTCTTGAAGATCGTGCTGTACACTTCTTCTTCACAAACATCGGCCATGGAACATGCGCTTAGGTAGACCAAAGATATTTTAAAAAAATTAAGATTTCCAGTAGGGTATTTCCCAAATCGATTGTTTTAGGGTTGTACAACAACAAAAAAATCCAAATCGTTATGAAAAAGTTGATTAAAAACGTAGTGCTCGCAGGCTTGTTCGTTGCGGCACTTTCCTTTACTTCTTGCCAAGAAGAATTTGAAGAGATCAATGGGGGAACCGATGAGCAGGAGAATTTCGAGGCTGGTTCGAATACCGCCGAACTGATCATCAATACCACATCGAATGACGGCTCGTTCGACAATATCGTCGATGGCGCCAGTTGTGTGGCGATCCAGTTTCCGTATACCGTAGATGTGGGAGGAATCCAAATTACCATTGATGCTCGTGAAGACCTGCATTTGATCGAAGAGATTTTCGATGAGTTCGATGACGACCTTGATGAGTTGGAAATCTTATTCCCGATTACCATTACGTTGGCCGATTTTACCGAAATCGTCATTGAGAACAAGGAACAACTGCGTGAACTTGCCGAACAATGTCTTGAAGGTGGTGGCGATGATGACATCGAATGTATTGATTTCGTTTATCCGTTGACCCTGTTCACTTTCGATATCAATGACCAACAGACCGGAACGGTAGAAGTAAATAGCGATAGGGAATTGCGTCACTTTTTCAATGGTCTTGAAGATGATCAAATCGTTAGTCTTGATTATCCGGTCACCTTGAAAAAATATGATGGTACTGAAATCGTTGTCAACAGCAATGCCGAATTGGCGGCTGCTTTGGAGCGTGCCAAGACCGAATGTGATGAAGACGACGATGATGATTTCAATGATGATGATTTTGATGAAGAGCGCTTCGATTTCTGTTTGACCGAATGTCCTTGGAAAGTCGTTGAGGTCCGCAGGAATGCGATGGATCAGACCCCACAATACGTAGGTTATGTTCTTGATTTCTTCGAGAATGGAGAAGTGAACGTAATCATCGAGGGTGATATGGTCGTTAGCGGTACTTGGTCAGTGACCTTTACCGATAGAGGGCCGTTGATGACCTTGGAAATCCCTGATTTGGTTGATTTCAATTTAGAGTGGTTGGTTTACGAAATCGGCGACCATACGATCAAACTGTACTCCGATGACGGAAACAAAATCATCTTGCGTCAGCTTTGTGACGATGATGAGAGCGGAACCGAACCCGATACCTTGAGGGAAATCCTAAAGGAATGCGAGTGGATCATCAAGCGCGTGAAACTTCAAGATGAGCCGATCCGTAGATTGCTAGGGTATGAATTCAAGTTCTTACCTGAAGGTGTTGCCACCTTGAGTAATGGCGATGTGGTTTCTGAAGGAACTTGGGAAATCGGTTATAATGAAGAACAAGTATTGGCTTTGCTGATCACTTTCGGAGATGAACCAGCAGTCAATTTCAACTGGCCTTTGCGCGAACTGAAAGACGATCGCTTGAAATTCGCTGTCGAGGAAATCGATTACGAATTGATCTTACAACGGGTTTGTGATGATAATAGTGACGATGGTGATGTGGTCGAGATAAGAAATATCATGATGGGCGGCGCATGGAATGTCGCCATGTTGGAAACGGTAACCAATGATGGAAGCACTGCCGTTGGTACCATGGAGTATGCAGGTTACGATTTCTACTTCAACATGATGCACCAAGTCCAAGTTGACGAAAATGACAATCCGATCATTACCGGATTATGGAGAGTGATACGCAACCATGACGGACATTTGGTCTTTTACCTCAATTTCGGTGACGATTCAGCACCCTTTGATGATTTGACCGAACCATGGTATGTCACTGAGGTTTCCGCAGACCGTATTGAATTGGTCTACGAAGATGAGAATATCCCTTCTAAGGTATTGGTCTTCGAAAGAAACAACGGATAAGCTTTTTTGCCCCAAGTTTTAGTTCAGGGACGGTGTTGTGGTAGACACCGTCCCTTTTTTGTTCCCGTTCCGGTGCTTCCCAAGCGAACGGATGTTCGGTTTTTTCCTTCCTAGGTGATTGTAGGGGCGCATCCATCAGTATTTGCTAAATTTGTCCTTTCAAAATCCTACATCGCATGTTCGATAATTTAAGTGAGAAGTTAGATAAAGCGTTACACGTTTTAAAGGGACGTGGACAAATTACCGAAATCAATGTCGCCGAGACCCTCAAAGAGGTTCGCCGGGCCTTGCTCGATGCCGATGTCAATTTCAAGATCGCCAAGGAATTCACCAATAAGGTCAAAGAACAAGCCTTGGGTCAAAACGTATTGACGACCTTACAACCTGGCCAGTTGATGGTCAAGATCGTCAAAGACGAATTGACTTCGTTGATGGGAGGTGAAGCCGAAGGCATTGAACTTTCAGCCAACCCCGCTGTGGTTTTGATGTCGGGTTTGCAAGGTTCGGGTAAAACCACCTTTTCGGGCAAACTCGCCAATTACCTCAAAAAGAAAAAAACAAAGAAACCGCTTTTGGTAGCTTGTGACGTGTATCGTCCGGCTGCGATCGATCAGCTACACATCGTGGGTGAGCAAATCGGGGTCGAAGTCTATTCGGATCGGGAGAATAATGACCCCGTTGCCATAGCAAAAGCAGGTATCGCCCACGCCAAACAGCTAGGGTGTAATGTCGTCATTATCGATACCGCGGGTCGCTTGGCGGTCGATCAAGAAATGATGGATGAGATTTCAAACATCCATAAAGCGGTCAGCCCCCAAGAAACCTTGTTCGTGGTCGATTCGATGACCGGACAAGATTCGGTAAATACCGCAAAAGCCTTTAACGATATCTTGAACTTCGACGGGGTGATCTTGACGAAATTGGATGGTGATACCCGTGGTGGTGCGGCCATTTCGATCAAATCAGTGGTCGATAAACCCATTAAGTTCATTGGTACCGGTGAGAAAATGGAGGCTATCGACGTTTTCCATCCGGCTCGTATGGCCGATCGGATTTTGGGTATGGGAGACGTGGTTTCCTTGGTCGAACGTGCGCAAGAACAGTTCGATGAAGAACAAGCACGAAAGATCCAAAAGAAAATCGCCAAGAACCGCTTTGGCTTCGACGATTTCCTCAGTCAGATCCAGCAGATCAAAAAAATGGGGAATATGAAAGACCTCATGGGAATGATCCCAGGGATGGGCAAGGCCATTAAAGGATTGGATATCGATGACGATGCCTTCAAGCATATTGAGGCGATCATCCATTCGATGACACCCGATGAAAGGGCGAACCCCTCTAAACTCAATGCCAGTCGTAAAAAACGAATTGCCATGGGCAGTGGTCGTAGCATCCAAGATGTCAACCAGCTGTTAAAGCAATTCGATCAGATGAGCAAGATGATGAAGATGATGCAAGGGGGTCGAGGCAAACAAATGATGCAAATGATGCAAAACATGCGCTAATGGAAGTATTGGACGGAAAGAAAGTATCGAATCAAATCAAGGATGAAATCGCCCAAGAAGTCGCCCAGATGAAGGAGCGGGGAGAGAAAGTGCCCCATTTAGCGGCGGTTTTGGTCGGTAATGACGGAGCCAGCCTGACCTATGTAGGCAGCAAAGTACGCTCCTGTAAGAAAATTGGATTCGAGTCCACTTTGATCCATTTACCGGAGGAAACCAGTGAGGAAACCTTGTTGGAACAGGTGCAAGCCTTGAACGCAGACCCAGAGATCGACGGGTATATCGTACAACTGCCTTTACCAAAACATATCGATGAAGAAAAGGTTTTGATGAGCGTTCACCCCGATAAGGATGTCGATGGCTTTCACCCAACGAATTTCGGTAAGATGGCGCTCGATATGGAAACCTTCATTCCGGCCACCCCTTTCGGTATTATGGAATTATTGCGCCGGTATGAGGTGCCGACCGAAGGTAAACACACCGTGGTCATCGGAAGAAGCCATATCGTAGGGAGGCCGATCAGTATATTGATGAGCCAGAAGGGCAAGGCCGCCAATGCGACCGTAACCCTAACACATAGTAGGACCAAAGATTTAAAAAGCTTCACTAAAGAGGCCGATATCATTGTTTCGGCCTTGGGGTCACCTGATTTCCTTAAAGCCGATATGGTAAAGGAAGGCGTTGTGATCATTGATGTGGGGATCACCCGGGTTCCTGATGATTCCAAGGAAAAAGGGTATTACATTACCGGAGATGTCGATTTTGATGAGGTGGCACCCAAAGCATCGCATATTACCCCAGTACCAGGTGGTGTCGGTCCCATGACCATCGCCATGCTTTTGAAAAATACCTTGTTGGCCCGTAGTAGGCACAATGTTCGATAATCCTACTTCGAAATCCCGCATATGGGGGATTTGACATTAAGTCCAAACCCTTAACTTTGAAGGAGTTGTCTCCTTTTATAGTTGTTGGATGTCAAGATTGAAAATTCGTATGCCGGGCAAGGTTCATTGTCGGTGTCTTCTCATGCTCACCCTGCTGCTGCAGGCCGGTTGGTTATCGGCCCAAAGTTATGAGGTCACGCGGTATGCCGATGATAACGGGCTACCCTCCCGCATTGTTCTTGATGTTATCCAAGACTCGAAAGGATTTATTTGGGTCGGGGGTAACAATGGCCTGTATCGCTTCGACGGCCAACATTTCATTCCGTATCTGTCGGCCTTGAAAGATACCATCGGTTTGCGGGACAACAAGATCAATACGCTCTTGGAAACATCGGATGGTAACCTTTATATCGGTACCCCAAAGGGTTTGCATGTGATGCGTTCCGGCACCATCAATTACATTCCCCTCAAGGCCGATGCGAATGACAGCGAGGAGTTCATCATCAGTATATTTGAAGATCGGTCGAACGGAATTTGGATTTCTACCTATGGCGGGATTTTTCAAATAGGTCATTCCGAACAACCGTTGCAATTGTTGGCTGACGAAAATTCAAAAGAGTCCGTGGCCAAAGGAACGGTATGGTCGATCACACAAGACGACCAAGGGGTGCTTTGGGCGGCAACCAACGATGGGCTATACAAAAATACCGTGGCCGCTGAGTTGGACTTCAAGAAGGCTGAGGTCATTTTGGATGTCGATTTGATCGGATACAACATCGGTTACTACAAAATACAGCAAATTAGGCCCGATCTTTTCATGATAGATACCAGTCATGGGTTGTTGAAAGGCACTATCAATAACGGCAATCTCTTGGTGTCGAAGTTCAAAAATGCCGATGGGGAGGTCACCGCTTTTGGGTATTCCATACAAAAGTCCGTACAAGATGCCAAGGGTGATATCTGGTTGGCTACATGGAAAGCGTCGATTAAAAAGTTCAAACTGACCGATGATCGCTTGACCTCCCTTGACATCATTACCAAAAACGGATTTCAGGAACTTTCCGGAATCGACCACTCGGTTTTTGAAGACCGACAAGGGAATATTTGGTTCGCCAATACCAATGGCCTTTATAAGTTCAGCGTCAACAAGACTGAAATCTCAAATTTTCCACCGTTTGATTGCTTGGTGGATTTTAAAGGCATCTATGCCATGGTCCTTGATTCCTATGATCAAGTCTGGGTGACCACCCCTACAGCGTTGTATCGTTTTGATAAGAAAGATCTACTAGAGAACAACTGTCCTGATGACTATTTAAAATTAGAGGTACCAGGAATGGAGCAGGTGCGAAATCTTTTCATCGACACCGAAAATCGATTGTGGTTGGGGTCTGATGGTGGCCTTTTCATAACCCAATTGAACGGCATGCAACACCCAGGTCCTTTCATTCGATATACCACGGCAGAAGGTTTACCCCATAACCACTGCTATGAGATACATCAAGAATCGGAAGATTCGTTTTGGATCGGAAACGATCATGGTTTGATACGGATGACACTCGAATCCGGAAACCTGAACAAGCCTTCCTTCGAAGTCTTGGCCGCTGATGAAAAAAGGGTCAATGGCTTGGTAAATTCCCAGGCTATGGAGATCGAAGAAGACACCGAAGGTGCACTTTGGGTAGGAACGTTCAGTGGTTTGAGTCGCATGCTGGATCCTAGCGGTAACGGTCGTTTTGCGAATTATAGCAGTAGCTTTGGCGCGCCGCTGGCCCTCAGTAACAATTCGATAAAAAAAGTATTGAAAGATAGTCGGGGCAACCTATGGGTAGCCACCCAACGCGGCCTTAATCTCTATCGGCCTGATTCCGACGATTTCCTGCAATTCGGTCACGATGAAGGACTACCCTCTGAATATGTACTTGGTTTGGCAGAAGACAGTAAAGAACAGCTTTGGATCGGTACGACAAATGGTGTATTGAAGGCGAAATTCGATGTTCCCGAACAACGACTCATTCCGATAAACCACTACACCGTTCAAGACGGATTGAAAGACAATATTCCTTATCGCAATGCGATGTTCATTGACAAGGGTGACAATGTGTTCATAGGAAGCAGGGACGGCATCAGTATGTTCTCAGGCTATGAACGGGCCAACCACGATGCGCATGCAGTAGCCATTACCCTGACCGATGTTCAAGTCTTGCAAGATAAGAACGAAGGTTTCGTTTCCATGTCGGAACGCCTCGACAACCATGAAATCAGCTTGTCTTACCTTTGTAATTCATTGAAAATCAATTATGTAATTCTAGATTTCACTAATCCGGACAACAACAAATACCGGCATAAACTACTACCGGTCAATGAAAGTTGGATCGAAACCGGGTCGAATTCCGAATTGTCGTATTATAACCTATCCCCGGGTGATTATGAATTCGTGCTCGACGCCAGCAATACGGGTGATCGGTGGACCGAGAACCCTATCCGCCTCAAACTGACCATACGACCACCATTTTGGAAAAGTCGTTGGGCGTTTATACTCTATATCTTGTTGTTTGCCGCGCTGTTGCGTTTGTCCTACCTCATACGGGTAAGAAAGAAAGAACATGAAATGCGACGAAAATGCAGCTCGAACGAAAAATCGTGGAGGAACGTGAACTATTGCGACGCGAAAATGCAGCTGATTTCCATGATGAGTTGGGTTCGATGGTCACTAAGATCTCTATGTTTTTGACCATGGCCGAAAGACAATTCGAAAACCAGGAAGACCCCAGGCCGTTTTTAGAAAAAATAAGGACCAATGTCAAAGGGCTTTCCAATGGATTTAGGGATTTACTTTGGGTGATAGACCCACAGAAAGACAGTTTGGCGGATACGTTTCTTCGGTTGAAGGATTTTGGCGAGGATATGTTCGAAAAAGGACCGGTGGATTTCAGAACGACGAAGTTCGATCAAAAATTCGCATCGATTCGGTTAAACCCCAAAACAAAGAAACAGGTGATGATGATTTTCAAGGAAGCCATGACCAATTGTTTGAAATATGCCAAGGCCGATATGGTTACCTTCGATTTAAGGGTCGTTGGTGATAGTGTGCGCTTTGAATTGAAGGATAATGGCAAGGGCTTCGAATTGGAAGGCGTCGATAAGGGTAGGGGGCTCAATAACATGGAACGACGGGCTGCGAAAATCGGGGCAGGATTCACTATGATTTCAAATTCAGGCGGTACAACCATCGTTTTGAGCAAAATACCCCATATGGTTGATGGCGGTTTGTAGCGAGTTGATTACCTTGTAATACAATGCAAACCAGAAACATACATATTGCAATTGTCGAAGACGACGACGAAATCAGACAAACCATGAGGTTGATCATCGACGGTACGCCCGGGTTTTTCTGCAAACAATCCTTCCCTGATGGTGAATCGGCCTTATCGACCTTATGCGAGGTGGATGTGGATATCGTTTTGATGGACATCAACCTACCCGGTAAATCAGGTATTGAGGTCACCCGGATCTTGAAGTCGAAACAACCGGAACTCGATATCATTATGTTGACCGTTCAATCAGATGATGATTCCATATTTGAATCGCTTTGTGCAGGAGCATCGGGGTATCTCTTAAAGGATACCAGCCCTGCCGACCTATTGGTCCATATAAGGGAAGTCCATGAAGGCGGTGCCCCAATGAGCGGTCAAATTGCCCGAAGGATCATCAATTCCTTTCGTATTATTGAAAACCCCCTTTCAACCCGAGAGACTGAAATATTGAAAATGCTAAGTAAGGGGATGAATTACAAAGAGATCGCAGAAGAAATTTTTCTTAGTCCCCACACCATTAAAACGCATATCAAGAACATCTACTCCAAGCTCCATGTCAACAATCGTGCAGAGGCCATTTACAAGGCCATAAAGCAGAAGTTGATTTAAAACTTCATTCCGACTTGAGAAATACCACGTATGGGTGATTGACGCAAAATGTTCTAAACCAGACATTTGGGTCGAATCAAAAATTTACAAACGATGGGAATACAAGGAATCTTACGAACGGCGGGCGCGGTGGCCATGCTGTTCGTATTCGCAAATGTCAATGGTCAAAACGTTTTCAAACGTGTTAAAAAGAAGGTTGAGGATAAAGCCGTAGATATCGTCGACAATGAATTGAACGGCGACAAAAAGGAAGGGGAAAACCAAAAAAAGGAGGGCGATGGCGATACAATGACCTTGGGCAAAGCACAGGCCAATAAAATCGATCGCAATTTCATTGATCGGTCCAATTTGATCTTTTATGATGATTTCGATAAAGAACGGGTCGGTGAATTTCCCAAGAAATGGAAGCAGATCAGCGGCACGGTCGCCTGTGCGGGATTTTCAGTGAACAACAGCAACGAAGGGGTCGTTCAAATGGTATCGAACAAAAGCGCCATCAAACCGAACTTCGATACCGATGATTATTTAGGGGATTCGTTTAAAATCGAATTGGAACATTTCTTTTGGCAAAAAGGCAATGAAGCCTACATCATCGAATTATATGGATCGGCAAGTCCAAGGCCTGCCTATTCCATATGGTTGCGGAGTACTAATGTAGCTCCGGGCTCAGACAATGTAGTCTATATGGCCGGCAAACAATCCCCTGGTTGGTATACCTCCCAGATTTCCTTCAATCAAGGTAACCTTAAGGTGATCGTTAACGGGCAACAATTGGTCAACAATCCAGATATCAAAATCCGTGAGCTAACCCATTTGGCCCTACGAACCCTTTCGCCTGGTTCTTCCAGTGGTGATGGATATACCAAGGCAAGGGTCAATCATTTCATGATTTCCAAAGGCGGGTTGCCCCTTTATGATCGTATCGTAATGAGTGGCAGGGTGGTCGTGCGCGATATCTATTTTGATACGAACAAGTACGTATTAAAACCCCGGTCTAATGAGGCTTTGGATAAAATTGTAGCCATGCTTAAGGAGCATGAAGGAATGGAAGTCACAATTGAGGGGCATACCGATAGCAATGGAAGTGAGGCCTCCAACCTTATTTTATCAGAGAACAGAGCCAATGCCGTGCGTGATTATTTGGTACGATCGGGGGTCAAAAGGTCGCGGTTATCCACTGTAGGTTATGGCGAAGAAAAACCCATCGACCCCAACGACAATGAAAAAGCATGGGCCTTGAACCGTCGGGTCGAGTTTGTGTTGCGATGATGGTTTTCTTTACCACTAAGGGAAGTTGGGAGGGGAAACCCTCCCTATCTTTATAGCATTAAAACATGGTAAATCATGAATTGTCGTAAAACCATAACCATTTTCATCGCAATCGTCTTGTTCGCATTGGTGCCATGGGCATGTAAGTAAAATCGACCAGCGAGCCCAAAGTCGAGGCCGAACAAAGCGATATTACCGATGTTGATACCGATTCCTTCGGAACCGAGTCGGTAGCGGATTGTGATGCGTTTTTAGAGCAATACGAGGCTTGGTCGAAAGACTACATCGCGTTTTTAGGAAAATACAAGGACAACCCCATAAAGGCGGTTACTTCACCGGAATATTCTGAAATGATGTTGCAGGCGTCTTCTTGGTCTCAGGATTGGCTCGAACTTTCGGTATCGTGCGCCCAGAACAGCTCTTACAACGATCGGGTCAATGAAATTTCGGATAGGATGCAAAAAATGGCCGAAGAACTGGGATATTAGTCCTTTTTCGCGTCGAACTCCCGGCCATTGAGCAGCAGCTCATCTTCATCGGAAGGTGTCAACACGTCGAGGTCCTCGCCCTCGTCGTTGGTACAACTTCCAACGGCCATTCCCATAAATATCAAGGAAAGCAAGAGTAAAATAGTCTTCATTGTTCGGTAAAACTTGGGGTTCATACCTCAACTAACGTCAAATGCGGTGTGAATAGTACCTTTTAAGCCGGGTTTTGGACGAAGTGCACCAGATAAGGACTTGATCGCCATGGTTTAACCCTATGGTATTCCTATAAGGCGTTTCGAATTTATGTATCTTCAAGAACCAATCCGAAATCATGAAAAACAGACTCTTACTATTCGTGGTGGCCTTGGGCCTCATGGCTTGCAATTCGAAAACGAAAAATCCACAGGTTACGATCTCTTTCGCCGAATCCCTCGATATGGATTCCCTCGATGGACGATTACTGCTCATGTTCGCCGATAATGACTTAAAGGAACCCAGGTTCCAGATCAATGCCGGGTTGAATGCCCAACCTATATTCGGTAAGGATGTCAGCGGCCTTCAGGCGGGTCAAGAAGTCCGATTCGATCGTACGGTCTTCGGATTCCCTTATGAAGGTTTGGATCGGTTGCCCCCAGGGGAATATTGGGTACAAGTCCTTTTACATACTTATGAAACCTTTAATTTGGCTACCGGTCATACGGTTCAATTGCCAATGGACAATGGTGAAGGACAACAGTGGAACCGTTCTCCAGGAAATCTGTATAGCACCCCGGTGAAGGTGACGATCGATGGAGAGGGCCCCCAAGACCTCCATATCGTAATGGATCAAGTGATCCCGCCGATTCCGGAGCCTGAGGATACCGATTGGATCAAGCACATCAAGATCAAGTCGGAACGTCTGTCCGAATTTTATGGAAGGGACATGTACTTAGGAGCCCATGTATTGCTTCCTAAGGGTTTCGAATCCCACCCCGAAGCTCAGTATCCTTTGATGATATTCCATGGCCATTTTCCTAGCGATTTCGGTGGTTTTCGAACCGTTCCCCCCGATGCCGATATGGAACCGGAATATTCGGCACGCTTCAACGTAGAAGGTTATAATATCATCCAACAACAGGAAGCTTATGATTTTTATAGCCGCTGGAACGAATCGGATTTTCCACGATTTTTGATCATCGAAATCCAACATCCCACACCTTACTATGACGATTCCTATGCCGTGAATTCAGCCAGCCAGGGTCCATATGGGGATGCCATTACGTATGAACTGATTCCATATATTGAAAAAGAGTTCAGGGGTATTGGCGAAGGATGGGCCCGTTTTCTATATGGTGGATCGACCGGCGGCTGGGAAGCCCTGGCCGTGCAGGTCAAGTATCCAGAAGCCTACAACGGTTGCTTTGCCGCTTGTCCGGATCCCATTGATTTCAGGGCGTATTGTCTGACCAATATCTATGAAGACCGGAATGCCTATTACTACGACAGCGCCCACAAACGTATAGAGGTGCCCGCGCATCGCGATTACCTGGGCCAAGTACATACAACGATCAAAGAATACAATCATTTGGAACTCGTCTTGGGATCGAAATCGAGGTCAGGACAACAATGGGATATTTGGGAAGCTACCTACTCGCCTCAAGGTGCCGATGGCTACCCCCAACGACTCTGGAACAAGATGAGCGGTGAAATCAACCCGGAAGTGGCTGCCTATTGGAAAGAAAACTACGATCTCAAACACATTTTGGAACGTGATTGGGATGCATTGGGCCCTCAATTGAAAGGAAAAATCCATATTTATTGTGGTGATATGGACAATTACTATCTCAACAATGCGGTCTACCTTATGGAAGACTTTCTCGAGAGTACCACCGATCCGTATTATGAAGGCGAGGTCTTATATGGCGATCGGGCCGAACATTGTTGGAACGGTGATCCCGAGCTTCCGAACCATCTCAGCCGCTTGCGTTACAATAGCATGTACGTCCCAAAAATCATGGAACGGATCGCAAAATCAGCCCCGGCAGGGGCCGATTTGACCAGTTGGCGTTATCGATAAGTAAAAAACCTAATCCCTTCATTTTCAATATACATCGGTAACAATACGTTCCAAGATGTAGCTTAAAAAGCGACCCAATACCTGTTTTGGGTCGACCGGCATCCCCGTTTTTGTGAAGTTTGGTCCCATAAAATAAAAATCATGAAACAAGTATGCTGGTCATTATTGATGTTTGGTTTCCTGGGATGGGGACAACAAGCATGGACCGATCGAAACAGGATCTATCCCGATAAATTGAAACAGCTCCCAGTAGCTTTAACCTTGTACCATACGCCCAACCCAGACCATCCGGAACCTTCCGATAGCGATGGTGTGGCCTATGAATGGGTGCACGAAACCTGTATCACTCCATTACGCTCCGATCTGCAGGTCGTCGAAGTCGGCAGTTTCATTTGGACCAAGGCCAACGGCTGGATCCAAAATATGGAATTAGGGAAACGGGAATTCAAAAAAAGGTTCGGGGCTACGGCTTCTAAATTGATCAAAGGGAAAACGTATTGCTATCCTAAGAACACCCGACTGGGCAACCAATTGTTCGCCGGTGATGCCCTTTGGTATGTACTGGCCGAAGACCAAGAAGGACAACGCTATAAAGGCGTGGGTATTATTGAAACGGAAGCGACATTGAAAATAGACGAACCATGAAGAAGCGCTATTGGATAACGGCACTTTGTTTGCTGCTGACCTTGGTTTCAAAGGCACAATTCGAAGTAGTGGCCAAAAACAGTACGATACAATGGACCGGTTATGGAGCGATTGGCAACTACAGCCTCTCAGGGGATCTCAAGATAAAAAGTGGTGCTTTTGAAACTTACGAAAGTGGCGTGTTGAAACAAGGATCGGTGGTTTTCGATATGAAAACCATTTCCCATGACAATAAGACCTTGGTCAAACACTTGAAGAGCGATGATTTTTTTGCGGTCAAACAATACCCAACGGCCCGTTTCGAAATAGATTCCGTAAATTCCGAAAACCTGATCGGGCGATTGACGATGCGAGGTATTACCAAGAACATCGAGGTTCCATATACTTTGGTGGGTGCCGGTGAAACGCTACTACTGAAGGGCAAGGTACTGGTCGACCGTACGGGTTTCGGCATTCGCTATAATTCATCAAGTTTTTTTAAGAACTTGGGGTCGAATGCCATAAAGAATGATTTCGAGGTGATCTTTGAATTGGAATTGACAGCACGCTAACGGATGCAAATCGGCTTTGATTTTTTCGTGGTTTTTCTGGGGATGATCATTTCCTCCGGTATTTTTGCCGGTTCCCTGTTATTGATCAGTAAGACCAACGCCCTTGCCAATCGGTTTTTGGGATTGTTGGTCTTCGGATTCTCCTTATGGCTATGCGATTCTTTTTTTTCCTTGGCGGGAATCTATCGCCAGAATCCGAACTACTATTTTCTACCCATTTATTTTTCTTTAGGGTTCGGTCCGCTCATCTACTTTTATACCCGTTCGTTGGTCTTTGAAAGGCCGCGGTTTTCCCGTGTTGACTTGCTACATTTCGTTCCGGTATTCTTACAGTTGCTTTTGTATTTGATCTTACGAATGGGGGACTATGGCTTTCGAAGGTGGTTTTGGATGGAGGTCCACGAGCCTTATACTTACAACCTGGAGTTCAATCTCTCTTTATTATCGTTGGTCATATATCTTTTCAAGTCGTATCGTTTGCTGGGCGGCTATCAAACCTGGATCAAAGACCAGTTTTCGGAAATTTCGAAAATCAACCTGGACTGGTTACGGAAGTTCTTTGTTGCGATGATCATTTTGAGCTTTTTCTGGTTTTTGGAAGCCCTTTTGCGTACCCTGTTCGATTACTTTCCGGATGCTATTTTTACAGCATTCCCGATGGGTGTCCTGGTGTTGTTCCTCGCTGCCGGTGGCTTGAGGCAACATCACGTAGGCGGTACCTTAAAGATGGCCATAGATCCCGGAAGACCAATGACACCCCCAATAGATCAGCAGGTTTTGCAGTCGATAGTCGAAGCCATGGAAAAGCGCCGATATTTTCTAGATCCGGAGCTAAGCTTGAAGACCTTCTCGCAACAGGTCGGCCTGAATGACCGCGTGGTTTCGAATACCATAAATGGCGGATTGAAAATGCCCTTTATCGATTTTGTGAACAAGCATCGCATCGATGCTTTTATGCAACTGTCGAAAACCGAAGAGGTCAATCGCTTGTCTTTGTTGGGGATGGCCCTCGAATCGGGATTCAATTCGAAGTCGACTTTCAATCGGGTCTTCAAGAAAATGACCGGTGAGAGTCCGTCACAACACCTGCGACGTCAAGCAGGTCGATCTAGGTAGCGAACAACTGGCCGATATCTTTGAAGGCCTTGAATTCCAGTGCATTTCCGGCGGGATCCAAAAAGAACATGGTCGCCTGCTCTCCAACTTCACCTTCGAAACGGACGTAGGGCTCGATCACAAACCCGACGCCTTTCGATTGCAACCGTTGGGCAAAACTTTCAAATGTCTCCCAGGGCAATACGACCCCATAGTGGGGTACCGGCACGGCCTTGCCATCGACGGCATTGGTATGCAGCGCTTCTTCTGATTTCGGTTTGTAATGGATGACCACTTGGTGGCCGAACAAATTGAAGTCGACCCAATGATCACTGCTACGGCCTTCGGAACATCCTAGGACCTCACGGTAAAAAGTCCGGCATTCCTCCAGGTTGTGGACCGGTATGGCAACGTGGAACGGGGCTATTGTACTCATGCCCTAAAAATAAGCAATTTACCGCCTAGATGGCATTCAAAGGTGCCGTCTCGTTTTGGGTCTTGAAGTTGCCTTGTAAAAAAGAGACGATTTGATCGTTGACTGCGGGTTGGTGCATCGAATGGCCGAGGCCTTTGGTCAAGACCAATTGGCTTCCTTTCCAATGCTCATGCACCTTTATAGATGCTCCTACAGGTACTTGCAGATCGTCTTCGTCGTGGAATAACAAGCCTTCTTTGGTGTTTTTCACCACGAATCGTGCACATGAGAATTCGTTGAAATAAAACCCCAACCATTCCTTTAACCGTTTGTTCATGGCGGCTCGCACATGGTCATTGAAGCCTAGTAAGGCTTGATAGTGTTCCATGAACTGCTCGAATTCACAGGGGGCACCCACTGTGACGATACGTTTTAGTGTCGATTCAGCGTCCAAAAAATGAGTGTAATGTATGGTCATGCCTCCCACCGAATGTGCTACGGCATGATCCGGTCGGTAGCGATCAAGGATCACACGGGTGACCTCGGCATACAGCGGAACATGGAGTCGTTTTCCACTAGAGTATCCATGACCTGGGGCATCAAAGGCATATATGGAAAAGTCGTGTTCCTGAAGTTTTTGAATGAGGTTGCGCCAGCGAAAAGTGTTGCTTTCCCAACCGTGCATCAATAGAATTGTTGGTCCGTTACCAGGCCAATGGTAGGTTTGGATGTCATGTCCGGCAGCCGAAATCCGCTCCAATTTCGCGGCGTCGAGATACGGGGCTTGTTTGGGTAGGATCCGTCCCTTGCGAATCGTACAAAAAACATCGAACGATTTCTTGGCGGCTCCTGTAGGGTCGATCAACACCCAGACGTTGAAGAGTTTACCATACGCCAATGGAAGATAGCGTACTATGAATTTTTTCATTTTGGTAACTTTTAGTAACTTACTCTTTAATTGAAACTAAAAATACACCATTATTGGGTAACAAAAAAGGGGTGAATCGTTGAAAACCAAGTGCGTTTATGGAAACTGTTGTTGAAAATCAGAAACTTAGGACCGTAAAAAAGTTGGAAAAAATGTTTGGGCATATTGATTACAAGCATCCACCTGAACTTTGTCCGGTACGTGACGTCATGTCGGTGGCCTCCGATCAATGGAGCACCCTGATCTTACTTTGGTTGGGCTATTTCCCCGTATTGCGTTTCAACAAACTCAAAAAATACGTGTATGGCATATCGAACAAAGTGTTGAGTCAGCGCCTAAAGGTGCTTGAAGCCGATGGGTATATCCAACGTAAGGCTTATGCCGAAGTGCCGATACGGGTCGAATACCGCCTGACCGATTTCGGCCAGAGCTACGTGGAGCGTTTGTTGGAGCTCACCGAGTGGATGCAAAAGAACAGCCCTAAGGTTTTGGCCAATAGGGAGCGTTATGGTTTGGATTGAGGGGGATTGCGGTTCCAAATGTCCAAGAACATCTTCCATTGTCCATCTTCCTTTCGCCAAACGACTACGTACTTTCCTTTCCAACTATTGGTCGATCCGTCCGAAGTTTTTGTTTTCCCTTCAAAATACCCATAGTCGTGGGCGTAGTTTCCGAAAAATTTAATGTATTCCGAAATGATCTTATGATGGGTTACGGAACTTCCGTTTTCCCGAGGCGTCCAATACAGCTTGAGTTCTTCTCCACTTAAGATATCCCGGTTGTTGGGGAAGATTTTGGCGTCAGCGGTATACATGGCCATCATGGCTTCGACGTCTTTACTTAGATAGGCTTTTGAAAAAGCGTTCGAGGCGGCCTGTATCGCTTCTTTTTCCGCGGCTGTGTTTGTGGGGATCTTGCCATTGCTGCAATCGATTTTCCAGGTCGGGAAGACTACCGATTCCGTCTTGTCGACCCATTCACCTACCCATTTGAATCCAGTATCGGCGATATCGTAAAAACTCAATCGAAAATACCCTTCCATACCATTGGGAGCGGTCTGGTCGCGATACAGTACGATTTTTCCATCAGCCCTTTTGGTTCCTTCCCAAGCGGGCAAGGTCGTACTTGGCGACCCTGAACTATAGTAATGGACATACCATCGCGTACTGTCTGCGATAAACTGTCTGATGCTCCCCGAATGCCGACCGTCGGGCTTCAAGGTTTCGTCTTGCACCCCCATACCGTTCATAATGTACTTGAAACGCCATTTCATTTTTTCTGGAGCGGCCCAGGTCTGATCGGGGTTTCGGGTCTCTGAAATACAATCGCATTCACCGATCATCGGTGCGAAATCCAAAAGTTCTTTTGGCGCTTCCGGATTGGGAAGTCCATAGGGGTGTTCGGAAGAAGGCTCATAGGGGTATTGGGCGAAAAGGCCAATGCTGCAAAGACAGCAGACCAAGGTGATCATCTTATTCATTGGAGGTTGATTTTACCAAAAAATAAGGAAAGCCGACCGACCTAAGGTACTCCTTGGGAAGAAATTAACACGGCTTAGTCCCAGCCCACCATCAAAAATTTGATCTTGGCGGTTTCCGGTACCTGAACCGCTTCGATACGGCTGTTTGAATAGCGTAGGTTCGCAGGTAATTGGTCTTTGTCAATGGTAAAATACAGTGGGCCGCTTCTTGGAAATACGACGATGCTATTGAAGGTGGTCACGATTTTTTTGATACCCAAGGTGGATTGTATGTCACCGAAAGTACTGCCCAAACCGATGCCGGATGCCGTTTGATAACGCTCGTCGTGGATTTGGATATTGCCGATGGTCAAGCTGCTATCTTGCTTTGGCGTGAGGGAAAGTAGCTTGTTGCCCCCTGTTTCGAATATCTGGATTTTCTTGGAAGCGATCAGTTTGGATGATGAGGTATCGCGTACGATCGAATCTCCGACGAATAGCTGTGCTAATGCTTCGCTTGTCGAATTTGTTTGAAGCGGACCAACACTGGTTTCGGTAATCAAAAAAGTGTTGTCTTTTTCGGCACAGGCCGCAAGCAGTAGGAAGATGGCAGAAGCCATCGAAAATTTGGATTTTATCATGGATTAGGTTGTGTGTTAGCGAATGACTTTCTTTAGGACCCCAAGTACGCCCCGGATAAAGGTGGCGCTGGTCAGAACCTTGACCACTGGATTCATTCGGGTGCTTCGGCTTCTGCTCGAAGAGCGACTGCGGCTACTGGCTTTTCTGGCAACTTCTTTTTCCGCCTCTTTTTCGGCCTTTTCGATTTTTTCGTTCAAAATTTCATACGCGCTCTCGCGATCGATGTCCTCGTTGTATTTTTTGACCAGTTTCGATTTACCGATGGCTGTTTTCAGTTCGGCATCGGTCAAAACATCCATGCGGCTCATAGGTGCGCGCAAAAGGGTAGCGGCTAAGGGGGTCGGCCGTCCTTTTTCATCCAAGGCCGAAATCAAGGCCTCGCCGATCCCTAAAGAGGTCAACACCTCTTTGGTGTCATAGAATTCCGAATCGGGGTAGTTCTCCGCGGTCAATTTAATGGCTTTGCGATCCTTGGCGGTGAACGCCCTTAACGCATGCTGGACCTTTAGTCCCAATTGTGCTAGTACGGCGTCAGGCACATCGGTCGGGTTTTGGGTCACGAAGTACAGTCCTATGCCTTTGGAACGGATCAGTTTGACGATGCTCTCGATTTGATCGAGCAACGCTTTTGAAGCTTCTTTGAAGATCAAATG
Source organism: Flavobacteriaceae bacterium (assembly GCA_013214065.1). GTDB lineage: Bacteria > Bacteroidota > Bacteroidia > Flavobacteriales > Flavobacteriaceae > Flagellimonas_B > Flagellimonas_B algarum. Next base: position 57,565 of record JABSPK010000015.1, read on the forward strand.
GGCTTCATCGATAAATAGAATCAACTCCGGACGGTCACTATCGCCCTGTTCTGGGAAGGTCGCATAGATTTCAGCCAATAAACTCAACATGAAGGTCGAGAAAAGCTTGGGTCGGTCTTGGATGTCGGTCAATCGGATGATATTGATATAACCCCGGCCCTGGTCGTCGATCCGAACCAAATCTTCCACGTCGAATGATTTTTCACCGAAAAACAGATCGGCCCCTTGTTGTTCGAGTTCGATGATTTTTCGGAGGATGGTTCCCGTTGAACTGGTCGAAATCCTTCCGTATTCGGATTGAAATTCCTTTTTTCCTTCACCGGTCGCATATTGCAATACCTTTTTGAAGTCCTTCAAGTCGAGTAGGGGTAGTTTTTTATCATCGCAATACTTGAAAACAACGGCAACGATTCCTTCCTGCGTCACGGTCAAATCAAGGATCCGCGATAGCAAGGTCGGTCCGAATTCGGACACAGTGGCCCTAAGACGTACCCCATCTTGTTCGGAAAGGGTCAACATTTCGACCGGAAAACCCTTAGCTTCAAAAGGAAGGCCGATGGCCGCATGACGTTCATCGATTTTTGGATGACCGGGACTTGGCTGGGCAATACCACTCAAATCCCCTTTAAGGTCCATCAACAAGACTGGAATCCCCTTTTCGGATAAGTTCTCGGCAATGACTTGAAGGGTTTTCGTTTTTCCGGTACCTGTGGCCCCCGCGATCAGACCGTGTCTGTTCAAGGTCTTTAAAGGAACCTTGATGTACGCATTGGTCACTGCTTCCCCATCGAGCATCCCAGCACCCATGGTCAAAAATTCCCCTTTGGTGGCATACCCGGTTTCGATATGTTCCATGAACCGTTCCTTGTTGCCCATACTACGTAGTTTGGGTTAAAAATAGGCAAATTCCCGAATCCGAAGTTACTGCCACCTATTGATTTCCGTTCATCTCTAGCGGTCGGTTCGATTGAATTGATGAACTTAGTGTTATAAAAACCCGAGTATGCAAACGAAACTTTCCTTCCGATTTGTGGTGACCTTGATAACGCTGCTATGCTTGAGCAATTTATCCGCACAACAAGAATCCATTATTTTTCATGCCCCAGCAGATCCGGCAAGGGCCTCAGCACCCTTTAGCGAAGCCGTACAGGCTGGTAACCTCTTCTTTTTAGCCGGGCAGATCGGTATGGACCGCAGTGTCGGTAAATTGGCCGAAGGAGGGATCAAGGGGCAGACCGAACAAGCGATCAAAAACATCAAAGGCGTACTTGAACATCATGGCCTGAGTTTGGATCATGTGGTCAAGTGTACGGTTATCTTGGCCGACATTAACGATTTTAGGGCGTTCAATGAAGTCTATGTAAAGTACTTTCCCAAGAAACCCGCGCGTACGACCTATGCAGCGGCGGGTTTGGCAGTAGGCGCCCAAATCGAAATCGACGTGATCGCCGTACAATGATCGATACGATCGGTATTCGGATAATCTTCGAATCCGAACTATCTTTGCCGCATGGCAATGGAAGCAGTAATGGATTTGGTCGATAAAGGGTTGATGTTACCCTTGATGGAAGAGTTCTACACCATTCAAGGGGAGGGCTATCACAAAGGCACCGCCGCTTATTTTATCCGGGTCGGCGGTTGTGATGTGGGCTGCCATTGGTGTGATGTCAAGGAAAGTTGGAATGCCGAAAGCCATCCACCCACTGATATCGAACAGATCGTTTCCAACGCGGCCCGATATTCCGAAACCATTGTTGTGACCGGGGGTGAACCCCTCACTTGGGATATGGGTCCTTTGACTTCGGGTCTGAAACAACAAGGACTTCAGACCCATATCGAAACCTCAGGAGCCTATGCATTGACCGGTACTTGGGACTGGATTTGCCTTTCACCCAAGAAGAACAAACTTCCCGTCGGTGACATCCACCAGAAAGCCCATGAACTAAAGGTCATCGTGTATAACAAACACGATCTGATCTTTGCCGAGGAACAGGCCGCTCAGGTTGGGGAAGATTGTATCTGCTATTTACAACCCGAATGGAGCGTTCGCGAAAAAGTCATCCCGATGATCGTCGACTATGTCATGCAACACCCCAATTGGAAAGTTTCGTTGCAGACCCATAAATACCTGAACATCCCCTAATCCAAGAAATGGAGGTTGCCCGGTGTGTAGGGTGCTCCAGCACTTTTTAAGCGTTTTCTAAAAGCCTCGAATTTTTGGTTGACCAATACCTTGGTACGCTCATAGACCGGTGCGAATTCCTCTTTGGCTATTGCGAAGGTCTGGCGATGGGTCGCTGTCGGACTTCCGGTGGAGTTCGATTGTTCGTATAACAAATACCCGATCCGGCTGCCAATCGAAGGCGGGGTACCACGATCCAGTCGGCTGGCGATGCGATCCCCGTTGATTTTTTTACGGATTTCGAAAATCTCCTTTTCCAACGCCTTCCAAGCTTTCAACAGATCGCCATGTTCTTTCGGGGTCTGTTTTATCGCCGCTTTCATGTATTTCAGTTCGTTCGAAAGTTCGCCCAAGGTCGTCTGGACGCTTTCCACTTTTCCGGCCACTTCATTCACTTCTTGCTGGAAAAGGGCCAACGCATCACGATCTTCTGCCGGAAGTACGGTGTTGTTCAAGGCTACGACCTCGAAGCTGACCGACCCACCGAGCGGCGTCTCGACTTGGTCAACGATTTTCGACATGCGAAGCGAATACGTGCCGGGAGGTACTTTTGCTCCTTTGCTACCTCCGCCAAAGGGATTATAAAACGGTGGTTTGATGAAATCAATGGGCTCTTTGGAGGCATACCTCAGGTCCCAGTGCATCCGCTGTACTCCTACTTTTGGGGTCGTAAATAGTTTTCGGACAAGGACGTTATTGGCATCCGTAATGGTCAAGACCAATTGCGGGCCGGTTTCATTGGCCTCGGCCTCAAGGGTCTCATAAGAGGGGTACGGATTGTCGCCCCCATCTTTTAACCGCTTTTTTTCCGCTTCACGTCGCTGGTCTTTTTTGCTCTTGATCCCTTCTTTTAAGTGCCATGTCAAGATCGCCTCGGCCCCTAGGTTGTCACCGATGAAAAAGTTATCACCCATAAAGGCTTTATCGGGTAACCCAAGGGGATAGGCATCTTCGAACTGTAACGCATCACGGATCGGGTACAGCGTGGCCTGGTCTTCCAACGATGACGTGATGTTCCTTAAGCTAGAATAGTCGTCCAAAACGTAGAACCCTCGGCCAAACGTACCCAAGACCAAATCGCTCTGATCTTCTTGGATCGCGATGTCACGCACGGCGATGGGGGGCAATCCACTTTTGAGCTGTTTCCACTCGTCCCCTTGGTTTGGTGAAAAGAACACCCCGAATTCGGTGCCGACGAACAACAGATCGGCATCGATATGGTCTTGCTCGAAGGCGTAGGCCGAACCGCGTTCAGGTAGATTGTTCGTTATCGATTTCCAGCTCCGTCCTTTATCGGTGCTTTTAAAGACATAGGGTTTGAAATCCCCTTTTTTATGGTTGTTGAAACAAGCATATACCACATTTTCATTGTGCTTGGATGCAAATACCGCATTGACATAGGTGTCTTTCGGAACTCCGCTAAAGCCAGCCACTTTGCGCCAATTGGCACCACCGTCTTCAGTAATTTGAATCAAACCATCATCGGTTCCAACAAACAACAAATCCGGATTCAATGGGGATTCCGAAAAAGAGACTATGGTACCATAGGGTGACGTCGATTGGTTCTTCATAACGGCTTCGACACCCCAAACCCGGCCCATCACCGGAATGGTGTTTCGATCGATGTTTTGCGACAGGTCTTCACTGATCACCTGCCAGCTGTTTCCGTAATCATCACTTTTGAATAGTTTGTTCGCGGCGAAATACAACCGTCCCTTGGCATGGCGACTAACGGCCAATGGGGCGTCCCAGTTCCAACGATAGCTGTTTTCGCCTTTTCGTTCTTTGGGTTGGATGCCCTTTTCCTCACCGCTGCGTTTGTCATAGCGCACCAAATTGCCATATTGTGATTGGGCATAGACGATATCAGGATTATCGGGGTCGATCTGTGATTCGAATCCGTCACCGCCATGGGTGATGAACCAATCGAAATTGTTGGGTCCGTTCGCACTGACCGTGCGCGAGGGCCCTCCCAGGCTGAAATTGTCTTGGGTACCCCCGTAAATGTTGTAAAACGGTTTGGCATTGTCAACGGCCACCTTGTAAAATTGGGTGACGGGCAAATTGGGTTTGAACGTCCAATGTTTGCCATTATCCCAGGATTCGTAAATGCCCCCATCGTTGCCCGACAATAGGTGGGCCGTATTGTTCGGATTGATCCAAATCACATGGTTATCGATGTGTTTAAAGTCTTCCCCTACGTAATCGAAGGTTTTTCCACCATCGTAGGTCACCCGCATCCAATTGTTCATGGCGAAGACCCGATTCGGATCAATGGGATCCGCAAAAATCTCTTGATAATAATTTCCGCTTGTGGCATACCCTCCGCGTTTCTCCCACGAAGCACCACGATTTGTAGATCGAAAAAAGCCGCCCTTTCCTTGTGCCGCCTCCACGATGGCATAAAGATATTCTGGATCTGCCGGTGAAATCGCAAGGCCGATCCGACCTAAAGTGGTTTTGGGCAGTCCTTTGTTGATTTTTTTCCAAGTGCTTCCACCATCCGTCGATTTGTGGATTCCCGAACCTGGTCCGCCACCGATGTAGGTAAACACATGACGTCTTCGTTGAAAGGTCGAGGCATAGAGCACATCGGGGTTTCTTGGGTCCATGACCACATCGTTTACCCCGGTATGGGTATCGACCGTTAAAACGGCTTCCCAAGTGGTCCCACCATCCACGGTTTTATAAAGTCCACGTTCCCCACCAGCACTCCAAAGGGGGCCTATGGCGGCAACATAAACGATTTCAGGGTGTTCCGGATGTACGATGATCTTTCCAATATGTTCCGAAGTCTTGAGTCCTAAATGTTGCCAACTCTTTCCACCGTCATCCGAACGGTATACACCATCGCCGTAAGAAACGCTACGCTGGTTGTTGTTCTCACCCGTACCGACCCAAATGACGTTCGGATTGGTAGGGTCTAAGGTTACACAGCCAATGGAGTAACTGCCTTGACCATCGAAAATGGGTTGATAGGTGTTCCCCGCATTGACGGTCTTCCATACCCCACCCGCCGAAGTAGCCACGTAGTACTCGTTGAAGTTGTCGGGGTTTACGGCGATGTCCGAGATACGACCCGAGGTGAGTGCAGGACCCAAACTCCTGAATTTGAGACCGCTTAGACCAACTTCCGACAGGGGTGTTTCTTGGTCTTTGTCAGTTGACTTTTTGTTGCGTTGGGCTTGACTGGTGAGCGTTGCTAAAATCAGTAAAAAAAGTAAGGGCTTTTTCATGGAAACAGGAATATTGATAGGCTGTAAGATAGCGAATATTCCCGTGTTCCCCCTCGGTCTACGCATGAATTTGCCTTCTTTCGACCCGCCTAATTCCTGCCGGTGAAACCCAAATGTTCCGTGTCTATCGCCCTCCGTTATTTTGCAAATCTAGAATACATTCTGGATCTAGATCGGTAACAACGGCCAGACCCCTTGCCGCATGGGATTCGAGTACGTTCATGACATACAGACCTGAAAGGGAGCAGGCGGATTGGATTTTCTGGGTCCCAAAACCAATGGCCTGTCTTGAAGATGGGGATCCGAAAGTAAGCTCGGCCTGCATCAAACAACCATCGACCACACAATGGTTCTGGGCATTGGGGTCTTCGTGATCATTGACCGGTACCGTACCCAAGTTGACCAAACCGAATAAATGGCCGAATTCGTGATTCAAGGTTGCGGTTTCGACATCGGCATCGGTGATGGTCAAACTGCGCCCGGCCAAAGCTTGTACGGTACGTTCGTAAATGACCATTGAGGTGTTGCGGTATACCGCACCCAAGGTGACTACACCGGAATCGAGGTTGTCACCCTCTGCCGAAGCGTCAGCAAAAAAGATATAGATCGCGATGGTGTTGCCATTGTTATAAGCTGTGCGGTTTTCAGCTTCAAGATTCGCGATTTCCTGTAGGGTGATTTCGGTACTACCCACACTTGGAATTTCAAGGAAATCGATATCGATCTGTTGCTTAAAAGTACGTTCCCTCAAAAAATTCTCGAAGTTCGTCATCGCTTCTGCGGTGGGCCGAAAACCTTCTACAAAAGCGATTTCGACCAGAATCCGATTAAAGTTCGTATTGGAGAGGATATCATTGGCCGAAGCCCCGGTCGCCAAAAGGTTTTGGGAACGGTCTACTTGGTCTGGGCCATCATCGACCGGATCCACATCGTCGTTGTTGCTCGACCCAGAAGAACATGCCGTAAGGCATATCAAAAACAGGGTGAACAGGAGGAAATTTATCTTTTTCATAGTTAGCAAACGTTTAATCGCGATGGTCTAGTATGGTTTTTCGGTCAATCTAGCTAAATAGTCGTAGTGTTCGCCTTCGCTTACAAGTTCGCAGTGCAAATCCACTTTTTGACATGTTTCCGCCAAGGTATCGAAATCGATATACAACCATGGAAACCAAGGACCCCTTTGGTAATTATAGGTCATCTGGAATTCGACTTCCCCATAATAAGCCGGGCTTCCGGGTATCCAATATCCGCCATCGTCGTCTTGTTCGAACATGTAAATGATGTTACTTGAGTCCAACAAAATTTGACCATGGGGCCGCATTAATTTTCTAAAATGGTCCAAATAGACCTGCAATTTTTCCAATGTACCTACAATACCTATGCCATTCATGAGCAATAAAAGGGTATCAAAGGTCTTTTTTTCATATTCCAATACCTTAAGGTGTTCCGTTCGTTCGATACCGCGTTGGCGACAACTGGCGATAGCACCCGCCGAACTGTCAAGTGCGGTCACTTTATGACCTTGTTCTTGAAGGTAAAGACTATGGCTTCCGGCGCCGCAGCCGATATCGAGAATGTGACCATGGCATTGATTAAGGGCGATTTGCTCCAATTTGGGCATTTGCCCGTAGTTCCTGAACAAATAGGGTACCGGGATCTCATCTTTCTCGTCCAAAGAAGAGCAAGTGGTGATTTTTCCGTCGGTTTTTCCGGCAAGATAGTCTAGCATCGCGGTTCCGAATATGTCGGGATGTGTTTGTTCCACCCCGCAAAAATGGGACTTTATTTTTAGTAAATGGTTTAAGCTTTTAAGTTTGTACTTATGAACGACCAGCTTCACGACCTTCCGGAACGTGCCAGGCAGAAAGCCCAGGAAAACAAGAAATTCTTCGCCAAATTGAAGAAACGCCCGCCCAAAAAATTAGATTATTTGATGGTCGAATTGCATGAGGCGGAGTTTGACCGTACCGATTGTCTTAATTGTGCGAATTGCTGTAAGACGACGGGTCCCTTGTTTACGGATGCCGATATCGAGCGTATCGCAAAGCATTTTCGAATGAAACCCAAAGCGTTCATCGCCCAATACCTGCGGCTTGATGAAGATCGTGACTATGTGTTGCAAGAGGTGCCCTGCGCCTTTTTGGGGGCTGACAACTACTGTTCCATTTACGATGTACGCCCGAAGGCATGCCGTGAATACCCCCATACCGATCGAAAGAAGTTCCACCAAATTACCGATCTGACCCTAAAAAACCTTTCGATATGCCCGGCAGCATATAACATTGTCGAAGCGATGAAGCAGCGGTTGAAAAGTTGATGATTTCGTATTTTTGGGACTATGGAGCAACTTATTGAATACTTCGAACATATTCCCGCGTTGCATCGCAGTTTGATTTTGGTGGGTGGGATCACGTTTTTTTGGATTCTGGAAGGGATCGTTCCCTTGTTCAATGTCCGCTATCCGAAATGGCGTCATGCCATGCCGAATATCTTCTTTACGATAACAACGATCATCGTGAACTTTCCGCTGGCCTTTTTGCTGTTGAAAACTTCGGATTGGACGGTAGCCAACGATTTCGGGATCATCAATTGGTTGCCCCAAATGCCGTTGTGGCTTTATGTGCTTTTGGGAGTGCTGCTCCTGGATCTCATTGGGGCCTATACCGCCCATTTGGTCGAACACAAGGTAAGACCATTATGGATGGTGCATTTGGTACACCATACCGATCATAACGTGGATACGACCACCGCCAACCGCCATCATCCGTTAGAAAGTATGATCCGCTATGCTTTTACCTTGATTGGGGTCTTTGTGGTCGGTGCGCCCATCGGTATCATCATGCTTTACCAAAGCCTATCCGTCGTACTATCACAATTCAACCATGCCAATATCAGCTTGCCCAAAAAAGTCGACAAAGCGCTAAGTTGGGTGATCGTGTCGCCCGACATGCACAAGGTGCATCACCATTATGTGCTGCCTTACACGGATTCAAATTATGGGAATATCTTTTCTATTTGGGACCGTCTATTCGGAACCTATCAGTATTTGGCACCCGAAAAAATAGTGTACGGGGTCGACACCTTTCCTGATGAGAAGGAAAATGCCAGTATCTGGGGGCTGTTAAAGCAACCCTTCCACAAGTATCGAAAGCCTACGACCATGGCTGCTGAAAGCGATGGCTAAGGTGCTGAACACCCTTCATTCATAAAGTAGATACTTGCTTCGTATTTTTTTGAAATCCTCAAGGTCTTGTTGCCAAGTCACCCTGATTGCTTCTTCTGACATGCCCGACTCGATTTGTTGTTGTAAACGTGTGGTGCCGGCGTGTTTGGTGAACCCTTCTGTTTTGAAGACCTTCTCACGATCCGTACTGTGGGTGTAGGCCTCGATCAACCAGGTTAAGGATACCGACTGCATTTTCGGATGCTTGGAAAGGTCTTTCCCAAAACAGGTATTCGCTTCTTCTTTGGGGTATTTCGCGCCGAAATTCGGTTGGGGTACATATCGAAAATCAAAATGGGTGCTGTCTAAAAAAGATGCCCCGAAGCGTTGGAACTGCCATTCGGTACCTCGACCGGCGTTGACGGCCGTACCTTCGAACAATCCAAGGCTAGGGTAGAGGTTGATCGCCTTGCTGTTGGGTAGGTTCGGTGAGGGTCGAACGGGTAGGGCGTATTCCGTATCATGGTCGTAATGAAGCAATGGAACGACCTTTAAGTCGACCGCCAGCCCTTTCGATAGCCAACCTTCACCATTGACCATGGAAGCATATTCACCGATAGTCATTCCATAGACCAGTGGAATGGGGTTCATGCCCAGAAAGGAACTGTGTTCCTCCTCCATAGTGGGGCCGTCGATATAGTGGGCGTTCGGATTCGGGCGGTCCAGAACGATAACCGGTATCCCGATTTCGGCACAGGCCTCCATAACCAATTGAAGGGTCGCGATATAGGTATAAAACCGGACACCTACGTCTTGGATGTCGAAAACCACCACATCGATATCGGTCAATTGTTCTTTGTTCGGTTTCCGATTTTGCCCATACAGGGAAATGATGGGTAAGCCGGTTTCGGTATCTACCCCGTCGCTGACTTTTTCACCGGCATCAGACTGGCCGCGAAAACCATGTTCAGGAGCAAAAACGGAAATAATATCCACCTCAAGACCGAGTAAGGAATCGACCAGATGGATCTGGTGATCGTTATTCGGGATTATGCTGGTTTGGTTCGCCACGATCGCCACCCGTTTCCCTTGCAGCCAAGGTAAATAGACTTCGGTACGTTCGGCACCGAGTAAGACCAGCTCATCCGTTTCGACCACTTTCGGCTTTGGGGTTTGTGCACAGGCCAAGAAGATGCAGCTAAGCCATAAAACTGTACTTTTGAATTGAAAGAAAAAGGGCATCCGTTGAATTTAGAACTATTTATTGCCAAGCGCCTGATTACAGGGAAGGAACATAAAATTAGCATTTCCGCCCCGATAATTAAAATTGCCATTGCCGCCATCGCGATCGGAATCGTCATGATGCTCATAGCCATTGCCACCGGTGTCGGCCTACAACTAAAGATTCGGGAGAAGGTAGCGGCTTTTAATGGGCACGTTCAGATCTTCAATTATGACAACAATGCCTCTGAGGTTTCCTTGGTGCCGGTTTCCTTGAACCAGGATTTTTATCCGGAATTCACCAACATTTCAGGGATTGCTCACGTTCAAGGGGTAGCGGTCAAAGGAGGGATCATTCGCACCGAAAAGACCTTCGAGGGAGTTCTGGCCAAGGGGGTGGGTACCGATTTTAGATGGGATGCGTTCAACGAATTTCTGGTTGATGGGCGATTGCCCGATTTTACTGGGAATTTGAATGAGGAAGCTTTGATTTCGCGGATTTTGGCCAATCGGCTCGAGTTGGCCGTAGGAGATGGGTTTTTTACGATTTTCCTGAAGGATGGCGACCCGTCGAAGACACCGAACAATCGGAAGTTTACGGTGACGGGTATTTACGATAGCGGGTTTGAGGAACTGGATGCGAATTACCTTTTCGTCGATTTGCGCCATATTCAGCGTATGAACAAATGGGAAGTGGATGAAGTGGGCAATTTCGAGGTGTTCTTGGATGATTTTGACGAGCTGGAAACAAAAACGAATGAAATCTACGGCAAGACCCTATCCGACCTTGATACTCGGAACTTGAAGAACAAATACCTGAAGATATTCGATTGGTTGGGCCTCTTTGATTTCAATATCGCTTTGATCATCGGGATTATGATCATTGTCGGCGGCATCAATATGATTACGGCCCTTTTGGTCTTGATTTTGGAACGGACCCCCATGATCGGTACCCTGAAAGCCTTGGGGTCATCGGATTGGACGATTCGAAAAGTCTTTTTGTACAATGCGGGTTACCTGATCTGTGTGGGCCTCTTTTGGGGCAATCTGATCGGATTGGGGCTTTTGGCCCTGCAGGAACGCTTTCGTTTCCTGAAATTTCCCAACCCTGAAGAATATTATATCGACTACATTCCGGTGCATATCGAGCTATGGCATATATTGGCTTTGAACGTCGGGGTTCTAGTGCTCTGTCTTTTGATGCTGCTGGTGCCGTCGTATGCCATTTCGAAAATCTCACCGGTCAAGGCCATGAAATTTGAGTAGGGACTTCAGGGGTCACTGGCGGTAATAAGCTAGTATTTTCTTTCCACTTCTGCTGTCATAAGGCTATTTTTGCAAGGTCTATGGAATACGCAGAAAACATACTCGAAACCATTGGGAATACCCCTTTGGTGAAGCTAAACACCCTCACGGCCCAGCTACCCTGTTTGGTATTGGCCAAATACGAAACCTTCAACCCGGGCAACTCCGTCAAAGACCGTATGGCCCTGCAAATGATCGAAGATGCCGAGGCTGATGGTCGTTTGCAACCTGGGGGCACCATTATTGAAGGTACTTCGGGTAATACCGGAATGGGACTTGCCCTTGCGGCCATCGTGAAAGGATATCGTATGATCTGTGTGATGAGTGATAAACAGTCTAAGGAGAAGATGGATATTCTAAGAGCGGTGGGCAGCGAAGTACACGTATGCCCTACGGATGTGGCTCCTGAGGACCCTCAAAGTTACTATTCGACCGCCCGACGCTTGGCTACCGAAATCCCGAATTCGTGGTATGTGAACCAATACGACAATCCATCGAACGCCAAGGCACACTATTTAAGTACCGGACCTGAAATTTGGGAACAGACCCAAGGAAAAATCACCCATTTCGTGGTCGGTGTAGGCACAGGAGGTACGATTTCGGGAGTGGGTAAGTTTTTGAAGGAACAAAATCCCGAGGTCAAGGTCTGGGGTATCGATACCTATGGTTCGGTCTTTAAAAAATACCATGAAACCGGAATTTTCGACGAGAATGAGATTTATCCCTATGTGACCGAGGGCATCGGGGAAGATATTTTACCTGAGAATGTCGATTTTAAGATCATTGATGGATTTACCAAAGTAACCGATAAGGACGCGGCGGTCTACACCCAACGATTGGCCAAGGAAGAAGGCATGTTTTTAGGGAACTCGGCCGGTGCCGCAATCAAAGGGGTGTTGCAACTCGAACAGCACTTTACCGAAGACGACGTCGTAGTCGTCCTTTTCCATGATCATGGCAGCCGATATGTAGGTAAAATGTTCAACGATGATTGGATGCGTGAGATGGGCTATATCGATTGACAAACCGCTTTTCGAAAACATAACGAATAAACCGAATAGAAATGACCCGATTGCAGCTACAAGATCAAACGGTGACCATTGACCAAGGCGAATTGGTAGGCTATGAAGTGGCCGGACACCAGTATATCCATCAAAAAGGCAGTCCGGGTTGGGGCAGTAGCGATACTGAAATGTTCCCGATTATCGGACCGGTCAATGAAGCTGGTTTTCAAGTACAGGTTCCTAAAGGGAGTGCGATCCAAGACCAACACGGATTGTTGCGCCAATTCGGGTATACGTTGAAGGAAGCGTCCGAAACTACGGCCGTGTATACAAAGTCCTACCGTGCAGGTACGCCGATAGCGAATTCGAAATATCCTGAAAAATCACCAAAGCAATGGATGGTTTGGCCCTATTCTTTTGAATTTGAAAAGCACTTTCAGTTGACCACCGATGGATTGGAAATCACGTTTCTTATCGACGGTGAACGTGACATGCCTTTTATGCTTGGGTATCACCCCGCATTCAAATTACATACCGATAGCCCTGTGATCCAGGCTGGGGAGCGACACATTACTTTGGATGAGGTATTGGCGGTCGGGAGCCGTGCCCTTGAGGTTTCCGATTGTTCGGAAATCACCTTGACCGATGGCGATCAACACCTGAAAGTGATCACCGAAGGGTTCGGCCACTTCATGTGTTGGACCGAGGTGCCCAATATGGTCTGCATCGAACCCATTACCTTTTATCCCTATGCGGTCCTGCAAAAACAACTTCATGAAGGCTTCGAATATCTAGCGGATGCCGTTCGATGTTCCGTTCGCATACAGCCGTATCGTTAAACAAAAATGTTAAGGAAATCACAATATTTTTAACATTTGAGCCTTTTTATTTCTTAAATTGGTAGTAATAATCGTACTAGTACGCAAGAATGTTTAAGGATTTTATTAAAAAGGTAGGCGTGATGAACTGCATTATGCTCCTTGTGGTGATATCCATCATAATTGTTTCAGAGACCCTTTTTCTCAGTGGGAAAAAGTTGGATGCCATTTTTATCGCATTTTGGGCGCCCACCATTTTGGGCTTTATGAATTATTTCAAACACAGAGAGTAATGGACTTTATATTGGTTTATTCCATAATCATCGCGGTGATTTTCATCGTGTGGTTCGTGTTTGTGGCCAAGATGTACAAGAAAATGCGTAAGAAGTCCTAGCTCACTCCTTTTAACCAGTTTTTGAATTCCTTTACCCGGTTTCGACTTACGATCAGATCGTTGCTCGATTTATGGGCGAGTTTAATCTTAAGGCGGTTGTTGAAGTAGTCTTCGATCGATTTCAAGAAGTTGATCGAGATGATCATTTTTCTGTTGATCCTAAAGAATTGACCGGGGTCAAGCATTTCTTCCAAGCGTTCTAGGGTAAAGTCGACGTGATGCTCGTTTTCCGATTCCTCGATCAGATACGTCTGACCTTCTTCTGAGTAAAAGCCCACTACTTGATCGATATGGATCAAGGTCAGTTTATGGTTCTTTCTAACCAAGAAGCGCTTTTTGTAATTGGTACCGATAAAAGAGGACATCATTTTATCGATTCGAAGGAGGTAGTCTTCTTCTTCGACTTTTTGGAGCGAACGGTATTTTTGAATCGCCTTCTCTATGTCAACCGGTTTGGCGGGTTTCAAGATGTAATCGATACTGTTGTATTTAAATGCCTGTACCGCATACATATCGAAAGTCGTACAGAAGATGATCGGTTTGTCGACATCGACCGCATTTAGAATGTCGAAACAGGTTCCGTCTCCCAAATGGATATCCATGAAAATCAAATCGAAATCTACCTTTAGGGCAAAAAACTCCATGGCATCGGAAACCGAGTCTAGATTTTGCACGATATGGTGGTCTACGCCAGTATCGCGAATCAATTTTTTCAAATATTCGCTAGATATCGGCTCGTCTTCGACGATTACGATCCCCAGATTGTTTTCGTTTTTCATAGTTGGCTCCATTTACTGACAACATCATTGCTATCGTAATATGTCCTAAGACACCTTTTATTCGTATAGGTCACCTGTTCAACAGCGGTAATTTCAAAATGAAATCCGAACTGTTGGCCTCGACGACGACTTCCCTATTGGTCAGCAAGGAATAACGGTTCACGATATTCTTGAGTCCTAGGCCCAATTGCGTTTCTTTGACCTCCCTTTTTTGTAGGTTGTTCTTGATGATCAAATAGTCATTGCCCCGTGGGTGTTCAGTACGATACCGATGATGCAGATAATCCGGTCATCAAATCCGAGAATTTCCTTGGATGGGTTGAACAACAACTTGATATGTTTTTTGGTCCTTCTAAAACGAAAGTTAAGCAATTGAACTTAATCTTTTGTGCTTCAGGCCCCTTTTCAATGATGCGTGTATGATGCGCCGCGCTTCAATGGTGTTTTTTTGGGGGATGATATGGGCTTCCATGGCTTCGATCGAGTTGAGTTGCTCCGACTGGTCGATAAAGCCAAAACCCCGGTAGGCCCCGTTTTGTACCAAAATCACCGCTTTTTCGTGGGGGTAACGTCCTTTTTCCTCAATTAAGAGGTCTTCTTCACGCTGGTTCCTGAGGGTTTCGAGCGCCCGGTCGACCTTGCCATTATACGCGTCCATGGTTTCGGTACCCTTGCAGATGCCTTCACAACTTTGGGATCTGTGGTGCGAACACGGACCTTGGGTCTGTTGCAAATGGCAATATTTAGGGCATAGGTTGTAGCTAGTACAGAGGTCTTCCAAAAACAAATGCGCTTCTGTGCGGTTGGGGAAGGTCTCGATAGGATCCAATACCGATTTGGCCGCTTCGATGGCTAGGTGTTTGATGCCTGCACGATCGGTGTAACTGAACAGGGCGTATTGTCGAATAGTCTTTTTTTGCGCCCTATTGAAAGGAGGATAGTGTTTTTTAATGGCGGCCGATTCCATAAGCAGAGCGACCAGTTCACTGCCAGAAAGTTCATGGTCGATATCGGCCACCTCTTTGCAGAGTTTGATCTCATGGTTGCTTTTGTGGTAAAAATGACCAAGCACCCGTTTCTTCAGGTTGATGGCCTTACCCACATAGATGATCTCGCCTTTGGCGTTCTTGAAATAGTACACGCCAGGTGCATTGGGCAAACCTGCCACTTTTTCATGGGACAACAATGGGGGTAGGGTGGCCTCTTGACTTCGGGCATTCAAGCTTTTTTTGATCATTGCCTCTGCCTTCGGTTTCTGGAGTAGCATTTCGAACAGCCTTACCGTGGCTTCGGCATCACCACGGGCACGGTGGCGATCACTGATGCCGATACCGAGACTGGAGCACAATTTACCCAAGCTGTAAGATTGCAGTCCCGGAATCAGTTTGCGGGAGAGTCGTACGGTACACAATTTTTTACGGGTGAAGGTTTTGCCCAATTGGCGGAATTCTTCTTTGATGACCCCATAATCGAAGTTCACGGCATGGGCAATAAAGATGCAATCTTGGGTAATTGCTTCGACTTTTTCGGCGATTTCGGCAAAGGTCGGCGCATCACGTACCGTATCGTCATCGATACCCGTCAAGCGGGTGATGAAAAAAGGGATGGGACATTCAGGGTTGACCAGGGAGGTGAACTCGTCGACGACCCGGTTACCGTCGTATTTGAAAACGGCGATTTCGGTGATTTTGTTCCCTTTGAGTCCGTTACCGGTGGTCTCGATATCGATGATGGTGTAAAGCACACCGAAAATTACAAAAAAACCAAGCCCTTTAGGTTCATCGTTTTGACGCCTCCCCCAAGACATCGCCACGATTACTGATAAAGGGCGGGGAATGAAATTCGATTCGAATTCCGCAACTAACTAACTCAACGCGGTGAAAATAGCTTAGGGGTAGTAAGAAAATATCCCTACCAATAGGTATTTTGGAGGTTATCCCTAGTTTTTTTGCGGTTTTTCTGTAATGGCGAATAAAGATGAAAAAGTAATTTTCAATGCTTCAAGTCCCGAAACCTTTACTTACCTGTTGTCAACTTGGTAAAAATCCCTATGGGTGGGGATTTTAGTTTAATGTTCCGTTTTGCAAATTTGTTGAAATCAATAACCAATTTTATATGGAAGTTCATAAATCAGACGCACCTCATTTTAGGAACATTAGTCTAACCTTAAATGCAACCAATGAGGAATTCCAATTAATTTATCCGAGCCAGTTGTATGGAACATTTTTTACTGTCAGCGCACGTTTGGTATTAAACAGGAAGAAAACCAAGGTAAAGAGGATTTTATTATCACTTACAAATTATAGGGGTCTTTACAATGTGGGGATGTTAATTTCAACTAGAGATTCGTGGGAGTTCGAAGACGAAACAGGAATTATTGAATTAAACCTCCAAGCATATAACGGAACAAATAATTGTAAACTATTTAGAGAGCTTGATATTCCATTGCCAAAAAAGATAAAAGTATCAGAGTTAAAACACATTTTTACTACACGAAAAGTAAAAAGTTTTAGCAAGTCTCCCGAAATAGTAGATCATCTCCTTGAGGAATCTTTTGATAATGAATTCTATGCACGGAACGGTAAATACATTGCTGAAATTCAAAGACTCGATGATTATTTGCCCATAGAAGATGAGGTTCCAAGGAATAAAGCTGGGGGTATGTGTATGACATCAACAACAAATGTTATTGTTGGTACTTGATTGAGTTTGGTCGGACATATTATTTGACTTTTTCTGTGTTTTTCTATGTCTTTTCAAGTTTAGCTCAAGACATTCAAGTTGACAACGATGGGAAGCTTTCTGATTTCTATCAGAGTTTATCCCAAATGAACATAAAGAATGCTGAGCAAATTCAAAAGTCTTTACCGGGGAAATGGGATTTGCATACTCTAGCTCTGCTTGAATTGATTCAAGGCCATAATGCCTCATTGACATTCCCTAAAAGCACTAGGAACGATTTTGAAGAATTGATATTAAGGCATCTAATAGATGGTTACAATGATTATGAGAACGAGAATTCCATAAACGCTTTTTTAAATTTTTCGAAGGCCATAACATTAGCTGACGCTAATAACAAGAAGAGTGCTCTGAAGTTTTCATTGTATAGTATCCTTAGTTTATTGAGAAAGCAAACTTTCTTTAGTTCAAACAAATTTGAACCCTATCTCGAACATTATTCTGAAATGCTCGAAAGTAATGAAGACCGTGCTCTTGCCTTATTATTTGAACTAGGATTAGGGTCGAAAGACAATGAAAAATTGATGACAAAATTTCAGGGCTTCGAAAAAATTGATCAATTGGATCTTTTACTCAAAGATGTTCAAGAAAATTCTCCCCTGAAAACCAAATATTACTTTGAAACGGCTGCTCAATTTAAGCTGGCGAAAGAGTATGATATAGCTTTAAGACGATTTCAAATTTCCGCCCAACATGCTCAAAACCAACCCATCAATAAATATATATATCAATCTTCCATATGGCAGATATCACACGTATTTCTTTTAAATGGTAAAAGCGATTCGGCCTATAAATATTGGAAAAGATCTTCGCTGCTTTCGAAAAAACTAAGAAATAAATGGTATAATGAACGTTTAGGTTCATGGGTTTATAATTCCCCCCAATAATAGGACAGTAAGTTAAGTTGGATTATTAAGCTAAATTTATTGTCAGATGAGCAGAAGAA
>JABSPK010000016.1 GCA_013214065.1 Flavobacteriaceae bacterium
TTGGAATCATATCAATTCAAATCTTATTATCGCCCAAAAACAACGAAACCTTGCAAATCATAGATTTTGCAAGGTTTTTAATTCGTTTGGAGTTTCCTCCTAGTGACCTCGGCAGGATTTAGACCTACCTTCAGTGACCACGGCAGTATTCAAACTACCTTTTGTGACCGCGGCAGGATTCAAACCTGCAACCTTCTGAGCCGTAATCAGATGCGCTATTCAGTTGCGCCACGCGGCCATGTTTTAAGGGCTGCAAATATATTTCTTTTTAAATTTATCACAAAACCCCTTATCCAATAATTTAATGGATTTAAACAGCTACGTGCGCGATGTGCCCGACTTTCCGAAACCGGGAGTGGTCTTTAAAGACATCACCCCCTTGTTGAAATCACCCCAAGCCTTGATGGCCGCCCTTGATGGCCTTTGCGATTTGGTGCCCAAAGGGGATGTCGATTTGGTGGTGGGCGTCGATAGCCGGGGTTTTATTTTCGCCCCGATGATGGCAAGCCGCCTGGGGGCTGGATTCATACCCGTACGAAAAAAAGGAAAATTACCACATACCACCTTGTCGCAATCCTACGATTTGGAATACGGTACCGATACCCTTGAAATCCACGCTGATGCGATTCGCAAGGGTGATAAGGTCTTGGTGCATGATGATGTGTTGGCGACCGGAGGCACGGCAAAAGCGGTCTGTGACCTTGTAGAACGCTCAGGCGGTATCATCGTGCAATGCAATTTTTTGATCGAACTCGATTTTCTTCAAGGGTCCCGTAAGCTAGGGGGGCTGCCCGTTGGGGCCTTGCTGCATTATTGAATCAGTCCAATGCCCGGGTGGTCACATAGTAGCGCCAGCCGATAATCGCCAATTGCCATTTCTTGGCCTTGGCGGGGTCGAGACGTCTTTTGGTGAAAGAGGGCAATAACAGCTTGTTGAGTTTCGCCAGGAATTTGAACATTAGCGTTTGATTTCGTGCAAAATACAATAAAAAAGCCCAACATCATGTTGGGCTTTCGCTGTTCGATTTTGATTGTTTTCGGTTTCCCGATTTTGATTTGATGAATATAGCAACAGCCAACCGTTGGGCTGCACCATCGGTGAATTCCCATTCACCCCTATACCGGTTATAAGATAAAAGTAACCAGGGTTAACAGCAGGGTCAAAAGGAATTTTACCAAAGTGATCATTGTCTTGTTTTTTTTAGTGACTGTTCGTGATTTGATGATTGTTTTCGTAATTCTTGTTTGAATATAAAATGAGAATCGTCATACTTCCAAAGAATCATAGCGGAATTAATGAAATTGAATACGAAATAGTAAGTAAAAAAATGAAATATGTCACAATTATGATGTGACCTCCTTGCTCATTGTTTTAAATTGAAATAGCATAAAACATTTTACTTGTTCAACTGTTAGAATTGTAGGGGGTTTTTTGGCCTATTTTCGAAAACCAAGGGAGGAATTTGCTTAAAAATGGCCAAAATTGACGTTTTCGTTTCTTTTGGTGACAAAAAAACCGGCTGGTGTGGCCAACCGGTGTTTTGACTCAAAGCGACTGAATGGGGTCGCTATTAATTCTTTTTGGTGGTGATTTCGACCACCCCGTTGGCAGCTTTTGCGCCGTACTTTTTGTCCGCTGCTTCCCCTTTCAGCACATTGATGGTCGCGATTTTGCTCGGTGAGAGTTTCTTGACTTTCTTTGCCGAGGCTACCTTGCCATCGATGACGTATAAAGGACCTTCCTCACCGTCGGTATCGACAAAGAAGAACCCGCCATCGGAACTGATGACCTCGACATCCTTGTCATTATCGCTATCGCGCATAATGAAAACGTTTGAATCGCCCTTCTTTCCATCTTTATACCGTTTGACCTTAACGCTTTTATGCTTGCTCTTCTTACCGTCTTTACTCAAGTGTATTTTGACTTCTTCATCGTCATCATCGGTGACAAAGACATTGTATCCGTATTCGTGTAGATCATCCTTATCCACTTCATCACCATCGACATAGACTTTATCTTCACCATCGACTTCCTTGATGATGATCTCTTTATGGCCGCTACCCCGACTGACCCAGACCCGGTCGTCATCCGTCGAAATTTTGGTGACGTTTTGATGGTAAGTGCCTTTGGATCCAATGGATACCCTATTGTTTTCACGATCGATATAAATAACCAAGGGCTGGATGCCGTTGTTGTCGGATGAATTATAGGAATTCTTGAACGATGCCCCGTTTTTACCGGTGCCGGAAACTTCGACGGCGATATCGATGATTTCCTTTGCCTCATTGTGAACCACCGTATAGGAGAAGTCAATGGCATCTTCGGCCAATTCCTGCTTCATTTTAAGAAGTTCGCTATCCGAGGTGTTTTTATTGATGATCAATTCGATCGATTTATAGGAAGTCGCTATGGCAGGGTCGCCATAGCGATACTCCTTGTCGGTGTTGAAGCCGACCAAAAAGAGCCCCAATAACGGAAGGATCAATAAGACTTTCAAACTGTTCGTTTTTTTCGATTGATTTTGATTTAACATGACGATTCGTTTTTTGATTAATGAATTATAAAATGAATTGGTCAAGGCGAGGGTGTCTTGCCCGACCGCTTGTCGCAACATTAGGTATTGATAGGTTTTCTTGTCGAAGGCCTTACAAGTCTCGGCATCCGCGATGAATTCGAGATTTTGCTTGATACTCGTCTTGTAGAGCCATACGACAGGGTTGAACCACAACAAAATACAGCACAGTTCCAATAAGAGCACATCAAGGGAGTGGTACTGTTTGGCGTGTACCTCTTCATGGGCAATGACCGAATCGAGTTCTTCGGTTTTGAATTGCCGCGGATTGTAATAGATGTATTTGAAAAAGGAAAATGGGGCGATGGTTTTTTTCGTGCGTACGTGATAGAACGGAACGATACGCTCGATTTCAGACCGCGATGCCAATTGCCCGAGGGCCACCAGCTGGATGAGAAAACGGAGCAACAATACCGCCGCAACGGAACCGTAGAGCAGTCCGATCCAAAACCACCAATCGATAGGGGTCGGAGTGTCTAAAGCGGTTGCCGTCGGTATGAATTCCCCCGTGGCCAGGTTGGGTAGTGCGGGTATGATCACGGTTTGTTTGATTTTGTAAAAGGGGAGCAAGAGGCTGGTAAGTAAACCCAGGGCCAAGAACCAGCGGTTTTCAGTAAAAAGGGTCTCTTTTTTCAGAAGGAGCATATAGCTCCCATAGAATAGGAATAAGATGCCCGATGATTTAATGAGGTGTAGGATGATGTCTTGCATTACTTCCGGTTTTCGATGGTGGCGATGATTTCCTTTAATTCATCGACCGATATTTTTTCTTCCTTGGCGAAAAACGATACCAGGCTCTTGTACGAATTACCATAGTAATCGGCGATGGTGGCGTTGATATAGGTTTTTCGATAAGTTTCTTTGCTGACTTTCGGGAAGTAGCGATGGGTGTTACCGAATACCTCATGCCCTACGAAGCCCTTTTCCTCAAGATTGCGAATGATGGTCGATAAGGTGTTATAATGTGGCTTTTGGTCGCCCATTTCGGTCATGACCTCTTTGACGAAGGCCTTTTCCAATTGCCATAGGATCTTCATGACGGCCTCTTCCTTATTCGTTAGTTTCTGCACGATATTCAATTTTGTCCGTCAAACATACTCTTGTTTTTTTAGTTGTACAACTATATTTATAGTTATTTAACTATTTTTTTAGTTTTTAATTTGGGGAAACGTGTCGTGGTGATGAATGTTAGTTGGTCTATATTTGCCAAAAATGCCGCCTGTGTTGAACCTTCTTTTTATTTTGGCCGGCCTGGCCCTGCTTATCTTCGGGGGAAACTGGCTGTTGAAATCGGCCGTTGCCCTTTCGTTGCGGTTAGACATCCCAAAGATCGTTATCGGCATGACGGTGGTTTCCTTTGCCACTTCGGCCCCTGAGTTGATCGTCAGTATCAAAGCCGCTTTGGATGGCTCTCCCGATTTGGCCCTGGGCAATGTCGTCGGTTCGAACATTGCGAATCTCGGTCTGGTTTTGGCTGTAACGGTGCTATTGGGTAGCATCGATGTGCGCAAGAGTTTTTATTCGACCGATTGGCCGGTGATGATGTTGGCTTCCTTACTCTTTGCAGGCTTCATCTATTTCGATGGGGTATTGGTGCGCTATGAAGGTATCGCCATGGTCACTTTTTTGTTTTTGTTCTTGGTTTACCTCCTACGATTTCAAAAAACGGCGGTCGTAGACGAAATGCCGGAAGACGACGAGGCAATGGCATGGCACAAACTAGTCCTCTTATTGGGGTTAGGCGGAGTGGCCCTTTGGGGGGGCTCCGAGTTGTTGATCGAAGGGGCCAAGAATATGGCCGGTAGCCTCGGGGTCAGCGAGCGTGTCATCGGGATCACCGTCGTTTCGGTAGGAACCAGTATTCCGGAGTTGGCAGCCTCGATCATCGCCGTCTTGAAAAAGGAAAAAGCGATTTCGTTGGGTAACCTGATCGGTTCGAATATTTTCAATCTGTTGGCCGTCTTGGGCATCACCTCGATCATTACCCCAATTCCTGTAATTGATGAAGGCTTGTTGACGAACGATATTTTTTGGATGCTGGGCATCTCCTTTTTGATCCTGCCCTTGGTTTTTATCCCGAAAGGATTGCGTTTGGGTTGGCGCGATGGTCTGATTTTGATCGGCCTATACGTTGTTTTCGTTTATACAACCATCAATTAAAAAAGCCACCCCGATTAGGGATGGCCTTTTCTTCTAAGCAACAACTAATTTATAGTCTTATTAAGCGGATTTCACCGTTTTGATGATTCGGGCCGCTACCTTGTATGGGTCGGCATTCGAAGCAGGTCTACGGTCTTCCAACCATCCTTTCCATCCACTTTCGACCGTGGCGATCGGAATTCGGATCGAGGCTCCACGATCGGATACCCCGTAGCTGAATTCATGGATTGATTGGGTCTCGTGCAGACCGGTCAAACGTTGGTCGTTGAATTCCCCATAAACTGCGATATGCTCTTTGGTCACAGGACGGAAGGCTTCACAGATCTTATCATAGGTCTCTTTATTGCCCGCGGTACGCAAGGTGCTGTTGGAGAAGTTGGCGTGCATACCCGAACCGTTCCAATCCCCTTTGATCGGTTTTGGATGGTATTCGATGTAGAAACCGTACTCTTCGGTCAAACGATCCAAGAGGTAACGTGCGGCCCAAACTTGGTCTCCGGCATTCTTGGCACCTTTGGCGAAAATTTGGAACTCCCACTGCCCACAGGCAACTTCTTGGTTGATCCCTTCAAAATTGATACCGGCCTCAAGGCACATATCGGCATGGCGCTCGACCAAGTCCCTTCCGTGGGTGTTCTTTCCACCGACAGAGCAGTAGTACATCCCTTGTGGACCAGGATACCCTCCCATTGGGAAGCCCAAAGGCAATTGGGTCTCGGTATCCATGATAAAGTACTCTTGTTCAAAACCGAACCAGAAATCCCCATCCTCATCATCGATGGTCGCCCTTGAATTGGAGGCGTGTGGTGTGCCATCGGAGTTCAAAACCTCGGCAATGACCAAGAAACCGTTATGACGGGCAGGGTCTGGATAAATAGCGACGGGTTTCAACAAACAATCGGATGAACCGCCCTCGGCCTGTTGGGTAGAACTACCATCAAACGACCAAACCGGGCAATCTTCAAGCTTACCGCTAAAGTCTTTTTCAATTTTCGTTTTACTTCTCATATTGGCGGTAGGCTGATAGCCATCCAACCAGATGTATTCTAATTTTGATTTGCTCATAACACGTGGCTATTTTTTGGTTTAAACAAGTAGCAAAAGTATTGATTCAAACAAATAATTATATTTTTTTTGGGGGTAAAATTCAAAATGTTATCCATAATTTCATTAACCCCCATGATTTTAGGGGTTCATTGAAAAAATTGTAATATTTGCGGTCAATTTTATTAAATTGTTAATAATTACCCCTATCCAAAAGAGACATCCATGCCAAAAATGAGATTTGACGCCTTGGCCGATAGCCACAAACGACGGGCCATTGAAATTGAGGAAATGGGCAAACGCTCCGATTTGTTCGCGAAATACGTCTTCAACGACGATAAAATGCTGCAGTTTTTGACCGACGAGGCTTATAAAAAGGTCAAGGCGGCTATTTTCTCCGGTAGTAAGATCGATCGCAAGATCGCTGATCAAGTCGCCGAGGGCATCAAGGCCTGGGCCCTTTCGATGGGGGCGACCCACTATACCCACTGGTTTCAGCCCTTAACAGGTCAGACCGCTGAAAAACACGATGCTTTTTTCGACCTATTGGCCGATGGTCGGGCGATAGAAAAGTTCGGCGGTGGGCAGTTGGTACAACAAGAACCCGATGCCTCTAGTTTTCCTAGTGGTGGCCTGCGAAATACCTTCGAAGCGCGAGGGTATACGGCATGGGATCCGACATCACCGGCCTTCATATACAAAACCACACTTTGCATACCGACCATCTTCGTTTCCTATACCGGAGAGGCTTTAGACAATAAAGCTCCCTTACTTCGAGCACTACATGCGGTTGATCAGGCGGCCACGGCCGTAGCCCAATATTTCGATAAGAACGTCAGAAAGGTCAATGCGACCCTGGGTTGGGAACAGGAGTACTTTTTGGTCGATAAGGCCTTGGCACAGTCACGTCCCGACATTTTGATGACCGGGCGAACCTTGATCGGAAATTCTGCGGCCAAGGGGCAACAATTGGACGACCATTACTTCGGCGTAATTCCCAGTAGGGTGTTGAGTTTCATGAGCGAACTGGAACAAGTATGTACCGGTTTGGGTATTCCGGTCAAGACACGGCACAATGAGGTTGCCCCGAACCAATTTGAACTGGCCCCTGTTTTTGAGGAAGCCAACCTATCGGTCGATCATAACCTCTTATTGATGGATGTGATGGATGAGATCGCCGATGCCCATGGATTCAAAGTGTTGTTCCATGAAAAGCCCTTCGCCGGCATGAACGGATCGGGCAAGCACAACAACTGGTCCTTGGCCACCGATACGGGTACCAATTTATTGAGCCCCGGAACTACCCCCATGAAGAACCTCCAGTTTTTGACGTTCTTCGTCAATACGATCAAAGCGGTCGACAGCTATGAGGAACTGCTGCGTTCTTCGATCGCTTCGGCCAGCAATGACCACCGCCTTGGCGGGCATGAAGCACCACCCGCGATCATTTCGATCTTCATTGGCCACCAACTGGGCGATGTACTTGACGAATTGGAAGGGGTGTCCAAAGGAAAGCTGTCACCCCAAGAGAAAACCGAACTCAAATTGAACGTCGTCGGGAAGATTCCCGAGATCCTTTTGGATAACACCGACCGCAACCGTACCTCACCTTTCGCCTTTACCGGCAACAAATTCGAGATCCGCGGGGTCGGAGCCAAGATGAACTGCGCCAAACCCATGACGGTTTTGAACACCATCGTGGCCCAGCAATTAACGGATTTCAAAAAAGAGGTCGATGCCTTGATCGACAAAAAGAAATTGAAAAAGGATGAAGCGGTCTTCAATGTACTGAGGGAGTATATCAAGACTTCCAAACGCATTCGTTTCGATGGGGATGGCTACAGCTTCGAATGGAAGGAAGAAGCCAGAAGAAGAAAACTGAGTAATAATAAGTCGACCCCTGAGGCCCTTCAGGTATTGACTTCGAAAGAAAGCATCGCCTTATTCAAGAGCATGGCCGTGATGAGCGAGGTGGAACTCTCGGCACATCAAGAAGTCGAATTGGATAATTACGTATTCCATTTGCAGATCGAAGGGCGTATTTTAGGGGAATTGGTCTACAACCACATCCTACCCTCAGCGGTCAAATACCAGAACCTGTTGCTGCAGAACGTAACCGGCCTTAAAGAGGTATACGGAGCCGCACACAAGACGATGACCGAACCCCAATTGAATATCTTGGAGCAGATCGGCGAGCATATGGTGGCCATCAAAAAGTTGACCGATAGCATG
This sequence comes from Flavobacteriaceae bacterium, assembly GCA_013214065.1. Lineage (GTDB taxonomy): Bacteria > Bacteroidota > Bacteroidia > Flavobacteriales > Flavobacteriaceae > Flagellimonas_B > Flagellimonas_B algarum. The sequence continues at coordinate 8,010 of JABSPK010000016.1, forward strand.
ATCGAAACCAAGGAACGGGCCGAGAATATGGCGACCATAGCCAAAAAGGCCCAAGCCTACTGCAACAATGTCAAGCCGTTTTTCGATCAGATCCGCGAACATGCCGATGGGCTCGAACGGGTGGTGGCCGACGACCTTTGGCCGTTGACGAAATACCGCGAGTTATTGTTCGTAAAATAAGGGGATAGGTTGTGCTTTTTTGGGTGGATGCTTACTTTTGGGAATGCAATTGACCCTTCAAGACCTCGAGGCCGCCAAACGGCGTATCGATCCGTACATCAACAAGACCCGGATATTCAGTTCATCATTGCTCAATGACTGGCTGGGCCATGAGATTTTCTTTAAGTGTGAGAATTTCCAGAAAATAGGGGCCTTCAAGGCGCGAGGAGGTGTCAATACCGTGGCTTGGCTCCAAGAAACCGGTCAGACCCCACAACATATCGTGGCCAACAGCTCGGGCAACCATGCCCAGGCCGTGGCCTATGCAGGCAAGCAATTCGGCATTCCGACGACGATTTTCATGCCTGAGTATTCCTCTCAAGTAAAAATCCAGGCGACCCGATCCTATGGTGCAGAAGTGGTGTTGAGCAAAGACCGCGATATTACGGATGCCTTGGTCAGGGAAGCGGCTGAAAAGGAGGGCACGTACTGGATACCACCCTTCAACCATGAACAGGTGATTTGCGGTCAAGGAACCGCGGCCTTGGAAGCTTTGGGCGAACTAGGGCCTATTGATGCCGTTTTTACCCCTTGTGGTGGTGGCGGGCTTACCTCAGGTACCCTGATCGCTACACGGGCCTTGGCCCCGGAGGCCAAAATGATTGGGGTCGAACCCCTGAACGCGAACGATGTGGCCGAATCGTTACGCACCGGAACCATACAGCGCCTGCCGGGTGTACCCGATACCTTGGCCGATGGCGCCATGACCATGGCCACCGGTGAAATTACCTTTGAATACCTCAAACAATTGGACGGGTTTTACGAAATCGAGGAAACCTATATTTTGTATTGGACACAGTGGTTGACCCATTTATTGAAATGCCGTATCGAACCGACCTGCGCCATGCCGATGGAAGCCATGCGCCGATGGTTGCGACCCAGAACATCGAAACAACGGGTGCTGATGATCGTTTCCGGGGGTAACGTCGATCAGCCGACCACCCAAAAGATCTGGGCGAAGGACTTTCTCGACGAGCGGCCCTCACTTTAACTGGGGATCTCTCGGATCTTCATATTGCGGAACCATACTTCAAAATACCAATTCTGCAACGCGATTTTCCCCTTCGTGGCCTGTCCGAAGGCCGGGAACCTCGAAAAGCCATTGGCATCCACTTTGGACCTCCATAAGCTACTTGAAAAGTCTTCGGTAGCGGTCAGTTTTCCGTTCAGGTAAAACTCGATCTTGCCTTGCTGTTGAACGATCCGCGAGTGGTTCCATTGTCCCGCCGGATTAGCCTCTACCGTATTCAGCTGTTCCGAAAACCCATAGAGGCAACCGGGGTGTTTTACCGCGACATCGGTATCCATGTGGGAAGGTTCCAACAATTGGTACTCCGGACCGGTCTGATAAGCCGTGGCGTACTCCGGTGCTTCTTGCACATTGATGAAAATGCCGCTATTGCCTCGGGTGGCGATTTTCCAATCAAAGGCCAGTTCGTAATCTTGGAAATCTTGATCGGTCACCAAATCCCCATGAACGCGGTTTTCGTCGGTTGCATTGCAGAACAGTGTACCGTCACGAACTTCCCAAGCGGAAAGGGCCGTAGAATCGGCCTTGTTATACAAATGCCAGCCATCAAGGGTCTCCCCATCGAACAACAACCGCCAGCCCTGTTCTTTTTCGATAGTGAACAATTGGTTGTGTACTTTGTTCGCTTCGGCCAATTTCTTGGTCTGCCAGGGGGTTTCGGTTTCTTTTCCTTGTTCTTTACAGGAAGCTAGTACCAAGAATACCGAAAGGAAGATGGTAGTTCTATACATTTTTGAATGGGATTGGAATTCGATTTAAAGGTATTAAATTTCCAAAACGCAAAAAGCAATTTCCTATTTTTGCGCAAAAGCGGACTATGGCCTCAGCAACGAGTAAACGGTATGCCCAACGAGGGGTTTCGGCAGCAAAGGAAGATGTGCACAATGCGATCAAAAACATCGATAAGGGCCTTTTCCCCAAAGCGTTTTGCAAGATCGTGCCCGATTACCTGACAAGGAGCGATGCCCATTGCCTGGTCATGCATGCCGATGGGGCCGGCACCAAGTCGTCCTTGGCGTATCTATACTGGAAGGAAACCGGTGATCTTTCGGTTTGGAAAGGCATTGCCCAAGACGCTTTGATCATGAACATCGATGATCTTATCTGTGTCGGAGCCACCGATGACATCTTGTTGTCGTCGACTATTGGCAGAAATAAAAACCGCGTTCCCGGCGAAGTCATCTCCGCGATCATCAATGGTACCGAAGAATTGATTTCCGACTTGAAACGACACGGGGTCACTATCCATTCAACCGGAGGGGAGACGGCCGATGTAGGCGATTTGGTCCGAACGATCATCGTCGATTCGACCGTGACGGCCCGAATGAAGCGTGAAGACGTTATCGATAACGCGAACATCCAAGCTGGCGATGTGATCGTCGGTTTGGCCTCTTATGGCCAGGCCAGTTATGAATCCGAATACAACGGAGGTATGGGGAGCAACGGCCTGACCTCGGCACGCCATGATGTGTTTTCAAAATATTTGGCCACGACCTATCCGGAAAGCTTCGATGCCGAAGTTCCTGAAGATTTGGTCTATTCGGGTCAAAAGCGATTGACCGATGCGGTTCAAGATGCGCCGCTCGATGCCGGCCGCCTGGTATTATCACCGACGCGCACCTATGCCCCGATCGTTAAAAAAATCCTTTCGAAGTATTCCGCCGATACCATTCATGGTATGGTGCATTGCAGTGGAGGCGCCCAAACAAAGATCCTGCATTTCGTCGATGATGTGCATGTCATCAAAGACAACCTATTGCCCGTACCGCCCCTGTTCCGCTTGATCCAAGAGCAATCCGGAACCGATTGGAAGGAAATGTACCAGGTCTTCAATTGTGGCCATCGATTGGAGCTTTATGCGGATCCAAAGAGCGCTGACGACTTGATCGCTATTTCCAAATCCTTTGGGGTCGATGCCCAGGTCATCGGTAGGGTGGAAGCCCATGCTGAGAAAAAATTGACGATCCGCAGCGAATTCGGCACTTTCGAATATCAATAACCGCCTGCTTCGAAACTCCACCGCTGTTGGTATCTTTACCGGGGTTTCCATACGAAAATCCCTTTGTTAGCGTTTAAAGGTAAACCCCAAATGAAAACGCTATGGAAAGAAAACAATTCCTAAAAAGTCTTGGAGCCGGAGCCGCTTTCGCGGTCACCTTCCCTTGTTTACATGGATGTTCGACCGATAGTGAGGAACTGGAGACCTTTCCGATTCCCGAAGGTGTCGATTTCACTGTCGATTTAACTTCCGCTGAAGCTGCCCCACTGGCCGATAACGGTGGGTTCATCCGAACGAATTTCGTCGTCATCGCCAGAAACTTACAGGGTGAATTGGTCGCTGCCAGTCAGATATGCAGTCACCAGCAGACCGAAGAGGTCCGTTTTACTACCGAAGAAGGGGGTATTTTCCTTTGTTCGACCCACGGATCGCGCTTCGACCAAAACGGAACCCCGATAAACACCATTACCAGCAACCCTTTGAAGATCTTCAATGTGGAGCAAAATGGTGACATCCTTCGCATTTTTGAATAACCTACCATGCGAAGAGGGGCCCTTATACTTTTCGTATTGCTTTGTGCTGCACAGGTTTTGACCGCACAAGAATGGACCAGCAGCTATGAAGAAGCCTTGCAACAGGCCAAGACCCAAGACAAGCCATTGATTTTGGTCTTCTCGGGCTCTGATTGGTGTGCCCCATGCAAACGGTTGGAACGTGAGGTTTGGCAGTCGGAAACCTTCAAGCAATATGCCCAAGACCATTATGTGTTGTACAAGGCCGATTTTCCCCGAAAAAAGAAAAACCAGTTACCTTTAGAAAGGCGCAATGCCAACAAGTCCCTGATAGAACGATTCAATACGAAAGGGTTCTTTCCTTTGGTCGTGGTCATGGATGGTAGTGAAAACGTCTTGGGGAAGACAAGCTATCAACGTATGAAACCCGATAAATACATCAAATTGTTGAATTCGTATACGAATCGGTGAAAAGAGCGGTCTTTCTTTATTGTCTCGTCCTCGCTGGACTGTGTCACGCACAGCAGCGGTTGGTGACGGTCAAGAAGACCCTCAAACTCATGGGTACGCGTTTCGAATTGACCGTGGTGGCCTCTTCAGAGCAAATCGGGTACATCAATATTGATGAAGCTGTTGCCGAAATCACGCGTATCGAGCGGATGATCTCCTCTTGGGATCCCGATTCCGAAACCTCGAGGATCAATGAAAATGCGGGCATCCGTCCGGTGAAGGTGAGTCCTGAACTTTTTCAGTTGATCGAAAGGGCAAAAAATATCTCAGAAATCACCGGAGGTGCTTTTGACATCAGTTATGCTTCCATGGACCGTCTTTGGAAATTCGATGGCAGTATGACCCAAATGCCCAGTGAAGAAGCCATCAAGGCCAATATTGCCAATATAGGTTATGATGCCATTGAACTCGATCCCGATGCCATGACCGTTTTTTTGCGGCGCAAAGGAATGAAAATCGGGTTTGGAGCTATCGGAAAGGGCTATGCCGCCGATAAGACCAAAGAGCTTCTCGTTTCCAAAGGAGTGCCCGGTGGGATCATCAACGCTTCAGGCGATTTAACGACCTGGGGTACCAAGGCTACAGGAGAGAAATGGATGGTCGGCATTGCCAACCCTATGGGCAAAAATCGGGTGTTCAGTTGGTTGCCCGTGGTTGAATCGTCAGTGGCCACCTCGGGCAATTACGAAAAATTCATCGAATTCGATGGCAAAAGGTACTCACACATAATCGATCCCCGCAGCGGCTATCCAACACGGGGTATCCGTAGTGTGTCCTTGTTTTCAAAAAGCGCTGAACTATGCGACGCATTGGCTACGGCGGTATTCATAATGGGCAAGGACAGTGGCATCCATTTGATCAATCAGATCGATGGTACCGAAGTGGTCGTCGTCGATAGTAACAATAAAATCCATAAGAGTTCCGGTATCGTATTCGATACCTCAAAATAGACCGGTATGAAAAGAATAATCCCAATAGTGCTTTTACTCGCAATGGCCTCCTCCTGCGTCGCGGTGCGTGAGTATGACAAGGTGTATCTCAATGATGCCGAAATGAAGCTCAGCTTGAAGGGAATGGAGCGTTTCGAGACCACCTTCCAAATTTACCGCGAGGGTGCCTCAGGGGCGAATGGTGGTAAGACCGGTGGTGGTTGTGGATGCAATTAAACAAGATAGGTGATCCAACGCTTGACCATACTATGTGCGATTTTGCCCATGTTGATACAGGGGCAACAGACCAATACGTCTTATCAAAAAAGGATTTTGGAACAGGGTGAACTCGATGTCTTGTTCAGCTATTACAGCCAAGATGGCCAGAATGCTGCGGTCAGCGGCGGTGAGGGTACTGAGGAGTTGACCGATGCCACTTCGACCATTGTTCTTCGTATGCCCTGGGGCCAAGACGGAATACTGACCGTTGATGCCGGTGTGTCGGCCTATACCTCAGCCTCGTCGAGCAATGTCGACCCTTTTGATGGGGGAGGAACGGCCAATCCGTTTGATGCCTCCTCAGGGGCTTCGCGAAAAGATTTGTTGGCGTATTTCAACCCCGGGTATAGCCACAGCTCCAAAGACCGCAACGAAATCGTGGGGGTAAATGCCTATGTCTCGGCTGAATACGATTATTTTTCCATTGGTTTCGGTGGCAGCTACGCCCGTTTGTTCAATGAAAAGAACACGGAGTTGTCGGTGAGTGCCCAAGCTTATTTCGATTCCTGGAACGCACAATACCCCATTGAACTCAGAAACGGGTTCAATACTGGCGTGGTGGGCTATGACCCCGACTTTACGCGATTCGCCAATCTGGGGAGGAACAGTTACTCCTTGGGATTCGTGTTTTCACAAATCTTGACCAAACGTATGCAAGCTTCCTTGTCGCTCGATTTGGTCGTTCAGAATGGTTTATTGAGCACCCCGTTCCAACGGGTGTACTTCGGTGACGTAGCTGACTTTTTCCTAGAGAACTTCCAACTTGCCGATGACGTGGAGCGCCTGCCCGATAGTCGTTTTAAGATACCCTTGGGTGGGCGCTTGAACTACTACCTCAATGATGCGGTCGTGATTCGATCTTTTTATCGTTTTTATTATGACGATTGGGGCATTGTTTCCCATACTTTGAATATGGAACTTCCTGTGAAACTCAGCGATAGTTTTACCCTCTATCCCAGTTATCGGTACTACACCCAGACCGCTGCCGATTATTTCTATGAAAAGGAAGCCGCCTTATCAAGTTTCGAATTTTATACCTCCGATTTCGATCTTTCGAACTATTCTGCCAATCAATTCGGTTTTGGATTGCAATACCGCGATATCTTCACTCGAACCAAGCTGCTGTTGTTCGGTCTTAAGGCTATCGATCTGCGCTACGCCTATTACCGCCGTAGCAATGGCCTTGATGCATCCATCATTACCCTGGGCACCTCCTTTGTGATCGATTAAGACTGCTCGCGTCCACCTAAATTATCGTAAATTCGCTGCATATACGACGATTGAGATATGCTTGACAAACTGAATATCATTAAGCAGCGATTTGACGAAGTTGCCGACCTGATCATCCAACCCGATATCATTGCGGATCAAAAAAAATACGTAAAGCTCAACAAGGAATACAAAGATCTTAAAACCCTTGTCGACAAACGGGACACCTACATCCAACTGACCGATAACCTGAAAGAGGCCGAAGAGATCATCGCCGATGGCAGCGATCCCGAAATGGTCGAAATGGCAAAAATGCAGCTTGATGAATCGAAAGAGGCCTTACCGGCCTTGGAGGAGGAAATCAAATTCTTATTGATCCCCAAAGATCCGGAAGATGAGAAAGACGTGGTGATGGAAATCCGGGCCGGAACGGGTGGCGATGAAGCCAGTATCTTTGCTGGCGATTTATATCGTATGTACGCGAAATATTGTGAAGGAAAGGGCTGGAAAACCAATATCATCGACCTGAACGAAGGAACGGCAGGTGGGTATAAGGAAATCCATTTCGAGGTCAGTGGTGAGGACGTCTACGGAACCCTAAAGTTCGAGGCCGGGGTGCATCGGGTACAGCGGGTGCCCCAAACCGAGACCCAAGGTCGGGTACATACCAGTGCGGCCACGGTGATGGTCATTCCCGAAGCGGAGGATTTCGACGTGCAGATCGACCCTAAAGAGGTGCGGATCGATTATTTCTGTTCCTCAGGTCCGGGGGGGCAATCGGTGAACACTACCTATTCGGCGGTACGCTTGACGCACTTGCCTACAGGATTGGTCGCCCAATGCCAAGATCAAAAGTCGCAGCATAAGAACAAAGAAAAAGCCTTCAAGGTCTTGCGTTCCCGCTTGTACGACCTCGAGTTGGCCAAAAAGCAGGAAGAAGATGCCGCCAAGCGGAATTCGCAGGTGAGTAGCGGTGACCGATCGGCCAAGATACGGACCTATAACTATCCCCAAGGGCGGGTGACCGACCACCGTATCGGCTTGACGCTCTATGATCTTCAGAACATCATCAATGGTGATATCCAAAAGGTGATCGATGAGCTGATGTTGGTCGAGAATACCGAAAAATTACGCGAAGCCTCTGAAATTTTTTAATACATGACGAACGACGAATTGGTAGGCCACATTAAAAGGAAGCGATCCTTTTTGTGCGTAGGATTGGATACCAACCTTAAAAAAGTACCGCCACACCTATTGGATGCCGAAGATCCGATTTTTGCCTTTAACAAGGCGATCATCGATGCTACCCAAGCGTATTGTGTGGCTTATAAACCCAATATCGCTTTTTATGAGGCCTATGGTTTGGAGGGATGGAAGTCCTTGGAGCGCACAATGACCTATTTGAATGAAAACTACCCGGATCAGTTTACGATCGCCGATGCCAAACGCGGTGATATAGGCAACACTTCGCTTCGCTATGCCAAGGCTTTTTTCGAAACCCTCGATTTCGATTCCATAACCATCGCACCTTATATGGGCAAAGACTCGGTCGAACCTTTTCTCACTTATACGGACAAGCACGCCATTCTTTTGGCCTTGACGTCCAACCAAGGGGCTTTTGATTTTCAAATGGAAGCGGGTAATGGAGCCGAACTCTATAAAAAAGTACTTCAGGTTTCGACCACCTATGCAGGGGCCGAACGCTTGATGTATGTCGTTGGGGCTACCAAAGCGGACTATTTACGTGAAGTGCGCAAAATCGTACCGGAACACTTTCTTCTGGTGCCGGGTGTCGGAGCCCAAGGCGGGAGTCTCGAAGAGGTTTGCCACAATGGGATGAACGACCAAGTCGGCTTGCTGGTCAATTCCTCTCGGGGAATAATCTATGCTTCAAATGGAACGGATTTTGCCGAAGCGGCGGCAACTAAGGCGAAAGCCTTACAAAATGCCATGGCAAAGGAATTGGATGCGCATTTCGGTGCTTAGACCAAGCCTTCCAAAGTCGATTTGATGCTTTTTGCCTTTGATTCGAAGAATTCGCCTAAACGTTTATCGATGTTTCCCATCTGTGAGGCTTTTTCCAAGAAATCCTGATAGCGATACTCTAAAATGGCCACGGCATGTGCCCCGCTCGTAATCGGGGTAACCGCACCTACCTTGCAATATTGATTTTCCATGATAACTAAGATTTGTTACACTAAAAATACGTCCAAAAACAGCTTCTGGATGTAAGAAGTCGTTGTATACTCTTAAAAATCAGTTGATTCGACCTTTTTTAACGTAGATTTGGCAAAAAGGCCCAACCGGTAACGGTTTGCTGGCTTTTTTTTAACGTATTTTTATTAAAAATATTCTCTTGCTCCATTACACCAAATATGTTCATGAATCTTCGACCGAATGGGTCACCTTTGTACATGGGGCCGGGGGTAGTTCGACCATCTGGTTCAAGCAGCTGCGCGATTTTAAAAAGCACTTCAATATCTTGTTACTCGATTTAAGGGGGCATGGCAATTCAAAACCGAATATCAAAGATGCCTTCAATGATCGTTATACCTTCGACTCAATTACGGGCGATATCGTTGAGGTGATCGATCATGAAGGGATCGAAGCCTCCCATTTTATCGGAATCTCCTTAGGAACCATCCTGATTCGCAATCTGGCCGAAAAGCATCCACAAAAAGTCAAGAGCATGATCATGGGCGGGGCGATCATGAAGCTCAATTTCAGATCCCAGGTACTGATGCGTTTGGGGAATGTCTTCAAAAGTATCGTTCCCTATTTGTGGCTGTATAAGTTCTTCGCCTTTGTCATTATGCCCAATAAGAACCACAAAGAATCGCGATCGCTTTTCGTGCGCGAAGCCAAGAAATTGTATCAAAAAGAGTTTTTGCGTTGGTTTCGATTGACTTCTGAGATCAATCCGCTGTTGCGGTTCTTTCGACAGGTCGACATCAAGATCCCGACCTTGTACGTGATGGGCGAGGAAGACTATCTCTTTTTACCGACCATCAAAAAAATCGTCAAGGCACATTCCACTTCTGAACTACATGTCATTGCCAATTGTGGGCATGTGGTGAACGTCGAACGCCCAATGGTCTTTAACGAAGAGGTCATTGGCTATCTGCAGCGGTTGCCCTAAACCCACTAAGTTTTATTGAAAACGGCCCTAGGGTATTGATGACTAATTCAAATGTTTCCTAAAAATGAGACGTAATTTTTTAGTGAAGGACACTAGGACCGTTTTACGCAATAAAATCAATCCTTAACAAGATAACGTAAGGCGCCTTAGATCAGGGTATTGCCTATAAACCCTTACTTCATCACCGATGAATGGTTACCGGACTTCTTTCGAATACTGGTTTTCCAAGCTAGAGCGGATGAACTGGGTAGGGGTCAGGTTGGTGTCTTTTTTAAATGCCTTGTTGAAGGTGACCTTATTATTGAACCCCACCTCATAAGCGATATCGATGATGTTAAGGTGCTGTTGGTTCTTGGTCATGAGCATCTGTTTCGCCTCTTTGATTCGATAACTGTTGACCAATTCATGGAAATTCGCATCGAAATGCTCATTGATGATCTGGGAGGCGTTGTGGCGTGTGGTGTTCAATTTGGTGGCGACCATCTCTAAGGTCAAGTCGTTGCGACGATAGAGTTTGTCTTCTGCAAAAAGGCGGATCAAGGTTTGTTTCAATTCTTGTGAGAGGCCGTCGGTCAAGCCCGATTTCACGTATTTCGGGAACAGGCGGTTGGTGTATTTGTAGATACCACTGAATACATCGGGCTGCAAGTTGGCCACATAACCGACATAGAGCACCATAATAGCCATTGCGATGGTCGGTACGTGGTAAAGGAAACCCGAAACGATACTATTGGTGATCAAGACCCCATAAAAACAATAGGTAACCACATAAAGCACATGGATGTGATAGATGTTCTTTTGCCAGATCAGGTTCTTGCTCTGCAACAGCTTTTTTGATTTGGAGCGTTGGTAGACCTTGTGGATGTAGACGGCATAGATCGCCAATGAGAGGGCTTTAAGGATGACCAATAACAACAACTTGCTCGAATCTTGCGGACTGAGCCCCTGTTGTATACGATCGAGCATTAAGACCACCTTGTCGGATGCGGTCATCCAGTAGACTGATGGGATCATGTAAATCAGCAGTCCCAGGGTTGGAAGCAGGTGCAGCAGGTCTTGCCGCCGAAACCCGTATTTTTCGGTAATCCTTCTAAAATAGAAGTACAGTAATGGACCATAGAGGAAGGAAGACCAGGTCGATATCAAATAGGCATGTGGGAATTCGAATAGGTAATTCGAATTGTTGATGCTGATATTAAGGATAAAGAGCGAATGGATAAAAATGAAACCGGAGATCAACCAACGTGCCGTCTTATCGATTTTCTTATTGCTGACCACCGAACCGACGACGTAGAATCCGATCAAGGCCACGAAAAAATACAACAAGGCCCAGACCGTAAGTTTAGGAACCACGCGATTCGAAATACGTTCGAACGGTGCTGATGCCCGTATGGGGTCGAAACCTTCATGGGATAAGAACGAAGGATCGAAATCGACTTTCAGGAATTCGTTGATATAGGTCGAAGCTTCCTCAGGGTGTGCAATGGCCGCTTCGCTCAATGCGAGTTTCTTTAAGATCTTGGTTTTGCCGGTTCCGGCGTTTTCGAGATTTTTTTGGTAGAGGTCAATAGCCTTTTCATAGCGGTGTACGTTGTAGTAATAATCCGCCCAATCCAAAGAGTCTTGGAAAACAAGGTTATATGGAGACAAAGCAGTACCCGCATGCCCTTCCTTCCCAAAAAGCAGGAAACCTTGGAGCATGGCCAAGCCCAGGACAACACAATGGCGGAATTGTCTCATTTTTGATTGATGAATTAGTACTGTTAACAAGTTATAAAATCGACCCGCCGAAAATGTTAACGAAACCTTAAAAACAGTTAATCCCGATAAGAACTTACCTCCGTTTGGCCAAAATAACAGCAAAATTTGTAAGGGTATGGATCGAAATCGAATATTGGGGAATGCAAAAGGCCGGTGACTAACCGGCCTTTTTAAACTAACTAACTCAAAAAAATGCTAACTCAGATAACTTGTACAAAATTCAATTATAACGATTTACTTGATGTTAAAATAACTTTAGCAATAGGTTATAATTGCCTTGTTCTGATAGGATTATAACGCCCATTGCATGGGAATATTGCAAGGGGGAAAATTAATTTTTCGTTAATCCTGGAGGGCGAAGACACGTTGCAATAAGGTGGTGGTCCTTGAGCTTACCTTTGACCGTATCGCATTCTCTTCGATTTCGACCATGGTATAGACCCCATCGAGTGCTTCAAGGGTGACATACTCCGTCAAGTTGGGGTCAACGGTCTTGGTAAAGGGTATTTTGTTGTACTCATTGATCAAGGACGCCCATATCTTATCGGCACCCACTTTTTTGAAGGAGGAATCGATAATGGGTTTGAACTTGTCGTACAAGAGGGTCTCCGTACTTTGCTGTAGGTAGTTGGTGGCCGCCCCATCACCACCCAACAAGATCTGCCTGGCATCTTGAAAGGAGATGTTGCGAATGGCATTTCCGAATATCGGAATGGCTTCGCCTACCGCATCTTCGGCGGCCCTGTTCATTACTTTCAACCCTTCATCGGCCAGTTTACCCAAACCGACTTTGCGCAGGGCATTATCCACTTTCTTCAATTCCTCGGGCAACAGGATCTTGACCAATTCATTTTTGAAAAAACCGTCTTCCAGCGCCAGTTTACCGACCTGTTTCTCAATACCCATTTGAAGGGCCTCTTTTAGTCCGGAAGCGATTTCAGCGTTGCCTATCGAGCCTTGGGGCAATTGATTGACGACTTGTTGCAATTCGTTGCAGGCCATGAATAGAAAGGCCAAGGCGATAATGGAAATTTTTCTCATGGAAAGTGTTTTAAAGCATTATGTAAAAATAACGGTCTTGTTATTGTATACCATCGTTTTCCGCTCGATGTGCAGCTTAACGGCACGGGCCAAGACGATTTTCTCAAGATCCCTCCCTTTCCCAATAAAATCCCCGATACTGTGGGCATGGGAAACAGCGGTGACATCTTGTTCTATTATTGGACCCTCATCGAGCGCTTCGGTCACATAATGACTGGTGGCACCTATGATCTTCACCCCTCTCTTGTAAGCGGCATGATAGGGCTTGGCACCAGCGAAGGCCGGGAGAAACGAATGGTGGATGTTGATGATCCTATTGGTAAACCGGTCGATAACGTTTTTTCCGACGATTTGCATATATCGGGCCAAGACGATGAAATCGATTCGGTGGCCAAGCAGCAACTCCAGTTGGGCGGACTCCCCTTCGTCTTTGATCTCGCGGGTGTATGGGATATGGTGAAACGGTATTTCGAATTGCTCCGCCACATAACGCAGATCGTCATGATTGCTGATGATAAACGGAATGGTCACTTCGAGCTCCCCCGAGCGATAGCGGCTCAATAGATCATATAGACAGTGATTGTATTTGGAAACGAATAGCGCCATTCTTGGTTTGGCACCCCCGATGAACACCTGCCAATGCATGGCAAACGTATTGGCGATCGCGGATTCGAAATCGCTTTTTAACGCTTCCAGGTCGACTGCTTTGGCAAACTCCGCTTCAAGGCGCATAAAAAACACCCCGGCATCTTTGTCGACATGTTGATCGAGATACACCACATTTCCGCCATCGATATGGATGAAATTGGTCACGGCACTGATAATACCGACATCGTCATTGCAATGGATTAGGAGAGTCGTTTTCAAATCAATAGGATTTAGCCCGTAAAATTATTCTTTTCTGAAAAAGGGGACCGCTTATCGATATTATTTTATAAAATTCTAACTATAAACGATATTTTATTGCATTTTTCGTAAATTGCAGTCCCAATTTGGGCCTTATTTTGACAATGGAACAAATCAAAGCGTACGTACCGAAAAACAAAATACGTATCGTCACCGCCGCATCCTTGTTCGATGGGCATGATGCCGCGATCAATATCATGCGGAGGATCATTCAATCAACCGGGGTCGAAGTGATCCATCTCGGACATGACCGTAGTGTGGCCGAAGTAGTCGATTGTGCGATACAGGAAGACGCCAATGCCATAGCCATGACATCGTATCAAGGCGGACATAACGAGTATTTCAAGTACATGTACGACCTACTCCAAGAAAAGGGTGCCGGTCACATTAAGATATTCGGTGGCGGAGGCGGGGTTATTTTGCCTGAAGAGATCAAGGCTTTGATGGACTATGGTATCGAACGGATCTATTCCCCTGACGATGGTCGTGAGATGGGCCTGCAAGGCATGATCAATGATTTGGTCGAAAAGAGCGATCGTCCAGTTCCACCCTTATCCGAGTCAACGTCCAAGGCTTTACAAGAACAACTGCACAACAAGGAGGTCGGTGCCATTTCCCGTTTGATTTCCTTGGCAGAGAATCGGCCCGATGAATTCCATATACATTTTGATGCGCTCAAAGGCGAACGTTCGGTTCCCGTATTGGGGATTACCGGAACAGGGGGTGCGGGAAAATCCAGTTTGGTCGATGAGCTTATCCGGAGGTTCTTGAACGAACACCCTGACAAACATATCGGTGTGGTTTCGGTAGACCCTTCGAAGCGAAAGACCGGTGGGGCGTTATTAGGTGATCGTATCCGTATGAACGCCATACACCATCCGAGGGTGTACATGCGCTCCTTGGCCACACGGCAATCGAACTTGGCGCTTTCAAAATATGTAAAGGAAGCCGTTGAGGTATTAAAAGCGGCATCGTTCGATTTGATCATTTTGGAAACCTCGGGCATCGGACAGTCCGATACCGAGATTTTGGAGCACAGTGATGTTTCGTTATACGTGATGACCCCTGAATTCGGGGCGGCCACCCAATTGGAGAAGATCGATATGTTGGATTTCGCCGATTTGGTCGCCATCAATAAATTCGACAAACGGGGCGCCTTGGATGCCTTGCGCGATGTCAAGAAGCAATATGTACGAAACCACGGATTGTGGGAAGCAAAGGACCACGAGCTTCCCGTATTCGGTACCATAGCCTCACAGTTCAATGATGGTGGGATGAACCGTTTGTACCGTGCCGTTATGGAACAGTTGACGGCACAAGCTTCGAATGGGTTCAAAGCCCCCGAGGCCAAAGGCGATGAAGTTTCTGAAAAGCTGTTCGTGATTCCTCCGGCGAGGGTCCGTTACCTCTCCGAAATAGCCGAATCGAATCGGGACTATGATCTCAAGGCCAGAACGCAACGCCAGGTGGCCCAGCGCTTATATGGCGTCTATATGACCTTGATTTCGCTGGTCGGGATCGAACCGGATTCGGATTCCGCACATGCTGTTTTATTGTCTACGGGGGTAGATGCCCAAGCCCTTCGCGAAAAGGCCCAGGGTGAACAGATTGAATTTCTTGAACTTTTGTTGACCCAATTCGAGACCATTAAAAAAGACTTGGATCCCTATCATTGGGACGAGATCCTCATTTGGCAACAGCAAGTTAAGCGCTATGGGGATCCCGTTTATTCCTATAAGGTCAGGGATAAGGAAATCAAAATAGAGACCACCACCGAATCGCTTTCGCATTTGAGGATCCCGAAAATCGCCCTGCCGAAGTACCGGGCTTGGGGAGATCTTTTGGGGTGGATGCTGCAAGAAAACCTACCAGGGCAATTTCCGTACACCGCTGGAATTTATCCCTTCAAACGCACCGGCGAGGATCCTACGCGTATGTTCGCAGGTGAAGGAGGTCCCGAACGCACCAACCGTCGCTTTCATTACGTAAGTCTTGGCATGCCGGCAAAACGGCTTTCGACCGCTTTCGATTCGGTGACCTTGTATGGCCACGATCCAGGGCATCGCCCCGACATCTATGGAAAAATCGGAAATGCAGGGGTCTCGATATGTTGTTTGGATGATGCCAAAAAACTGTATTCAGGTTTCGATCTAAGCGATCCCATGACCTCGGTCAGTATGACGATCAATGGTCCGGCACCGATGCTACTCGGTTTTTTTATGAACGCCGCTATCGATCAAAATTGTGAAAAGTATATTTCAGAGAACGGCTTGACTGATGAAATCGATCGAAAGATCGAGGCGATTTTCAAAAAGAAAGGCATTGCGCGACCCCGATACAACGGCGCCTTGCCCGAAGGTAATGACGGTTTGGGTTTGATGCTATTAGGGGTAACCGGCGATCAGGTATTGCCCCAAGACGTCTACGATACCATTAAGGCCAAGACCCTGGCCCAGGTCAGGGGAACGGTACAGGCCGATATCCTTAAAGAAGACCAAGCGCAGAATACCTGCATCTTCTCTACGGAGTTCGCCTTGCGATTGATGGGTGATGTGCAAGAGTATTTCATTTCCCAAAACGTGCGCAACTTTTATTCGGTCTCCATTTCAGGATACCATATTGCCGAAGCAGGGGCGAATCCGATATCGCAATTGGCGTTCACCTTGTCGAACGGGTTCACCTATGTCGAGTATTACTTGAGTCGGGGTATGGACATCGATAAATTCGGACCGAACCTGTCGTTCTTCTTTTCGAACGGTATCGACCCCGAATATGCGGTTATCGGTCGCGTGGCACGCCGAATCTGGGCCAAGGCCATGAAAATGAAATACGGGGCGGGTGCAAGGGCGCAAATGCTCAAGTACCACATCCAGACCTCAGGAAGGAGCCTTCATGCCCAAGAAATCGACTTTAACGATATCCGGACGACCTTACAGGCCCTTTACGCCATTTACGACAATTGCAATTCCTTGCATACCAACGCCTACGATGAGGCAATAACCACGCCGACCGAAGAGTCGGTACGTCGTGCAATGGCCATACAGTTGATCATCAATCGTGAACTCGGTTTGGCGAAGAATGAAAATCCGCTACAGGGTTCCTTTATTATTGAAGAATTGACCGACTTGGTCGAAGAGGCCGTTTTGATGGAATTCGATCGGATTACCGAACGCGGTGGGGTATTGGGGGCTATGGAGACCATGTACCAACGATCGAAGATCCAAGAAGAAAGCCTGCATTACGAAACCTTGAAGCACAACGGCGCCTACCCGATTATCGGGGTCAATACTTTTTTGAGCTCGAAGGGGTCGCCGACTATTCTACCCGCCGAGGTCATCAGGGCCACCGAGGAAGAAAAAATGCTACAGATCCAGACAGTCACCGATTTGAACGATGGAAACCGATCGGTTTCCGATCGATTGCTTCGATCCTTGCAGGATACCGCCGTAGCCAACGGGAATCTTTTCGAAACCTTGATGGAAGTCACCAAATATTGTTCATTGGGGCAAATAACCAAGGCGCTCTTCGAAGTCGGTGGGCAATACCGCAGGAATATGTAGACAGGGTAGGGCTTCTACTCAAGAAAAGAGGATCGCCACTGTTTGAAATACGTTCGAAAAGAGTAAATCTCCTTGCGCAAAAGTCCGACATATTCGCGTTCGCGGATGCCGTCTTTTTCCAACCCGTTGCAATACGAAAGGATATTTTTGGTAATGGTATTCACAAAGGCAACATGGTGTCGTAGGGCGCGGATCGAATCGGAAGTTTGCACCTTCCGCAAGGTCGCAGGAAGCAACAGGGCATCGGTGGCAATGGAATTGGCGATGTCATCACGTAATGCAGCCGTGCGTTTGCGCTTGAACACATCGTTCTGTTTCGAAAAATAGCTCGCCACTGCCTGGCTCAGGTCACAAAGGGCCTGGGACTTTTGGTGAATGGACGGCGCATTGGGATTCAACATCTTTATCCTAGCAATTAAGTAGACATAAAATTACATAAGAAATAGGGTATTTTACTTAATATATTTAGGCCTAAATCAAAAAATACCTTTAAATTTAAATTAATATTAATTTTTGCTATGGAATTTAAAGTTGATGATGTCAGTATGCAGATTCTTGGGCTTTTGCAGCAAAATGCCCGCGCCACCTTTTCCGATATCGGCCGTGAAATCGGACTGACCTCACCTGCCGTGGCCGAGCGCATCAAGAAGATGGAAGATGTGGGGATCATCCAAAAATACCGTACCGAGGTCTCCCATGCCGCCTTGGGTTTCCAACTCAGGGCCATGATCACCCTTAGGGCTTTCGTAGGCAAACTCAAACCGTTTCTGAACAGTGTCGGGACCTTTGAGGAAGTGGTCAATTGCTACCGCATCACTGGTAATGAAAATATCATCATGGAGGTCGTACTTCGAGATCAGTTCCATTTAGAACGCCTTATCGACCGGCTGATCGCTTACGGTGAAACACGAACCCACATCGTGCTTTCGAATGTCATTTCGAATGCGACGCTACCAAATACGATGGAAAAATGACAATGATTGGGCTAGATTTTGTTTTTGGCCGGATTTTTGATGTAATTGCATTATGGTAAAAAAGTATCTTGTAGTCTGCTTCTTCATTGTAGCTAGCCAGCCATTCTTCGCGCAAGATATCAACCTCAGAAAGGGGACGATCATTGATTCCGTTCCCATATCCGAAACTTCAAAAGAAAGTTTTTCCTTGTTCTTGCCAACGAAATTCGAGGCGAATAAGAACTGGCCGATTTTGTTCCTTTTCGATATGTATGGCCAAAACAGGCGAACGATGTCGATGTTCCTACAAGCAGCCGAAAATCGCGGTTTTATCTTGGCCTCCCCAAACCAAGTACACGATTCCGTTTCCCTTTCCAATAATGTTTTGATCGCCCAACGAACCATAGAAAAAGCCACGGGTCTCCTGCCTGTCAATAGCAGTCGGATATACACGGGAGGACATCAAGGGGGTGGCCGGTTCGCAAACCTTTTGCCCATATTGATCAAGAATATCGAAGGGGTACTTTCAATCAATGCTTCTTTGGCCAATACCGAATTGCTCACCGGTAAGGTGCGTTTTCAACATGTGGTTTTGGTCGACCCGTCGAATTACACCTATCCTGATGTATTCCAAGATGCCAAGATATTGAACAAACTGCGCATCCCGAATTTCATTTTGGATTTCAAGGGTTCGGGAGGATGGCCCGAACATGCAGACCTGGAGAAAGCCCTATGGTACTTCGATTTAGCCGCAGTCAAGAAACAATCCGTCCAAATAGACAAGACGGAGATCGAAGCCCAGTACAAGGCCGAAATGGACTTGGTCCGTTCCTTAAAGGATTCGGGCAACTATCTGATGGCAGAACAAGAAACCATGGCGATGATCAAGGCGTATCGCCTCCTTGTCGATACCGATAGTTTGCGAGAGCACCAAAAGCTACTTAAAAAGGAGCGGGGCTATCGAAGTGCCAAACGAAATGAAAATGCGGCCTTCTTCAAGGAATCTTTATTACGCGAAGATTATGTGTACTATTTGGAAGAAGACTTGTTGACCTACAACTTCAATAATTTGGGATGGTGGAGCTATCAAATGCAACAGATCAAGGGATTCAAGAAAGGGGATACCCAGGCAGAGCGCCGTATGGGTGAACGTCTTGATGGTTTTGTCAATGCCCTGGTCGACGATAATATCGATGTTGTCAAATCCGATAAATCAGTGAACGAAGAGGCGCTGGTGCTGCTTTTGATGCTGAAGACGATTACCGAACCCGGTGAGATGGATCACTACCTCAAGGTCGTTTCCTTGGCTGCCAAGAACGAAGACTATGGTACGGCACTTTTTTATTTGGAAGAAGCGTTGAAAAACGGATTCACTGATGCCGAAAAGCTTTACCGTCTGGAACATACCGCCTTGTTCCGGATCACCCCCGAATTCAATGCCCTGGTGACCAAGTACCTGAAAGACGCCCGATACAACCTCAAGGACGAATAACCTCATGGGCGACCTGATCAAGGTCCCAATCAATGACCAGACCCTTGGCCAGGGATCTTGCGATTTCCTTTCCGTACAATACCTCTGCCAGATAGAGTGCCGCTTCGAAGCTTTTGGCCCCGCCGGCCGAAGTGATGTATTTGCCGTCGTGTACGAACAGCAGACTGTCGCGCACTTGCAATTGCGGAAACCGTTCTTTATAGGTTTCGATGTCACTAGGAAAGGTAGTCGAAACCGAATCGTCCAAGAGGCCTGCTTGGGCCAATGCAAAAGCACCGTCACAATGGGAGGTGACGTAGAGGGCCTCGCGATCAACCTGTTTCACGAAATCGATCATCGCCCTGTCTTTTAAATCGGAATCTAAATGATGTTCGGCACTGGGTACGACCAAAATGTCGATTCGCGGTAGCTCGTCTTGGGTGTAATCGAAATCCGGTAGGATCCGGATTCCTTCGAAACTCGTAATGGGATCTAAAGTATTGGCAACGGTGAAGGTATTCATTGCCTTGATTCCCTCACGGAATTGGGTGTGCTGAAAAATATCAAAGGGGGCGGTGAACTCGGTGTTGTACACACCGTCCATGATCAAAAAGGCGACATTGTACCGTCCTGATGGCAGTACTGGGGGTGTCGGCGATTTTTCCGTGTCCGGTGGGGTAGGCTTACATCCAGTTAGACATAAAACAATACAAAAGGCCAGCGCTTTTTTCATGGAAATCGATTTTGAATGACCAAAGTACGATGAACCAACTGAACCAATACGCTTTTGGTCGTATTTTTGAGCATGCGGAAAAAGCTTCTCTTTTTGGTCGTGGTTTTGATTTTGGGATGCAAACAGCCAAAACGCTATCATGAATCGGTCGTTGAGCCCCAAGGTGTTTCTGAAAAAATCAAAGCGATTTTACAGCATCGAAAAGACTTGAATGCCGAGTTTTCCGATCCTGAAGAATCCCCGCTGCCCGATCGATATCGAAAGGATTTCGTAGGGCTCGATTTCTTCAAACCGGATACCACTTATGTGATCGAGGCGCGTTTCGAACGTACCCCTGATGCCCAACCTTTTTTCTTAGCGACCAATACCGATCGCAAAACCGAGGAAGTGGTCTTTGGTATCGCCCATTTCGAATTGAACGGGGAATCCCATAAATTGGAGGTATACCGCAGTTTGGATTTGATCGGGGAGGAGGGG
This sequence comes from Flavobacteriaceae bacterium, assembly GCA_013214065.1. Taxonomy (GTDB): domain Bacteria; phylum Bacteroidota; class Bacteroidia; order Flavobacteriales; family Flavobacteriaceae; genus Flagellimonas_B; species Flagellimonas_B algarum. The sequence goes on from JABSPK010000016.1 coordinate 28,738, forward strand.
TATGAAGACTATCTTTTTCTTCCTTTTGCCGATGATACCAATGGGGAAAGTACTTATGGAGGTGGGCGCTATATCGATTTGACCATTCCCGAAGGGGAGGTTTTGGTCATTGATTTCAACTTGGCGTACAATCCGTACTGCGTCTACAATAAAAAATACTCCTGCCCCTTAGTGCCAAGGCAAAATTATTTGAAAACTAAGGTGAAGGCAGGAGTAAAGGACTTCAAAAAATAGCAAATCCCCCAATATAAATCAGGGGATCCGCCATTTGAGTCAGCATTAAAGTGGTTTCTTTAATCGAAAGAGTATACCGCTGCCACCAAGAAAGAGGCAAGACTTGAAGTTGGATCCAAATCGTTATCGATAAAGGCATCTTCCGAAGCGCTATCCAATCGGATTTCCGGAATGATCGTCAAATCACCAACCGTTGCGTTTCCGGTCAAGGTCAAGGCCAGAACGCTGGCATCGCCATCGGCATCGACGGCACCGATGGCACCGAATGAATCGGTTTCGGTGAAGTACTCAGCACGCAGTCCGATGGTAAAGTTTTCAGAAGTTTTGTATTGTGGGTACAATGCGGCACCGGCAAAGCTTCCGCCATCGTCCTCAAGGCTAAAGTAGGCGGCGTTGATTCCCAAAAAGAAGTCGTCCGAAAGATCGAACCCACCCGTGTAATCGATTTCGAATCCGCCCTGGCTATACAAAAGGTTCAAGAATTGACCCGAATACCCCAATTGAGCCCCAACGGCATAGTCACCGGTCGGGTTGAACTCGGTGATGTCGGTCGGGTTCATCACGGCCAACATGGCGCTCCACTCGTTACCCAGGTCAAAATCCGCCTTCAAGCCGGTATGGCTGAAGGGTCCGTAAGAGAACAAGTAACTGGTGCTGTAGTTGAAATTTCCAGCCGGGGAGATGACCTCGTATCCTAAAAAGGTGTTGAAGTTCCCCAAGGTCAAGGTCACCGATTCACTGACATTCCAATAGGCATACAGCTGGTTGATGATGTCACCGGTCGCCGAGTAAAGTGGTGAGGCGAAAATCGCATCGGTTCCCCTTGGGCCGAAAACAAGATCGGCAACGAAACCTACTTTTTCACCTTCATAACTGGCGATGACGTTGGCCATACCCAAAGAAAATCCGGGTAGGTTGGCAAAGGAAGAGCCAGGGGCAATGGCATCCTCATCGTTCGGGGCGGTCAAGTTCGCACGGTAGTAGACATCTACGGTACCGCTGATATCGAATTTGCTTTTTTCTTCTTCCTCTTCTTGGGCCATCATTGGTGCGGCCATCAAGGCAAGGGCGAAAATTCCTAAATTTTTTATGTACTTTGTATTGATAATCGTTTTCATATTTCAAAAGGTTATGACCCCTATCCAAAGGGTGTCGTTTATTGATTAATTGAATGTTTAAAAGTGGAAAAGGTTATTTAACGGAGCGTTCTGCCAAACGCTCCGTTTCCTTTTTATGCAATTAGTGTTGGTTCATCCTGAAGTCGGCATAGGCATCCATACCGTGTTCGTGTAGATCGAGTCCTTCCAGTTCCTCCTTTTCCGAAACACGGAGTCCGGAAACTTTTTTGATGGTGAACAGGATGATGAACGCCGTGAGCGAACAAAACGCTGCAGCGGCCCCTACACCTGCCAACTGGATCAAGAATTGGTCAAAGCTTGCCATGGCTCCGAAGATCCCGACGGCCAACGTTCCCCAAATACCACAGATCAAGTGAACGGCAACCGCACCTACAGGGTCATCGAGTTTCAACTTATCGATCAAGGCCACACCCAATACGATGATAACCCCAGCCAATAAACCGATGATGACGGCTTCGTTCGGTGACATTTGATCGGCACCTGCGGTGATTCCGACAAGGCCTCCCAATATACCGTTCAAGAACATGGTCAAGTCGTAATTTTTATACATCAAGGTCGACGTCAAGAATGCGGCCACACCTCCGGCAGCGGCTGCCAATGAAGTAGTGACCAAGACCAAAGAGGTCAGTTCCGGATCGGCCGAAAGCACGGAGCCCCCGTTAAATCCGAACCATCCCAACCAAAGGATCAATACCCCTGCTGCGGTCAGTGGTAGGTTGTGACCGGGAATCGCCTTGGGTTTTCCATCCTCACCGAATTTACCGATACGGGCACCCAAAAGGTAGATAGCGATCAATGCTCCCCATCCTCCAACGGAGTGTACCAAGGTTGAACCTGCGAAGTCGTAGAATCCAAGACCATCTAACCATCCGCCACCCCATTTCCAGGCGCCGACTATTGGATAGACCAATCCGACATAAACGATGGTGAATATCATGAACCCTCCCAATTTAATACGTTCCGCAACGGCACCTGATACGATCGTGGCCGCTGTAGCGGCGAACATCCCTTGAAATAGGAAATCCGTCCACCAAGTGTATCCGCCGTCGGCATAGTCAGGGGTCATGCCCCCTTCAGGCGCGGCGATACCGAATCCGGCGAATTTGAAGAAGCCACCGTCCCCATCTTCAAAGCCTGGGTACATGAGGTTGAATCCGCCTATGTAGTAGAGCAAAAGGCCTACACAAATAATAAACACATTCTTGAACAGAATGTTGACTGTATTTTTCTGTCTGGTCAACCCGATTTCCAAAAAGGAGAAACCGAGGTGCATGAAGAACACCAAACCGGTGCATACCATCATCCAAACATTGTTCGCTGTAAATAATCCTGCTTCCATAGTTCTATTCTTAAGTTGGTTGGTTTTTAGTTAATTGCGTCTGAACCGCTTTCCTTGGTGCGAATACGGTAGGTTTCTTGTACATCGGAAACGAAGATCTTTCCGTCACCGACATTTCCTGTGGCCGCAGACCCAAGAAGGGTTTCTATGGTCTTGTCCAAAAAACTATCGGATACCACAATGACCAGATACCTTCTTTGGATATCGGTCGTACTGTACGAAATGCCACGGTAAACGTGCCCTTGTTTCTCATTGCCAACTCCGGTCACATCCCAGTAACTGAAGAAGTTGACCTCAATTTCGTGAAGTGCTTTTTTTACTTCATCGAATTTTGATTTTCGAATGATTGCCTCGACTTTTTTCATAATTGAATTTGTTAGTTACCGGCCAAATATATATCAATTTCAAGTGGAGGGTATGAGAAAAAATGGGGTAGATTATCATTTTTATGAGTTTAAAAAAAATACCCCCTAATGTTTAGGGGGTATTATTATTTTGTTAAGTAAAAATGAAGAATTCTCAATGTTCAACAATAAAACAAGAATTTACATTGTTGATTTTGTAACAATTAACATATTTTAAGAAAAATAATGCAACAATTTATGGAAAAGCCAATCAAGACAGCATTTTGGCTAGCCAAAGACCTAAGGCCACACAGGCAATGCCGACAATAATGCTGGCCATGAGATAGAGGGCAAGTTGTACGAACTGTCCTGTTTGTAAGAGGGAATGTTTTTCGAAAGCGAAGGCCGAAAACGTAGTGAAGCCGCCGCAGAATCCCGTGGCCAAAAGTAGCGATTGGTCATTCGACAGTACTTGTTGTTTGACACTAAGCCCCAATATTACTCCGATAAGTAGACTGCCTAGGATATTGGATACGAAGGTACCTAAGAAAAAATTTTGGATTAGGGGGTTGAAAGCCTTGGTCAGGTAGAATCGCAGCACGCTTCCTGCGCCACCACCTAAAAAAACGAGCAAAGCTTGTTTCATACCTTAAAGGTACGTACTAAACGGCTTTTTTGTACTCCGCGTTCGAATATTCCTTGGGGAACAGCTGTGGAATCGTCGGGCCGGAGATTTTCCTGTTTGCTTTTTTCATCTTTTCAGATGCTCCGTTAACGCTAAAAATCAGCAATATAGCGTTTAAAACGAGCAAAGAGATGAAAATGGTTAAGAGTGTTGTCATTGTTTATTTACTGTCCACTACAAAAGTACGTCTTTTCCTATATTAAGCGAACGAATGTTGCTAAATGCCCGATTTTTGTGGTGTAAGTAAATATTCTGTTAATTTTTGAGAAAGTATTTAATTCCGAAAAGGAATATTAAGAAAACCATAAAGATGAGCAACACCCAAGTCGCTCCCCGGTAATTGGCCAGATGTAGTTTCTTATCCTTGCGATATTGTAAGAAGATTACGATGGTGAAGGTGATAATGAAAAGTGCCGCAAAAATCAATTGTCCGGTTGATAACATCTTGGATTTCCTATTTTTATGCAAAGCTAAAGTAATTGTCATTTTAATGGAAAATAAATTGAAGGCGGTCGAGCTGTTCCACAATGCGTTCGGCCTAGGCGTAAACCAAAGTCCTATCGCGGATCTCGGTAAGGAAAAGAACACCTTGCGATTCAATCTTATGGATGAGGAGAACAAGGAATATTTCGAAGCTGCCAGTACCGGGGATCTGGTCGAAGTCGCCGATGCCTTAGGCGATATGCTCTATATTCTTTGCGGCACCATACTCGAGCATGGCATGCAATATAAAATCGAAGAGGTTTTCGAAGAGATCCAACGCAGTAATATGAGCAAATTAGGGGGCGACGGAAAACCGATTTACCGTGAAGATGGCAAAGTCCTGAAAGGACCCAACTATTTCAAACCGGATATCGCCACGATCTTGGGGCAATAATCCGTAACGGTTTGAACTAATCGACCTTGAATCGCCAACCGTATTTGTCTTCGACACGGTTGTATTGGATGTCCGTAATCCGTTGTTTTAAGAAACTGGCGTAGGAATTTTGTAGTTCCGGAAGTTCATAGTCCGTCCCCTGATACCCAAAAGTGGAGATAGGCGAGACCACCGCAGCGGTTCCTGCACCGAAAAGTTCTTTCAAGCTACCGTTGTTCGCAGCCGCTACGATTTCACTTACACTGATTTTTCGGACTTCGGTGGTGATGCCTTCATCTTCGGCGATTTGCAAAATGCTTTTTCGGGTAATACCATCCAAAATCCTGTCATTGGTCGGGGCGGTGATCAGGGTGTCCCCTATACGTACGAAAATGTTCATGGCACCGGCCTCCTCAATGTATTCATGGGTGTTGTCGTCGGTCCAAATGACCTGGTGATAGCCTTTTTCAACGGCGAGCTGTGTTGGGTAGAACTGCCCAGCATAATTTCCACCGGCCTTGGCGTATCCGACGCCGCCATTGGCGGATCGTGAATATTTTTGTTCGATAAGGACCTTGACCTTCCCTGAAAAATAAGCGCCGGACGGGGCGCAGGCGATGATGAACTTATAGGCATCGGCGGGTGAGGCGTGGAACCCGTTTCCGGATGCCAATATAAACGGACGGATGTACAATGAGCTCCCAGGGGTGTTGGGTATCCAGTCGTTTTCCAACTTCAATAGCGTGACCAGACCGTCCATAAAGTACGATTCCGGCAGTTCAGGGATCGCCAAGCGTTTCGCCGAGATGTTGAGCCGTTTTTGGTTGTCGAGTGGCCTGAATAACCACGCTTGCCCGTCGGCATCCTTGTAGGCCTTCATCCCTTCGAAAATCGACTGTCCGTAGTGAAAGATCTTTGCCGAAGGCTCCAGTACCAAAGGCTGGTAAGGGACGATCTTGGGGCGTTCCCATTGGCCGTTCTTGTAATCACAAACAAGCATGTGGTCGGTGAATACGCTGCCGAAAGCCAAGTTGTCAAAATCGACTTCCTTGATTTTCGTATTTTCCGATCGCTCGATAACGATGTCTTTCACTTGTACTTCCATATCGTTAAATTTCGAAATAAAAGTAGCTAATTCCCCAGAGTTTTGCTCGATTTGTTAATTTTAAATCCGTGTTACTGTTAACGAAAATCCCTTTTTTTGGTACTATGAAAACTTTTAACATTTTAGTTGCCATATTCGCAAGTATGCTGGCCACCACCGCCTTGGCACAATCAAGCTCCAATAGCAATGAAATCGCTGAGTTCGGAACCGTATTCGAACGTGACGCAACAGCGGCAAATGGGCATTTGGCCTATGCCGAAATCAAAGGCGGGACCCGCCTTTCCACACAGCTGAAAGGTACGGTCACTTCAGTATGTCAAGCGAAAGGGTGTTGGATGGAAGTAGCCCTACCCAATGGGGAAACCGTGATGGTCAAGTTCAAGGATTATGGGTTTTTCGTTCCGACCGATTCCGCAGGAAAGGAAGTGCTCGTCAACGGTATGGCCTTCGTAGAGGAAATGGATGTTGAAGAACAACGGCACTACGCTAGTGATGCAGGAGCCTCTAAGGCCGATATCGCCAAGATAACCACCCCAAAACGCACCTTGCGATTCGAAGCGAGTGGGGTGCAGATCCAACAACGACCTTGAAGCGAAAAATCGTCAAGACGGCCGACGGTTCGCATACCATCCACCTTGAGGATTGGGACGAACACTACCATTCAAAACACGGGGCGATACAAGAGGCCTATCACGTTTTTATCAAAAACGGATTGGATCATTGCCGTCAAAAGTCACTTTCCATTCTAGAAATGGGCTTTGGGACCGGACTTAACGCCTTTATTACCTACCTCGAAGCGCAAAAGCGCGGATTAACCATCGATTATGTGGGTATCGAGGCCTTTCCTGTGCGACATGCCGAAATCAAGGTGCTGAACTACGTCGCACAATTACAGGCCGAGGCACATGGGGCTGATTTTGAGTTGATGCACCAAACAACCTGGGGGCGCAAAGAGAGGATCCGACCCGATTTTGAACTCACCAAGCGAAAACAGCTCTTCGACGAGCTGACTGACCGTGATTTGTTTAACCTGATCTATTTCGATGCCTTCGGGCCTCGGGTGCAACCCGAGTTGTGGACCGAAAAGCAATTCCAAAAAATGCATGCAGCCTTGAAAGCAGGAGGTGTATTGGTTACCTATTCCGCTAAGGGCAGCGTAAGGCGGGCGATGCAAGCGGTCGGATTTACGGTCGAACGACTGCCCGGACCTCCAGGGAAACGCGAGATGTTGCGTGCGACTAAGTAGGGAATTACGGACCTCCTTTTCGAATATTTTACTAGGATGCACCATAGCTGATCTTTTTAAGGTTGAACAATTGTGTTAAACCTTTTTTAAGCTCTCTTTATCAGTATTTTAAAGCCGTATTTTTGTTTAAAATTGGAAGTATGCGGGTGTTGGTTACCGGTGCCACTGGTTTAGTGGGTAAGGCGTTGGTCAAAGAATTGCATCGAATGGACATTGCGGTCAATTACTTGACCACCAATCGAGACAAACTGGAAGATGGGGCGAACTACAAAGGGTTCTATTGGAATCCGAAGGAAGGCCAGATCGATACGGCTTGTTTCGAAGGGGTAGGAGCGGTCATTAATTTGGCCGGGGCTACGATTTCGAAGCGATGGACCGAAAGCTATAAAAAAACGGTACTTGAAAGTAGGATCGACAGCATCAATACCTTACACAAAGGGATGGTCGAATTTGGGGCCGATGCGATACAACAGCTCATTTCCGCTTCGGCAATCGGTCGGTACCCCTACTCTTTGACCGAACTTTACGAAGAAGATGAAAAGGCCATTGACGATAGCTTTCTCGGTGAAGTCGTCGCCCAATGGGAAGAAGCTTTGGATATCTTCAAACCTTTAAACTGTACTGTAGCCAAAATCAGGATCGGCATCGTTCTGTCAACCGATGGTGGTGCTTTACCGCAGATGATCGCCCCGATAAAAATGGGCATGGGGGCCGCTTTCGGCTCGGGACTACAATGGCAATCTTGGATACACATCGATGACTTGGCCAAACTCTTCACCTTCGTGCTTACCGAAAAATTGAAAGGGGTCTACAATGCCGTTGCCCCAAATCCGGTCACGAACAAAAAGATGACCCGGCAGCTTGCCAAAACCTTGCGAATGCCGCTGTTCTTGCCAAACATCCCAAAATTCGTCATGTCGGCCACCCTAGGTGAAATGGCCTACTTGTTGTTCGCCAGTCAACGCGTGAGCAGCAAACGTATCGAAAAGAAAGGATTTGTCTTCAGATACCCGAATATTGATATGGCCGTAGCCCAACTATTAAAACCGGATGCGGTCAGCCCCGAACCAAATTCTTCGGCTACTGCCCAAAAGAAATACGCTTAAACGAATCCGTCTCCTAAGCCGTTCTTGACCGTAAGGCGTACATTTTCAACAAATATTAATGACATTTTGACATTTTTGTGCAATTGGCAGTACTTTTGCCTGCTTTAGAGCGAAACAAATTAGGAAACGACAATGAGCAAAAAGAGTAAGGTTCAAGACCCGGAGGCTGAAACGACTAAAGATGGTGAAGTGATCGATGCGACCCCAGAGCAAGGGGATGCCGGTGATACAGCGACCGAAGAACCCGAAATATCGGAAGAAGAGCGTTTAACCGAGGAATTAGCCAAGGAGAAAGACAAGTTCCTGCGCTTGTTCGCCGAATTTGAAAATTTCAAAAAGCGGACTTCGAAAGAACGGATCGAGATGTTCAAAACCGCCGGTCAAGAGGTCATTCAATCCCTTTTGCCCATTTTGGATGATTTCGATCGCGCGTTAAAGGAAATTTCCAAGGCCGAAGACAACGAGCTGTTCAAAGGTGTCGGCTTGATCAATAATAAGTTGCGGGAAACCCTGAAAAGCAAAGGCTTGGAAGAAGTGGAGGTAGCCCAAGGTGATACGTTCGATGCCGAGGTGCACGATGCCATCACCCAAATTCCCGCTCCTGACAAGAAATTGAAAGGGAAGATCATCGATGTGGTCGAAAAAGGATTCAAACTCGGAGATAAGATCATCAGACACCCTAAAGTGGTGGTCGGTAACTGATAGTGGATATGAAAGAGGATTACTACGACATATTAGGACTTTCGAAAGGCGCGTCTGCCTCTGAGATCAAAAAGGCATATCGCAAAAAAGCCATTGAATTCCATCCCGATAAGAACCCTGGCGATGCCAAGGCCGAGGAGATGTTCAAGAAGGCGGCCGAAGCCTATGAGGTGTTGAGTGACCCCGATAAAAAAGCCAAATACGATCAGTTCGGTCATGCAGCTTTCGAAGGAGGTGGTTTCGGCGGAGGCGGGATGAACATGGATGATATTTTCAGCCAATTCGGTGATATCTTCGGAAGTGCCTTTGGAGGCGGTTTCGGTGGTTTCGGCGGCTTCGGGGGTCAGCGAAGGGTGAAAGGCAGCAACCTTCGGATCCGCGTAAAGCTAAACCTCGAGGAAGTGGCCAATGGCGTTGAGAAAAAAGTCAAGGTACGGCGGAAAGTCCAAGCCGAAGGCGTGACCTACGCTACCTGTCCGACGTGTAACGGTACCGGTCAAGTCACCAAGATCACCAATACCATTTTGGGCCGTATGCAAACTGCGGCCACCTGTACCACCTGCGGCGGTGCTGGCAAGGTCATTGAAAACCGGCCCAAAGATGCCGATGCACAAGGACTCAAGATTGTTGAAGAAACCGTATCGATAAAAATCCCTTCCGGTGTAGAAGAAGGGATGCAATTGAAAGTATCGGGCAAAGGAAACGGAGCGCCCGGTGACGGCATTCCCGGAGATCTGTTGGTGGCCATAGAGACCTTGGAGCATGAAACGCTGAAGCGCGAAGGCGACAACCTGCATTATGACCTGTATATCAGTCTTTCCGAAGCCGTTTTGGGCAGTTCGCGTGAAATCGACACCGTCGGCGGAAAAGTCAGGATAAAATTGGAGGCCGGTATCCAATCCGGGAAGATCCTGCGATTACGCGGTAAGGGCATTTCCAGTTTGAACGGTTATGGCAGTGGGGATCTGTTGGTACATGTCAATGTTTGGACCCCCAAGGAATTGAGCCGTGAGCAAAAGGAATTTTTTGAGCGCATGCGAGACGATGATAACTTTGCCCCGCGACCCGAAAAATCGGATAAATCATTTTTTGAAAAAGTGAAGGACATGTTTTCGTGAATCGGCCCGATAATATGGCCGAAAACGCGAAAATGTGAAGGTTAAACAAAATATCCCGTTTGTTTAAGGAAAAAGCGTATATTTGACTTTGATACTGTCTGACAGTATCTAATTTTCTTTTTCATAGCAATTTTTTTCCCATCCTTGACGTAAGTCGGGGGTGGGTTTTGTCTTTTAGGGCAAACCCCAATGAAGAAGGGCATCTTGAGATTGTTATCTTTGCAAAAATTTGTTGAATGGACCACATTCTTGTTGCTGAAAATGTTTCCAAACATTTTGGAGACCATGCTGCCCTGAGCAACATTAGCCTTGAAATCCCTGAAAACTGTATCTACGGGCTGTTAGGCCCTAACGGGGCAGGAAAAACCACCCTTATCCGTATCATCAACCAGATTACCTTTCCCGATCAAGGAAAGTTGTACTTCAATGGTAGGCCACTGGCCCCTGAGGATGTCTACGCGATTGGATACCTGCCTGAAGAAAGGGGATTGTACAAAAGCATGAAGGTTGGGGAACAGGCGTTGTATCTGGCCCAATTGAAAGGGCTTTCACGTTTTGAAGCCAAACGTCGCTTAAAATATTGGTTCGACAAGTTCGAGATCGGGGATTGGTGGAACAAGAAGATCCAAGAGCTATCCAAAGGGATGGCCCAAAAGATCCAATTCATCGTGACCATTTTACATGAACCCAAACTGCTTATTTTCGATGAGCCTTTTAGCGGGTTCGACCCTATCAACGCCAACAGGATCAAAGACGAAATCCTTGAGCTGAAGGAGAAAGGGACTTCGATTATATTTTCAACCCACCGCATGGAATCGGTCGAGGAACTTTGTGAATACATCGCCTTGATCCATCAGTCCGAAAAGCTGTTGGAAGGCAAACTTTCCAAAATAAAGAAGGAGTACAAGAACAATATTTTTCAAATCGGGGTAAGCGTCAATGGCAATTCAGAACAGTTGCTTCAGGGGCTGAACTCGAATTTCAAAGTGTTGAATTCCTCCTACGACGAGGAAGAACACCAACTCGACTTTTCAGTACGATTGCAATCGGAAGGAACGGGTGAATTGCTTGGCTATTTGGCCGAAAGATCCAACATCAACCATTTTGAGGAGACCGTACCATCGGCCAATGATATTTTTATTCAAACCGTACAATCGAAGCAGTCATGAGCAAATTGAAGTTGATCATTCGAAGGGAGTATTTGGCTAAGGTGCGTAACCGTTCTTTTGTTATCATGACCTTTCTCAGTCCGATTCTCATGGTGGTCATGATCATTCTGATCGCCTACCTGACCAAGATGAACGACAATGAAAGCCATGTCGTTGCCATCCACAACGAAAGCGGGTATTTCGGAAGGGCCTTCAATCCGTCCGAATCGATTTCCTTCTTGGATCTGGAAGGCATGTCACTGCAAGAGGCCAAAGATTCCACCCTGGCCATGGGATACTATGGTTTGCTGTATATACCCCAAGGTGAAGATCTCGAGACCGTAGCCGAGCATAGTATATTTTATTCGGAAGACAGTCCGGCCAGCGAGGTGCTGAACAGACTCGAACGGGTGTTCCAGAACAATTTACGGGCCTCCCGATTACAAAGTCTTGGGGTGTCGAATGACGACTTTACCAATATCGAACGCAACTATGCCATTAAAACGACCACTTTTGATGGTGAAAAGACCCTGAAGGACCTCAATATCATCAGGGCCATGGTCGGAGGGGCTTTCGGGTACCTCATCATGATGTTCATTATCATCTACGGGGGCTTTGTAATGCGTAGTGTCATTGAGGAAAAGACTACGCGGATCATCGAAGTCATCATCTCTTCGGTCAAACCTTTTCAGCTCATGCTGGGCAAGATCATCGGAACCTCTTTGGCCGGAATTACCCAATTCAGTATCTGGATCGTATCGGCTTTGATTTTGTTGGTTTTGGCGTTGATGTTCTTTGGTATCGATCCGGCCATTTTGGTCGACCGATCAGACATTAGGGCAATGACCGCTGGGGCGGCGAAGGATCTATCACCCGAGACCTTTGAGCAGATCAAATCGATCGGGCGAGAAGTATTGCGTATTCCGTGGGTGACCCTGATCAGTTCGTTTTTGGTCTATTTTATCCTAGGGTATTTGATTTACAGTTCGATCTATGCGGCCATTGGGGCTGCCGTTGACAACGAAACCGACACCCAGCAGTTCATATTTCCCATCATCTTGCCTTTGATACTGGCGATTTATGTTGGGTTTTTCTCCGTGTTCAACAATCCGCATGGTCCGATTGCGGTTGGCTTTTCGCTGTTTCCCTTGACATCACCGATCGTGATGTTGATGCGACTGCCCGGGGGCATCGGTGAAGGCGGTGTTCCATTTTGGCAACTGGCGACCAGTATCCTCCTATTGATCACCACCTTTTTGGGTATCGTCTGGCTTGCGGCCAAGATCTATCGGGTCGGTATTTTGACCTATGGCAAGAAGCCCAGTTATCGCGAATTGGCAAAATGGCTTAAATATTGAGGCATGGTTCAGCAAGACGGTAGTGAATTGAAAGACATCATTGAAGAAGACGTATGGGGCTCCATCAAGGAGTTTTTGAATTGGGGCCTGCATTTAGGTGAGGGTGAGCATTCGATACATGTAACCATCGGTCTATTGCTTTTGGTCGGGGCCGCGTTCTTCGCGACCAGTGTCGTTATGAAGCTGCTGCGCAACCTCTTGACCCGAAAAATGCAGCTCGAAGACCGTCAGAAGTTCTTTAGCATATTCAAGTTCATCAAATACGTGGTCTACCTTATCGTGATTTTGGCGACCATGAGTGCGGCCGGTATCAATGTTACGGTGATCCTTACGGCTTCGGCCGCCTTGTTCGTCGGTTTGGGATTGGCCCTTCAGGAGTTGTTCCAAGACATCATCGCCGGTATACTGATCATGATCGATAAGTCACTGAGTGTCGGTGATATCGTAGAAGTCGACGGGAAAGTAGGCAAGGTATTCGAGATCAAGCTCAGAACGACCAGGGCGATTACCCGTGATGACAAAGTGCTGGTCATTCCAAACCACAAGTTTATCAGCGATGTGATTTTCAATTACACCCAAAACCATCGCATTACCAGAGAGCAGGTTCGCGTAGGCGTTGCCTATGGGAGTGACACTGCCATGGTCACTGAGTTGCTTTTGGAATTGGCAGCCGAGCATAACGGTATTCTCAAAAACCCGAAGCCCTTCGTCCTTTTTGAGGATTTCGGTGATTCGGCGCTACTGTTCTCCTTGAATTTTTTTTTGAAAGACAGTTTCAACGATCCCCGGATCAAAAGCGATCTTCGCTACCGTATCGATACTAAATTCAAGGAACGCGACGTTACCATTCCGTTCCCACAGCGTGAAGTGCACCTTTTTCAACGGCCGATTTCGAATAAAAACGATTAGACCAAATGTTTCGATTTTCCGTTTCCTCTTTTTGCTTGTTGGTGATTTTCCTCACCCTTGCACCGGGCCATGCCCAGAGTACGGATATCCTTCGTGTGGAGTATCTGCGGATTCCTGAAAACGATACGGGTATCGAGACTTCGCGCTATCGCTTTGCCTTGAACCTGCCGATTAAGGTGGGATGGGACAAATACCTGGTCGCCGGAGCCGAGTACAACCGTTTGGATGTCGGGTTCTCGCAAACCCTGCCTTTTGATTCCAGTGAATTGAACCGCTTGCATATCGTTGACCTCAATGTGGGCTATATCACCAAATGGAATGACAATTGGAGGGTCATCGGTATCATTACCCCGAGATTTGCATCGAATTTCACCGATGGGGTGGTTACCGAAGATTTTTTCTTCAATGCGATCGCCACCTTTTTGAAAGAGAAAAGTGATGTACCCAAGCCCTTCAGGATCGTATTGGGACTTTCCTACAATAGCACTACGGGTTTACCGGTACCGCTGCCCTTGGTCAGTTATTACAAAAGGTTCCACCCGAAATGGTCGTACACCATAGGTATCCCTAGGTCGAACTTCAAATTCCATCCCACCGATAAACATACCTTTCAATTCCTTTTGGCCCTTGATGGGTATTTTATCAATATCCAGAACGATGTCTTGCTTCCCGATAACCAGTTGGGGTCGAAGATTTCGCTATCCGCCTTGGTCGGGTCGTTGGGTTATCAATACAACTTCACCAAAAGGACCTCTTTTTACGCCATGGTCGGTCGGTCGATCGAACAGACCGGTAATTTAAGGGATAATAAACGCCGTGAGGTTTTGCTATTGAATGATGAAGCAAATGTTTACATTAGGACTGGATTTAAAATTTCAATTTTTTAACACATAAACGGGGATGTCAAGAATTTTGGTAATCGAAGATGAAGCCGCCATACGTCGGGTGCTCGTCAAAATATTGAGTGAGGAAAGCGATACCTATGAGGTTTTCGAAGCGGAAGACGGATTAAAGGGTCTGGAGACCATCAAAAAGGAAGATTTCGATTTGGTATTGTGTGACATCAAAATGCCGAAAATGGACGGGGTCGAAGTACTGGAAGCCTCGCGCAAGATCAAACCGGAAATCCCGTTTATCATGATATCGGGCCATGGCGATCTTGATACCGCTGTCAATACCATGCGCCTTGGTGCGTTCGACTACATATCGAAACCACCGGATCTGAACCGTTTGTTGACCACGGTACGCAATGCGTTGGATCGAAAGGAATTGGTCGTCGAGAACAAGATTCTGAAAAAGAAGGTCAGCAAGAACTATGAAATGATCGGTGAAAGTGAAGCACTGGAAGTGATCAAAGATATGATCGAAAAGGTCGCCCCGACCGACGCCAGGGTGTTGATTACGGGTTCGAACGGAACGGGCAAGGAATTGGTCGCCCATTGGATCCATCAGAAGAGCCAACGATCGGCGGCACCTTTTATCGAGGTGAACTGCGCCGCCATCCCTTCCGAATTGATCGAAAGTGAATTGTTCGGTCATGTCAAAGGGGCCTTTACATCAGCAGTCAAGGATCGGGCCGGAAAATTCGAAGCCGCCAACAAAGGGACCATTTTTTTGGATGAGATCGGTGATATGAGCCTGTCCGCCCAAGCCAAAGTATTACGGGCCTTACAAGAAAATAAGATATCCCGGGTCGGAACTGATAAAGACATCAAAGTCGATGTTCGGGTTGTGGCAGCGACCAATAAGGATTTGAAAAAGGAAATCGCCGATGGCAAGTTCAGGGAAGACCTTTACCATCGCTTGGCGGTGATACTAATCAAGGTGCCGGCCTTGAACGACCGCAGGAACGACATCCCGTTATTGATTGCCCACTTTGCCGAGAAAATCGCCCATGAACAGGGTACGGCGGCGAAGGCGTTTTCGAAAAAGGCCGTCGAGCAGCTACAAGGCTATGATTGGACCGGAAATATCAGGGAGTTGCGCAATGTGGTCGAACGCCTAATCATCTTGGGAGGCAATGAGGTCACCGAGAAGGATGTGGCCCTTTTTGCGAGTAAGTGATTACTTGGTCTTACAGGTATTCAATTCCAAAAGCCCTTCGTAGGCGATCTTCTTGATCTCACCATGATAATACCGTTGGGCTTCCGATAAGGTCTCCTTGGCCAATTCGGCATCCGACTTGGTCACGATCTTGCTGATGAAGTTGAAGGCATCTTCACAATCGACATAGGCCACAACTTGATCCAATGAAGTTTGGAAGCGCTCAAGACTGGCATCGATTTTCAATCGGGCCTTATCACTTTCAGGAACGATGATGCCCCCTTGTTCACTGATGGTCCCTTTGGTGTTCATGACCAAAAGTTCATCACTATATGCACTGCGGTTTATTTTTTCGAAGGCATCGAGTTCGGCCCGGCTTATTTTCGAACTGTTCATGGCAATGGTCAGAAATGCCTTGGCGTCTGCCAAGGTATTCGCTTTCACGGCCTCCTTTAGGTTTTCTTCGGCTATGGTGAAACTGCGCATGGCCTCTTCACAAGCGCAATCCTCAAAATTCTCTTTGGTCTTCGATACCGACTTCAGGGCTTTGAAGCCGTGGTATTTTGCCATTTGTAAGGTGGTAGCGCCGAGGGCGAGGCCGGTCTGTTCGACGACGAGTCCCGTATTTTGATTGGCGAACTTACAAGCGTTGTAATTTCCAAAGGAAGAGAAGAGCAGCAAACAGAGCGCACCTTTGGCCATAGCAACGTACAGTATGCGTTTTAAGTAGGTCATTTTTGGGTCAATTCGGTCTCCTAAAGGTACGATAGGGGGCACTTTGTAGTCAAATTCCTTCGCTGAATGGCGCTTTTTACCCCATGAAATGAAAAAAAGTGGATTCCGATCGACGAAATGCACCACTTCCGATTTCGCGTATATACCAAGTATTTGCGTATTTTCAGGCTATGGATACCATAGAAAACAGCACCTACCAGGTCACCGGACCGATTTCACTATTTGAACGAGCGACGTATTCGGATCTCGGGGCCTCTGAAAAAGAACTCAAAAAAGAACTCGAATCGCTACGTGAGGATCTCGGCAAATTCCAAGACACCCTTTATGCCCATGGCAAATACGGGGTGTTGGTCTGTTTGCAAGGGATGGATACCGCAGGAAAAGACAGCCTGATCCGCGAGGTGTTCAAGGATTTCAACGTACGCGGTGTGGTCGTGCATAGTTTCAAGGTGCCCAGTTCCAAAGAGCGCAGCCATGATTACATCTGGCGTCATTACATCGCCCTGCCCGAACGCGGCAAGTTCTCCGTATTCAACCGCACCCACTATGAAAACGTCTTGGTGACCAAAGTGCACCCGAGTTATATCTTAGGGGAGAACATCCCGGGTATCGACAGTATCGCCGATATCGATGCTGATTTTTGGGGGAAGCGCTACCGACAGATCAACGATTTTGAACGGCATATCGCTGAAAACGGCACCTTGGTCTTCAAGTTTTTCTTGCACCTTTCAAAAGAAGAACAACGCCAACGGTTGTTGCGTCGGCTTCGACTGAAGGAAAAGAACTGGAAATTCTCACCCGGCGATTTGAAAGAGCGCAAATTATGGGACCGATACCAAGAGTGCTACGAAGAAGCCATCAATAAGACTTCGAAAGCCCATGCCCCTTGGTTCGTGATTCCGGCTGACAATAAAAAAGCGGCCCGGGTCATCGTCGCAGGCATTCTGCTGCAAGCGTTAAAAAAATACAAAGATGTCGTCGAACCCGAGCTCGATGATGAAATAAAGGCTAATTTAGAAAGCTTTAGAAACGAACTCGAAAAAGAAAACGAATGAGATCACTCCTCCTCATGACCCTGCTATTGGTCGCTCCATTGACCGTTGCGCAAACCGAAGATGAGCAACAGTTGAAAGCCATTTTCGATATGTCGTTGACCGACGGCAAGGCCTACGATTGGTTGAATTATTTATCGAACCAAATCGGCGGCCGACTTTCCGGATCGGTACAAGCGGCACAGGCCGTTGATTATACGCGGGCCCAAATGGAGATGTTGGGTCTCGATCGGGTTTGGTTGCAACCGGTCATGGTACCCAAATGGGTGCGGGGCACCCCTGAATTCGCATATATCGAAACGGCGCCGGGTATTACTACGAATGTACCGATCTGTGCCTTGGGCGGTTCGGTGGCTACACCTGACGGGGGCTTGAAGGCCCTAGTGATCGAAGTGAATGGGGTCGAGGAACTCGAAGCCTTAGGTCGTGAGAAAATAGAAGGGAAGATCGTCTTTTATAATCGCCCAATGGACCCGACCCTGATCAGTACCTTCCAATCCTATTCCGGATGCGTCGATCAGCGCTATTCCGGCGCTGCCGAAGCAGGCAAATACGGGGCGGCCGGGGTGATCGTACGAAGTGTGAACCTCCGTTTGGACGATTATCCGCATACCGGTTCGATGAGCTATGGCGACACTCCTGTTTCCGATCGTATTCCGGCGGCGGCCATCAGCACCAAAGGGGCGGAGTTGCTGAGCACGACTTTGAAACTTTCACCAGAGATCAAGTTTTTTTTCCGACAGAATTGCAAGCAATTTCCTGATGTACAATCCTATAACGTAATCGGTGAAATTCGCGGTAGCGAATTCCCAAACGAAATCATGGTCGTCGGGGGTCATCTCGATTCTTGGGATCTCGGTGATGGTTCCCATGATGATGGTGCCGGCGTTGTACAGAGCATGGATGTGTTGCGACTGATCAAAGCCAGTGGCTATACCCCTAAGCGAACCATTCGGGTAGTTTTGTTCATGAATGAGGAAAACGGGCTACGCGGCGGTAAGAAATACGCTGAAGTGGCCAAGCAAAAGAACGAAGACCATGTCTTTGCCCTTGAAAGTGATGCCGGAGGGTTTACCCCGAGGGGATTCTCCTTCGATTGTGACGATGCCAATTACGAAAGGATCCGCTCGTGGATTCCGCTGTTCGAACCTTATTTGATCCATCTGTTCGTCAAAGGGGGAAGTGGGGCCGATATCGGACCGCTGAAAGATGAAAATTTGGTTTTGGCCGGTCTTCGACCGGATTCGCAGCGATATTTCGACCACCATCATGCTGAGAACGACACTTTTGAGCATGTCAATAGAAGGGAGTTGGAATTGGGGGCGGCCACCATGGCCAGCTTGATGTACCTTGTCGATAAATACGGTACCGTGCGACCGAACAAAGTGAAGGGTTAGTCCTCCTTCCCGCTTGCTTTTTCCCGAGCTTGGAACAAACGGATCGCTTTGAGGTAGTTTTTCGCGCCGGTTTCCGTTTGATCGATGATGAATCCATCCAATTCCGGATGGTGGGCGTCCATCCAATCCAAAAACTCCTTACGGTTCCGGCTAAAAACGATATCATTGAATTGCAGGTAAGCGACAATGGCCACACTTCGGATTTTTCCGTCCCTGAAATCCAAGTGCTCTTTGGTGATGCTAGGACCTTCGAGTAAAAAATCAAGTCGGGTATCCGTCTTCTTGATTTCGGCTACAACGGTTTGATCCTCCATGGCTAGGGAAAGGATTTCATAGTTAGGGTCAAAAGCGGCATCCCATTTCAGGAAGACCTCAAAACCAGCTTTGGAATATTCCATGACATACTCCCCTTCTTTTGAGATGATACTGTCTCCGATCAGGCGATCCAAGGCCTGGTAATCGTGTTCGTTTAGGGTTTGGTAGTAGGCACGGGCCTGTTGCAAGCGTTGCTGCCCCACATCCTGATGGCATGAAGTGATTCCCCCTAAAATAAAAAGGAGGTAAACGACGATAGGAATGGATTGGTTATAGCGCATGGTTTTCCAAAAATATAGGCAATTTATAAAACGGGGTCAGCCGACGGGTATGTCACTTGTAAAAACCAGTAATTCGTTCTTTTCGACGGGATGCAGAACGGTTCCGTTAGGATGGAGTCCCAATTTGGTCAATACTTGTTGGGAACCGTGGTTGGTCGCCGTGGTAATCGCCAGGATTTTTGTGAAACCCAGTTGATCCCGACCGTAGGCCATCATGGATCGGCCCGCTTCGGTGGTATAGCCCTGTCCTTCGAATTCGGGTGAGATGGCGAAACCGATATCGGGATGATCCAAATAATCGCGTTGTAAAAAACCACAGAGTCCGATAGGGGTCTGGCCGGTCTTTTCGATCATAAGGTAGAGACCGAATCCCAAGTCGGTATAGGAAGCGATCAGCTGATTGTCGATATAGGCCTTGGCGTCCGATAAGGTGCGAATACCGCGGTCGCCAATATATTCCAACCAATTGGCACTGTTCAGTAACGCAAAGATAAAGTCGGTATCGGCGGCGACGGCTTCCCGAACATACAGTCGTGGCGTTTCTAATTTCCAATCTTGGCCCATCATAAGGTCTTCACGATTTTACACGGGCTACCCATCGCCAAAACATTGCTGGGGAGGTCTTTGGTCACGACACTTCCGGCACCGATGGTCACATTGTCACCTATAGTAACGCCGGGGCAGATCACCGAATTTCCACCTACCCATACGTTGTCACCCAAGACCACAGGACGTGCCGAGGTCACATAGTGGGTGCGATCAGCGGTCTGTACGATGCGTTCTTCGGCCTTCAACGGGTGGTTGGCCGTGTAAATCTGTACATATGGTGCCAGAAGCCCGTTTTTTCCGATGGAAATGGTATGGTTGTCCAAAAGCATGCAATTGACGTTGATGAAGGTATTGTCACCGATGCTAATGTTCGATCCGTAATCACAAAAGAAGGGGGTTTCGATCCAAACACCGTTTCCTTGATGGGCGAACAGATCGTTGAACAAGGCCTGTCGTACCTCAATGGCCGTCGATTCAAGTTGGTTCAATTGCTTGAGAAGGGCACGCGCCCGATGGTAATGATCAAGCAACTCGGGATCCCTTGAATCGTAGGGGAGGCCTGAAAGCATTTTTTCCTTTTCGGTCATTTCGTCGCTGTTTCGGTCGCACCAACGGCTTCCGTTGCGATAAGATACGACACCTGGTCGAAATGGCATGTAAAAATGGAAACATCCAGTGTAGCACCCCTTAATAGGATACCCGGTAGCACTATAATGCCGAAAGGAGGGATGCATAGCGGTGATATGCTGAGAAACACCTACCTTTGCGGCCTTAAATCAGTATATTATGCAAGAGGGTATTTACGCGAAATTCAATACCACCAAAGGGGAAATCTTGGTCAAATTGACCCATGACAAGACACCGGGAACGGTCGGCAATTTCGTTGCCTTGGCCGAAGGGAATATGGAGAACGATGCCAAGCCGCAAGGCAAGCCGTATTATGACGGGTTGAAGTTCCACCGTGTCATCCCCGATTTCATGATCCAGGGCGGATGCCCGCAAGGAACGGGTACCGGAAGTCCGGGATACCAATTCGATGACGAGTTCCATGATGATTTGGTGCACGATGCCCCTGGAGTGCTATCGATGGCCAATGCGGGACCGGGTACCAATGGAAGCCAATTTTTCATTACCCATGTACCCACGCCATGGCTGGATGGCAAGCATACCGTTTTCGGTCATGTTACCGCAGGCCAAGAAGTGGTCGACGCGATCGCCCAAGGCGATGGTATCGAAAGCCTTGAGATCGTTCGGGTAGGTGACGCTGCCGAACAGTGGAATGCTATCGAGGCCTTTCGGGTTTTCGAAGGGGCACGTGAAAAGCGCATCGCCGAACAAAAGGCCAAGGCCGAAGCGGAACTTGATAAGGTAGCAGCCGGATTCGACAAAACAGAATCGGGCCTACGCTATAAAATGATCAATAAAGGGTCCGGTGCCCAGGGCGAGAAGGGCAAGACCGTTTCGGTACATTACGAAGGCAGCCTTACGAACGGACAAGTATTCGATTCGTCTTTCAAGAGAAACCAACCCATTGATTTTACCTTGGGTATCGGTCAGGTCATTGCCGGATGGGATGAAGGTATCGGGTTGTTGAAAGTAGGGGATAAGGCGCGTTTCGTCATTCCCTCGCATTTGGGCTATGGTAGTCGTGGTGCCGGAGGTGTGATTCCACCGGATGCGACCTTGGTTTTCGACGTTGAACTTATGGACGTCAAATAAGGACGGCTATCCGTATACAATCGAAAAGCTCCTCTCGTAGGGGCTTTTTTATTTGGCCCTATTGACGCTGGTCAGCAACAAAGCCAGGTTCAGCACCAAAAGGAATAGTAAAATGGAAAAAAATGTATTCATCGGTTATGGTCATTTCGCGTGTTCAGCGCTTTTCTGTATAACAAACCAACGGATGAAAACCCTACTTTAGTATACTGTTAAAGTTACATCAGCGGGTATTCGAGGTCTAGGTTTGCCTTAGGTCGTTATTCGTAAGACCCCGAAAACGAAAAAAAGTTGCCGAAACCGATCAATAGTTATCAACAAAAAAACCCTGATGTGTTATCAGGGTTTTTTTTCTATGCTGGAATAGCGAATTTATAAGACGCGTACATTCACGGCGTTCATTCCTTTTTTTCCTTGTTGCAATTCGAATTCAACAACATCACCTTCACGAATCTCATCAATCAAGCCGGAAAAATGGACAAAGTGATCTGTGTTTGAACCATCTTCAGTGATAAATCCATATCCTTTGGAATCATTGAAGAATTTTACTGTTCCTTTACTCATGTTATATTTTTATGTGAAGCGCGAAAGTACTCGTAATTCATGTGTATTTGGATGTTTTTTCATCTTATTTTTGAATTAACTTGAATTTGGATAGTAATTAAACCCCATTTTTATGGCTCCTGAACAACTTGAACAGCTTCGATACCCCATTGGTAAATTTGAGGTTCCCACCTCTATTTCAGACGCGCAACTGCAAGAATGGATTACCATTTTAGAGCACTTGCCCGAACGCTTCGAGGCCATGGTCACTTCACTTAGTGAAGACCAGTTGGAAACGCCCTATCGCCCCGGAGGCTGGACGGTGCGGCAGGTCATCCACCACGTTTCCGACAGTCACCATCATAGCTATATCCGCTTCAAATGGGGCTTGACCGAAGACAATCCCACCATCAAACCTTATTTGGAAAAAGAGTGGGCCAAGCTCTTCGATACCCGAACGGCGCCAATCGCCCTCTCCTTGGCCCACCTAAAGGCGGTTCATGCGAAATTGGTGTATTTGTTGAAGGGCCTCTCTCGGGAGGATCTCGAGCGTAAGTTTACCCATCCTGAGGGCAATGAAGAAACTACCTTAGCGGTAAATGTCGGCCGCTATGCCTGGCATGGTAGTCATCATTTTGCGCATATTGCCAACTTGATCGAGCGGGAGGGCTGGTGATCACAAGGGCTTGCCCATGACCCACATCGCTTTTTCCGCCTCCAAAATACCGTGCAATCTGACTTCCGACTCGGCAAGGATCTCGAAGCCATGTTTTTGATAAAATCCTAGCGCGGGCCCTTTTTGCATGCACAGCAACCAAAGGTAGGTCCGCTTGTGTTGGGCGAATTGGATTACGAAGGCCAAGGCATCGGATCCAATACCCCGACCGGCAAACGCCTTGACGAGGTAGATCTTATTGAGTAATACATTGGATTTGGGCAAGGCGAAGCGCTTCCCGGCATCCAAGGTGAGTTTTAAGATGCCTACGGCTTGCCCATCAGCACGGATGATGAACAGTGATTGTCGGGCGTCCTTTAAAGCGTTGAGCACCGGGGCTTCGGTCAGGTTTTCTTCGATGAAGGCCGAGGCATCGCCCTGGTTCCAAAGATGGAGGTAGTGGTCGTTGTACGCCTGAAGCCCGACCTTGAGGTAGGTCGGCAGGTTCGAAAGGGTCAAGGGGTCGTAAGTAACTTCCATGCACTTAGGCCTTTTCCCCACCTTGCGGCCCATAGAAGAAGACCCAGGTGGCAAAGTCCGCACTGAATTCGATGAAACGATGTTCCCTTCCAGCCGGCACGAACAAAAAATCCCCGGTCTTGAAGGTGACGGTCTCCGTTCCGTTTTGAAAATGTCCCGATCCCGAGATGATCACATAGATCTCATCACGATCATGGGGTTGTTGTAGGTCGGCCCCCTCGGGGCGATAGACTTCGACCGAAAGGGATCCGTGCTCGAATAAGTTCAAAAAGGGGCTATCGACCTGGTTCAAGGCCTGTAGTGCTTTTTCGGGATTTAGTTTCATGGGTGTTCTTTTCGGCCTAGGCCGTTTTCCATTTGATGTTGCAACCGATGCTTGGCTTTTGATCGACGGTTTGGTCTTTGCCATCAAGCAAGGCATCCATGGCCTTGCGAAGGTCGTCACCGCTTAAAGGGATGCCATTTCCAGGTCGTGAATCGTCCAATTGCCCGCGGTATACCAACGCGTCTTGGGCATCGAATAGGTAGAAATCGGGGGTGCAGGCTGCATCATAGGCCTTGGCTGTTTCTTGGCTTTCGTCATAGAGGTAAGGAAAGGGATAGCCTTCCATCTGTGCCGTTTTGGTCATTAAATGCGGCGCATCTTGGGGGTAATTCTCCACATCATTGCTTGAAATCGCGATAAAACCGATCCCTTTTTCCTGATACTGTCGGCCCAATTCGGACAATTGCGGATTGACATGCACCACAAAGGGGCAATGGTTGCAAATGAACATGATCACCGTGCCTTTCCGTCCTTTCATTTCCGAGAGTCCCAGGGTCTGGCCACTAACGGTATCGAATAGCGAAAAATCAGGGGCTTTGGTGCCCAAGGGAAGCATGTTGCTAGGTGTACGTGCCATGGGTTTCGATTTAAGCTTTAAAATTAGGGCAAAATATTCAAAACGGGGTTTGGGAGTGCATCCGAAAAAGAAAAGCTATCTTGAGGCTCAAAGCCTTGTTTTTGGATTCCGTCATCGATACTGTCCATATCAATTTCGATACCCAGTCGCTTTGGGTGCTCAATGTAGCCCTTGCCTTGGTGATGTTCGGTATTGCGCTGGAGATCGATCTATCCGATTTCAAGGCCTTGTCCAAAAAACCGAAATTGGTCTTGACCGGGGTCTTTAGCCAGTTCGTGGCCCTACCGGCCGTTACCTTCGCCCTGGTTTGGGTGGTCGAACCCCAAGCCAGCATGGCCATGGGAATGTTCATGGTGGCCGCCTGCCCTGGGGGCAATGTTTCCAATTTCTTTACCCATTTGGCCAAGGGCAATACCGCTTTATCGGTCACCTTGACCGCGATCGCTACCTTGTTGGCCGTGGTCATGACGCCTTTTAACCTGGGTTTTTGGGGAAGTCTCTATTCCCCTTCCGCAACGATATTACAACAGGTTTCCATTGCCCCGGGCGAAATGATCCGATTGGTGGCCTTACTGCTGGGAGTACCCTTGGTTTTGGGAATGGTGGTCAACCGCTATCGACCACGTTTGGCCGCCCGCATGTCGAAAGGTTTTAAGATCGGTTCGCTGCTGTTCTTTATCGCCCTGGTTTTTTTGGCCTTGCACAAGAACCGCGATATTTTCCTTGACTATGTCTTCTACGTTTTTTGGTTGGTGTTGTTGCACAACCTGGTGGCCTTTTTGACAGGTTTTTCCTTGGCAAAGTTCATGGGTTTTAGCAAGAATAATGTGCGCTGCATCACCATGGAGACCGGGATACAAAACTCCGGTTTAGGCCTATTGCTGATCTTTACCTTTTTCGATGGTTTAGGGGGAATGGCCCTCTTGACCGCATTTTGGGGGATATGGCATTTGGTCTCCGGGATGGTTTTGGGTAGTTTTTGGGGCTACCGCCCCCTTGAAAACAAAGAACTGGTCTGATGCGCTTGGGGTATGCTTTCGTCAAACTATGGGTACGGACCGGATTGTTTTGTTATTACCGAAACGTTCGGATACATGGCCATGAACAAGTCCCGAAAGACCGCGCCCTCCTCTTTTTGTCGAACCACCAGAATGCCCTGATGGATGTGTTGCTTTTGGCCACGAGTTGTGATCGTGACCCCTGGTTCCTGGCCCGGGCCGATATCTTTCAAAATGCCTTTGGCAGCCTATTCAAAAGCCTCCATATGATTCCGATCTATCGTATTCGGGACGGAAAACAGAACCTGACCAAGAACAACGCGATTTTCGATCAATGCGGGGCGCTATTGAAAAAAGGGGAAGCGATTTTGATCTTCCCCGAAGCCAACCACAGTTTAAAACGCCGGATACGACCCTTGAGCAAAGGCTTTACCCGCATCGCCTTCAACGCCCTGGAAACCGACGCCGATCTCGACATCGCTTTGGTTCCGGTCGGGCAGAATTACCGTCATCCGACGCAAGTCGGCGATAGCGCCGCCCTGCACTTCGGAACACCGATAACCGTACCTAAGACCTTGGAGCCGAAAACGGCCAAAGTCCTCACGGAACGCGCAGCATATGCTTTGCAAAAGTTAACGGTACATATTCCTGAGGAATGGGATTATGAGGGCACCTTGGCCCAAATCGAATCCGAAGGATGGGATGTACTACAACCACAGCAAGTGAACGCGGCCTTAGCAAAGAATAAGAATGTCCGACAGGCCAAAGAAACAGACCCTTCACCATCCCCAAAGCCCGCCAAGTGGCTCTTTGATCTGATGAACTTGCCTTGGGTGCTGCTTTGGCGGTTGCTGGTACGACCCTTGGTGCCCGAACCTGAGTTCAAGGCCACCTTTCGCTTCCTTTTTGCCTTACTTACGTATCCTCTGGGATACCTATTGGCAGGGATTGTATTGACGAACCATCAGTCGTTTGAATTTGCAGTTATCGCGGTATTAGGGCATTGGGTGCTCAATTTGATACTGGTAAAAAGCGGATTGCAATAAAAAAGGCTGTCGAAAACCGACAGCCTTTATGTGGATTCGTAAAAAGAAACGAATTAACGTTTGACCAGTGGTATGGTATACGTTTCTTCTTGGGTCTGTACACGAATGTAATACACACCGCCGTTCGAGGTGGTGTAATTATTCAATTGCACTTCCATTTGTTTTCCATTGGTAAAGCTTGATCCCCGATCCAATTCCACCCCAGAGGCGTTGAAAATGGAATAGTAGACTTTTCCTGTGGTACTCTTCGGTAAGGAGATGAACACCTTATCGGATTGGACGGGATTCGGATAGGCCTTAAGTGTCTGCAATTGTGGGGCGATACTTGATGCCGTTCCAACTGAGAAATTGATGGTCGTAGTACCCAATACCGTTCCACCTCTCCGTGCTCCGGAATAGGCCGTCGCGGTAATCGAATAACTCCCTGAGGGCAGGTTTCCTGCGTTAAAGTTGCCTCCTACATCACCAAACAACGCATATGGCGCTTGGTTTTCGGTTCTAGTGGCACTGCTTCTACCGCTTAAGACCATGTAAACACTTTTGGTCCCTGCAAAAGGTGAATTTGCCCTGATATTGACATTCGACCCGTTACCAAGGGTGCTGCCGTTTGAAATCGTCGTAATCACGTTGTTGGTAGATGCGTTCATTAAGGAGAAGGTTATGGCTTGGCCCCCATTACCACCATCATTGCCATTATCATCACCTCCGGAGTTGTCATCACTGCCTCCTGAATTGTCATCTCCACCGCCAGAGTTGTCACCGCCACCATCGTTGCCCGAGCCAACACCGAAACTGACGCTGTCCGAAGCTTTCTTACCGGTATTATCGGTGACCTCTACGCGAACCGTGTAGTTGCCCGCAGCGACGTTGCGAATAATGTGTGGTGTGTAATTGGATTGGTCGGTATCGACCCGTCTGTCGTTGACAAAAACCATATGGCGAACGATATTTCCTTCCGTACTTAGGTTCACACGGATATTGGCTCCTACCGAATAGGTCTGCCCATCATTCGGGTTGGTTATCGAGACGGAAGTACCAGTATCACCACCGGAGTTGTCATCACCCCCACCGGAGTTATCATCCCCTCCACCGGAGTTGTCATCGCCTCCCCCGGAGTTGTCATCACCTCCGCCGGAATTATCGTCATTACCGCCACCGCCAACGGTAAAGCTTACGGTATCTTCGGCAGTAGCTCCATCATTGTCTTTGACCTGTGCCCTTACCGTGTAATCACCGGAGCTGATATTGCTTATAACGTGTGGGGTATATCGTGATCCATCCGTATCGACGCGACTTCCGTTCACGAAAATAATATGGCTTGATATGCTGCCATCACTGTCATTTGCGGAGAGGTTGATCGATACATTCGAACCGGCATTGAAGTTTTGACCTTGGTTCGGATTGGTAATGGATACCGTTGGTGCCTCATTGGAACCGTCATCGTTTCCACCGTCGTTTCCACCGTCATTGCCGCCGTCGTTTCCACCGTCGTCATTGCCACCGCCGTCGTCGTTTCCACCACCGTCATCACCGCCGCCGCCTGAGCCGCCGCCACAATTGGTCTGTCCTCTTGAAGTACTCGTAGCGCTGCTTTCGGAAATTTGGTTTTCCTTGTACAAGACCATTCGATCGATGAAATGGCCATTCGACCTTCCTGAAATCTGAATGGTATAGACCCCGGCGGACTTGAATTCCATGTAGATTTTATGGCTATCGAAGTCACTGGTGTTGGTACTCCAGTTCCAGGCCCCGGCACCGCCGGAGTTGAACACTTTCATCCATCCTGATCCTGATGCCCCTTTGACGGTGACATTGGACTTTTTGAAAGAACCCCCTTTAGGGTATTTGATGGAACTCCCTTTTTGGGCGAAGAAGTCAAAGGCATCAGGGCATTTCAGCCAAGAGTCGTTGTGCTCTGACTTCAGTTCCCCGATACCGACCCGATTTCTCCATTGAAAACGGTAGACCCCGGGTGAGTTGATTCTCACTTTATAATTCGTGACACCGGTTCCCGGTGAGTTGAATTTATCACTGCCCCGCCAAGCAATAAATGAATTGCCTGTGAAGCCCGATTTTCCTGTTTCGCGTTTCCAACCTGAGGCGAGACTCGGGGCAGATTCCATCTCAATGACGGCAATTCCGTTCCGCTCCTCAAATTGGGCGCCACCACACTGTGCGACAGCGTGATAGTGGAGTAAAAAACTGAATAAAAATAGTGTAATAGTTGCTCTCATATTTAGCGTTTGTGGGATTAGTTGAGACAAGTTAAACACTGGCCTTTAGATGGGTGATTTGTAGTAAAATAAAATTGACTGGCTGCAGAAATTTTCGACGAAATGCACAAATCGAAAGATGGGAGGTAGAACACCGGGGTCAAAGTCGATGAACAACAACCGAAAATTTCCGATTTGCCCGATGTTGGGAATCACCAAAAACCAAGAACGGCACCAGCGAGGGTCCGTTGGTGCCGTTCTTTTGGTTTTGTCAACGGATCTCGAACTCCGAAGATTCGGTTTTCCGATAAAAAAGCAGTAGTCAATGCGACTTTCTTCCTGTTTTTTTACATAATCTGGCCAAAGAAAATCGCATTCATCAACAGCTTATTGGTACCATACCAAAAGGCCCTGAAATTGGTGTTGTCGGTAAACAGGATTACCCGGCCCTTGCCCATGCGTTTCACCTTAAAAGGCACGCTGTTTTTGATCAGTTCTGCATTCTCTTCCGAGATGTAGCCGCTTTGTAGCGGATCGTTGGTGTATTGGATCGGGTTATTGAAACTGTCCTTCTCGGGTTTCAAGTAGATGTTCGTATTGCGGAACAGCGAAATTCGGTCGTTCTTATAGCCGTAGTTGATGGGATGCGAACGGTCTTGTTTCGCCTCGAAAATCGCCCCTCCGGTCACTTGCGCCCCAAAGTAATCGCTGCGTTGGTCAAAACGTACGTTTTTGGCCTTCATGCTGTCTTTCTTCATTTCGAGTTTCAAGAACTCATTCTTTTTGAACCAATTGGCCACATTGCGATAGCCGATGACCGTGCCGCCGTTGCGAACCCAGGCCTTGATTTTATCGGCCCCTTTTTTATTGAGCATGTTGCTGCCCCAACCGCTGGGGAGGATCAGGTCGGTATAACGATCTAAGTCGACCGACGCGAAAGATCGGGTGTCGAGCTTGGTGATCTTCATGTCATAACGGGTATCGAACAAATGCCAGATTTCACCCGCATCGTAAGAGCGCACCCCGTCGCCGACCAAAATGGCTACTTTTTGCTTTTTGATCGGGTCGAAATCGTTGCTTCCTAAATCAATACCCTTGGTCAATCCCGTTCCGACGGCGGTAATGGTAATGTTGTTTGCTTCGGCCAAGCCCGATAACAGCTTATGGATCTGGTCGGCATTCCATTTTTGGTTTTGTACGGGCACCATAATGGTTCCATAATCATAGGATTTGCCTTCCAAACTAAAAGGCGATTTGGCCACTTTGGCCCGAAGGCCTTTGTTGACGATGGTATTCAACACCTTGGGGGTGTAGTAACCATGCCATTCGAACAGATAGGCATAGTTGCTCTTTCCGGAAACGCTGCCTTTCAAGGATTGGAAATCGCTGGTCACGTCGCCCGCCTGTTGCAGGCTGCCCAATTCGGCATGATCCAAGTTGAAGGACAGTGGAAAGGTCCAAGCCGACACGTCATAAAACAAGCTATCGGTAAAGCTGGTACGCCGCTCGAACATGGCTTTGATCAGGCGCGGATTTTTCTGGGCAAGGGGTACCACATAGGCCGCTCCTTTTTTATAGGCCTTGCCGCTGATGGTCGCATCGTTGCGTAATTCGTGGAACTGGATTTGGTGCCTGTTCAAGATTTCGGCCAGATGCCAGGCCCGTGAAGGGTCTTTTGCATCCCCAAATACATAGCCTTTCAGGCGGCTACGGCTTTGTTCGTTCGCGATGTCTTGGTAGTAGCTGCGTTGGTAATCCAAGATCTTGGTGCGCATGTTCTGGGCCGCTTCTATGGTCGAAAGGGCCGTGGTGAACTGGTTGCGGATGGTAAAGGGGAAAGTCAATATCCCATTCTCACTTTCTTGAACGTGCCCTCGGGAGCTCCCTTGTTCAAAGAGGATACCGATACTTCCGTTGACGTCAGGAAAGGTAGATCCCTTGCCGTAATAATAGTCGTCGAAATTCTCTTCGGAATAATAAAGTGAACCGATCTTATCCAAGGCCTTGGCATGGTAGGTGCCGATTTCGGCCGTTAGCTGTTGATTGATGGCCGGGGTCAAAGGGTTGACCCGAGTCGCTTCACCCGGTTGAAAGAAAAAGGTCGAATTCGTTCCCATTTCGTGGTGGTCGGTGACGATGTTGGGCATCCAACGATGAAAGGACTTAATGCGCGCCCGGCTCTCCGGCAATTGTACCGGCAACCAATCACGGTTCATATCGAACCAATAGTGGTTGGTACGGCCACCGGGCCATACTTCGCGGTATTCGCGATCGTTTGGATCCGGGTTCAGATTCATGCTGCGGTTGGTGTTGGCCCAATAGGCAAAGCGTTGCGTACCATCCGGATTCATGCAAGGGTCCAACAAGACGACCAATTTATCCAATTGGGCCTCGATTTCAGGCCCTTGGGCCGCTGCCAGATAATAGGCATAAGCGACGGCGGCGTTCACGCCACTTGATTCGTTGCCGTGAATGGAGAAACCCTGGTAGACCACAATGGGCATATCTGCCGTATTCAAAGCCCCACTGCCGGTTTCGGTCAAAGCGACATGATCGGTACGGATCTTTTCGATATTGGCATGGTTGGCCGGGGTGGTGATCGTCAACAAGGGTAGGGGGCGTCCTTCAAAGGTCGTGCCCCGCATTTCGATACTGATCCGGTCGCTGGCCGCGGCCAAGGTCTGCAAGTAATAGACCAATTTATCATGCGACACATGCCATTCACCGACCTCATGGCCGATCACCGATTTTGGGGTGGGTATGGCCGGATCATAGGTGGTATTCGAAGGCAAATAATAGTCGAGTGAGAGTTGGTCTTGGGCATGCAATGTCATGCAAAACATCCCGCAAAGCAGGCCGAGGAGCGTTCTTTTCATTTTGAGTTCGGATTAGTCGCTCCTAAAATAAAAAACGACCGGCGTTAGCGGTCGTTCTTAGGGTTTTTTTTAACATATTTCAAATGTCGTCGAAACTGACATCGGTGAAGCTTCCGGAAGCGGTGCCGTTTTCACTGGGCGATTCCTCTTCCTTTTTAAAATCTTTTTGGTGGCGTTCCGAAATCACTTCGAGCCCTTTCTCATCGATGATGTAGTCCATCATTTCCTCCATGATGTCTTTAAAGGCACCGAAGTCTTCTTTGTAGAGATAGATCTTGTGTTTCTTATAATGGAACGACCCATCGTCATGGGTGAACTTCTTGCTTTCGGTTATGGTCAAATAGTAGTCCCCGGCCTTGGTGCTTCTAACATCAAAAAAGTAGGTTCTTCTTCCGGCCCGTAAAACTTTGGAGTAAATCTCCTCTTGGTCCATTAAATCTTTATCGCCCATGGTAAGTGTTCAAAGGGGGTTTGTTACTTAATTCTACCAAAAATGTAAAAAAAAAGCTAACCTACCAACTTTTTCGTTTATTCTTTCCCGGAGAGCTGATCGTGGTATAATTGGCGGTAATACCCCTCTGAATTCAACAGTTCTTCGTGGGTTCCCTGCTGTATGATCTTGCCGTTTTCCAAGATGAGGATCTTGTCGGCATTGATCGCCGAAGAGACCCTATGACTGACGATCAAGGTCGTTTTTTCAGCCGAGGCCTGCTTAAGGTTTTTAAGGATTTCTTCTTCGGTCTCGGTGTCAACTGCCGACAGGCAGTCGTCGAATAAATAGATGTGCGGGTCTTTCAACAACGCCCTGGCGATGGAGACCCGTTGCTTTTGCCCCCCGCTCAAGGTGATGCCCCGTTCACCGAGAATGGTGTCGTATTGCTTGGCAAAGCCGATGATGTTGTCGTGTACCACCGCCTTTTTGGCCACGGCCTCGACTTCGGCCTTGGTAGCCTCTTCTTTGCCGAAACGGATGTTGTTCTCAATGGTGTCTGAAAACAAGAAGGCGTCTTGGGGTACGGCACCGATCGAACTGCGCAGGCTGTTCAGGTTCAGTTCTTGGATCGGACGGTCATCGATTTGGATTTCACCGGCCGATACATCGTACAAGCGGGCCACGAGATCCAAGATGGTCGACTTGCCCGAACCGGTCTTGCCGAGAATGGTCACCGTTTCACCTGATTCGATCGTGAACGATACATCGTTCAGGGCTTCGATATGGGTGTCTTCATAGGTGAAGCTCACATTGCGGAAGGCGATCTTGCCTTTGATCGGGGTCAACGCCTCGATTTCGTTTTTGATGCTGGGTTGTTCGTGTAAGAATTCGTTGATCCGTTTTTGGGAGGCTTCCGCCCGCTGCACGATGGACGTCAACCATCCGACAACGGCCACGGGCCAGGTCAGCATATTGACATATAAGATGAACTCCGCAATGATACCCAAGCTGATTTCCCCATTGATGTATTGCTTCCCTCCGATATAAATCACGAAAATATTACTCACACCGATCAACAAGATCATCAGCGGAAAGAACCAGGCATTGACCTTGGCCAGATCCATACTGGTGTCCTTGCCCTCGACCGCCAAATCGGCCAGGTCTTGATTGATCTTGGGTTCCAGGGTATAGGCTTTGATGACCGAAACCCCCGAAAAGGATTCTTGGGTAAAGGTCGACAGGGTCGATAAAAACTCTTGGACCCTGGTACTGCGTTTGTGGATGATGCGACTGATCTGGTAGATCAGGTACGACAAAATCGGTAACGGAATCAGGGTGTAAAAGGCGATGGTCGGTGCCTTGATGAACATCAGCGGGATCAAGCAGACAAATAATGTCAGGGTTTGGATGCCGTACATGATGACCGGGCCGCCATACATGCGCACTTGGGTGACGTCTTCACTGATGCGGTTCATGAGATCCCCGATGCGGTTGCGCTTGTAAAAATTCAGGTTCAGGAATTGGTAGTGGTCGAACACTTCGTTCTTGAGATCGTATTCGATATAACGTGAGACGTTGATGATGGTCTGCCGCATCAAAAAAGTGAACAAGCCCGACAAGAGGGCCGCTCCTATGATGATCAGAATGTATTCGAACAGTCTGGTCTGTACCGTATCGGCCGAAATGGTTTCGGACATGTAGGCATTGATCGTATCGACCGACTTGCTGACGTAAGAGGGCATGACCAAAGAGAAGACCCTGGCGATAATGGTAATCACAATGCCCAACAGCAGTTTGAGCCAATATTTCTTGAAGTATTTATTGAGGTGGCGTAGTTCTTTCATAAAGGGCCGGCGGCGGTCTTGGTGGCCAAAGATAGCGGATAAGAAATGAAAGAAATGTTATAAAACTGATAAGAAATTTGAATCCATAGGTGGGATGGAAATATAAGTTTACTTTTGCCGATGTGAAACATAACCACCTCACCAAAAGTTCTTTTACATGCTCACACGAAGGCATATCCGAGTTAAAGTAATGCAATGCATTTACGCATTGATACAGTCGAAAGACGATTCTTTGGAAAAACAGGAAAAGTTCTTGAAAGTCAGTATCGAGAACATGTACACGCTCTATTTGCTGTCGTTGAGCCTGTTCATCGAACTTCATAAACTTGCCGAGAAGCATGTTTCGCACGCGGCCAAAAAATACCTGGCCGACACCACACAACGCTATCCGAACAATAAAAAATTCATCGAAAACCGCTTGTTGGTCCAGTTGGTGGCCGATGAGGAGCTGAAAAAAGCCCTGGCCAAACGCAAGTTGGAAAACTGGTACCTGAACGAACAATACGTCAAGAACATCTATGACGATATCGTCGGCAGTGATCGGTATGAGCAATACATGATGTCTGAGGAGGCTTCCTATGCCCAGGATCGCGACTTCATCGTCACCGTGTTCAAGAATATCATCGCCCCCAATGAAAAGATCTACGAGTACTACGAAGACGATAAACTGACCTGGGTCGATGATTTTCCTATCGTGAATACCTTTTTGGTCAAGCGGTTCAAAAAGGCCTCGGAGTCCAACAACCCCGGTTTCTTTTTGCCCCGACTCCTGAAAGACGAACAGGATATGGTCTTCGCGAAGGACTTGTTGGTCAAGACTCTGTTGAACAACGACAGCTGGGAAAAGGAAATCCAGGCCAAGACACCGAACTGGGATAAGGACCGCATTGCCGAAATCGACCACATCCTATTGAAAATGGGCATTTGCGAACTGTTGAATTTCCCATCCATTCCCGAAAAAGTGACCATCAACGAATACCTAGAAATCGCCAAGGAATATTCGACCCCCAAAAGCAGCATCTTCATCAACGGGATCCTGGATAAATTGGTCAAGGAATATAAGACCACGGGGAAAATGCAGAAAATCGGGCGCGGTTTGCTTTAAATAGGAATTCGCTATTTTTGTCTGGAATAAAAAAATCAAAAAATGAAAAAAGCATTTTTAGGCCTGTTTGTATTGGCCTTGGCGGTATCGACCGTCTCGTGTAAGGAAAAAGCGAGTAAGAAGGTCGTTGCCGATAATGTGGAGACCGCTTCGGAACGTGATGAGGTCGCCAAAAACCTACCGATCATGTCGTTTGAGAAGTCGGAGCACGATTTCGGTCCCATCGAACAAGGAACCCCTCAGGAAACCGTCTTTACATTCACCAATACCGGAAATGCGCCCTTGATCATCACCGATGCCAAGAGCAGCTGTGGGTGTACCGTACCGGATTACCCAAAGAACACCCCGATCGCCCCAGGTGAAAGCGGTGAACTTTTGGTCAAATTCAATGGATCTGGGCAAAACCAAGTGACCAAAACGATCACCGTCACTGCCAATACCGAAAAAGGTTCCGAACTATTACGAATCAAAGCTTTCGTCAACCCTAAGGGTGCCGCTCCTGTCGGACCGGTAAAAAGCTAAATCACATTTATGGAAGGATTAGGACAGTTTTTTCCGCTGATCTTGATTTTCGTGGTGGCGTATTTCTTTATGATCCGCCCCCAGATCAAACGTCAGAAGGATGAAAAGAAATTTGCCGAGGCCCTAAAGAAAGGGGACAAGATCATCACCAAAAGCGGCTTGTACGGTAAGGTGGTCGATTTGAACGAGAAAGACAATTCGTGTGTCATCGAAACCATGGCTGGTCGCTTGAAGTTCGACCGTTCGGCCATTTCGATGGAGATGAGCACCAAATTGAACGCTCCGGCAAAAAAATAAACAACCCTTAGTTGTTGGAAAAAGCACCTTTTAGGTGCTTTTTTTTTGCGCTGATCCGAAATCGCTATCTTCAAGCAAATTCATTGGATATGGCGACACGAAGACTTTTTTTAAAGGAAGGATTCCGTTATGCGGCCGGTTTGGGTGCCGCGACCTTATTTCCGATCGAGGCCTTGGCGAGCATCCGCCAACGGGTGGGTCCGAACGACCGCATCCAAGTCGGGGTCATCGGCTGCCGGGGGATGGGCTTTACGGATTTGATCTCCATGCTGAAACTATCCGAAACCGAAGTCGTTGCGCTTTGTGATGTGGATGAAAGCGTCTTGGCCTCCCGCACTGCGGACCTGGAGACCGCAGGCATCAAAAAACCGCAGTGGTACACCGATTACCGCAAATTGCTCGATAGCAAGGATGTCGATGTGGTCATCATCGGCACCCCGGATCACTGGCACTGCCTGCAACTGGCCGATGCCCTGATGGCCGGAAAGGACGTCTATTGTGAAAAACCCATTGCCAATTCCATCGCCGAAAGCGAAGCCATGCTGAGCCTGGTACAACAAAGCGATCGGGTGGTGCAGATCGGGCAATGGCAGCGCAGCCAGCCCCATTTCGTCGATGCGATCAATTATGTGCATTCCGGAAAACTAGGGCAGATCCGCCTTGCCAAAGCCTGGGCCTATCAGGGGTGGATGGACTCCATCCCCCTACAACCCGACAGTGCCGTTCCCGATGGGGTCGATTATGCGATGTGGCTGGGTCCGGCCCCCATGCGGGCCTTCAATGCCAACCGCTTTCATTTTAGTTTCCGCTGGTTTTGGGATTACGCGGGGGGACTCATGACGGACTGGGGGGTGCATTTGATGGATTATGCGCTCTACGGCATGCAGGCCGCACGACCGAAATCGGTCATGGCCTTGGGCGGTAAATTCGCCTATCCCGACGATGCCCAAGAGACTCCCGATACGCTGCAGACGGTCTATGAATACGATAATTTCTCCATCTTATGGGAACATGCCACCGGTATCGACGGGGGCAATTACGGCCGGGATCACGGCATCGCCTTTATCGGGAACAACGGCACCCTCATCCTCGATCGTGGGGGATGGGAAGTACGGCCTGAAGACGAGCGCCAGGGCTGGGACAAAAACCTTGGCCCCAAGATCGAGGCGGTCCCCCTACAGACCAACCAAGGCAACGGACTCGACCTGCATACGGCCAATTTTATCGAGGTGGTGAAATCACGGGAGATAGAAAAACTCAAGGCCCCTATCGAAGTGGGTTACGATGCTGCCATGGTGTGCCATATGGGCAACCTGGCCTTTAAATCGGGTACGCGCATTTATTGGAACGAAGAAACCCATCGATTTGACAATGCCCAGGCCAACAGTTTGATGGTGCCCGAATACCACAATGGCTGGAAGCTACCGAAGGTGTGATCAGCAGTTGCGATAGGCATCGTTGAGTCCGATACCGTCTTCGATCATCGGAAGAATCTTTTCCATACGCCGCGCCTTGGTCTTATCCTGTTTGGCAGTAGCGATGTACTCGCAGTATTCCTTTTGCTTGTAGGGACTTAGGCCTTCGAAATTCGCCTTCAAAGCCGGGTATTTAGCCAAAGCATCCGCTAACAGTGCCGGGAGCTCCACCTCGGCCGCCTTGCTGCGGGCCGGCTTGATCGTTTTGCCCAGTTTTTGGTTTTCGATGGCTTCTCTCATGTAGTGCAGCACCCCTTGCTCGTCGATGGCTTCCAGGGTTTCGAATTTCCAATGCCGCATGGCCTTGGTCTTGCCTTCTTGGGCATTTTCCAAAACCCCTTTGGGGTCGCTCAAAAAGACGCCGTTAAAGAACCACACCCCGAAATGCGATTTGAAGCGGCAGATGCCGAAGACGGTTTTGTTGGCTATGGTGTAGACCGGAAAGTTCCATTTGAACGATTCTTCGGCCTCGGTTTTCAAGGCGATGTCACGCAATACGGTCAGGGCTTCTTGAAATGGGTCGGGTTTGCCGTAATAGGCCTCGATTTTTTCGGCGGTGTCCATCGCTTAGAATTTTGCAGCAGTAAGTTCGGAAATTTTTACGATCACCGCCACGGCTTTCTGCATGCTTTGTAACGGCACGTATTCGTACTTGCCATGAAAGTTATGACCGCCGGCAAAGATGTTGGGGCAGGGGAGGCCCATAAAACTGAGCTGCGAACCATCGGTACCCCCACGGATCGGTTTGATAATGGGTTCGATGCCCAATTGCAACATGGCCTCTTCGGCGATTTCAACGATATGGTAGACCGGTTCGACCATTTCGCGCATATTGCGGTATTGCTCGCTGATCTCAAAGCTCACGGCATCGGCATGTTTTGCATTGATCTTGCGGGCGATATCACCGATCAGCGCCTTTCGGGCCTCGAAATGCTGGGCGTCATGATCCCGTATGATCAATTGTAGTTCTGCCTCTTCGATACCGCCCTGGCATTCGTAAACGTGGAAAAAGCCCTCGCGGTCTTCGGTGGTCTCCGGGGTTTCCCGTTTGGGGAGCAGGCTGATGAACTCGTTCATCAACAAGGTCGCATTGACCATTTTGTCTTTGGCATAGCCGGGATGCACGCTTTTGCCCGCAAACCTTACTTTGGCGCCCGCCGCATTGAAGTTTTCGTATTCGAGTTCCCCGATCTGACTGCCGTCCATGGTGTAGGCCCATTGGGCCCCGAATTTGGCGACATCGAATTTATGGGCCCCGCGGCCGATTTCCTCATCAGGGGTAAAGGCGATACGGATCTTGCCATGGGGAATTTCAGGGTGGTCCTTTAAAAACTCCATGGCCGTGATGATCTCGGCGACCCCGGCCTTGTCATCGGCACCCAAAAGGGTGGTGCCATCGGTGGTGATCAGCGTCTGCCCTTCGTATTGCCTGAGGTCTTCGAAATAATCGGGCGATAGCACGATGTCCTTGGCTTTGTTCAAGACGATGTCGCCCCCATCGTAGTTTTTGATGATCTGGGGTTTGACGTTGGTGCCCGTAAAATCAGGGGTGGTATCGTAATGGGAGATGAAGCCGATGACGGGGACCTCCTTGTCGATATTGCTGGGCAGGGTGGCCATGATGTAGCCGTTGCCGTCGATGGCGACCTCCTGCATGCCGATCTGGTGCAGTTCCATGACCAGTTTTTTGGCCAGGTCCAGTTGTTTTTTAGTGCTTGGGGTAGTGGTCGATTTGGGATCGCTCTGGGTGTCGATGGCGACATATTCCAGAAAACGGGGTAGCAGTTTTTCCATAAAAAGTGGTTTTCATCAAAAATAATGCTTATTCGGTCGGATATTTTAATCAAATGGACCAAGTTCGGTTACCTTTCCCCGATTAACCCAACCAACCGCTTTTGACTCGAAAACTACTCTTTTTCATTCTATTGGCCATTTCCGGACTTTGTCGTGCACAAGACCTGTGTTCGCTGGGGGTCGGTGGGCCCGATCATGAGATCATCGCCGAGGTGTTCCAACTCAGCCAAGATCAGGTGAAGACCATGCGCAACTTAGGGGCCGAACTGAAGTTCCGCAACGAGATTTTCGAACTTCGGGCCGAACGGCTATTGAAAAACCACGCCCAGAGTTCGCCTGAAGACCTGCTCAAGATGTCGTACGATTACCGCGACCTGCTCGATAGCATGCGCAACAATTCGGTACGTATCGACAAGCGGATGCTGGCGGTCTTCAACCAAGATCAATACAACCTCTATATCCAACTCTGTAACCAGGCCTATCGCAGTCCGATTTTCGCCCTGCGGTCAGTTGACGAAAAATAAGAAAATATGGTTTCCCCTGTCAGAAGAGTTACTACTTTTGCACAAAATTGCCCCCATGTATAAATATGTTCTCCGCCCTCTATTGTTCGTATTGGACGCGGAAACGGCCCACCACTTTTCGTTTCATTCCATTCGTTTGTTGGCCCGTTTGGGTTTTCGCGGACTGTTCCGAAAATTGTTCACGATCGAAGATGAACGCTTGCATCGCAGGGTGTTCGGGCTCGACTTTAAGAATCCCGTCGGTCTAGCGGCCGGTTTCGATAAGGATGCCAAGCTCTATAACGAACTCTCCGACTTCGGCTACGGCTTTATCGAGATCGGGACTTTGACGCCCAAGCCCCAACCCGGGAATCCGAAAAAACGTTTGTTCCGCCTTATTGAAGACGAGGCCATCATCAACCGTATGGGCTTCAACAACCAAGGGGTGTTCGATGCGGTCGAACGCTTGAAGAAAAAGCACAACGTCATCATCGGGGGGAATATCGGCAAAAACAAGGTCACCAAAAACAAAGATGCCGTCAAAGACTACCTGATCTGTTTTGATGCCCTCTTCGATCATGTCGACTACTTCGTGGTCAACGTCAGCTCGCCCAATACACCGGGCTTACGCGAACTGCAGGATAAAAAACCATTGACCGAGATCCTCAAGAAATTGAAGCGCGAAAACAGCAAATACGCCAAAAAGGCCGGGGTAAACGAGAAACCCATACTATTGAAGATCGCGCCCGACCTAAGCAATGCGCAGTTGTTGGATATCATCA
This sequence comes from Flavobacteriaceae bacterium, assembly GCA_013214065.1. GTDB lineage: Bacteria > Bacteroidota > Bacteroidia > Flavobacteriales > Flavobacteriaceae > Flagellimonas_B > Flagellimonas_B algarum. The sequence continues at coordinate 68,643 of JABSPK010000016.1, forward strand.
GCATTGTCACCGCTTCCAAGATCGATGGGGTCATCGCGACCAACACCACCATCGAGCGCAAAAAACTGAAGGCCCACCTGACCCTGGCCGAAGAGAAAGGCGGCCTGAGTGGCAAGCCCTTGACGAATCGCAGTACCGAGGTCATCCGTTTTTTGGCCGAACAGAGCAATAAAGCCTTCCCGATCATCGGGGTAGGGGGCATCCATTCCGCCGAAGACGCCCTCGAAAAACTGGAGGCCGGGGCCGACCTGATCCAACTCTATACCGGTTTTATCTACGAAGGGCCTAGTTTGCCCAAAAAAATCAATAAGGCTATCTTGGAGAAGGAAAACTAAGCCGACTCCCATGAAAGCATTCGTTTTATTCGCCTTGTGCTGCACCTTCTGCAGCTGGGGCCAAGACGCCGAACCCCAGACCGATTTTACCCGCATGTACCTGCCCGTATGGCATGAAGCCCGTCGACATTGCCTCGAGGTGGCCGAAGCCATGCCCGAGGAAGACTACGGTTTTCGACCGACGGAAGTCAGTAAGACCTTCGCCGAGCAGCTGGTGCATATCGGGTATACCATCGAGCTTTTGACCCAACGCTATGTGGAAGGGATGACCGTCGTGCCCAATGCCCCGGACGCGTCGACCATGACCAAGGCCGAGATCATCGCCCTCTTGGAGCGCGGTTTCGCCTATACCGAAAATGTCATCCGCACCGTGGATCAAGACCAATTGGACGAAAGCTGTGTGATGTACCATAGCGGGAATACGGTGAGTCGGGCCTTTGCCTTCTTTTACGTGCAAGACCATCTGACCAACCACCGGGCCAAAGCCAATCTCTATCTTCGGATGAAGGGCATCGACCCGCCGGCCTATACCTGGTAAGTTTTTGTATTTTACCCCCAGAAACCCACACTTTGGACTACGGCATCCTCCTTGCTTTTATTTCGGCGACCGCCCTTTTGGCGCTCTCCCCAGGGCCCGATAATATCTTCGTGCTCACCCTGAGCATGGCCAACGGCAAGAAATACGGCCTGGCTGTGGTGGCGGGACTTATGACGGGCTGCCTGGTGCATACCACCCTTTTGGCTTTTGGGGTCTCCGAGATCATCAAGCGCAGTGAAACGCTCTTTTTTGCCATCAAACTCTTTGGGGCGGCCTACCTGCTCTATCTGGCGGTACTCGTATATCGCGAAGGTTCGGGCATTGAACTCAACGAAGGGGAACAGCCCCAATTGAAACTGTGGGGCCTCTTTAAAAAAGGCTTTTGGATGAACGTACTCAACCCCAAAGTGACCATTTTCTTTTTGGCCTTTTTTCCCGCCTTTCTCTTTAGCGACACCCTCAACCCGGTGTTGCAATTCTATACGCTTGGGCTGTTGTTCATTTCGGTCTCCTCCTTGATTTTCGGCAGCATCGCCCTGATGGCCGGCAGCATTTCGAACTATATCGCCCAAAGCCCGGGTGTGGCCCGCTTTTTCAAATGGCTGCAGATCGTGGTCTTTGTGGGTATTGCCGTCTATTTGGTCATTGGCTGAACTAGTCTTCGTATTTTTAGGGCATGGGCCGAGTAAAACTGATCGAATGTCCCCGTGACGCCATGCAGGGTATCAAAACCATGATTCCCACGGAGGAGAAGGTGCGCTACATCCAATCGCTATTGGGCTGTGGCTTCGATACCATTGATTTCGGCAGTTTCGTATCGCCCAAGGCGATCCCACAAATGGTGGATACGGCCGAGGTCTTGGCACAGCTCGACCTGTCACGCACCCAGAGCAAGTTGTTGGCGATCGTGGCCAATGTACGTGGCGCCCAAGATGCCAGCACCCACGCCGAAATCGATTATTTGGGCTTTCCCTTTTCGATTTCAGAGAACTTCCAGATGCGGAACACCCACAAGACCATCGCCGAATCGGTAGAGACGCTACAAGCGATTTTGGACATCGCCCACGGTAGCGGCAAGCAAGTGGTCACCTACATCTCCATGGGCTTTGGCAACCCCTATGGGGATCCATGGAATGTGGAGATCGTGGGGGAATGGACGGAAAAGCTGGCCGCCATGGGAGTGAAGATCCTATCTTTGTCGGATACCATCGGCAGCTCGACACCACAGGTGATCGACTACCTTTTCGCCAACCTGATCCCCAAATACCCTGAGATCGAGTTCGGGGCCCATTTGCATACGACGCCCCAAAAATGGCACGAAAAGGTCGCTGCGGCCTATGAGGCCGGCTGCCGCCGCTTTGACGGCGCCGTACAAGGCTTTGGCGGCTGCCCCATGGCCAAAGACGAACTGACCGGCAACATGCCCACCGAAAAAATGCTCTCCTATTTTACCGAACAAAAGGCCGATACCGGCGTCAATGCCATGGTCTTTGAAGCGGCCTATAACAAGGCCACCGAATTGTTTTCAGTTTATCATTGATTCAAGGTCGCTGAGCGGAGTCGAAGCGCCGTGGGAAAAGGGTGAAGGGCAAAGGCAAAAAGATGGTGCCATTTTGAACCTAGAAGTGATGGAAGCAGCCGTCGGACAGGAGCGCTAGCGGGGGTTTATCAATCCTTCCCCACTCGGACTATCTTCAAATAGCATGAATTCAATTTGTCCATATTCTTTTCGATAGTCGTCTATGCATTTATTTAATTTATCATAAGCATCAGGAAGATTCTTTCTCAAGTCTGATAGTCCTTCTACTCTGATTTTTGAATTTGAATCCATATCAGTCAAGCAGTCCCAAAATGCATCAAAATTTTGCCCATAGTATGCTGGAAAGTCGAGTTTCTTAGAAATATACTCATGGAACGTTTCTAAGTCGATTATTCCTGATAGGTCAATTAAGTACTTCATGTTTGTTTCAAAGAATGCTAACGTTCTCCGCCGGGCCTGTTGGCGGACCGGTATGGCCCCGTGGCCATTGCCAGACATTTTTAGTTGATTGAAGTTAGGAAAAAATGACCAAGTGATAGGCGTGGGCTATAGCCATTGTTGGGCATGGTTTATTTTACCTCAATGTCAAAGTCAGCCAAAAGGGTTCGATAAACATTCCAATCCGGATCCGCATGATTTTCGATTGCTATTGGAACTCTTCTGAATTGAGCGAGTGCCTCATTCAATCTTTTACCAAACTCCTCGGTGGAACGTGAATAAAAGAACCAAATCTTGTTGTTATTGAAGATTTGAGTAAATGCTAAAACTGATTGAAGGTCCTTTTCCAGAATATCTATTAATGCATCCTCAATTTCCGTCATAAACAGGTTTTCATCCGGAGTCGGGATTCCATCTTCAGTGGGTGTTTCAAAACCCCATGATATTTGTACTAAACTTGGAAAGAGCTTAGACTGCATCAGATTACTTAAATGACTTTGTAAGTACCCCTTAATTAGCTACAGTAGAGTTTGTACAATTTAATTGATTTTTTGAAATGGAAAAGCTAGCTTT
>JABSPK010000017.1 GCA_013214065.1 Flavobacteriaceae bacterium
GTGTTATCGTGTTCATGGATTTTCGAAATCAGATTTTGACGCAAGGCCAAAATGGCCCTACGGCCCAAATCCATCAATTTCACTTCTTCCGAAACATCTTCCCCTACTTCGAAATCGGGCTCGATCTTGCGGGCATCCGACAATGAAATTTCCTCATTGGGTTCTTCGACTTCCCCATCCTCAACGACGATTCGGTTCCTCCAAATCTCCAAATCCCCTTTATCGGGGTTGATGATGATATCGAAGTTCTCATCAGAACCGAACTTTTTCTTTAACGCATTTCGGAAGACATCCTCCAAAATCGCCATTAAGGTCACCCTATCTATAAACTTATCATCCTTGAACTCTGAAAAGGAATCAATAAGCGCCAGATTTTCCATTTTGAACTACAATTAAAATTTTAATACCACTTTAGCTTCTTCGATGTCAGCGTAGCCAATTTCCATTCGCTTCTGCACCGTATGTTTTCCCTTGCCAACCGGCTTGGGTTCACGTGCCTTCCATTCGAGCACGATACCGTCTTTATCACTGGCGGTCAAATTACCTTCGACAGTAGCGCCGTTGGTTCTGACCTCGAGTTTACGTCCTACGTTTTTTTGAAACTGCCTGGGCATTACCAAGGGCGATGTGGCCCCGGCCGACGTGACCTCCAACGCAAAATCGTTTTCCTCACGATCAAGGTTGTGTTCGATGGCCCGACTGATTTCCATACAATCGCTCAAATTGACCCCTTGATCCCCGTCGAGGACGATCTTGATGCGAAAATCGGCCCCTACTGAAAAGTCGATCAAAAAAAGATCGGGCCTGTTTTCCAGGGCCTTATCCAACAACTCGGTTACCGTCTCTTTGAACATCGGATTTTGGTAAAAGAAGAGGGGACTCGAAGTCCCCTCATGAATACGTTGATATCCTTTCAGCGGTGCAAATATACGATAAATCATGAGTTTGCAAAAATCGAAAGTGTTTAAATATTCCTTACATTTAGAAGGCAAGAAAACCACAAACCAAAAGCACGTCATGAAAAAACCAACCCTTTGCATCGTAGTCCTATTCGTATTCGTCTTGAGCGGCTGTTCTTCGTATCTGACCAGTTCGGAAAACGTCAGCAACTTAAAGAACGCCTATGAGAAGATCCTCGTAGTCGGCCGGTCAAAAGACAATACCGCCAGGGTTAAGTTCGAAAACAGCATTGTCGCCCAATTAAAGGAACAAGGGATACAGGCCATTGCCTCACACAATTCATCACGCATCCTTGACATTACCAAAACGTACAGTGAAAGCGAATTGGCCGCTCTGAAAAAAGCCTTGTTGGCAAAAGGATTCGATGGCGCCATCGTCACGAATTTGATCAATACCGAAGCCTATACCGATGTCGTCGCGGGTGGCTCATCGACTACTTACGTACCGACGCGGGTCGGTCGGTTCGGTCGGTATCTGGCCTACTACCCGATTACCACCTGGGAACCGGACCAACTAAAAAGCGGTACGAAATATATTTTTGAAAGTAGTCTCTACCGCATCGAGAAAGGAACTGGCGAAAACCTACAATGGGTCGGTCGATTCGAATTGAAAGATCCTTCGAGCTTGAAAACGGCCACGTCGAATTATGCCAAAGACCTGACCAAGGCATTGATCAAAAGCAGCATATCGAACGGTAGCGGGAATTAAAGTTTTATTTCGGCTTCACCAAATTGTAATGGAGCCCAAAAGCGAGGTTGTTGAATCCTTGGAAGGTATAGTCGAGATTGATCCGGAAACGGGTCAAACGTAGGCTAGCTCCAAGACTGCCTTTCAATCCGGAAATATCGCCCTGTACATCAAAGGGATCGACAAAATCCAGGGTTTCGGATTCGGTCTCGATCGTGTAAGTGCCCTTGAGTACATAATTGGATTTGCCTCGCACATAGCCGAAACCACCATATAAATTGAATTTTGGGAATTTCGTCGAGGCCAAACCCTCGATCAACCAGGAGTTCAAAAACGCATCGATACGTTGTCCTTCACCGGTCACGAACCCATCGGTCTTGAACTCGTATTCAGCATCCAAGCGGGTAAAGGCCCCGAATATCGCAATGGAAACGGGCCAGTTCGACATCGCCTTGATGCTTTGGCCCAACTCATGCTTAAGCCCAAAACCAAAAATACCCAAGGTCGCATCATCGATTTTCAGTTTGGGAAAAAAACGAAACCCGATTTCCGTATCGTGAGGGAGGCCCATCGACGCCTGCACGAAGACATTCGGCAACAGGTTGGTCGAAAACAATCCGATCCCCGTAGGGGCATCAAAAACGAATTCCTCGCCATTATAGGTGCCGACAAAAGTGACTTCGGAAGTTTCGCTACCTAAGATCGTCGGTATCCGAACCCGGTTCGCTCCTCCCAATACCTCTAAGTTATCGATAGCACTGATATCGATTTCCTTGAAAAGTTTCTCACTGGGCACGAAGGACCCATTGGCCACGAGTGCGATATCCAACTCCCACGGTTTTTTGACCTGGGCAGAATGATTCCATGCCCCTGTAAGTCCATACAACAAACCCTCACTCAGGGGTTCTAGATAAAGTGACGCAAGTTCTTCTGCGGTCTCGACCCCTAAAATCAGGTAGTTCTTTATTTCCAGGTTGCTTTGGGCCTGGGCCTGGGAGCAGGCCAAGATGGTCAGCAAAAGGCCATATGTGAACCGGCGTCTCATCGTTGTTTCAAAAACTTTCCGATGACCACAGCGGTAATGATCACCAAATAAAACTGTCCTGTCAGGCCGACCAATATCGCAGCTTTTTGGGCGATGGGGATTACCGGAACGATTTCACCATATCCGATGGTCAACAAGGTGATAAAGGAGTAGTACATGATGCCTTCGCTGAACATGACCAGATCATCGGGGTTCAGAATGACCCCTTGAAAAGCCCCCGGATGCGTCAATTCGATGGACATAAAGAGAAAAAAACCCAAAAATCCCAATGATATATACCCGCTCATCAAGCCGAGTACTACGTTTTTACCGACCACCTCGGCTTTCCATACCTGCATGATGATATGCCAGGCGACAACGATATGGAAGATGAAATAAATGGTCAGGCGGATAAAAATATCATTTGGCGATTCGTGTCGATCGATCAAGGAGCTTCCGAAAATAAAAGCCGAAACGGCGAACAGCCCTAAAAAGAACCAAGCCAGTTTCTTTTTTTTAGAAAGCATGAGTACCCCGGCCAAAATACTGGTCAGGTACATCAAGGGCAAGACGACCCGGTCGTAAAAGCCCGCGGGAAAGATCAAGGCGCCGAAAAGAATGGCGCATTGAATGGCCAAGAAAATCTCAAATCGAAATCGGTACAGATAGGCGATCGTCTTGGTCATGGGCAATAGTTTCGATTAATCTTCCAACAGGGCCTCATTGAATTCATACCCCTTGTACCCTACTTTGAACAAGGCGCTGTATACCGCAGGAATGAAAAGCAAGGTAATGATGGTCCCGAAAAGCAAGCCCACCATAATGCTGACGGCCATACCTTCCCACATTTCACCCCCACTCAAGTATAAGGGGATCAACCCCAGTACGGTTGTGAAGGTCGCCAAGAGTATCGGACGGAACCGTTGCAAACAGGCCGCAATCACCGCATCTTGTTCGTTCCTACCCAAATCGCGCTGCTCGATCTCCATACGGTCGATTAGTACAATGGCGTTGTTGATCACGATCCCTGCCAAGGAAATCACCCCAAGAAAGGGCATGAAACCAAAAGGTTCCTGAAAAACCAACAATCCGATGACCACACCGATGATCGCCAGTGGAATCGTCATGACCACCATACCCATTTTTCGGAAGGAGTTGAATTGGATGATCAGCAGCAGTACGATGATAAAACCGGAAACCGGTAGGTAACCGATGACCGAACCCATACTCTCTGCCGTATTCTCGGCATCGCCCCCAAACTTATAGGAGTAGTTGTCGGGCCAATTCTTTACCTGTTCTTCGAGCCAAGGGGTAATCGCGGCCGTGATCGCCGAAGCGTTGGCCCCTTCTCGCAGTTCACTACTGATATTAATGGTCCGCCTAAGATCCAGGCGTTTGATTTTGGAATATTGCCATTCCGGAACGATTGAGGCCACTTGGAGCAAGGGCACACTTTTACCGGTGGATTGCGAATAGATGTTCAGGGTCTCCAACGAGCCCAAGCTTTGTTGTTGGTTCGCATCACTTCGCATCAGGATCGGGATTGATTTGTCGTCTTCACGATACTCCCCGGTCTGGAAACCATCCAAAACGGTTTGCAGTGAGGTTGCGATATCTTGACTGGTCACCCCAACCATCTGCGCCCGGTTCTGATCGATCTCGATCAAGAACTTCTTACTCTTCGGCCCCCAATCGTCTTTGATGTTCTTGGTGCCCGAAATGGAAGACAGCTGGATCTTCACCTGTTCGGAAATTTTAGAAAGCGCATCGGGGTCATCGCCCGAGACCTTGATTTCAATGGGCGTACCACCGCCCCCTGCGGCCAAAAAGCCCACCTTGATATCGGCATTCGGAAAATTCTCGAAACAGTAGCCGTCGAGTTTTTCGATCATGGCGTTGTTCTCATTAAACGAGATAGTATTCACCAAAATATGCGCGTAATTCGAATTCGCCTCATCGGGCGAATACCCCAAGTCATACGATTCGGGACCTTCACCGATATAGGAGGACCAATCGACGATGCCCAATTCACGATTTCCGTCGATCTTTAATGAATCGGTCATATACTGTTCGATTTGGGCCACCACATGCTGGGTGGTCTCGATCTTGTTGCCTTCGGGGAGATTGATATCCACTGTGATCATGTTCCGATCACTGTCCGGGAAGAAGATGAAAGGTATTTTCGTAAAGCCGAACAAAGACACGAAAAAGGCCAACAAGATCATACCAATGACCTTGTATTTATTCCCCAAAGCCCAAAGAATAAGGTCTTTGTAATAGGTCTTCAAGACCAATATGGTCCGATCGATGAGACTGGGTTTCTTTTCTCCCTTGGGCACCACCTTCAAAAACAGGTAGCAGAACATGGTGATGACCGTCAAGGCGATGATCCAGGATGACATCAAGGCGATCGTGATCACCACGAAAATAGGACCTACGATATCACCCATGGTCGTTGGGGATAGGTAGAATGACAAAAATGCGGCCGAGGTAGTCAAGGTCGAGATCAATAAAGGCATCCATAACTCGGTAAAGGCTTCTATGGCGGCCTGTTTCTTTTCAATACCTTGTTCCAATTTGATCATAATGGTCTCGGCAACGACAATGGCATTGTCGACCAACATCCCCAAAGCCATGATCAAAGCGGCCAAGGTGACCTGGTTCAAGCCAACGTTGATCAGCCCCATGATCATCAAGGTCATAATGGTCACGATCGGGATCAGACTGGCGATGACCAGTCCGGTCCGCACCCCCAAGAATACCAGCATCACCAAAAGGACGATGCCGATCGATTGCATGAGGTTGACGATAAAGTCGCTGACCTTCACTTCAATATAGGTATCCAAAGAAGATACACGTGTCAGCTCCAAACCGACCGGTAGGCGTTCTTGCCAATTGTTGACGATACGGTTCACTTCTTCACCAAGGGCGACGATATTCTTGTTTTCTTTAAGGTTCACGTGCAAAGAGATGGCCTCACGCCCGTTCACACTGACGATCTGGGTAGGTGGGTCGACATAACCTTTCACCACATTGGTGATATCGCCCAATTTGACCAATTGGATGCCGTTACCTACCGGAATCAACATGTCTTTGATGTCATCTACCGAATTGAAATTCCCGGTCGGTTCGAGAATGATCCGTTCGTCACCGACATTGACCTGACCCCCTGAATTCAATATGTTCGTTGCTCCGATACGCTGTTGTAAAATCGAAGCGGAAAGGTTGTACTCCTTAAGCCTTGAATCATCGAACTCCACAAAGACCCGTTCTTCTTGCGCCCCACCCAGTTCGACTTTGGCAGCATCGGGCAGCTTGATCAAGTCGTCTTTGATATCATCGGCGTATTCTTTCATTTCGGCATACGAATAGCCGTCGGAAGTCAATCCGACCACGATGCCGTACACCTCTCCGATCCCATCGTCGTTAAGGTTGGGGGTCACCCCACTGGGCAGCCCTTGCAAAGCATTCAGTTTTCTTCGCAAGCGATCCCATACCGCTTGCATATCGGCCTCGGCCACTTCGTCTTTCAGGGTGACGCTCACTACCGAAAGTCCGGTCCTTGAGGTACTCGACACTTCGTCAAGCTCGGGTAATTCTTGGGCGACCTTTTCGATCTTATCGGTGACCAGCTGCTCGACCCGCTCAGGACTGGCCCCCGGGAATTGGGAGACCACAGTAGCGACCCGCACCGTGTACGGCGGCATGCTGTCACGGGATAGGTTAAGGTACATGGCCAATCCCAAAAGGATGATCGTAGCCAGCACCATAAAGGTGATCCGATTTTTTTCTATGGAAAACTTTGCGAGGTTCATGCGGTCGGTTTTATCGGATTGGTTTCTAGTGCAACTTGATCTTTTGGCCATCGAGCAGTGTCTGCAGCCCTGCCGTTGCGATTTTTTGGCCTTTGCTCAGTCCGGAGGCGATTTCGAATCCTTCCGCCGAAAGCTTCCCGATCGTGACGCGTTGCTTTTTTACGGTAATCGCATCCCCATTTTCCTCTATTAAGAAAACGAAGCGACCTTCACTGTCTTCACCGATCGCCTGGGTGGGCACCACCAGCTGATCATTCTTCACCCCTCCGGTCCCGAAATCAAAAGCTACACTGGCTGCCATACCGCTCTTAATGTCCTCACTGGGATCAACGACCACGATGGTCACCGGGTAAGTCGCCGTATTCGAATCTACGGCGGGTGAAACTTCGGTCACCTTTCCGGCGAAGGTCTGCCCCGGGATGGCTGAAAAAGTTACCGTGACCCCCATTTCGGTATTCACCCCATTGATCACACTTTCGGGGATGCCCAAAGAGATTTCCATATCGGTTCCTGAGTTCAATATCGCAACAACCTGGCCCGCTTGGATGTTCTCATCGATCTCTGCCGAAACCGAAGCGATCGTACCGTCTTCAGAGGCGTAGATGTAGCCGTAATTGATTTGTTCTTGCTGGATCTCGACCCCACGCTTGGCCGATTTATAACTTTCTTCGGCATTCTTGAACGAATTCTTGGCCGCTTCGAAATCACTTAGCGAGGAGCTGCCTTTTTCATAAAGGGTGCGCACTCGGTTCAAACTCAGTTTGGCGGTATTGACCTGAGAGGCCGCACTATTCAGCTGGGTGATCGACTGCTCATAAGCCAATCGCGATTGCACATTGTCCAACTTGGCCAGCAAATCGCCTTTTTTCACGATCTGCCCCAATTTTAGATCGAATTGGGTAATGATACCCGAACTGCGGAAACTCAGGTTGATGATCTTATCGGTGCGCGCCGTTCCCGTGAAGGCGCGGAGTTTTTCACCCCCCAAATAGCCGACCTCTTCAAATTTTACGGGCCTCAAAGCCTGTTCGGTCTGCTTTTGCTCTTCGGCACAAGAAAGGACCAAAAGGCCGATACTGATCGCAAGTAGTTTTTTATAACGGGTCATACTCCAAATTTTGCTGGTTAATCCTGTTGGTTCAAAAATTCAAAAAAGCGTTGCCTAAAGGCGTTGTTGGCCTCTTCGGTATTCAAAAGAAAATAATACCCCATGAAGCGCTCGAGCTGAAGGGCGTTGATCAAAAAGTTGTATACCGCATTGGTCCGAGCCAATTGGGCATTCAAATAGTTGTTTTGCGCATCTAAAAGTTGTACGATGTTCACCGCGCCGTTCGAATAGGAGGTTTGGGTCAGTTCCAAAGCTTCTTTGGCCGTTTCTTCCGAGATTTTCGAAAGCTCGATATTCGAAATTTGATTCACCAAATTCAAGACCCCGGAGCGGACGTTGACCGCAATGCCCAGTTCGATATTGTCTTTATTGATTTCGAGTTGCTCTTTCTGGATGATGGCCGTCTGGCGGTTGATGTTCGATTGGTTCTGATTGATCAATGGAATGGAAAGGCTCAAGCCCGCGTTGTAACTGTTATCGACCAAGCCGAACCCCGCTGGGGCGGTACTGCCGGCGCCTGAACGGCTAAAGGTAGAGTTGTATTGACCTTGAACGGCCAAGGTAGGCAGAAAACGGCCATATCCGTTCAATTTCACATTGCGATCGGTGGCTTCCAAATTATACCCGATAGCCCTGAGTTCCGGGGCGTTCTTCATAGCCTCCTCGATCAAAAAGGCAATGAAGGGTTCCCTCAAGGTCGGGTTGTCCAACAATCCGAAAAGCTCGTCGTATTTGTATTGTTCGAAAATACCCTTGCTCAATTCGACATCGGCCACATCGATTTCATAATCGGTGGGATTGTTGAGCACTTGGTTCAAGGCCAAAAAACCCTGTTCCAATTGGTTGATCGCTTCGACCATGGTCTGGGTGTTCTGTGCCAATTCACTGCGAAAACGAAGCATGTCGGACTTTCCAGCCTGACCTGCATCGAAATTCTGTGTAGCAATATCGAGGTTGCGTTTGGTCAGATCCACGTTACGCACTTGGATCTGGGTATTCGCCTTTAAGATCAGGGTATTGAAATACGCATTGGAGGCATCGAAAATGAGATCGAGTTGGGCGGCATTGAAATCTTCTTCCTGGGCTTTTTGTAATTTCTTTTGGATCGAAATGTTGGCATTGGCCGCTTCCGAAAACAGGGTCTGGTTGAGGGTCAGGTTTCCAGCCGTAGAGAACTCAGGGTTTTGCCCGTTGCTGACAACTGCCAAGTCGGGATCGACATAGGTCGCCGTGCCCGAAGCCGTCAACGACGGTAGGTAATTGCTATTGGCCGTCTTCACATCTTGGATCGAAAGGTCGACGCTTTTTTGTTCTGACCGGATTGACAGGTTGTTTTCCAAGGCATCATTGATGACCGTCAATAAATCGTATTCCTTGTTGGATAGTACGTTTTTGAACTCGCCCACGAAATCGGTTTCCCCGATCAGACTGTATTTAATAGGTACCCCGATGGCTTCGGCGGTGTTGTAGTTAATGGTCAATCGAGAAGTATAGTCGATGTAAATGGGCATCTCCGAAAGCGGGGTGCCGGTTACATAGGATTCAATGGTCAAGGCGATCCGTCGAAAGAACTGGTCAAGGTTCTCCGCTGCTTGAAAAGTGGCGAACAGGCCGATTTCGACATCTTGCGGACCGTTCGAAGTAAAGGAAGGGATCTTGGCGTCGATACACGCTTGTGCCAAAGTCTTGGTATCGTCACGCGATAAGAAAAACCCACCTGCCATATATAGGGCATCGATGCCTTCGAGACCCGCTAAGATATCGTTCAGGTTATTGAACGGTATCAGCTTATAATCGGCCCCCAATTCGGCCAATTCGGCATCGAAGGTTTCCTTAAAAGGCAAGATGTCCGCAATGGGCGCTTCGATCGCTATCCCCAGATTCGAAAAATTACTAAGTGCCTTGAATTTCGCCAAATCGGTACGGTAGGATTCCGATTCGATCAGGTAGGTGAAATTTTCGATGCCGGAGTTTTCCTTGGTCAAATCCAAGGTGATGAGGTCACTATTGACTGCCCCGAATAAAATCGTAGGTTTTTTGTGTTCGGTCAATGGACTGATGATCGCATTGTTGACCACCCCGAACGCCAAGATGATATCGGTATCGTCTTGGATCAAACGATTATAATTCGAACGCGCTGCATCAATATCGAAGTCGTTCTCCAAAAAGCGATCGGCAGGGAACTCGATCGTGGCGTCTTCGCCGACCACGGCCTTGATTTCGTTGGTCAATTTGACGATCAAAGGTTCAAGCTCGGAGGTGCGCTGATCAAAAAGGACGCCGACGCGGTAGGTCGGTTTGGTTTGCGCGAAAGCGCAAAAAGAGACCCATACGACCAATAAGGTAGTGTAGAATGGCTTCATCTGGCTGGATTAGCCAACAATATAGCAAATTCTTACAAAGGGAAAACCCCTTTCGGTCCAACCTGAAGGAGCAGGCGCAAAAGATAACGTTTCTTTAATTTGGGATTGCCCGTTTGGGAGGACGGTGTAAACCAAAAAAAAACCCGCAGGAAGCGGGATTTTTAAGAGTTGGCCTACTAGGACTCGAACCTAGAACGACTGAACCAAAATCAGCTGTGTTGCCAATTACACCATAGGCCAATAGCTCAAATGAGCGTGCAAATTTAAAACAAACTTTTGTTCCTCCAAACAAATTGGCTACAATATGCGCTGTTAAAGGTTTTATTAAAATGCCCGGGCTTCTCTATTTAATTTGGTAAATTCGCCTCCAATCGGTAAAGCGACTGCTACATGTTTGCAAAGAATTTTGGGAAATGGGAAACCCTCTTGGGGTGGACCGCCTTTTCGATTGCCCTGATCACTTATTTTTTGACGGTAGAGCCCACTGGAAGCTTTTGGGATGCCGGGGAGTACATTAGTACTTCGGCCAAACTGCAGGTCGGCCACCCCCCCGGGGCTCCTTTACTACAAATGATCGGAGCTTTCTTTTCCATGTTCGCATTTGGTGATCCCACCAAAATCGCTTTGATGGTCAATGCCGTTTCGGTGGTTTCCAGCGCATTTACCATTTTGTTCACCTTTTGGATCATCACCAATCTGACCCGAAAAATGGTCGTCAAAAAAGACAAGCTTTCGAACAGCAAAGCCATTGGTATTTTAGGAAGTGGACTTGTGGGCGCTTTGGCCTTTACTTTCTCGGATAGTTTTTGGTTCAACGCCGTCGAGACCGAGGTCTATGCCATGGCCAGTTTGATCATGGCCCTCTTGCTATGGTTGGGGTTAAAATGGGTCGACCACCTCGACGAACCTAGGGGAAACCGATGGTTGTTGTTGATCTGTTTTTTGATCGGTCTGACATTCGGCATCCAGTTCATGGGCTTTTTGGCCATTCCGACAATCGGCCTGTTGTATTACTTCAAAAAATATCAACAAACCACGGTCAAGAATTTCCTCATTGCGAATATCGTAGTGGTCGGTATTTTGATGTTGGTCTATAAATTTTCATTGACCTATGTCTTGAAATTGTTCGGATGGAGCGAGGTGTTCTTTATCAACGAAGTGGGTCTCCCATTCAATTCTGGAACGATCATCATGGGCTTAATGTTCATAGCCCTATTCTTCTTTGTCTTGCGGTATACCCGAAACAACGGCTACCAATTGGGCAACACCATTACACTCTGTCTGATGTTCCTTTTCTTGGGCTTTTCATCCTGGTTGATGCTTCCGATCCGCGCCAATTCACAGACGGTGGTGAATGAGAACAATCCTGAAGACGCCCGTTCGCTTTTGGCCTATTACAACCGCGAGCAATATCCCGGTGTCGAAAGCCCGTTCTACGGTTCTTATTATTCGGATTCCTTCGCGCCCCCTGGTGATGATATCGATGAAAAACCCAAATACGAAAAAGACCGAAAATTAGGAAAATACGTTATCGTCAACAACTACGAAAACGCCCTACAAGGACCCAATAAAAAACATGTCGGCATCATGCCCCGTTTGTGGAGCGACCAACATGCTGAAAACTATATGCGGTATTTCGACCGCCTCGAATTCAGGATCAAACCCGAATACATCTCGAATACCGACCTTAGAGGTGCGGTAGCCGAATTCCGAGATCTGAATAACCGAGGTGAAATCGATACGGAGCAATACATTAAATTCTTGCGGAGCTTCAGTGATTACATTGAGGTACAACCCCCTACCCTTGGGCAAAACCTTACCTATCTATTCGATTTTCAGTTCGGATACATGTATATGCGGTATTTCATGTGGAATTTCGTGGGGCGCCAAAACGATGTGCAAGGCAAATACGATAACAACGGGCAATGGCTAAGTGGCATCGGCATGATCGACAGCATCCGTTTGGGAAGCCAAGACAACCTGCCGAGCGACGTGCTCGATAATAAAGGGCGCAACACGTATTTCTTCCTTCCTTTCATATTGGGTATTATCGGGATCGTATTCCAGATTTCGCGAAATCCGAAACACTTTTGGGCGCTGTTCGTGTTTTTCATGTTCACCGGACTCGCCATTCAGTTTTACACCAATCCATATATTTTCCAGCCGAGGGAACGCGATTACTCATTGGTCGGCTCCTTCTTTATTTTCTGTATCTGGATAGGACTTGGGGTCTATGGCCTGTTCGAGGAAATCAAAAAATTGACCAAGGCCAAAATTGCAGCACCCCTAACGACCGTGCTTTGTTTGGCAGCGGTGCCCTTGTTGATGGCATACCAGAATTGGGACGACCATGACCGATCCGGGCGATACACTGCAAAATCAACAGCCAAAGCCTATTTGGATTCCTGTCAAGAGGATGCTGGTGCCATTTTGTTCACCATTGGAGACAATGATACCTTTCCGCTTTGGTACGCCCAAGACATCGAGGGCCATCGCACTGATGTAAGGGTAGTGAACACCAGCCTGTTTGCCACAGACTGGTATATCGACCAAATGAAACGCAAAGCATATGACAGCGACCCGATTCCTTCGCAATTGACCCACGACAAATACCGTTTCGGCACACGCGACGCGGTCTATTATCAAAAGGTAGATCAGGTCTTCGGCCGCGAGGTTTCCGAAAGTCGATGGAGCATCAAGGATTTCATGAATTGGATCGAAAGCGATAACCCACAGACCAAATTCAAGTTCATCGTTGAACAAGGAGGTGGTGATGTCAGCGCCTATTCGGAAAGCAATTTGGACATCGTCTATTACCCGACCAATAAAATCCGCATCCCGGTCAATAAGAAGAATGTTTTGGAAAGTGGCTTGGTCAAAGCCAAGGATTCGGCTTTGATTTTGGATTACATCGACATCGACCTTCCAAAAAGCGCCTTGCCAAAGAACCGCATCTTGATGTTGGATGTGATCGCCAACAACGATTGGAAACGGCCTATCTATTTCTCAGGTGGCAGCTTCGATAACGCAGAGTACATCTGGATGAAGGATTACCTGCAATTGGATGGCTTGGTCTACAAGCTGGTACCGATCAAAACCGAATACGACAGCCCCTTTGAAATGGGACGTATCGATAGCGAATTGATGTACGATATCGTATCGGAATGGGATTGGGGCAATGCCGGTAGTGATGCCATCTATCACGATCCGCAGACCCGTTCGCAAGGACTGTCGTTCCGAGGTAATTTGGCTCGTCTGACCGAGACCCTGATCGATGAGAACGAAATCGACAAGGCCAAGAACATCATCGATATGGCCATGACCAATATGCCGTTCGAGTATTTTGGGTTCTATGCTTTTGTCGAGCCTTTCGTCGACGGCTATTACAAAGTGGGCGAACAGGAAAAAGCCCGCGAGCTCTTTACCAAATTGAAAAAGGTGTACCAAGAACGCCTAACGTATTATGCAGGGATTCCAAGAGACGAACAATACAATCGCTTGGAGGATATCCTTTCGGATATGGAGGGCTATCGACGTAATATCGACATCATCATTCGTAACCAAGACCGCGAATGGGCCGAAAAAGAAACCTTGATCTTCAACGAATACATCGACCTATTCTCCCAATTCATTGGGGAGGAATCCGACTATTTCGAACCGGATTTACCGGATCCAGACATGGAAGATACCTTAACGATAGATAGTACGGCCGCCCTAGAGGGTTCGGTGCCAGTCAATGAATAGGAATTCCTCAGGACTGCCAAGGAAAAACCTTCTGATTATTTAATACTTGGGAGGTTAAACGTACTCGCTCAAAATACCGATCAAGGTATTGGCGTCTTGTTCACCACTTTGTCGCCAGACCATTTCGCCTTTTTTGTAAATCATCAAAGTAGGAAGCCCCTTGATGCGTAGTGCCTGGGAAAGTTCTTTGTTCTTATCGACATCGATTTTGATCACCTTTCCTTTATCACCCAAGGCAGCAGCGACATCACGAAGGACGGGATGCATCGATGCGGACTGCTCGTTCCAATCGGCATAGAAGTCTAGCAGGACCGGAACATTCAAATCAATAAGTTCACCAAATTTGGACATGGTAAAAACGTTAATTTCCTGACCAAAAGTAAGAAAATTTGTTAAAGTACTACGTGAAGTAAGCCCATTAGGCAACTGATTTAGGTTAAATTCACGTTAAACCTTTCCTTTTTAAGGTAATCACTGAAATCTCGGGCCAAATCCCGACCCGACCAGGGTATCCGATAAATCCGAAACCTCGGTTCACATTGATGTATTGGCCCAATTCTTCATAGACCCCTGCCCAATACTTATAGCGCCATTTCACCGGACTCCATTTGAACCATCCCGGGATCTCGATCCCGAACTGCATACCGTGGGTATGGCCACTCAAGGTCAAATGATAATGGTAATCATCTTGGATGACCTGCTGCTCCCAATGCGAAGGGTCATGGCTCAACAAAATCTTGAAATCGGCTTTATCGATTTGCGAAGCGGCTTTCTTCAGGTCACCGGCTTTTTTAAAACCACCTGCACCCCAGTTTTCAACACCCACGAGGGCGATTCGTTGCCCATTGCGTTCCAGATAACGATGCTCGTTCAACAAAAGGTCAAACCCCATATCACGTTGTAAGGACTTTAAATCGTCGAGGTTCTTGGCCTTTTCCGCTTCTGAGGGCCAAGCGGTATAATCACCATAATCGTGGTTCCCCAAAACCGAATACACACCATCTTTGGCTCGCAATTTCGCGAACACGTCTTTCCATGGATCCATTTCGGTAGCGCGATCATTGACAAGATCCCCTGTAAAAAAGATGACGTCGCTTTCTTGGGCATTGATCAAATCAACCCCATAGGAAACTTTTTCCTTATCATCGAAACTACCGCTGTGTACATCGGAAATCTGGGTCAGCGTATACCCGTGGAATGCCTCGGGCAAATCGTCGAACTCCAGCTCGTACTTCAAGACCTTATAGTTGTACTTGCCTTTGTACATACCGTAAAGCAAAGCACCGAACGGCAAGGCCGCGATTCCGAGTCCGATAGCACTTACGAATTTCCGCCTTGAGGGGAAAAAGGCCGCCCCTTCTTCTTTGACACCGGCGATCTTGTGGTATCCATAAGCGAACAGACGTATCAAATCTTCCAATAACATGAAAAAACCCAGAAATAAGGCCAATAGGAAAAAGGAGAAAAATATGCCCCCGGCTATCGCGATGTGTTCCCGCATGGCCATGCCGGGTTCATAGGTCGCAACGCGAATGACCAGATTGATCCAAACAGCCAAAAAGGCAATGCCGTAACCCAGTTGCGCCCAGGGACTTTTGAACAAGGTTTTGAATGCTTGAAAACCATAAAAGGCAAGCAACAGATACAGTATGGAGAGGATGATGATAAATCGTGTCATTCAATATCTTTTTACAAAGCTAATTCTTTAAACCGTTCGCATTCAAACGGCCTCGGGTTTAACCGCACTTATGATTTGACGAAGAAGTTCGGCATTCGTTACAGCGATCTGGTCTTCGGCCAAATGAAGTTCCGAATTCATCGAAATACGGTCAATAGTGGCGACCTTATTTTCAAAAGCAGTGGCCGAACAGTGGATGGCCCGAAGCCCTGCCTCCAAAAATCGTTTGGCATTGTCGGCCCGGATACCCCCACCCGCCAGCACGGTCATATCCGTTTGCCGCTGCCAACCGGCCAAGTTCGCCAATCCGACTTCGGCCGAATCCGCTTGGCCCGAAGTCAAGACCGTTCGTACCCCCATCGCTTCTAAAGCCTGCAAGGCCGATTCGGGTTTCGGAATCCAATCAAAGGCCCGGTGGAAGGTAACCGGCAAGGTTCCGGCGCGTTCGACCAAGATGTGGGTACGATCGATATCCAAATCATGATCGGCTAGCAACACTCCGCTAACGATTCCATCGACACCAAAAGAAACGCAGTGTTCGATATCGGCAAGCATAATCTCGAATTCATGGGGCGAGTAGGTAAAATGGCCACTTCGAGGGCGGATGAGCACATGTACCGGAATAGTCAATCGGTCTTTGACCATGGCGATCAACCCATACGAAGGGGTGATGCCGCCAACCCCCAGCTCGCTGCACAGTTCGATGCGATCGGCACCGGCATCTTGGGCACGTAGGGCCGAATCCAAACTGTTGGCACAAACTTCTACAAGCATTTCGGTATCTTTAGAATCTAAAGTTAAGCAACCTATCATGCAACGCCGTACATTCTTGAAAAATTCAGGCCTTTCGGCCGCCGCAATTGTTTCGACCCCTTTGGTAAATTCCTGTAAAAACGATGCCGCGCCAGTCGCCGATACCTCGGCAAAATCTCCAGTCAAACCGATCGTCGTCTGTACTTGGGACTTTAAAAACGCTTCGGCCAAAGCCTGGGAAATATTGGATAGCGGTGGATCGAGTCTGGATGCCGTTGAGCAAGGGGTCCGTGTTGAAGAAGCCGATGTAACGAATGAAACGGTCGGCAAGGGTGGTCGGCCCGACCGTGACGGCAATGTCACCCTCGATGCCTGTATCATGGATAAAGACGGCAATTGCGGGTCGGTGGTCTATCTCCAAAACATCGCCCACCCCATTTCTGTTGCACGTAAGGTCATGGAAGAAACCCCACACATCATCTTGGCCGGAAAAGGGGCCGAACAATTCGCCTACGAACAGGGTTTTGAAAAAGAAGAACTGCTGACCGATAGCACGCGAAGACAATATGAAGAATGGTTGGTCGAATCGAAGTACGAGACGGTCATTAATATTGAGAACCACGATACCATAGGCATGTTGGCCATCGATAAGAACGGGGATATTTCAGGGGCATGTACCACCAGCGGTATGGCCTACAAGTACGGCGGCAGGGTCGGTGATTCGCCCATCATCGGGGCCGGACTTTTCGTTGATAACGAAGTCGGTGGTGCCACCGCTACCGGGGTAGGTGAAGAGGTCATCAGAACGGTGGGCAGCTTTTTGATCGTCGAATTGATGCGTCAAGGTAAATCGCCCCAAGAGGCTTGTGAAGAAGGGGTCAAAAGGATCATGAAGAAAAACGAAGGTCGGAAAGATTTCCAGATTGGGTTTTTAGCCATAAACAAGCAGGGCGAAACGGGTGCCTACTGTGTGCACCCAGGGTTCAGTTACCGCAAGTTCGATCCAAGCGGCCATGAAAATATGGGGTCTGAGAGTTTTTATACCAACACTGAAGACCATGTGATTTCTTAAAAAACGGCGCTTGTGGAAAAGTCGTGGGGCGGATCGTTTTTTTATCCTCTCTTTTTTCTACTTTTAGAAGCACTTCCGAGATGTACAAACGACAAGTAACTTTTTAAGCGCACACGAATGTCCGACCAGAAAAGACTGTTCCTTTTAGACGCCTATGCCCTGATTTTCAGAGGGTATTATGCTTTTATCAAAAATCCTAGAATCAATTCCAAGGGGATGGACACTTCGGCCATCATGGGCTTTATGAACTCCTTGTTCGATGTGATCCGTCGCGAAAAACCGGATCATTTGGCAGTGGCCTTTGACAAGGGCGGCAGTGTTGAACGCACCGAGCTTTTTGAAGACTATAAAGCGAATCGCGACGAAACGCCCGATGCTATACGCATTGCGGTTCCCTACATACAAGAAATCCTTAAAGCCTTGAAGATCCCGGTGATCGAATTGGCCGGGTATGAAGCCGATGATCTGATCGGTACTTTGGCCAAACAAGCTGAGAAAGAAGGGTTCAAAACCTACATGGTCACGCCTGACAAAGACTTTGGCCAACTGGTCTCGGAAAACATTTTCATGTACCGGCCTGCCCGTATGGGCAATGGAATCGAAATCTGGGGCATTCCCGAGGTTCAAAAACGATTCGGGGTCGAACGCCCAGAACAGGTCATCGATTATTTGGGCATGATGGGGGATGCCAGCGACAATATTCCCGGTTTACCCGGTGTCGGTGACAAGACCGCACAAAAGTTCCTTGCCCAATTCGGGTCCTTGGAAGGCCTTTTGGCCAACACGGATCAGCTGAAAGGGAAAATGAAGGAGAAGGTCGAAGCCAATGCCGAACTCGGCCGGTTATCTCGGAAATTGGCCGAAATCAAACTTGATTGTGACGTTACGTTCGACGCCAAGGATTATGAAATGTGTGCGCCCGATACGGCCAAAGTACAGACCTTGTTCGATGAGCTTGAGTTCAGGAGGTTAAAAGAACAATTCGCCAAACTCTATGCCAAAGATGGACCAGAGGCCCAAACAAAGGCAACCGCCCAAAAACAAGCCGCCCCGGCCCAGGTCGCCGGCAGTGGACAGTTTTCGTTATTCGGCGGGGATCCGGCTGAAGCGGCGGCCACGATCAAAGATTCCAGCGGCCGGAAAACGATTGCCGATGTTTCCCATTTTTACCAGCTCATTCAGGCAGACATCGCCCTTGACCTTTTCGTTGGCAAACTATCACAGCAGACCTCAGTCTGTTTCGATACCGAAACCACGTCGATCAATCCGCTAGAAGCCGAATTGGTGGGCATCGCCTTTTCTTGGGAAAGCGGTAAGGGTTTTTATGTACCCATGCCCGAAGACCGCGAACAAACCCAGCAAAGGGTTGAAAAACTACGACCGTTCTTTGAGGATGAAGCAATCGAAAAAATCGGGCAAAACTTGAAATACGACATCAAGGTCATGCAGAACTATGGGGTCGACGTCAAAGGAAAGCTCTTCGATACCATGCTTGCACATTATTTGATCAATCCGGATATGCGTCATAATATGGACGTTCTTTCGGAGACCTACCTCAACTATACCCCGGTTTCGATTACGGAATTGATCGGCAAAAAAGGGAAAAACCAGTTGAGTATGCGCCAAGTAGCGCTCGAAAAGCAGACGGAGTATGCGGTCGAGGATGCGGATATCACCTTGCAACTATCACAACAATTCAGGCCCGAACTGGAAGCCGCCAAAACCGATACGCTATTTCAGGACATCGAGGTACCCCTACTTCGGGTACTGGCCGATATGGAGCGCGAAGGGATCAATTTGGACGAGTCTTTTTTGAACGAGCTATCGGTCGATCTTGAAAGCGACATCAAACGTTTGGAAGCCCAAATCTATGAACAGGCCGGCGAACAATTCAATATCGCATCCCCCAAACAGTTGGGTGAGATCTTGTTCGGGAAAATGAATCTGGTCGAGAAACCGAAAAAAACCAAAACCGGCCAGTACAGTACCTCTGAAGAAGTATTGTCCTATTTGGCCAAAGACCATGAAATCATCCAAAATGTGCTCGATTACCGCGGTTTGGCCAAGTTGAAAAGCACCTATGTCGATGCCCTACCGAACGAAGTACAAGCACATAGTGGCCGAGTGCATACCGACTACATGCAAACCGTGGCCGCTACCGGAAGATTGAGCAGCAACAATCCGAATTTACAGAACATCCCCATCCGCACGGAACGGGGACGTCAAGTCAGGAAGGCCTTCATCCCCAGGGATGATGACCATGTCCTCCTAGCCGCTGATTATTCCCAGATCGAATTGCGGATCATCGCGGCATTGAGCGAGGAAGATACCATGATCTCGGCTTTTAAAAACGGGGAAGACATCCACGCTTCTACCGCATCGCGGGTATTCGGGGTGCCCTTGGAAGAAGTGACCCGTGAACAGCGAAGCAATGCCAAAACGGTGAACTTTGGGATCATTTATGGGGTTTCGGCTTTCGGTTTGAGCAACCAGACCGATCTCAGTCGTTCGGAGGCCAAAGAACTGATCGAGACTTATTATAAAACCTATCCGAAGCTTCGAAACTACATGGGCGAACAGGTCGATTTTGCCCGTGATAACGGTTATGTGCAAACGGTGCTCGGTCGAAGACGCTATTTGAAGGACATCAATGCCGGTAACCAAGTCGTTCGTGGGGCTGCCGAACGTAACGCCGTTAACGCGCCCATACAAGGAAGCGCGGCCGATATCATCAAAATCGCCATGATCAACATCCATAAAAAACTGAACGAGGGCAACTACCGAACCAAAATGCTCTTACAGGTGCATGATGAATTAGTGTTCGATTGCTACAAACCCGAATTGGAAGCGATGAAGGCACTGATCAAAAGCGAAATGGAAAATGCCTACCTCATGAAAGTTCCGTTGGACGTCGAGGTGGGTGTCGGCAACAATTGGCTGGAAGCCCATTAATCAAAAAACCATGAAACACCCCTATGTATATCTATTGATCGCCGCTTTCGGATTGCTATGCTGCAAGTCGGAGCCCAAAGAAAAACGCGATACGGAATTGGAAGAAGTATTCTCCCTTATGCAGGGATCCTACAACTCCGCCAAACAAGCCGAAGCCGATTCGACCTATTACAACATCTCGCTGCACATGTATCCCATCTGGAAAGACAAGGGAAACTGGTTGTATGTCGAGCAAGCATTGAACGCGATGCAAGAGCGTCCGTACCGCCAACGTCTCTATGAATTACGGCGCAACGAAGCAGGGCAATTAGCCAGCTTTGTCTATACCATTGCCCATGATTCGCTGTGGATCGGAAAATGGAAAGATCCCAGTGCCTTCGACAGCCTAACGAGCGACCAACTTTCATTGCGCCAAGGTTGTGAGGTCTTGTTGTACAAGGAGGGGGCGAACCATTTTGCTGGGCGAACCCAGGACGGTACTTGTGAAAGCAGCCTGAGAGGGGCCACCTATGCCCTATCCGCAGTTGCGATATTCGCCGACAGGATCGAGTCTTGGGACCAAGGTTTCGATGCGGATGGAAAACAGGTTTGGGGGGCAACCGAAGGAGGATATATCTTCGATAAATTGGATGAAGGCCCACAATAGACCTCCCAATGAAATCATGGCTTTTTTGAAAAGCCAAAAAAAAAGGCACCTTCTTAGGTGCCTTTACTTGATTACCAGCCCAAGGCCAGTTTGAATTTCGGTTTCTTTTCTTTTTTCGTTTCGCTACGTTCAGCTTGTTGTGATCGTGCTTCTTTTTCGGCATGGGCATACAACTCCATAGAGAAGGGGTAGCTGACCCATACGTTCGGATAATACTTTAATTTTTTCATACTACTGTTTTTTGATAAATTTTTTTGATGCTTTCCTTACCCTCGTACAAGACGGGGTTTTTGATGTGTCGGGCGCTTGATGAATTTGCCCCAGGTCCTTTTAAGGTACTGTCGCGTTGAGAAGGGAACCAAATCGAACCAAAACTTGATTTCAGGCTGGGTGTTTCCGTCCAATACCAATCCGTTTGCGATATCGAATTCCAAAACTTCCGGACAATCAATCCTTTCAAATCGGCCATCTTCGAAGGTAAACCCTTGCTTTTTCCCTTCCACATAAAACCGGAGCTTGTGGTATCGTCCTTCAGGTAGGTTGACCGTGTTCTTCGATTTCAGGAAATGCCCCGTAGCCCTCCCTTTGATCGGAAGCACGGCCGGTTTTGAAAATCGCATCAATGTTTGTTCTTTAGCAAACGCATCCATAAGGGAAACCTTATTGATGCGGAGTTCCAGTTCCGAAATCCTTCCTTGGGTCAATTGCTCATTCTTGAGTACGATTTCCCGAATCGGGTTTCCACTCAAATCCCATTGTCCCGCTACACCCGATGGACTCACCATCGTTTGCCATACTGTTGGATAAAATCGTGTCTTTTCCATAATCGTATCGTTTAAAATACCATGCAAAATTCCGGCGGAATCGGGATATGGAAATCTATAGAATTATCCTATTTCTATGCTATTTTACCCCTATAACTAATAATTAACATTGATTTAAGGTAAAATGACATACCGAATAGCGCACCTTAACCATTTTCGAGCCTGGTTGGAATGCGATACGCGACTTGGCAAATTACCCAGAAACCGGGGCGTTATGCAACCCCTTTATAATTTTCAAGTCTACTCGCTTTTAAAAGGTGGCTCGTCGGTATTTCCTATTTTAGTGGTTGTCAAAAGCTGGGTCCATGAAGGTACATCGAGTCTGGATTGTAACGGTATTGCTTCTTTCCGCCTGTGTTTCAAAGAAAGAATCGAAAACCGTATTGAATCCGTCCTTGGACTTCCGACCGAATATCGTTTGGATCGTTGCTGAGGATATGAGTCCTACCATCCCGGCATTCGGGGATAGCACCATCGTAACCCCGAATTTGGATCGATTGTCGAAAGAAGGAGTGTGTTATGACCACTTTTTCAGCCCGCATCCGGTATGCTCTCCGGCTCGAGCGGCGATTATCACCGGAATGTATGCCAATAGTATAGGGGCCAGTCATATGCGCACCGGACCTTGGATGCACGAGAACCTTCCTGAGAGCGTCGTCAAAAATTACAAGGCACTCCCCGAAGGTCAACGACCTTATGAGGCGGTACCTCCGCCCCAAGTCAAAATGTTCACGGAATACCTACGGGCCACGGGTTATTATTGCTCGAACAACAACAAAGAAGACTACCAATTCATCAAGACCATGACGGCATGGGACGAAAGCAGTGCCACCGCCCATTGGAGGAACCGCGCCAAGGACCAACCTTTTTTCTCCGTTTTCAATATCGGACTGACCCATGAATCAAGGATTTGGGCAAAAGCGGAAGATTTGCTTTGGGTAGATCCGGACATAAAGATAGCCCTGCCCCCCTATTTACCCGATACCGAATTGGCCCAAGATGATATGCGACGCATGTATTCGAACATTTTGGAAATGGACGCCAAGGTCGGCTCCATTCTAAGGGAATTGGAAGTGGACGGTTTGATGGATCGTACCATTATTGTTTGGTACACGGACCATGGAGGGCCATTGCCAAGACAGAAGCGATTGCTCTATGATAGTGGAATCAAGGTGCCCATGATCATCCGATTTCCAGAAGCCGTTTTGGGCGGCCAACGCGATTCCCGCATGATCAGCTTTGTCGATCTTGCCCCGACTACTTTATCCTTGGCGGGTGTCCCGATCCCGGGTCATATGCAAGGTTCGGCTTTTTTGGGAAGCGCATTGCGGCAACAAGAACCCAACTATGTTTTCGGAGCCGCTGACCGCTTTGACGAGTATAGCGATAACATCCGGTCCGCTCGTGATCGACGCTTCAAATACATTAAAAACCATAAGCCTGAGATTCCACTTTATGCCAACATTGCTTATCGCAAGCAAATGCCCATCATGCAAGAACTACTGCGACTAAAAGACGAACAACAGTTGAGCAGTGCACAAAGTTTATGGTTTAAGACCAAGCCGGAGGAAGAACTATATGACCTTGAAGACGACCCTTTTGAACTAAAAAATCTGGCCGCAAAGGCCGAATACCAAATTGAACTCGAGCGCTTACGCAGGGCTTGTGAAAATTGGGTTGCGGATATCGGTGACCAAGGACTTCGTTCAGAACAGGAATTGATCCAGGAATTCTGGCCCAACGGCGAGCAGCCTCGAACCGAGGCCCCGAAATTTTCGTTGGCGGATGGTGTATTGACGATCTCTTCAGCCACCGATGGTGCCACTATTGGCTATCGCAAGGGTGGCTCAAACGAAGTTTGGAACGTATATACCGGCCCATTGCCTTATGAAAAAGGCGATCGATTGGAAGCCATAGCACACCGTCTGGGCTATCAAAAAAGTTCGATCACCCAATTTAACGTCCCATGAATTCAACCCACCATGAAACTTAAGTTTGCCGCAGTATCTATAAGCCTACTTCTTATGGGCATCGCACTATCCTGCAATTCCGAAAAGTCGGATGTCGAATCGGAAGAACAGATCGCAGGTAGTTTACGACCCACGCTTTCGGCCTTTAACAGGGCCTTCGCGCATGGCGACTTGATTACATTGGATTCTTTGACCTCACGCACCTACTTGCATACCAATGGGAGCCATCAGGCCATTTTGAAAAGCGGGTGGTTCCGTTATCTGGAACAGCGAAAAACCCAGTTGGATTCTGGCCATTTGGAAGTATTGGACTATGAAATGGGAGAAGAAGCCATTTCGTTTTATACGCATACGGCCGTGGTGACCGGCGTTGTCAAAGTACGATCGCGAATCTTGAACGATACCCTGGAAAATGCCTACCGGGTCACCCATGTCTGGGTTTATGATGGGCTGACCTGGAAGCGTGCCGGTTTTCATGATACCAAAATCACACCCTGAATACCATCAATCGTAATTGGATCCGATTTGATCCAGCACGGTCAAAAAGGTCTTGAAATCCCCTTCATCCAAATCCTTGACCGCCCGTTTGCGCAGCGCTACCGCATGGGGCAATACCCGGTCTACAATGTCGGCACCCGCGGTGGTCAACGACAGCTTGAATCGTTTTTGATCTCCTTCAAATCGCGACTTGGCCAACCATCCTTTTCGTTCCAACCCGGCGATCACCCGCGATATGGTCGCCCGATTGCGGAAATTGGATTGCACGATATCGCGTTGCGAAGCTGCATCTCCCAACTCTAGGACCTGATGGAGGATCACCCATTGCTCAATGGTCATATCGATGCCCAAGGCCTCAAATTGTTTAAGGTAGGCCAACTGTACTTTTCGCAATACCGAATCAAGGTGAAGACCGATTCCTGAAATCCTATCGATTTGATGCAACATAATAATGGGTATAGAGCGATGAAAATATTTTAAAAAAATAGCATTCGCATTCCAAAATTACGTATTTTTGTTGCATCAACAACAATTTTAAGGAAAATCTAAAATATAATCTCTATGGAAACTACCACCTTACCTAAAATCCATGAAGGTGCCAAAGACTTCATGCCGATCAACGGCACCGACTATGTCGAACTCTATGTGGGCAATTCGAAACAGGCCGCCCACTTCTACAAAACCGCCTTCGGTTTCCAATCGTTTGCCTATGCCGGCTTACAGACCGGTTTGAAAGACCGTGAGAGTTACGTGGTCATTCAAGACAAGATCCGTTTGGTCTTGACCTCACCCTTGAAAAGCGGAACCGATATCGGACGTCATATCGACCAACATGGTGATGGGGTCAAGGTCGTCGCCCTTTGGGTCGATGACGCCACCTATGCCTACGAAACGGCGATCGCCAAAGGTGCCAAATCCTATATGGAACCCGTTACCGAAAAAGACGCTGGCGGCAAGGTCGTCCGCGCGGGTATCTATACCTATGGCGATACAGTCCATATTTTCGTTGAGCGCAAAGATTATGAGGGAGTCTTTCTTCCTGGTTTCGTGGCTTGGGAAACCCCGTTTTACAATCCAGAACCGGTCGGTTTGAAATTCGTTGACCATATGGTCGGTAATGTCGGGTGGAACAAAATGAACCATTGGGTCGATTTTTACGAAAACGTCATGGGTTTCCAAAACATCCTGTCTTTCGATGACAACGACATTTCAACGGAATACACGGCCTTGATGAGCAAGGTGATGAGCAACGGCAATGGCCGCATCAAGTTTCCGATCAACGAACCCGCCGAAGGCAAGAAAAAATCACAGGTCGAGGAATATCTTGATTTTTACGAGGGTGAAGGGGTACAACATATCGCGGTGGCCACTGACGATATCATCAAGACCGTGAAAGCCTTACGCAGCCGTGGTGTAGAGTTCCTGCGCGTACCCGACACTTATTATGAGGTAGTTACCGATCGCGTCGGTAAAATCGATGAAGACATCGCGCCTTTACAAGAACTGGGCATTTTGGTCGATCGTGACGACGAAGGCTATCTGTTACAGATTTTTACGAAACCGGTCGAGCCTAGACCAACGATGTTTTTTGAAATCATCCAACGAAAGGGGGCACAGTCGTTCGGAAAAGGTAACTTTAAGGCATTGTTCGAGGCTATAGAACGCGAACAAGAGCTTAGAGGTACCCTGCACTAAAACCAATCATTATGCCGATTTATCACAAACTGGGCCAACTGCCACCGAAACGTCATACACAATTCGAGAAGCCCGACGGTGCACTTTACTATGAGCAATTGTTCGGCACCATCGGTTTCGACGGTATGTCTTCGTTGCTCTATCACGTGCATCGCCCTACACAGGTCAAAACGGTCGGCGAGGCATTGGACGTTAGTCCGAAAATCGCCGTAGCGAAGAACATCACGTCACGAAAATTGATCGGCTTTGACGTAGCGCCGAAAGATGACTTTTTGGAAGCTCGTGAACCGCTCTTGGTCAATAGCGATGTTCATGTCGGTCTAGCGGCGCCCCGAAAGTCGTTGACCACTTATTTTTATAAAAATGCCGACGCCGATGAGATGTTGTTCATCCATCGGGGAAGTGGAACGTTACGAACGTTTTTGGGGAACATTCCTTTCGAATACGGCGATTATTTGATCATTCCGAGGGGGATGATTTACCAAATCGATTTCAACACCGAGGACAATAGGATCTTATACGCCGAATCGTTCCATCCGATCTACACGCCCAAACGCTATCGCAATTGGTTCGGGCAACTATTGGAGCATTCCCCTTTTTGTGAACGTGACTACAAATTGCCCCAAGATCTGAAGGCCCACGATGAGATCGGTGAATTTACCATGAAGATCAAAAAGCAGGGCATGTTGCACGAATTGGTCTATGCTAGTCATCCATTCGATGTGGTCGGATGGGATGGGTATAACTACCCTTACGGCTTTTCGATACACAATTTCGAGCCCATTACAGGGCGCGTGCACCAGCCACCGCCGGTGCACCAGACCTTTGAGACCGGGGCGTTCGTGATCTGTTCCTTCTGTCCAAGACTTTACGATTATCATCCGAAGGCCATTCCGGCCCCCTATAACCATAGCAATATCGATTCTGATGAGGTATTGTACTATGTAGACGGTGATTTCATGAGCCGCACGGGAATCGGCCCTGGGTACATCTCCTTGCATCCGGCCGGTATTCCGCATGGGCCGCATCCGGGCACCTATGAGGCCAGTATCGGAAAAAAAGGAACCGAAGAACTCGCCGTGATGATCGACACCTTCAAACCGCTCATGGTGACCGAAAACGCAATGAAAATAGACGATGGAAAGTATTACGGGTCTTGGGTCGATTGACCCTGGGCAGTACCCTTCCATCCGACCAAAAACAACAACGCATTACCGCATTCTATGATTATCGATATACCCACTGATTCTGATTTTTCAATCCACAATATCCCTTTCGGCATCTTCTCTACGGAAGACCGCAGTCCGCGTGCCGGAGTGGCCGTCGGAGAACACATCCTAGACCTATCGGCCGTGGCCGAGTTGGACGTTTTTGATTTCAACACTGCAGTCTTTGAAAAAGATGTGCTGAACGATTTTATTTCCTTAGGGAAGGAAATCACCAACAAGGTACGACGAGACATCCAAACCTGGTTACAGGATGATGCCTCCGTCTTGGCCGGCAACCCAGGGTTATTCGTCAAACAAAGCGAGGCACAAATGCACCTCCCGGTGTATGTCGGTGATTATACCGATTTCTATTCCAGTATTGAACACGCAACCAATGTCGGAGTGATGTTCCGAGGAAAGGAAAACGCCTTAATGCCGAACTGGAAGCACATACCGGTGGGCTATCATGGCCGTGCCAGCTCTATTGCGGTCAGCGGAGAACCCATGTATCGCCCTAAAGGCCAAACCTTACCACAAGGTGCCGACAAACCGGTGTACGGACCTTCACAACGGCTTGATTTCGAATTGGAAATGGCTTTCGTGACGGGCAAGGAAACCGCTTTGGGTGACAGTATCGAAACGGCAAAAGCCGAAGACTACATTTTCGGTGTGGTCTTGTTCAACGATTGGTCGGCACGAGACATCCAAAAATGGGAGTATGTTCCTTTAGGCCCTTTTCTTGGTAAGAACTTCGCATCGCACATTTCCCCTTGGATCGTTACCCTTGAAGCCTTGGATGCCTTTCGGGTCGATGGCCCCGTGCAAGAACCTGAAGTCTTGGATTACCTCAAGTTCGAAGGAATGAAAAACTTCGATATCGCCTTGGAGGTGGGTATCACTCCTGAAGGTAGTGAAGAACAAGTGGTATCACGATCGAATTTCAAGTATATGTATTGGAACATGGCCCAACAGTTGGCCCATCACACCGTGAACGGTTGTAATATCAATATCGGCGATCTTTATGGCTCGGGAACCATCTCAGGAAAAAGCGAGGATGCGTATGGATCTATGCTCGAATTGGCCTGGATGGGCACCAAACCGATACCCATGAAAGACGGTACCGAACGAAAGTTCATCAATGACGGCGACACGGTGACCATGAGGGGCTATGCACTACGCGATGGAAAACGTGTCGGTTTTGGCGAAGTCTCCACCAAAGTATTACCAG
Organism: Flavobacteriaceae bacterium; assembly: GCA_013214065.1. Taxonomy (GTDB): domain Bacteria; phylum Bacteroidota; class Bacteroidia; order Flavobacteriales; family Flavobacteriaceae; genus Flagellimonas_B; species Flagellimonas_B algarum. The sequence continues at coordinate 28,226 of JABSPK010000017.1, forward strand.
CGAAATGATCAAAACCTTAGACCCCAACCAGATTTCGCAGCCCGAGCTGCACGGCATTCTCTTAACCGCGGTCGCACCCCGGCCGATTTGCTTCGCGAGTACGGTCAATGCCCAAGGTCAAGTGAACCTGAGTCCCTTCAGTTATTTCAACGTGTTTAGTTCAAACCCGCCCGTTATGATCTTTTCACCGGCCCGTAGCGGACGTGATAATAGCCTGAAACACTCTCATGAAAACGTCAAGGAGGTGCCCGAAGTGGTCATCAATATCGTAAACCATGACATCGTTGAACAAATGTCGTTGTCGAGTACAGCCTACGATAAAGGCGTTGATGAATTCGTCAAGGCAGGCCTGACCGCGGTGCCCAGCGAAAAAGTAAGACCCCCAAGGGTCGGCGAAGCCCCGGTAGCCTTTGAATGTTCGGTGACCGAGGTGATCGAACTGGCTGATACTCCAGGGGCCGGAAACCTTATCCTGGCCAAGGTCGAACTCATACACATCAACGAGCGCTACTTGACCGAAGGCACGTTGGATACCGAAAAATTGGACCTGGTCGGCCGTATGGGAGGCAGCTGGTATATCAGGGCCAAAGAACAAGCCCTCTTCGAAATCCCGAAACCGATCCGAACCAAAGGAATGGGAGTTGACGCGCTTCCGGAAGGGATTCGTGAAAGTTCGGTATTGACCGGTAACAATCTGGGGCGTCTGGGAAATCTAGAAGCGCTACCCGATCAAAAGGATGTGGCCGAAATCGCTTTCAACGATGAGTTACGGATGTTAGCGGAAAAGGTAGGGTCCGATCCGGCCGAGCATAAAAGACAGTTGCATTGGCTAGCCCAACGCATGCTTGAGGCAGGGGAAACCCAAAAGGCCCTTACCGTTTTGCTTCACGCGGAAAACGTACACCCATGAGTTCGGATATCACCTCAAGCTTCAAATCCTTTCTGAAGCCCAAAGAAGTCTATAAAGGGGGAAAGAACATTCCGACTACCCACGAAAAGGTCTACAAACTGTCTTCAAATGAGAATCCGCTAGGGGCATCACCCAAAGCGGTCGAAGCCGCAAAAAAAGCGATGGACAAGGTCGATATCTACCCGGATCAGACCGACATCAGATTGCGGGAAGCCTTGGTCAAGGATGTTGATCCAAGCTTGGACAGCGATCAATTTCTAACGGGCAACAGCGGTTCTGAAATCATCGATATGCTGTTACGCGCTTTCGTTTCGGAAGGGGATGAGGTTATTTTTTCGAATCCGTGCTTTTTACCCTATGCCGTATTTTCAAGATGGTACGGTGCCCGACAGGTCGATGTGCCGCTCATGGCCCCGGATTATGCTTTTGATGCGAAAGGGATACTCGACGCCATTAGCGATCGCACCAAGGTCATTTTCCTGACCAGCCCCAACAATCCGACAGGCACCTACATCCCCCAAGGGATACTCGATGATTTTATGGCGAAGGTTCCGAAGCACATCTTGGTGGTCTTTGATGAGGTCTACCGCCATTTTGCCGATGCCCCTGATTATTGTACCGCCCTGCGTTATGTGAAACAAGGGTACCCCGTACTCGGATTGAACAGTTTTTCGAAAACCTATGGTTTGGCAGGGATGCGCATCGGATATGCGTACACGACCAAGACAATAGCGAATTATGTGCGTTTGATCCATAAGCCTTTTTTACTTCCCCTTCCTTCTTTAGAAGCGGCCATTGGTGCCTTGAACGATGGGGCGTTCATCGAACGAACGGTAAAGACCGTTGCCTCGGGGCGATTGTTTTTGGCCGAGGCATTCGAAACCTTAGGTATTCGTTATTGGCCCAGTCAGGCCAATTTTTTCTTGATCGACCCTCCGCTTCCGGAGTTCGAATTCACCGATACCCTAATGGAACAGGGCATTATGGTCAGGCCTGTCTCACAATTCGGCGCGCCAGGAAAGGTACGCATCACCATTGGTGATCCCGAGGCCAATGAGGCTTTGGTCAAGGCCCTACAAAACATAAAAACCCGCGATTAGCGGGTTACATTTATCAAGTGGGCAGATCTTATTCCTCAACACGGATGAAGACCGCTTCTCCCCCATCATAGTTGTTTTCATCAACGGCGCTCCCGTCGATGATAAAGGTATTTTCATCTTCGAAAACGATGGTCAGGGTTTCTTTTTCCTCCCCTTCATCGATAAAGGTCAGCTGATCTCCATCCAGGGACCATAAAGACGTGAACACGTCGCTTTCTTCGGGACAGGGAATATCAAGCCCCGTCGGCCCTGCATTGATTTCCAGGTAATTGCCCTTGCTTTCGGAGGTGACCATACCATTATCCATAAAATCGAAAGTGACCAGGTAACATTCCTGGGCGATCAAGAATTCGATGATCTCTTTCGCGAATTCGAGGTCATCATTATCCAAGGTTTCGTCGAAACGGATATCTGACAAAGTCCATAATCCGACCAAATCACCGGTCGTGCCCGAAGTATCGTCGGAAGTATCGTCCATACCATCTTCAGCAGTGGTATCATCATCTTGCATGGCAGTGTCGTCATCGGCGCCTTCATCCATGTTATCGGTCGAACAACCGATCATGAAAATGGCGACCAAGCCTAGTAGAAGCAGATTTCTTTTCATCTTTAGTTTTTTTGGTACACCAAGAAAAACGCAAAAAAGGACCGATTAGTACACTTTCTCGACGAGTGACCTATAAGACGAAGCGATAGGTCGCTTTGAGTAAAAAGATATTCTGGGGTTTTTGACCGAAGATATTATCCCCCAGGCTCGTGAACAGGCCTTCTGAGGGATCTCCTGATTGCGAAACGTCTTGCGACCATACCAAAAAGATCTCTGAACCGGGAATATATTCCCAACGGATGACCAGGTTCGAGCGAAATTGGACGAAAGAGAAATCAGGGTTTCCAAAACTGAAATCGGTATCCCCATCAAGGTCGTCGTCCACATTATAGGTACCATCGACCAATGAAATCCGAACGTCACCATACTGCATGAAACGATCTTCGAATCGTCTGGCCAAAGGATCGGTAATGCTTTTGAAATTGGAATAGCGACCCCGTGAGATAAAGGGTTGCCCCCAATATTGGATGGTCAGGTTGGGATTGATGGTATAGTTCAAGCGAAACGACATGCTCAAAGTACGTTGTTCGATCTCGCCATTCAAATACACCGGATTCCCATTGGCCTCAAGGTTGCTTACGTATTGCAGTTTGTCATTATTGATATTGAATGACGGAAAGGCCGAGACCCGAATGGCATTGACGGGTTGATAGGTCACCCCAGCCCGTATAAAGTATGAATTGAACGAATTGTCGAGGGTCCTTCTCCCGTTATGGAAAATGTTGAAACGCACTTTCTTTCTATTGTCGGTATTGATCCCGTTCCAGAAACTCATCCAGGGCGATTGACGCAGTCTTGGCCCGCCCCTTAGGGCAAAGTTCGAATACTGGATCGGGGCGATATTGACCCCTAGGTTGGTGAACCAGTTGTTCGCCCAGTTCTGCCAGCTGTTGGTGTTGAATTGCAAGTAATTGTGGTTGCCACCGAAATCCCAAGCGCTCCAATGGTTGTAATTGATACCGACCCGGCGAAAGGTACTATCGGGTTTCAAGGTTTGGTAACCGACCCAGGTATAGTGCCGAATATCATCGGCCTGCCGTTGAAAGCCAATGTCATTCAATTCCAGTTCCGGCGAACGCCAGGTCGCGCCCGATTCGAAACGCCAATGCCCATTACCGATTTTCCCGATTTGAAGGTTGCCCCCGGTTCCGGTCAGTTCGGTACGATCGGCGTCTACATCGACATGGTCGGCATCGACGCGTTGAAACAGGTGGGTAATCGATTCTTGGGTGTTTTGAATGGCCGATTCACTCCCCTTGACATGGCTCATGATGATGTTCCCACCAAAATACCAATCGCGGTTGTTCCATTGGTGTTTGAAGTCAAGACCACCGGTAAAAGCCGACCGATGCAAAAAATCAAGGTTCTCGGTCAGGTTATCGCGATTCGTCGCGGTGAACACCCCTCCGATATACGAATTGCGATCGTTGAAATCCTTTTGCAATCGCCCTACGAAATAATTGGTCAAAGGTTCGACCATTTCACGTCTTCTTCCCCCCTCGGGGTCGACAATGGTCGCATATCGTTTGGCGGTGACACTTTCGAGTACCCCAATAGCCCATCCGTCTTGGGTCTTACCACTGAATTTCGCGGCCCCGATGATCGGGGTATTGTCTGGTTGATCGACGAATTCACCGTCTGCCGTGTTGGGAAAACCTTGCGGACTGCGTCCGATCCGTCGTGAATAAAACACATTGTCTTGGCCGAAGGTATTGCCCGCTTCGGACTGCGAGACCCTAAAATCGAAGATGTTCTTGTTTTCTACGAAAAAAGGACGTTGTTCCCTGAAAAAGATTTGAAAACCATCCAACGCGATGGCAGATGGATCAGCCTCTACTTGTCCGAAATCAGGGTTCACCGTAAAATCCAAGGTCAGGTCGTTGGTAATGCCGATTTTCGCGTCCAACCCAAAGGTAATATCGCTTTCATTGCCGTCACGAAAGGGGTTTCCGGCCTCGGCCTCATAGGTTTCGCCACTGGTGACCGTATAGGGTTGGATCTCCAATTGCTTTTGGGGTTCGATGTTCTTCAAGCCGTGCAATTCGCCAAATTCACTGACCCAACCGGGTTGATCGATCGGTTTCCGCTGCCAAAGGGAGCGCTCTTCGGCCCTGAAAAACCGACGGGTCGACTGCAACCCCCAAACTTGGTTGTCAGAACCGGCGAACTTGAGCTGACTTAACGGAATGCGGATTTCGGCGGTCCATCCTTCCCCATCGATATTGGTTTTGGTATACCAAATCGGGTTCCAACTTCCGTCCCAATTGTTGCCATTGTTCGAGATGAACTCGTCACCTTTGACCCCGGCCGCAGTGACCGTAAAGGAGAAGGCCGACCTTTTGTCATGATAGCTATCGATGTTGAATTCGACCCAATCGCCATCGAAACCGTCCCTACGCGACAATCGTCTGACGATTTCATCGGGTTCCGCATCATAACAGCGCACTCCTATATATAGGTTCTTACTGTCGTAAACAATCTTAAACTTGGTCTGATAACTTGGTGGGGTATTCTCATCGGGCTGGAATTCGATGTAGTCACCGGTCCAGTCCACGATATTCCACACCGCATCATCGAGCAAGCCGTCGATTGCCGGTGGTTTTTCCATGCCGATGGCCTTGGTCAAATAGATTCGTTTCGGAATGACCTCGGTCGTATCTTGCACCGCCGATTCGGATTCGGTTTCTTGGGCAAGGGTCAATAATGGCAAACAAAAGAGTAGGGCAAATAGGATGGTCGGCGTTCTCACTGGAGGTTGTTTTTGATTGATGTGACTTAAAGACTTGCCCTTTTTCGAACAGTTACACCAAGGCATGGTTTTTATTGGTTTTTTAACATCTTTTAAGAGGACAAGGGGCTAAAGTGAAAGGCAATTAAAAATTCAAAAAATATTCGAGGCCAGTGATTTGTAATTCAATGTAATAATTGTACATTTGCACCCCGTTTATCGGGAATGGATTGAAAACTAAACAATTTCAAGAAGTGGACACATTAAGTTATAAAACGATTTCAGCCAATAAGGCCACTGTTGACAAACAGTGGGTGTTGGTCGATGCAGAAGGACAGACATTGGGTAGATTGGCTTCCAAAGTAGCGAAGATCCTACGTGGAAAATACAAGCCAAGTTATACGCCCCATGTCGATTGTGGTGATAACGTTATCATAATCAATGCGGAAAAAATCGAGCTCAGCGGAAACAAGTGGAACGACAAGACCTATTTGCGTTACACCGGTTACCCTGGAGGACAGCGATCCACTTCGGCAACCGAATTGTTGAACAAGCATCCGGAAAGGATCATTGAAAAATCGGTCAAGGGTATGTTGCCAAAGAACCGATTGGGTGCTGATCTATTCCGAAACCTAAAGGTATACACTGGAAACGAACATGGCCATGAAGCCCAAAAACCAAAGGCCATTAACCTAAACGATTACAAATAATGGAGGTGGTTCACAAAATTGGACGTAGAAAGACCGCAGTAGCCCGAGTTTATGTTACTGAAGGAAAAGGGAACATTACCGTCAACAAAAGAAAACTAGAAGAGTATTTCACTACGGCTACGTTGCAGTACAAGGTGAAGCAACCTTTTACATTGACAGAGACCGATGGTACTTACGATGTGAACATCAATGTATATGGTGGCGGGATCACCGGGCAGGCCGAGGCGGTCCGTTTGGCATTGTCACGAGCCATGTGCGAGATCAACGAGGAAAACCGCACGGTATTGAAACCTGAAGGCCTGTTGACCCGTGACCCCCGTATGGTGGAGCGTAAGAAATTCGGTCAGAAGAAAGCCCGTAAGAAGTTCCAGTTCTCGAAACGTTAAGGATTACCCGCGGTTTACCGCGATTATTCATACAAGTTCATTGAAAGGGCCCTTAAAAATATCAGGGCCCAAAATTTTAACCATGTTGTCGTTGTTCCGAAAAAAGGAAATCGACTTTTTTTGGAAACTAGTTTAGCATCTAAATGGATCGGGCGATGCCCAAAGCAGACCACCGCTCCATTGCTATACCAACGGAACGTAAACTAAGTACAAAAAATGGCAAACAACATTGAAGTAAAAAACTTATTGGACGCAGGTGTGCATTTCGGCCACCTCACTAGAAAGTGGAATCCGAACATGGCCCCATACATCTACATGGAGCGCAATGGGATCCACGTCATCAACCTTTACAAAACCGTAGCGAAATTGGAAGAGGCCAACGAGGCCCTTAAGAAAATCGCTGCTTCTGGACGGAAAATCCTTTTCGTCGCTACCAAGAAACAAGCCAAGGACATCGTTGCCGAAAAGGTAGCCAATGTCAATATGCCCTACATCACCGAAAGGTGGCCCGGGGGTATGTTGACCAATTTCGTGACCATCCGTAAAGCGGTCAAGAAAATGGCTTCCATCGATCGCATGAAAGAAGACGGAACCTTCAACACCCTTTCCAAAAAGGAGCGTTTGCAAGTGGACCGTCTACGTGCCAAATTGGAAAAGAACCTTGGTTCGATTTCCGATATGACCCGATTGCCAGGTGCGATCTTTATCGTCGATACGATGCGTGAGCATATCGCCGTCAAAGAAGCACAAAAATTGAACATCCCGATTTTCGCGATGGTCGATACCAATTCGGATCCAAGACCGATCGATTATGTCATCCCATCAAACGATGATGCCGGAAAATCGATCGATGCCATCATGACGTCGGTTACGGCTGCCGTTGCCGAAGGACTTGCCGATCGTAAAGCCGATAAACAAGCTGACAAAGGCGAAGCTTCCAAAGAAGAGGCAGCAAAAGTTGAGGCTCCTGCTAAAAAGGAAACCAAAGCAGAAGCCCCTGCACCAGCTGAAGCAGCCCCGGCCCCGGCCCCAGCTGCTCCTGAAAAGGCCGATGACCTGACCAAAATCGAAGGTGTCGGACCCAAAGCTTCTGAAGCCTTGGTTGCTGCCGGTATCGCAACGTTCGACGCGATGGCCAAAGCGGATGCCGAGAAGGTCAAAGCCATCCTGACCGAAGCAAGCCCAAGATTGGCCCATTTGGATCCCACTAGCTGGGCCAAACAAGCCCAAATGGCCGCTGAAGGCAAATGGGATGAGTTGAAAGCTTGGCAAGATAGTGTCAAGGGGGGTGTAGAAGACTCGGAAGAGTAATTGAACAACGATTCAAAACAAAACACGCATCGTGATTGGGTGTTTTATTTTATATAAATTTTAAATTTTATACAATGGCTAAGATTACTGCCGCAGAAGTAAACAAGTTGAGAAAGACCACCGGAGCTGGAATGATGGACTGCAAGAACGCTTTGGTTGAAGCTGATGGTGATTTTGACAAAGCAATTGAGATCTTAAGGAAAAAAGGTCAAAAAGTCGCTGCTAAAAGAGCGGACCGAGATTCATCGGAGGGTGCTGCTATCGCTAAGGTGAATGGTGAAAGCTCGGCCGGTGTGATCATTTCATTGAACTGTGAGACCGATTTCGTGGCCAAAAACGAATCTTTTGTGACTTTGGCCAATGAATTGGCCGATTTGGCATTGGGCTTCGATTCGAAAGATGATTTTCTTGCCGCTGCTTTCAACGGCATGACGGTCGCTGAGAAGCTAACGGAACAAACCGGTGTCATCGGTGAAAAAATCGAAATCGGGAGTTTTGAAAAATTGAGTGCCCCTTTCGTAGGATCATACATCCACGCTGGAAATAAAATCGCGACTTTGGTCGGATTGTCTGCCAATGTCGATGGTGCGGCTACCGCAGCCAAAGATGTGGCCATGCAAGCTGCCGCCATGAACCCGGTCGCCTTGAACGAAGAAGGTGTCGATCAATCGGTTATCGATAAGGAAATCGAAATCGCCAAAGATCAACTCCGTCAAGAAGGAAAGCCGGAAGCCATGTTGGACAATATCGCCAAAGGAAAGCTAAAGCGTTTCTTCAAAGACAACACCTTGGTCAACCAGGCGTTTATCAAAGACAGCAAACAAAGTGTTTCCCAATACGTGAAATCAGTAGCTTCCGATTTGGAAGTGACCGGATTTTCAAGGGTTGCCTTGGGTTAATCATACCCCATACAATTAAAAAAGCCCCAACTTTCGTTGGGGCTTTTTTTTGGAAGGTACTTTCCTATCATTTCGATTTGATCAGGATATTGCCGTTCAAGGTCTTGAATAGGATTTCAGGGCCTCCCCCATTGATCTCTCCCAAGACCCACTTGTTCACTTTTACCTTATACACGCCTTTCGAATCCCTATTTTGATCGACCTGGGCACTGGTACGCTGGTCCATTTCAAAATCGGTAAAGATATCGCCGTTCTCCGTACGGGCCTTGATATTGGCCGCAAAATCGGCCGGAAAGGTAATATCAAGGTCACCGTTCAAACTGGTAAAGGCCATGGGTGCATTCCTATCGACTTTTGAAAAAGTAACCACGACATCCCGGTTCAAAGCATCGGCGATTACGGATCCACTGACGTTCTCTAAGGTAATGGCACCATTGGTATTGCTGATCTCCAAATCACCATTGACCCCGTTCACGAAAATGTTCCCGTTGTTTACGGCATTCAACTTCAGTGAAAAGTTTTTGGGCACGGTGATAAAGAAGTCCATCTTCTTATTGGTTCCTCCTGACTTCACGGTGACTTGGTTGTTGTATTCTTCGACCGAGTAACCGCCGCCACCGCCACCGATCTTGCGCAAACCGTTCTTACTGACCGAAGCTTGTTTTTGTTTGCTTTTGGTCTCAATGATCACTTCGTTGCCGGAATGGGTGTTCACCGTTATCGACCCATACAATACCCCGACTTTTAGGTGACCGGGTTTTCCAGGCTCACTCAAGGGAACCTCCAATCTCTGTGTGTTCTGCCCACTTAGCGATACCGGAAGTACTGCTGTACAAAGGAGCAAGAATAACTGTAATGTAATTTTTCTCATCGTTCTATTTTTTTACGAATGCATCGCCGTTCAACAAATTAAAATCCAATTGCACGCCGCCTTTTCCGATTCGGAAAGACTCGTTCGAATCGACCTTGTACTTGACCCCTTTCCTTCTCCCGACTTCCTTTTGCGAGATTTTGGTCTGTGTCATAGAAACGTCATAGTTGGTATACAGGTCCCCGTTCATGCTTTTAAAGCTCACATCGGCATTGAGGTCATCTTTAAAGACGACATTGATATCGCCGTTCAAGGAGTGGTAGCTGCAATCTTCCGTTGGATTTCGATAATAACTGATATCGATATTCCTGTTCAAGGCATTCACATCGGTTTTTCCAGCGATATTCTCCAAAGTTATCGCGCCATTGAGATTATTGACACGCATTAAATGACCTTGAACGTCTTTGATATGGATGTCACCATCGTTCATCGTTCCTACCTGGAGGCCGACGTTTTTGGGCACCTTGATTTTGAAATCGAGATGGTAACGGTACTTGGGGCGATCGTTGTAATTGTAGTTCTCTCGATGTGAAAACCGACCCTTGTCTAGGTCGAAATAGGTCCAAGGGGAGTCGAGAAAGACGAAGAATTCGCCCGCTTTACGTTCAATGGCCACTCCGATTTCCTCTTTACCAAGGGCGACCATGTCTCGACTGCGGGCCCAAATCTTCTTTTTGACCTCTACCTGTATGGTCGTACCATTGTATCCTTCGATATCGATGGATCCATTGACGTTTTGCACATGCAACAGGTTCTTGGCCGAATTGGAGTCGAACCGTAGTTCATGGGTGATCGTCTCTTCGGAATCTTGTGCGGCCCCTATTTGGAAGAAAGCACAAGCGACAAAGAGTACTGTGGGTTTTACAAATTTCATGACTGTTCGTTTTTTAGATTAATGAATTATATGATTTGATCGATTGATGCCCTGATTTTCTTGCTGACGGTCGAATCGAGATTCGGTTTGTCAAGCAATTGCTCCATAGACCGAATGGATTCCTTTTCTTGAAGGGTGACCATTAGGTCGGCCAGTGCGATTTGTACGATGGGTGAATCTTGATTAACGATGGAGGCAATGAGGCCCATACGTACTTCCGGATTCTCCACATAGCGCGATAAGGATTCTATGGCCGCTAAGCGGACGTTTACGTTAGAGTCATTGTTCAAGGTCAGAAAAAGGGCGTCGGTAACACTTTTCGTCGCCCGTTCCATTTTGGTCACCTCATTGACCCCTTGTAGACGTTTGTTGGCCGAGTTCTGTTCTAAAAGGGTCAAGACCAACTTTTCCCTGACCGCTTCGGTTTCCGAAGTGGAAGCTACTTCTACTTGACCTATATTCTCTTTGGTATCGGTTCGCAGCAAATAACCGATAGCCAAGCCCGCTGTCAATAGCAACAGGCCATAAGCCAATTGTGGTCTCCACAACGATGCCATAAGGTCGCGGAAGGCGGTAAGGCCGGTTCGCTCTTTCCGCTGTTCTTTTTCGATGGTGGCGCCAAGGGTTTGGAAAAACCGTTGGTCCATCCCAGCCGAGGGTTCAGGAAATGGTGTGGTATTCCATTCATCCCAGACCAATTTGAGTGCATCGAACTCGTTTTGATACCTCGGATTGTCGTTAAGAAAGGTGCTGAATTCTTTCATTCCGTCCGCATCGAGCTCTCCTTTCAAATAAGCCATTGCCTGTTCTTCAAATACCGTTTCCTTCATCACTATTGGATTTCCATTTGCATAAATACGTGCTTCAATTCCTTTAAAGCGCGATGCGCTTTTACTTTGGCCGCCCCTTCAGAGCAACCCAAGACCTCCCCGATTTCGCTGAACTTCATTTCCTTGAACTTGCTCAAAATCAAAATCTCGCGCTTCTCTTTTGGAAGTTTTAGCAGCGCCCGGTTCAAGATCGAGATCGCATCCTTTCGATCGTTCAACGATTCTTGATCATCGGTATCCTCTACCTTATACTCGACGGTCCCTATTTCGTAGGTCGATCGATGTTTGTTGTTCTTTTTGAAAAGATCATGCTGTACGTTGCGTGCCGTGCTGAACATCCAGGCCAAAAATTGCCCTTGACCGGTAAACGTATGTCGGTATTTCATCATGCGCACAAATACGTTCTGTACCAAATCCTCACTTAGCGAGGCGTTCGAATTCATGTTATAAAAGAACCCGAACAACTTCTTTTTATGGCGTTCATACAACAAACCCATCTTTTCCAGATCTCCGGATTTTACTTTCAACATCAATGCGTTATCGGTTAGCTCAAACATTTCCGTGGTGTTGTCAAAGGGTATACTGCCCTTTCATCAAAAGGTTACAAAATGTACTGCTTTTTATTTCAAATGATTTCCAATCGGTCCATTTCAAAGCGGGTTGGTCAAAAATTATTTTGATTATTTTTGTCCGAAATCGACTCCACCTATGCAATACAAAAGAATCCTGCTCAAACTCAGTGGCGAAGCCTTAATGGGTGAACAACAATACGGCATCGATGCCAATCGGCTCACTGAATATGCGGAAGATATCAAAGCCGTCACTGAAAAAGGGGTCGAATTGGCCATTGTAATCGGCGGTGGTAACATCTTTAGGGGACTTTCGGGCGCCAGCCAAGGCATGGATCGTGTTCAGGGTGACCATATGGGGATGTTGGCCACGGTCATCAACGGATTGGCCCTTCAAAGCGCCCTAGAATTACAACAAGTGGAAACCCGATTGCAATCGGCGATCAAGATCAATGAAGTGGCCGAACCTTTCATCAGAAGAAGGGCCATTCGGCATCTGGAAAAAGGAAGGGTCGTTATTTTCGGTGGGGGTACCGGAAACCCTTACTTCACGACCGATTCGGCGGCCGTACTGCGTGCAATCGAAATCAAGGCCGACGTCATATTGAAAGGTACCCGTGTGGATGGAATTTACTCCGCTGACCCGGAAAAAGATAAGAACGCGACCAAGTTCGACACTATTTCGTTTAAAGATGTCTTGCAGAAAGGCCTGAAAGTGATGGACAGCACGGCCTTTACCCTCAGTCAAGAAAACGAATTGCCCATTGTGGTCTTTGACATGAATACCCGTGGCAACCTGATGCGTATCGTTTCGGGCGAAAATATCGGAACCATTGTCAATATCTAACTTGGCATAGCTTTTGCCAAGCCTTTAAAAAAGGATACCATGAACGAAGAAATCACATTCATACTAGAAACGACCAAAGAAAGCATGGACGGATCCATGGCCCATTTGGAAAAAGCATTGATGAAAATCCGGGCCGGAAAAGCAAGTCCGGCGATGCTGGCTTCGGTAAAGGTCGATTATTATGGTTCCCAGACCCCACTCTCACAAGTGGCCAATATCAACACCCCTGACGCCCGTACCATTTCGGTACAGCCTTGGGAAAAAACCATGATTCCCGAAATCGAAAAGGCCATCATCAATTCGAATCTTGGGTTCAACCCTATGAACAATGGTGAAAGTGTGATCATCAACGTGCCGCCGTTGACCGAGGAACGACGCCGTGACCTGGTCAAACAAGCCAAATCGGAGGCCGAAGAAGCCCGGGTGAGTGTTCGAAGTGCCCGTCAAGAGGCCAATAAGGAATTGAAGAAATTGGATATATCCGAAGACTTGTTGTCCAATGCCGAAATCGACGTTCAGGAGTTGACCGACAACTATACCAAAAAAGTCGAAACCATCTTAGAGCTAAAAGAGGCCGAAATCATGAAGGTATAGGCATTGTAAGCCTGCTTTCTTTAGGTAGCCCGCCGATCATTTTCTACCTTTGCCACCAATTTTGAATACTGATGGTAAAAGCAATCGCACAAGGTTTTTGGCCCACGGTCGCCCGACTGATCCTAAGGAATAGGGTTCTTATCCTACTGTTGATCGCAGCCACTACCGTTTTCTTTGGATTGCAATGGGACAAAATGCGCTTTTCAAATACGGAAGCGAACGTTTTGCCCGATGACCATCCTGAAACCCTGCAATACAACGCCTTCGTCAGTTTGTTCGGCCAAGAGGACAACGCCATCGTCTTGGCGGTTCGCGATACGGCCCTCTTCGCCCCCGATAATTTCAATCGTTGGAATAAGCTGAGCAAACAGTTCGAAGCAGTTCCTGAAATCGACTTCGTCATTTCGACGGATAACCTCCAAGAATTGGTCAAGGATACCGTCAAGCAAGAATTCGTGTTACGACAACTCGTTACGGGCGAATTGGAGACATCCGAAGAGGTCCAGGCCATCAAAACCCGTCTTTTCGAAGAGATGCCTTTCTACGAAAACCTGATCTTCAATAAAGGCAGTGGTTCGGTCAGGACCGTCATCTATCTCGACAAGGACATCCTCAACACCTCCGTGCGAAATGAATTCATTTTAAACGACCTGGAAACGCTGGTCGCCAATTTCGAAGAAGAAACCGAATTGGATGTCAGGGTATCGGGCATGCCGTATATCAAAACCTGGAATTCGAAGATCATTATCGATGAAATCGGGAATTTCATTCTTGCCGCACTATTGGTGACCTCGGTCATCTTTTTCTTTTTCTTTCGCAGTTTCCGGGCCACCTTTATTTCAATGTGTGTGGTAATCATCGGGGTGATGTGGGCTTTTGGCGTACTAGGTCTTTTCGAGTATGAAATCACCATATTGACCGCCTTGATCCCGCCTTTGATCATTGTCATCGGCATACCGAACTGCATCTTTTTGATCAACAAATACCAGCAAGAGGTCAAAAAACATGGCAACCAGGCACTTTCACTGCAACGGGTCATTTCAAAAGTCGGTAATGCGACCTTGATGACCAATGTGACCACCGCCTTGGGTTTCGCCACCTTTATCATTCTCGATAGTGATCTGCTCAAAGAATTCGGCATCGTAGCCAGTATCAATATCCTGAGCATCTTCCTGTTGTCGTTGCTCATCATCCCTATCGTATACAGTTTCATGGCCATTCCGAAATACAAGCATTTGAAACACTTGAACAAGAAGTGGATCGATGTCTTTGTGAACTGGATGGAACGCGTGGTGCGAAACCATCGCATCGCGGTCTATTTGGTCTCGGTAACCGTATTGGTGCTGAGTATCATAGGCATTTATCAAATCAAGATTACCGGAAGCCGTATCGAAGATTTACCCAAAGACGCCAAATTCTTTAAGGATATCCGATTTTTCGAAGAGGAATTCGATGGGATCATGCCGGTTGAAGTCGTCGTAGATACCAAAAAAAAGAACGGCATCCTGAAATTAGCGACCCTTCGTCGCATGGATCGTCTCGCCGCCGAAATCGACGAAACCCCCGAACTTTCCAAATCGGTCTCGGTCGTTAATTTGGTCAAATACTCGAAGCAGGCTTTTTACAGCGGAATCCCGAAATACTATCAATTGCCCTCTTCCCAAGAGAACACCTTCATCATGGATGTGGCACGAAAATCATCGGAAAACGGTAATCTACTGGAAAGCTTCGTCGACAGCACCGGGCAAACCGCCCGTATGACCACCTTCATGCGCGACGTCAAGACGGATCGCATGGAAGAAATCGAAAACGATTTGATCGCCTCGATCGAAAAAATCTTTCCGGCCGAACGGTATTCGGTGTATATGACCGGTAAGGCGCTGCTGTTTTTGAAAGGCACCAAATACTTGATCAAGAACCTGTTGCTATCATTGACTTTGGCCATTGTATTGATTTCGATATTCATGGCATACCTCTTCCGGTCCTTTCGAATGATCATGATCTCACTGGTGCCCAATTTATTACCCTTGGTCATTACGGCCGGTTTAATGGGGTTTCTGGGCGTGCCGATCAAACCAAGTACCATTTTGGTCTTTAGTATCGCTTTCGGTATTTCAGTCGATGACACCATCCACTTCCTAGCCAAATACCGGCAAGAACTGATCGCCAACAAATGGCAGATCAAAAAATCGGTATACAATGCCTTACGGGAGACCGGGGTGAGCATGTTCTACACCTCGATCGTACTGTTCTTTGGCTTCTCGGTGTTCATAATCTCGAGCTTCGGGGGTACCCAGGCCTTGGGCGGACTAGTTTCGGCCACCCTGATGTTCGCCATGCTATCGAACCTTATCCTCCTACCCTCCTTGCTTTTGTCATTGGAACGTAGCATTGCCAATAAAACGGTTTTGAAAAAGCCGCAAATCGACATCTTGCCGAAAGGAGACGAAAAAGGCGGCACGAAATAGCGGTTTCATAGCCATCTTTTTTAGCAAAAACCTATCTTTGGGGCTTAATTTTACGCCATTTTACCATGAAAAAGACTTCGGTAAAACAACTCTTGAAAACAAGCCCCACTTCTCAAAAAGTGGCAATCGATGGATGGGTAAAGACCTTTAGGAGCAACCGCTTTATCGCCTTGAACGATGGGTCGACCGTGAACAACATCCAATGTGTGGTGGATTTCGAGAATTTCGATGAAAGCGTGATCAAATCCGTTTCATCAGGAGCTGCGGTCCATGTCGAAGGCCTACTGGTAGAAAGTCAGGGCCGAGGACAGGATGTAGAGATCCAAGTCACTGATTTGGCGATCCATGGAGGGGCAGACCCGGAAAGCTATCCGATCCAGCCCAAGAAACATTCGTTGGAGTTTCTACGTGAAAAAGCACATCTAAGAGTACGTACCAATACCTTTGCCGCCGTCATGCGAATGCGATCTGCCTTGGCGTTCGCGATTCACCGCTATTTTCAAGAAAACGGGTTTTACTATATGCACCCCCCGATCATTACCGGATCGGATGCGGAAGGTGCCGGGGAAATGTTCAGGGTCACGACCTTGGACCCGAAATCACCTCCACTCGACGACCAAGGTCAGGTAGATTATAAGCAGGACTTCTTTGCCAAAGAGACCAATTTAACGGTATCAGGGCAGTTGGAAGCGGAAGCATACGCCATGGGGCTTGGGAAAGTCTATACCTTTGGGCCGACTTTTAGAGCTGAAAACTCCAACACCTCAAGACATTTGGCCGAGTTTTGGATGATCGAACCCGAAATGGCCTTTTTCGATCTGAATGACAATATGGACCTCGCCGAGGATTTCATCAAATCGGTCTTGCGCTATGTGCTTGAACACTGTGCCGATGACCTGCAATTTTTGGAGAAACGCTTGATCGACGAAGAAAAATCAAAACCCCAAGCCGAACGCAGTGACATGCCGCTGATCGAGAAATTGCGTTTTGTGACCGATAACGAATTCAAACGTGTTTCGTATACCGAAGCCATTGCTATTTTAAGAAACAGCAAACCGAATAAGAAAAAGAAATTCCAGTTTCCCATTGATGCCTGGGGTGCCGATCTTCAAAGCGAACACGAACGCTTTTTGGTCGAAAAACACTTTAAATGCCCGGTCATCCTTTTTGATTATCCGGCCGATATCAAAGCCTTTTATATGCGCTTGAACGATGATGAAAAGACCGTTCGTGCCATGGATGTGCTGTTTCCCGGAATCGGTGAAATCGCCGGAGGTTCACAACGTGAGGAACGTTTGGAGGTTTTAAAGGAGAAAATGCGCGTCTTGGGTATTGAAGAAGAGGAACTTTGGTGGTATCTGGATCTTCGACGCTTCGGTACGGCCGTTCATAGCGGTTTCGGTCTGGGTTTCGAACGTTTGGTACAGTTCGCCACGGGAATGGGCAACATCCGAGATGTAATCCCTTTTCCAAGAACCCCCCAGAACGCCGCGTTTTAATAGGATTGCTTAAATTTAAAGGAAGGAAGCCTCCGCCACTATGCTCAAACAACACTTACAGTTCAAGCTTTCGCAAAAACTCTCTCCTCAGCAGATCCAGCTGATGAAGTTGATACAATTGCCTACCCAAGCTTTTGAACAACGTTTGAAGCAGGAACTGGAGGAAAATCCGGCCTTGGAAAGTGGTAAAGCCGAATCGGATAGCCTTGACGATGCTTATAGTGACGCTTTTGACGAGAGTGGGGATAGCGAGTCGATCGCTACCGATGACATCAATATCGACGATTATCTTAGTGACGACGAAATCCCCGATTATCGTACGCGCACTAGCAACTACAGCAGCGATGACGATGAAAAGAGCATTCCGTATGCGGCAGGCACCTCCTTCAACCAACATTTGATCAATCAATTAAGCACGGTCTCCTTAGATGATCAAGAGTGGGGTATCGCAGAGTTCTTGGTCGGTAGTGTCGATGAAAGCGGGTACATCCGCCGTCCCTTGGCCGATATCATGGACGACCTTGCTTTTACACAGAACATTTATACGGACGAAGCTACAATTGAACAAGTACTGAGGACCGTTCAAACCTTGGATCCCCCAGGTGTCGGTGCGCGTTCACTTGATGAATGCCTGATCATTCAACTCAAACGGAAAACACCAAGCGAATCGATCGATTTGTCCATCGCCCTTTTGGAACGTTCCTTCGATCAGTTCACCAAAAAACATTATGAAAAGCTCTTGTCAAAATACGATGTATCGGAAGCAGAACTTAAGGAGGCCATTGGTGAGATCGAAAAATTGAATCCGAAACCCGGGGGGTCTTATGCCGGTAACAATCGGATAATCGAACACGTGGTGCCCGACTTTTCGATACGGATCGTCGAGGGGGAACTGGAATTATCACTTAATGGTCGCAATGCCCCCGAATTGCATGTATCGAAAGAATACAGCAACATGCTTCAAGGCTATCGCGATACCAAGGAGAAATCCAAATCCCAAAAAGACACCATTCTTTTCATCAAGCAAAAGTTAGACGCGGCAAAATGGTTCATCGATGCCATAAAGCAGCGGCAACAGACCCTTTTCGTCACCATGAGTACCATCATGGAATACCAACGGGAATACTTTATGACAGGAGATGAGCGCAAATTGCGCCCGATGATCCTAAAAGATATCGCCGACAAGATCGATATGGACGTATCGACCGTTTCACGGGTCGCGAATAGCAAATATGTCGATACCCCTTACGGCACCAAATTGATCAAGGAATTCTTCTCCGAGGCCATGAAAAACGAGCAGGGAGAAGACGTTTCGACTCGTGAGATCAAAAAGATCTTGGAAACGGTCATCCGCGACGAGGAAAAGAAGAAGCCGCTTACCGATGATAAATTGGCCAAATTACTGAAGGAGAAAGGCTACCCTATTGCCAGAAGGACCGTGGCCAAATACCGGGAGCAATTGGGCATACCCGTAGCCCGTCTTAGAAAAAAGATCTGATGCGGTTCTTTCTAAAAAGCATCTCGTACATTTTCCATCCCTTGTTCATCCCGTTCGCGGGTACCGTTTCGTACTTTCTGATATCACCCAAGGTCAGTTCACTCGAATTGCAAAGTGGCAATATCCTGCCCATTTTCATCCTGACGGTGATCATTCCGATCATTGCCTTTTTCATCTTGAAAAACCTCGGGCTCACGCATTCGGTTTTCGCCCCCTCGATACCCGAACGAAAGTACCCTTTGGCCATAAGTATCCTGATTTATTTAATGGTTTTGTACAAGGTCATCCCCCAAAATTACGTGCATGAACTTTACTTCTTTTTTGTTGGCTTATTGATCGCGTCCTGCACCCTGTATATCCTTTTGTTCCTAAAGATAAAGGCGAGCATCCATCTGCTCGGAATGGGGAGCTTGTTGATGTTCCTTTCCGGATTGAGCATCCACTTTGAAATGAACATCACCTTCGCCATCGCCTTGCTCACCTTATTGACCGGTATCGTGGCCAGTTCGCGACTTTATCTTCGGGCCCACTCGAAAGTCGAGTTGTTGATCGGTTTTTTGGTCGGCTTATTCGCCCAATTGTTTACTTTGAAATACTGGTTATAGGATGTAAAAGATGACCCCGATCCTTAAGGGGCGCATGTCAATAGCCTCGTCACCCAACAGGATTCCGTCTTCGAAGAGACCGGCCAGGGCATAATAGATATGGACATTCCAGGTATTGTAACCGAAATTCATCATGACGCCATACTGCCACGCTCGAATGTCATCGTTTTGAAAACTCGAACGCGATTGATCTGAGACGATCTTGGAAGTTCGGGAAAATAGGTAACTCGCTTTGATTCCCCCGTACACCCTCCAGAATTTATAATCGGTTGCATTCGAGGTTCGCCATCGCAATTCGAAAGGAAATTCAACAGCATGGGTTTCGATCTTACTTCGATTGAAATCGACCTCAAGTCCTTCAGGCACCTGATAGGTGATGACCCCTTCGGTCTCGGTTGCCAAGAGGCTCGAATAATACGAGTTGGTAGCATAGCCGACGCCAAGGGCTAGCCCGAAATTCCGGTTCTTGTTGAGTGGAATGTCTTTCAGAAATCCGAGTTGGAGGTTGTAAGAGAGGTTCCGCTGTATGACACTACCAGGACGATCGAGCAGAAAATTATACGAGAGACCAGCATAAAATTGATCCTCGAGATATCGGGCATCGATACTATCGGTCGCTACCCCGTCTTGAGCGACGACAGCCTGGACGAAGGCCAAAAACAGAACCACAACGAATCGATGACACCTCATGATGTACAAGATAAAAACAAAATACTTCCCGTCAGGGGTATGGGAAGTATTTTGATGTTCGTATGCTATCGGTATTCCAAGGGGTCTCCTTCGTTGGTGATGTATACGATCTTACGGATATGCGCCTCTTGCAACTCCTTTTTCACATCTTCAACAATACCCATTCCTACGGCCTTATCGACTTTTAGACGGACCAGCGCCCTGCGTTTTGCAGCTTCTGACATCGTTGCTAGCTCTTCCAAAATAAAAGGCCTGACCTCATGCAGTCCCGCAAACTTTTTCCCGAGTTGGATGCGTGGTTCGTGTCCATACCGCTCGCTATAGATAGGTCGCGGTTTACCAATGAAAATCTCGATGGTATGCTCTTTTTTATCCAAGGATTCGATCTGATCCGCAAGCGGTGGATTTTGGTCGACCAGCAGGTTCCTGTCATCGATAATGGTCACCGACATGAAAAAGAACAGCAAAATGAACACGATGTCGGGTAAGGAAGCGGTAGATATCTGGGGCAGGTCGGTGGTGGTGGTTTTAAAATTTCTCATGACGTTTAGGATTTGGATAGTAATGCTTCTACGATTTTCTTGGGAAAGCGTTCTCTCAGTGTGGTCAGTTGCGCCTTGAAACGCCCTTTCCGCCCATCTGGGGTATTGACATCCTTCAAGCCCAATACCATCGCTTTCAGCCCGCTATCGAACAAGCGCCTAGCTTCGCGATCGCGAAGGGTTTCATACGCGGACAACACTTCGTTTTGAACGGCGATAAAATCACTGTAAGCCGTCTCCCTATGGGTCGTAATCGAGATGATGGCCTTTTGCGGATTATCGGAAGCTTCTTTCGACGCTTTACCCTGACAATACTCACAGTGACCTTCAACACCCTTGGGAATGCCTCCGTTGTCTAGAAAGGCAATGGCGTTGGCTTGCACTTCAGCAATAGGTGTTATGACTTCATCGATTAGGATATCGCCTTGGGCGTTCAGCTGTATCCGCAGCAGGTTTCGCTCTGCGATATCGACGATTTCATCGGAACTTCGAGGTACTTTCTTAAGGATTCCCGCATCGGTGTCGATGCTCGTAGTGACCAAGAAAAAGATCAAAAGCAGGAAGGCAATGTCAGCCATGGATCCCGCGTTGACGGTCGGAAGTGGTATTCGTTGATTCATATCATTTTTGGTTATATGCCCAAAGGGCGGTTAGACCAGATATGATCCACAAGCATTATTCCATAAAACGGGGTGATAGACTGCGGGGAACATCATTTTGACGACTTCCCTAAATGAAAACGGCCCCTGACGAAGTCAAGGGCCGTTCTCACTAAATTAAAGTGGAATCTTTTGAACCTTATTGCAAGTTGTTGAAGGCATTACCTTCATAGGTCGTGTAGTTGACCTTCAAGGCATTCACCTTACGCAATTCTTGCTTAATGTCCGCAATCAGACCCATATTCGCTTCTTTGTCGACTTTCAATGCGGTCGTCAATACATTTTGAAGCTCTTGGGGCTTTTTAGCCCGCTCTGCCAAAATATACGATCCGACTTCGTCAACACTGGCGAACTTGTCGTTCAATTGGATTTTAGGTTCGGTTCCGTATACACTTTGGTACTCCCTTGTGGGTTTCCCAACGTAGATATAAATAACACGATCTTTCTTTTCCAGCTTCTTGATTTCAGTTGCATTCGGTAAGGTATTCTGTACCAAAAGCGAGCTGTCTTTCATGGTTGTTACCGTCATAAAGAAGAACAGCAACATGAAAACGATATCTGGAAGCGAGGCGGTTGAAACCGCTGGCAAATCACCGTCTTTTTTCTTAGCAAATTTAGCCATCTGTCAGTTTTAGTTAGTTATTGGAGGTTTCTGCCTCAGATAGTTTTTGTGGGAACAGGTCTTGGATCGTTTTCACCTTGTCTTTTAGGTCATCCCTTAGACTGGACGGTGTCTCCGGATTCAAATACTCAGCTTCCATATCGGTAAAATCACGACCGTATAGACGCTGGGCCTCCCTATTCCTCAAATCGTTATAGGCACCTACTAGTTCGTTCTGAACCGTAATGTAGGTGGCATATTTGGTTTCCCTATCGTTCTTCAAGGAAATAATGGCCTTGCCCGGGTTGTCGGATGAACCGGCATCCCGTTTCCCTTTGCAGTAGTTGCAGTAATCAGGGCTACCCGAAGGCGCTCCCCCGTTATCCAAAAACGCGATAGCGGCATCCCGCAAATCCTCAAGATCCATTAATTGTTCCTCAACCAACAACTGACCGTTCTTGTTGATCCCAACAGTAAAAATATTCTTCTGCTTGATGACAACATCCGTATCAGGCGGTTCAATTGGAGGTAACATTCGATCTAGACCGGCATCTGTTTCAATGGTGGTAGTCACCAAGAAAAAGATCAATAGCAAGAAAGCAATGTCAGCCATAGAACCGGCATTAACCTCAGGTGCTCCTTTTCTTCTAGGCATAACGTTCTGTTTTTATCTTCCTATTAGTTTCTTGATTCCAGGCCAGATCATCAATAGAACGGCCACTAACACCATACCAAAGAAAACGTTCAACAACATTCCAATGGTCTTTACGGTACTTGCCTCAGGCTGGATGTCCTTACCTGCGAAGGTATCGACAACAGCTTGGGCTTCATCCCCACTTGAAAGGGCATAACCGATGATGAACAATACGGCCAGACCGCCCAGTGAAAAGAGGGCTTTTTTGAGACCCCCTGGGGTGGTCATCATTTTTTTCAAGCCGAAGAACAGTGCCAGTACGGTGGCAACGATCAAAAGCAACCACATCAATAAGAACATGATGCTTATTCCTGAACTATCGATCGCATTGGGGTCGTCCGCATCGGGCATCATGAAGAACGCAACCACAGCGGCGAGAACGCCAATGGCAATCAATACATATTTTATAATCTTTTGCATAATCCGATAGTTTATTGGGTTAAGATTTATTTTTTATGGGCCGACAACATATCGATCAAAGAGATCGAAGAGTCTTCCATATCGTTAACGATACTATCGATTTTAGCAATAATGTAGTTGTAGAAAATTTGAAGGATAATCGCTGTGATCAGACCGAATACCGTAGTCAATAACGCCACCTGGATGTCACCGGCAATCAACGAGGCACTCAAGTTACCTACTGCGGCGATTTTCTGGAAGGCCGCGATCATACCGATTACCGTACCCATGAACCCTAGCATAGGAGCAATCGCGATGAACAACGACAACCATGATACGTTTTTCTCCAATTGGCCCATTTGAACACCACCGTAAGCCACGACGGCTTTTTCAGCTGATTCAAGACCTTCGCCCATACGATCCAATCCTTGGTAGAAAATGGAAGCAACAGGTCCTTTGGTGTTTCGGCATACTTCTTTGGCAGCTTCAACGCCACCGGAAGCCAATGCATCCTCGACTTGTTGTTTCAACTTCGCGGAATTGGTACTTGCCATGTTCAAGTAAATGATACGCTCGATGGCAACGGCCAAACCTAAAATCAAACATAAAAGTACGATACCCATGAAAACCGGCCCACCTTGGATGAACTGCTCTTTCAATACTTGGGTAAACCCTTTGCTAGCCTCAGCCCCGTCTTGTAGCATTGCCGCAGAAGCCGTGGTAGTACCTAAAATAAACATTCCGGCGGTCGCCAGAGAAACGGATATTTTTTTCATCGTGTTCAAACTTAAATTTAGTTAGTTAATAATGTTAAAGATATAAAAATTTCGCAATTAAAAAATTCAATAAAACCTAGCAGAGAGGAAGGGATTCGAACCCTCGATACACTTTTGGTGTATACACACTTTCCAGGCGTGCGCCTTCGACCACTCGGCCACCTCTCTAATTTTAAAGTTAGGCCGACCAATAAACAAAAAAATAATTAGTTACAGAAATTTGGTGCGTTAATTTAACTCATTTCACCACGCAGCGAAGTTTCGAAATTTTTCTTGAAAGAAGGGCCTTCGATTTGGCTTCCAATCAGATACATTGCCTTGGCTATCGCAGCCTCCGTAGTCATGTCTTTTCCGTCGATGATTCGCAGTGCTTCCAGTTGTTTGCTGGTCTCGTAATGCCCCATGGTGACACTGCCCCCTGCACACTGGGTCACATTGATGATGTAGCGCCCTTTTTTTATGGCATCGGCCAACAACTCGAGAAACCAGGTATCGGTAGGTGCATTACCTGCCCCATAGGTCTCAAGGATCAACACCTTTAAACCCGGGGAGTCGATGATCGCCTCGACCAAGGGTTTGCCAATGCCCGGAAACAACTTCAGGACGGCGACCTCTTCGGCCATCTTTCGGTGCACTATGAGCTCCCCTTGTTCAACTGCCCGATCGAGCAGATAGGGATGGTTCACCTTTAGATGTACCCCCGATTCGACCAAAGGCGGGTAATCGGGTGATTCAAAGGCTTCGAAATGCTCGGCATTGATTTTGGTGGTTCGGTTGCCACGATACAATTTATACTCAAAATACAAGCCTACTTCACGGATCACGGGTCGCCCCTGTTCTTGTAAAGAAGCGATTTGAATGGAGGTGATCAGGTTCTCTTTGGCGTCGGTACGCAAATCACCAATGGGCAGTTGCGATCCGGTAAAGATCACCGGCTTGGCCAAGTTCTCCAACATAAAACTCAGCGCCGAGGCCGAATAACTCATCGTATCGCTCCCGTGTAACACTACGAACCCATCATAACGATCGTAGTGTGAAGCGATGATCTCGGCAAGCTGTTCCCAGTACGAGGGGTTCATGTTGGACGAATCCATCGGATTCTTGAAAGACACCCCATAGATACCGCAATCCAGTTGGTTCAATTCAGGAATGTTCTTTAACAGCTCCTCAAAATCAAAGGCCTTCAAAGCACCGGTCTCATAGTCTTTGACCATTCCGATGGTACCCCCGGTATAAATCAGCAAAATCTTAACCATGTCCTAAAGGTATCAAATACCGAAAATACGTTTTGAATTTTCTGTGGTGCAATTGGCGATTTCAGTTTCGGGCAAACGATAAATCGTGGCCAACTTCTCCAATACGTTCACGATATAAGCACTCTCATTCCGTTTGCCTCGATAAGGTACCGGGGCCAAATACGGCGCATCGGTCTCCAATACGATATGCTTGAGGTCGATTTGGTCCAGAAAACGATCGATCTTCCCGTTCTTGAAGGTAGCCACCCCACCGATACCCAATGCCATATTACAGGCGATGGCCCGCTCGGCATCTTCATACGTACCGGTAAAACAGTGGAAGATTCCAAATAACGAATCCTCCTTCTCCTGCTCCAAAATCTCGAAAACCTCTTCAAAAGCCTCGCGACAGTGAATGACGATCGGCAAGCCGTACCGTTTCGCTAGGCGAATCTGGTCAACAAAGGCTTCTTGTTGTAAGTCCAAGGTCGAAGCATCCCAGTACAAATCGATTCCGATCTCTCCGACAGCATAGAATTTCCGTGCGGCTAGCTGTGCTTCCACATGCTTTAATTCTTCGGCAACATTGGCTTTGACATGGGTGGGGTGCAACCCCATCATGAGGAACACGTTTTCAGGATAGGCCGCCTCTAAGGCATACATGCCTTCGGTATAGGTCGAATCGATGGCCGGAACGAAGAAACGTCGCACCCCTGCATCAAGGGCACGTTGCATCATGGCATCGCGATCCCCATCAAAGGCCTCGCTGTACAAATGGGTATGGGTGTCGGTTATGATCATCACGCAAAAATAAATCTATCTTTAAGAAAATTTACGAATGAGGGCACTCAAAAAATTTCTGAAATCAAAAGGGTATGTCAGTGTATCCTTGACATTGACCGCTACCGATCATTTCGAACTGATGGCAGAAATCAACGGCATTGAAGGACGCTTTATTTTGGATACCGGAGCATCGAACACTTGTATCGGCACCGAGCGTATTGCTTTTTTCGGACTACGGCCGGAACCCTCTGAAATCAAAGCTGCCGGAGCCGGAGCCACCGCCATGGAAACCTTCGTGGCAGCCAAGAACCGCATCACCATCGGCAATTGGGAACGTAAAAAACAGAAATTGGTGCTCTTCGATTTGGTTCATGTCAATGAGGCCCTAGTGAACCACAAGGCACAACCGGTCGATGGCATTATCGGGGCCGACATCCTTAAAAAAGGCAAGGCCGTAATCGATTACGACAAAAAGCGGCTATTCTTAAAAACGGACTAGTCTAAAGCTCCAAGGCCTTGGTCACGTTACCGTCCATCAAATGTTCTTGAGGATTTTCAAGGGCTTCCTTAACTGCCACTAAAAAGCCGACGGATTCTTTGCCGTCAATGATGCGGTGGTCATACGAAAGCGCCACATACATGATCGGCGCAATCGCGACTTCCCCATTTTTGACCACAGGGCGTTCTACGATATTGTGCATCCCGAGGATCGCACTTTGCGGCGGATTGATGATCGGCGTCGACAACATGGAACCGAACACCCCGCCATTCGAAATGGTAAAGGTTCCCCCGGTCATTTCATCAACGGTGATCTCGCCATCACGGGCCCGTATGGCCAAACGCTTTACTTCGGCCTCAACCCCCCTAAAGGTTAGGTTTTCGGCATTTCGGATAACAGGAACCATCAGGCCTTTGGGGCCAGAGACGGCAATGCTGATATCGCAGAAATCGTAAGAGATCATCTCTTTTCCATCGATCATCGAGTTGACCGCCGGGTACATTTGAAGGGCTCGTATACAAGCTTTTGTGAAGAACGACATAAAGCCAAGGCTGACCCCATGCTTCTCTTTGAAAGCTTCTTTATATTGCTTGCGCAATTCAAAAATCGGAGACATATCGACCTCATTGAAGGTGGTCAACATGGCCGTTTCATTTTTTGCCGCAACTAAACGTTCGGCTACTTTTCGACGCAACATGGACAATTTCGAACGCGACTCGCCGCGATTACCACCGGTAGGTGAGCCCATGGAGGCCTTGGCATTCACCGCATCGTCTTTGGTGATGCGACCATCACGGCCAGTACCTGAAACCTCAGCCGGGGCAATCCCTTTTTCATCCAAGATCTTTTTCGCGGCTGGCGAAGGCGTACCCGTGGCATAGGAGGTCTTTTCCTCCTTGACCGGCTTTGCCGTTTCTTTCGGGGCTTCGACAGGAGCTTTCTCTGCTTTGGCATCCGCTGCCCCACCCTCAGGTTTTTCGGCGCTGGTATCGATGAGACAGACTACCTCACCCACGGCAACCGCGTCGCCTTCTTCAGCTTTTAAGGTTATGGTCCCACTTTCTTCGGCGGGCAATTCCAAGGTCGCCTTGTCCGAATCCACCTCGGCAATGGCTTGGTCTTTTTCAACGTAATCGCCATCTTGTACCAACCACTCCGCAATTTCGACTTCGGTGATGGACTCTCCCGGAGATGGGACTTTCATTTCTAGAATCATCGTTTCTTTTTTATTTCGAGTTCTTTATTTTCTAACCATATTGTCTTTGGTCTTGTCAAAGACGTATTCAATGACCTGGGCATGGCGTCGTTGCGAACGGACCGCACTACCTGCCGCCGGCGCCCCATAAAATCTTCTTGAGGCGACCCTGAAGGTTTTGGCCTTCTCATAATGCATCAACATATGACCCCAAGCTCCCATGTTTCTAGGTTCTTCTTGGGCCCATACCAAATCATCGGCGTTTTTATATTTGGCAATGGTTTTTTCCATTTGTTCGATCGGTAGTGGGAATAATTGTTCTACCCTGACCAAGGCCACGTCATCGCGTTTCATTTCTTCTTTCTTGGCCAAGAGGTCGTAATAGAATTTACCGGTACAAAAGACCAACGACTTTACTTTGGCCGCCTTGGCATCGGGGTCATCGATCAGCTCTTGGAACTGCCCCTTGGCCATTTCCTCTTTGGTCGACACCACCTTAGGGTGTCGCAACAAACTCTTTGGGGTAAAGACCACCAAAGGTTTCCTAAAGGAGGCCTTCATCTGTCTTCGCAACAAATGGAACATATTCGCCGGGGTGGTCACATCGGCCACGTACATATTGTCTTTGGCACATAGTTGCAAGTATCGCTCCATGCGAGCCGAAGAGTGTTCCGCACCTTGGCCTTCATACCCATGGGGCAGTAATAAGACCAGACCGTTTTGCAATTTCCATTTGTCTTCAGCAGAGGATAAGTATTGATCGATAACGATCTGTGCACCGTTGCTGAAATCACCGAACTGGGCTTCCCAAATGGTCAAGGTACCCGGACTCGCCATAGCGTAACCATAATCAAAGCCCATGACCGCATACTCCGACAATAGCGAGTTATAGATATAGAACCGGCCTTTCTGATCCGCCCCCATTTCGTTCAACAAAACCACTTCCTCTTCATGCATCTCGGTCTTGATAACGGCATGACGGTGCGAGAAGGTTCCGCGTTCGACATCTTGACCCGTCATTCTAACGTCATAGCCTTCTGCAATCAACGAACCATAGGCCAACAATTCCCCCATGGCCCAGTCGAGTTTGTTGTCTTCGAAATACATTTTGCGTCGGCCATCGACCAAGCGCTCCAGCTTACGCAAGAATTTCTTGTCTTTCGGCAACTGGGTAATCGCCTTGGCAACGGCATTCAACCGATTGACCTCATAGGCCGTATCGATTCTTTTGAGCATGGCATCTTCGGTCACCTGACCAAAGCCGTCCCATTCGTCTTGCATGAATGGGGTAATCTTTGTTTTTTCCTGTTTTCGGGAATCCAAAAGATCTTCTTCCAAGCTTTCTTTATATTCTTTCTCAAGCCGTTTTACATAGCCCTCGTCGATGACCCCCTCTGCCAGCAATTTAGCCGCGTAAATATCCCTTGGGTTCTGGTGTTTCGAAATGGACTTGTACAACAAAGGTTGGGTGAATTTCGGTTCGTCGCCCTCGTTATGGCCATATTTCCGATATCCCAAGAGGTCCAAGAATACATCGCGTTTGTATCGCATGCGGTATTCCAGGGCAAAGGTCGCGGCATGTACTACCGCTTCGGCATCATCGGCGTTGATATGCAACACCGGCGATAAGGTGACCTTGCCGACGTCGGTACAATAGGTCGATGAACGCCCGTCGAGATAATTCGTAGTAAATCCGATTTGGTTGTTGACCACGATATGGATCGTACCTCCGGTATGGTAACCGTCCAATTTGGCCATCTGAATGACCTCATAAACGACTCCCTGTCCGGCGAATGCGGCATCACCATGCACCAATATAGGCAACACCTCTGAAATGTTATCTTGGTGTGAACTGTCTTGTTTCGCCCTCGCTATCCCTTGTACGATCCCATTGACCGTTTCCAAATGCGATGGGTTCGGGGCGATGTTCATGTTCACCATCTTGCCTGAATCGGTCTCCCGCTTCGAGGTCCACCCCAAATGGTATTTGACATCCCCATCAAAAATGGTTTCCTCATAGTCCTTGCCATCGAATTCGCTGAAAATATCTTTGGGTGATTTGCCGAAGATATTGGTCAAGACGTTTAGGCGACCCCGGTGGGCCATACCCATAAAGAATTGCTTGACCCCGGCATCGGCGGCCTTTTCGATGATCGCGTCAAGGGCGGGTATCAACGACTCACCCCCTTCAAGGGAGAAACGCTTCTGCCCTACGTATTTGGTATGCAAAAAGCCTTCGAAGGAAACCGCTTCATTGAGTTTCCTAAGGATGTTTTTCTTTTGTTCAGGGGAAAACCTGGGATGGTTGTCATTGACGTTCAACCAATTCTGTATCCACTGGATGCGCTCCGGGGTTCGGATGTACATGTATTCGACACCGATGGCGTCGCAGTAGATCCGCTCCAAATGTTCGATGATCTTCGCTAAAGTACTCGGACCGATCCCGATTACGTTGCCCGCATCGAAAACCACGGACAGGTCATCCTGTGCCAGTCCGAAATTCTCAAGATCCAGAGAAGGCGCATACTGGCGACGCTCACGTACCGGATTGGTCTGGGTGAACAGATGCCCCCTTGAGCGATACCCGTCGATCAATTTGACGACTTGGAATTCTTTTTGTAGGGATTGGGGCATGGCAACAGCTTGGCCATTGGCTTGGAGGTGGACCCCGTTTTGCCCATCGAAAAGCTCCAGTTCATCCAGGGAGCTCTCCAATCCGAAATCAAAACCTTGGAAAAAAGCCCGCCAACTCGGTTCGATACTGTCGGGACTTTTGGTATAGCGTTCATACTGCTCCGCAAAGAAGGAGGTATGGGCGGCGTTTAAAAAGGAATATTTATCCATGGGACATTTCGTCGAAAAAATTCGCAAAATTTAATCAAAAATACAACAAATCGGTTACCCGGATTGTATGGTGGAAGGTTTTTCGCCCTTGGCTCCCGATTCCCATAAAAACCGTCAATTCTTATTAGCATGCAGGTGTCTGATCCATACCTTTTGCCAGGTTCGTTTGAGCATCTCGAAAACGGCCTGCTCGATCATGTCGGCCGGATTCGAACCCGCAATACTTTTCATCGTCCTTTCGGGAATATCGATCAGGTAAACCAAATTCTGGAAGGCGGTGAAACGCGTTTGCAAAATCACATCTAAGGAGGCATTCAAATCAGCTACGAAGGCTTCGGCCCCAGCTGCATCGGATATCGCAAAAGGGAGGCTCGCACGATGGAAATCCTTCGCCAATTGGCTGTAAAGGACAATGAACAACCCTTCTTTTTGGGCGAATCGAACCAGTTCGACACTGTTTTCAAAATCGGTGACCACCCTATATCTACGGATTTCGGAATCTAACGGATTACGGCTTCTTGTGGATTTTCCCGTCCTTCATGACGAACACCACGTCTTCAAGGGTGTGTACGTCTTCGAAAGGATTACTGTCAACAGCTATGATATCGGCGATATAACCGTCCTTGATCTGTCCCAATCGATCTTGCATCCCTAGTAATTCGGCATTGATCATGGTCGCCTGGCGCAATGAAGCCTTTACGGGCACGCCGGCCTCTAGTAAGTACCCGAATTCAATGGCGTTCATTCCATGTGGGAAAACCCCGGCGTCGGTACCAAAACCCATGGGCACTCCTTTTTTGTAGGCTTTCGCGATCGTACTTTGGTGCAATGGCCCGATCTCAAGCGCTTTTTTGGCCACGACCTTAGGAAAAAAACCGGGTAT
Organism: Flavobacteriaceae bacterium; assembly: GCA_013214065.1. Lineage (GTDB taxonomy): Bacteria > Bacteroidota > Bacteroidia > Flavobacteriales > Flavobacteriaceae > Flagellimonas_B > Flagellimonas_B algarum. The sequence goes on from JABSPK010000017.1 coordinate 59,332, forward strand.
CCTCGCTTTCTCGGCCACTTGTTTCCCGGCACTGATCGTTGGGATCAGGTAACATTGCTTTTCGATCATCAATTGCATGGTACGATCACTCATCAAGGTACCATGTTCAATGCTGTTGACCCCACCTTTTACGGCCCGGTACATCCCTTCATCACCATGCGCATGTGCAGTGACTGAAAATCCGTAATCCTTTGCCGCGGCACAGATGGCCTCGACTTCTTCGACGGTGAACTGCGGGTTCTCACCGCTCTTGGCCACACTTAACACCCCACCTGTAGCCGTTATCTTGATGACATCGGCCCCATTTTTATACCGTTGGCGCACTGCCTTCTTGGCATCCTCGATAGAATTGACCACCCCGTCTTTCGGGCCGGGGTCTTTCATCAACTCTGTTTTCACCCCATTGGTTGGATCGGCGTGCCCCCCGGTCGTAGCCAGTGCCTTTTCTGCGGTAAAAATACGCGGGCCTTCGACCAGGCCGTTATTGATGGCGTTTCGCAGCGCAACGTTCACCCCACTACCTCCCAGATCGCGTACGGTGGTGAAACCAGCCATAAGGGTACGCTTGGCATATACGGTAGATTCCAAGGCCACATCGGCCTCGTTATCGGTAAAACGCTTGATGTAGGTTTTTGGACCGAACTCCCCTTCGATATGCACGTGCATGTCAATCAATCCGGGCAGTACAACCTTGTTTTTCAAATCGATGGCATTGGGGTCTGCCACATAGCCTGCTTCAATCGATTCAATCGTGCCATCGACGACTACGATCGTACGTTCAGTTAGGATTTTTCCTGTCGCCACATCGACCAATTGGCCGCAATGGAGATGGGTTTTTTGGGCGAGCAAGCAGGTAGTCATGACCAAACTTGCCAGTAAGGCGTACTTTTTCAGCATATCGTTCTAGGTTTGCCTGATAAGATACATAAAAAAAGGAGGGCGTCTTGCCCTCCTTTTTATTATCCAGATCGTTTGTATTATCAAACCGATTCCTTTTCGGGTATATTCCTGATCTTACGTTCCCAATCCCAAGCCGAACGCATCGCATCATCAAGGGTTGAATTCGCCTTCCATCCCAAAACCTGATTGGCTTTGGTGGTATCGGCATAGGCTTGGATCACATCACCAGCCCTTCTTGGGGCAACGCGATAGTTCAAGGTATCACCGGATACTTTTTCGAAGCTTTGGATGACCTCGAGTACCGAACTTCCGGTACCGGTCCCCAAATTGAAGACTTCATAATTGCCTTCGTGCTTTCCGTCCAAAAGTCTTTGCAAGGCCACTACGTGTGCCCGGGCCACATCCACCACATGGATGTAATCACGGATACAGGTCCCATCATTGGTCGGATAATCATCCCCGAAAACCGATAGTTGCTCGCGTAAGCCAGCCGCGGTCTGGGTAATGAACGGAACCAGGTTTTGCGGAACCCCCAAAGGTAATTCCCCGATCTCCGCACTTGGATGCGCTCCTATCGGATTGAAATAGCGCAAGGCGATGGCCGATAATTGCGGGTTGACCTTACAGGTATCTTGAATGATCTCTTCACCCACCTGTTTGGTATTGCCATAAGGTGATTCTGCAGGTTTTACCGGGGCGTTTTCCGTGATGGGCATCACATCGGCCTGACCGTAAACCGTACAGGACGAGCTGAAGATGAAATTGGCATTGCCCTTCTTCGTCAATTCTTGTAAAATATATACCAAGACCCCTAGGTTGTTTTCATAATAGAGTAGTGGATTGCCCACGCTCTCCCCTACCGCCTTAGAAGCGGCAAAATGGATGACCCCTTCCAAATCACTGTGTCGGGCAAAAAAATCCTGCACCGCAGGCTTGTCACGAAGATCCATTTTTTCGAAAAGTGGCCGGATGCCGGTAATCGCTTCGATGCCGTCAAGAACATCTTCGGAAGAGTTCGATAGATTGTCGATCGCAACTACTTCGAAACCTTCTTTTTGTAATTCTACTACGGTGTGGGATCCTATGAAGCCCAATCCGCCTGTTACCAATACTTTTTGCATTATTATCCGTTTACAAAGTCTATAACCAGTTTGGTAATGAATCCGATTTGTTCGTCATCCAACTCCGTATGCATCGGCAGCGAGATGACTTCCTCGACCAACTGGTTGGTCACCGGAAAGTCGTCTTCATTGTAGCGCTCATCCACATAGGCCTTCTGCTTGTGAAGGGGAATGGGATAATACACTCCACATGGAACGCCATTTTCGTTCAAATGTTGCACCAACTTGTCTCTTTTTTCCTTCATTATACGCAGTGTATATTGGTGGAACACATGACAATCGCATTGTTCACAGATACCATCACAGCCGTTGACGGTTTTCGGTACGGTAATATTGGGTTGTCCTGTAAAAGCCATGGAGTATTTTCTGGCAGCCGCTCGCCGTTTGGCATTGTAGGAATCCAGATGGGGCAGTTTTGCCCTCAAGACAGCCGCTTGCAACGAATCCAATCGCGAGTTTACCCCGACCACATCGTGATGGTAGCGCTTGTACATGCCATGGTTGACCATACCGCGGATCGTATGGGCCAAATCGTCATCATTGGTAAATATGGCCCCACCATCACCATAGCACCCGAGGTTCTTGGATGGAAAAAAAGAAGTGGAGGCTACATGCCCGATCGTCCCTGATTTCTGCTTGCTTCCGTCAGCGAAGGTGTGCGTTGCCCCGATACCCTGGGCATTATCTTCGATAACGTATAACCCGTGTTTTTCGGCCAATGCCATAATCGCATCCATATTCGCACATTGTCCGAAGAGGTGTACGGGAACGATGGCCTTGGTCTTTGGGGTTATCGCCTTTTCAATGGCCTTTGGGTCGATATTAAAGGTGTCGGGTTCGACATCGACCAGTACCGGTGTCAATCGCAACAAGCCAATGACCTCAACGGTGGCCGCAAAGGTGAAATCTGCGGTAATCACCTCGTCACCAGGCTCCAGACCGAGTCCCATCATACAAATCTGTAGGGCATCCGTACCATTGGCACAGGGAATTACATGTTTCACCCCCAAATAATCTTCCAGTTCTTTTTGAAAGGCATGTACCACTGGCCCATTGATAAAAGCGGATGATTCCATAATTTCTGAAAACGAACGGTTTACTTCTTCACGGATCCCTTCGTATTGACCCTTGAGGTCGACCATTTGTATTTTTTTCATACGCGCATCTTGTTTGGCAAAATTAACAATAAGCGGGCGTACGCTCCACAATACTTGAAAGAAATGTAATTTAGCGGCGATTCCGATACATGTATATTATCTATTCCATCTTGACCCGAATCGCATCCTTGGCCCTAGGGGTCAGTGCATGGTTCAGTCCGAAAATGAAGTTGTTCACCAAAGGGCGAAAGACGGTTTGGTCGTATTTGGAAAAAGAACGTGATCCCGAGAGGCCTTTGTTATGGATGCATGTCGCTTCTTTGGGAGAATACGAACAGGGCTTGCCCATACTGAAGGGACTTCGGTCGTCCTATCCCGACCATCAGATCCTATTGACGTTCTTTTCCCCTTCGGGCTATGAGGTCCGGAAAAACAGTCCGTTCGCAGACCTGATCTGCTACCTTCCGCTCGATACCCTGGGTAACGCAAAATCGTTCCTACGCCTTGCTCGACCGAAATTGGCGATTTTCGTGAAATACGAAATCTGGCCCAATTATTTACGTGAACTCGACCGGCATGGCGTACCCATCGTATTGGTCTCGGCGATTTTCTCGAAACGACAGGTTTATTTCAAGCCGTGGGGGCGATTCATGCGAAAAGCGCTCCACCGTTTCACCCATATATCCGTTCAAGATACCCCCTCTGCCCAGCTACTCCACAAGCTCGGCATACAGGAAGTTGGGATCAGTGGGGATACCCGCTTTGATCGGGTAGCTGAAGTCGCCAATGAAGCCGTTGCATTGGATTTCATGGCTTCCTTTAAAAACGGCCACAGTTGTGTGGTGGCCGGAAGCACCTGGCCCGAAGGGGAACAATTACTTGTTCCATACATCAATGCGAGTACGAAGGGGGTCAAATTCGTCATTGCCCCTCACAATATCAAAACCTCCCATATCGATGGATTGGTTGCTTCTTTGAATAAAAAAGTAGTGCGTTATTCCGAAATGGCAGGTCGATCGATCTCGGATCATGAAGTGCTCATTATCGATACGATAGGCTTGTTGACCAAAATCTACCGGTATGCCGATATCGCCTATGTGGGCGGCGGTTTTGTCACCGGCTTGCACAACACACTGGAACCGGCAGTTTTCGGAATCCCGATAGTCATCGGCCCCCAATTCAAGGGCTTTAAGGAAGTCGAAGATCTAGTGGCGAAAAAGGGGATCTTGGTCGTTTCCGATGCTGACCAACTTGCAGCTACCCTGGACCGCTGCTTGGAAGATGCCCGATTTGCCCGCACAACAGGTAGCGTAAATTCCGATTACGTAAAGGAGCGTCAGGGAGCAACTGAAAAGGTACTGGCCCATGTGCAGGGGCTTATGTGATTTTTCGCTAGCTTTAGCCTCATAGACCAACCCTATGGACAAACGTATTTTCAAGATTTCATTGACCGCCGCTTTGGCGGGATTTTTATTCGGCTTCGATACCGTAGTCATCAGTGGCGCCAACCAGCCGATAAAGGAACTGTGGGGCACGAATTGGTTTTTAGGGGATTCCCTGTTTACTTTCCACGGTATTTTCATCATGTCGATGGCCTTATGGGGCACCGTGATCGGATCATTGTTCGGAGGTATTCCTTGCGACCGGTTCGGGCGGAAAAAGACCTTGTTTTGGATCGGTGTATTATACTTCCTGTCCGCAGTGGGGTCTGCCGTGGCGGTCGAACCTTATAGCTTTTCCTTTTTCCGGTTCATTGGTGGTGTCGGTGTCGGGGCTTCATCGGTAGCTGCCCCGATTTACATCTCCGAAATCTCGAATCCTGACAATCGGGGGCGGTTGACCGCTATGTACCAATTCAATATCGTTTTTGGGATTTTGATCGCCTTTATTTCGAATTATCTGATAGGCATGTTCTTTTCGACGGATACGGCCTGGCGTTGGATGCTGGGTATCGAAGGACTACCTGCATTGATCTACACGTTTATGGTGTTGAAGATTCCGAACAGTCCGAGGTGGTTGTTGATGAAACAGCGTTCGGAAGCTTCAATCTTGGGGGCCTTGGAACAGCTTGGACTTTCGCCGGATGCCGCCACCCAAAAATTGAATGATATCAAGGAAGCGCTTGCAAAACGTACGGCGGACAAAAAGGAAAAACTGTTTTCCGGCAAATACAACAAACCCATCCTTCTGGCCTTTTTATTGGCCTTTTTCAATCAGTTGTCCGGTATAAATTTCGTACTATACTATGCGCCGGAGATTTTGGAACGTGCCGGTTTGGCCTCTGGTGAATCATTGTTCAGCTCGATTGGTATCGGTGTGGTCAACTTGGTGTTCACCTTCGTGGGTATCGCCCTGATCGATCGTTTGGGTCGTAAGCAACTCATGTATTTGGGATCCATTGGTTATATCGTGAGTTTGGCCATGGTAGGCTGGTGTTTTTACAGTGGTGCCAATGCCATGCTTTTGTTGATTTTCGTTTTGGTCTTCATCGCTTCCCATGCTATAGGCCAAGGCGCTGTAATCTGGGTGTTCATTTCCGAGATCTTTCCGAACAAAGTACGCGCTTACGGGCAATCATGGGGTACCGGAACGCATTGGGTATTCGCTGCCCTGATCACCTTGTTGACCCCAACATTTTTGGATAGTGAGATCGGAATTTTCAAAGACAATCCGTGGCCGATCTTCATATTCTTTTCCGGAATGATGGTATTACAGCTGTTATGGGTGCTGTTCAGCATGCCCGAAACCAAGGGAGTTTCTTTGGAAACCCTGGCCAAAAAAATGACCAAAACCAAGGAGTAAGCTTCGCCGATTCTTGCGAAACCCCTGAAAAAGAGCGCCATTCATCGAACAAATGCCCTGGTTTTATGGGAAATCTGGCCATAAATACCTACATTGAAAGAAATAATCCTAATCATGGCAAATGAATCTTCAATGGGAATGGGCATGTTGGAAGGCTTTTTACGCCTGATGATCTTTGCTCTTGTCGCGATTTTGGTCGCGATTCCCGTATGTGTAGTTTTAGACCTTTTGGGTATATTTTAAAACACTATGATCACGTAAGACTAAAACCTCCCACTGGGGGTTTTTTTTATGTCTTGTTCCTTTAAGGAAATCATCCTAAAAGAACCGTCGATCAGTCCACTTTGACCAATTCCATGAAGTATGGATAAGCGTAATATTCCCGCTCAGCAATTCCCATGCCCACCAGGGTTCCCCGTAGGGTGTTTTCGTCGGACCTGTGCAGTTTCAATGACAACAGTCTATTGTTCGCTTCCCTTCCCGTTATATCTGGCAAAGGCCCCATTCCTGTACCAAGGAAATACCCTTGATTGATCATCCCCATGAACAATTTGGTGGCATATGGTAAGGGTTGATAATCCGAGAAGAACGAACCGGCCGTAAAATCGATATAATCCAGTCCTACCCCTTTTTCATCAATAGTTAGGGTAACCGGTACCGTCGTTTGCTCCACCCGTACCGTACCTTTCCAACTTCCATAGTACGATGGATCGGAGGCTACCGATCGATATGCTGCCACTTCGTTAAGTGGCGTCGGCCGATAGCCTTCGATCATTTCTTGTACATAGGCATCCGATATGGAGCGGACCACTTCCGGGGCATAGGTGTTCGTCAGGATGACCAAAGCTGATTTTTCATTAGGAAACAGCTTTAAAACGGTACTCCCGCCCATCATTCCACCTTCATGCCACACCACCTCTCGACCCTGGTCATCTTCCATGGCATACCAGCCCAATCCGTAATGGGTGTCTTGATAATAATGGAACAAAGCTTCCTCATCGCGATGCTTCATCGCTCCAAACCGGGAGACCGAAATCAATTTTTCCCGATCGTTCTCCAAATAGGTGGCCGCGAATTTCAAAAGGTCCTTCACATTGGAGGCGATGTTACCGGCCCCCACGGTGTTGTTCCAGATATAAGGCAATCTTTTGAGGTGCTTTCCATACATTCTGGCATAATCGCCATTTTGATAGTTATCCTCCTGGATTACAAAGGTAGCGTCCAAACCCAACGGTTCGAAAACGGTTTCTTCCATAAAATCCCGATATGGTTTTCCTGAAACCTTGGCGATGATGTGATCGAGTAAGCCATACCCCAAGTTCGAATATTCATTGATCGTACCAGGTTCATGAAATAAGGTGCCAAACCTATCCCAGGCGGTATCGAAATCGATCGGTGGCACGGGTTCGTCCCCATAATAGATATCAAAAAAAGTACCTAAGCCCGAGGTGTGGTTCAATACCTGGCGTATACTGGGGTCTTTGAACGTCTCATCCACCTTCTTCACTTTAACGAAATCGGTGATGGGGCCATCGATATCCAATCGTCCGAGTTGGTGTAGTTCCATAATGGCCGAAGCGGTAATCGGCTTGCTCAATGAAGCTAATTGATACGAGGTTTGGGGGGTCGCCCGTACCTTTTGTTCGACATCTGAAAATCCGAAAGCCGATTGATACACAATGGCACCATCTTTATAAATGCCGACTACCATAGAGGGAATCGTCCGTTCTTCAACCAATGATGTTATCCGGGTTTCAATTTCTTGGAATCCTTGGCCGAATACCTGTAGTACCGTGAACAGCATAACCGCTGTAAGTTTAATCTTGTAACGCATATTGTTTTTTGCCCAAAGATGTCACCTTGGACAAGGTCAGTCGTCCGAAAACCTTTTTTAGGACTTCTTTTTCAATATATCGGCTACATATTGTTTAGGCGTCATTCCTGTACTTTTCTTAAAGACCAAGTTAAAGGTAGACTTCGAACCGAATCCACTTTCAAAAGCGACGCCCAGCAAATTCAAATGGGCCAGGTCTTGTCGTTCCAAGTTCTTCTTGAAGGCCTCGACACGATATCCATTCACGAATTCATGGAAGTTGCGATGTTGGCAAAAATTAATGGCCTTCGAAATGTCCTTTTCTGAAATATCGGTCAGCTTGGCGAATTTTGCCAGGGAAAGATCACTGTCGAGATAGAAGCGTTGTTCCTCCATCAGGCCCTTTAAATGGTCAGACACTTTCTTCAAATGATCCAAATCGGTTTTTCTATCTCCCGTTCCTTTCGGTTTCTTTAAAAATCCGGCAACGGTAACCTCAGCGGTGACATACCCTTTAAACCCGATCCAAAGTGTAATAAAGGCCACAATGATGAAACCAAGGTTAAAATAATATGGACGAAACGCTTCTTCGAAGACTACATAATCAACGATCCGAACACCAATCCAAATCGACCAGAAAACCGCATACGTGATGATCGGGGTTTCATACCAACCCAGTGTTTTCCGTTCCAAATTGGAATAATGTCGCTTTACCCAATCTCGGTAAGATCGCAACAACAGCAAACTGACCGTCAGATAGATCAACACCGACAACATCCCACCCCATTGGCTCAATACATACAGGAAATTGGCGAAGGTCTTGGGTGCCGCCGTTAAAGGGATAGCCCCTTCATAAAACAATGGGCTCCGATAAAACAGAAACTCCAAGAGCACGGGAAGAAAATGAATCCATTGGCTCTTGGTGAAACGATACTCCTTATCGGTGAGACTCTTGGTATAGAAGTACAACGATGGCCCAAAACCGTAAACCAATTCCAGTTGAAAAAATCGACTAAGCTCGACTCGATTCGAAAAGTACAAGCCATAGAAGACGATGACATTCAAAAGACTCAGCAAATAGAAAAACATGACCAATACCAACTGTTTCCTTGGCAAATTGGTTTTCCTATCCCGAAACAGCAACCCCATTAAAACCACGGTCTGTATGACCAATATCGAAGTAATGATTAAGGTTATAAGTTCGTGATCCACGATTATAATTTTGGCTGAAAAACGAAAATAGGCATACTCCTTTGAATCATAAACCAAGTTCTTGTTTATTCGCCCATTACATCAGTTGAAGAAGGTTCCGAAATTCGGGCCCTTGGACTCCAATATTCGTTTGGGATGGATAAAGGTTCCTTTCAGGTTTGCTTCAAAGTAAAACCGGAAATCAAACCCTGAATTGAATTTAAACGTCCAGTATTTTTTTTCTGGACGGATGTGCCGGCAAGACAAGGCCATTTGATTGGAAAACTTCATAGCATTGTAGGATAAAAAGGGGATTGGGCGCGGCGTGGAATACAGGATAAATCCGATGTTCCATCAAACCGACCCACTACCCATTCATCAATCAAAAAATCAATATTTCAATGAAGTCCAACACCCTATTGCTATGGTTTGCTTTGCTTCTTAGTGGCTGCAACCCGGTTTTCGGTCAAGTTGAACGGCTGGCCCTACAATTTGATTACAATGACGTCACTTATGACGGCAGCATTGAAATCCCTGCCGGCAAAACCAAGGGGCTGATCGTTCTAATTCCGGGTCACGGGCCCACTGATTTTGTGGCCGGTGCCGAGTATGGCGGTTTACGCGATTACTTTACCCAAATCGGGTATGCGGTAGCCTTTTGGGACAAGGCCGGTTGCGGAAAAAGCGGTGGCACCTACAACCATCAGCAATCCATCGATAGTAGTGTGGAAGAGGCCTTGGTAGCCTTAGGAAAAATCAGGAGCATGCCGGTCAAGGGATCGGAACGGATCGGACTCTGGGGCATCAGTAGGGCAGGTTGGATCTGCCCGCTATTGCTCGCCAAAAACCCTTCACTCGCTTTTTGGATATCGGTCAGCGGCACCGATCAATTTGAAAACTCCCGTTATATGTTGCAAGCCAACCTGAAAATCGAAGGAAGGACCGAACCGGAAATCGCCCAACTGATGAAGGAATGGGACCACTATCAAAAAGTATTGGTGAACGGAGGGGAGTCGTTGGATGTTTTTATGGATGCGATTCCCAACCTGATGAACGACCCCTATTTCAATGCGGACGGATTTGCGTTTACCGAAGCATCGTTTAAGGCGGTCCAAGGGTTCTATCAAAACGGGGATACCCAATACCATCCCACGACCAATTTGGCGATCATGGTCGAGGATTTTGATTCCCTTTTGCGCAAAATCGATCTTCCTGTCTTGGCTATTTGTGGGGAAAAGGATTCCCAAATCGATTGGCGCAGTACCCTGGCTTTATATCGCCAAACCATCGGCATCAATCCAAAAGCCGATTTAAGCGTTAAGACCTTTGCTAACGGAAACCACACCATGCAACAATGCGAAACCGGAGGCATCAATGAAGACCTTTCGAAGTTCGGTTATGCCCAATGCAAAGGGTATTACGAAGCTATGGGTCAATGGTTGGAGGCACTCACCGACCGAGACGAAAACCGTGAGTGATGCATCCCTGCTGCTGAAACGGAACATTCGTGTCCTGGTTCAATTGCAATCGGGAAGCTTGAGAAACGTTGGAACAAAAAAGCCTGGTCGTTAGAATGACCAGGCTTTTCATTTGTGCGGGTGAAGGGAGTCGAACCCCCACGCCTTGCGGCACTAGATCCTAAGTCTAGCGTGTCTACCAATTCCACCACACCCGCGGATTTCGTTGAAATCGGGTTGCAAATATACTTGAATT
>JABSPK010000018.1 GCA_013214065.1 Flavobacteriaceae bacterium
GATGCCGATGCTACGAACGAAATACAGGACATCAGCACCGACGGTACCGCCGGTGACATCAGTTTGAGCAGCGGAAGCAACTTGACCTTGAATGTCGACGATGCGGATGCGGATGCCACCAATGAATACAATACCGGGGTTTCGATTACCGCAGGAAGCCTTGGGGTGACCGATGGGGGCGGAACGCAATCGACGAGTTTGATATCTACCGATGCGAACAATGACCTTGCAGCCGGTACCGATGGGGCGCTATACTTGAACGTAGCCTCTGTGACCATTGCCGAGACCAATACGAGTTTGTCCTTTAACGACACCAACAACCAATTGACCTATACCAATGAGTTGGGCAACAACCCAGTAGTGGACCTTTCGGCACTTGACGATTCGGGTACGGATGACCAAACGCTCGCTACCGATGGTACTGCGGGTAACATCAGCATCGAGGACGGCAACGCCATTACTTTGAACGTAGACGATGCGGATGCGGATGCCACGAACGAAATACAGGATGCCGATGAAGTGGCCATCACCGACGCCGGGGGTAATTTCACCGGTACGGATGTAGAGGCCGCTTTGGCAGAATTGGCCGCCGGTAGTACGGACGACCAAACGATCAGTACCGACGGTACGGCGGGTAACATCAGTATCGAAGATGGGAACAGCATCACCTTGAACGTAAACGATGCCGATGCCGATGCTACGAACGAAATACAGGACATCAGCACCGACGGTACCGCCGGTGACATCAGTTTGAGCAGCGGAAGTAGCTTGACCTTAAACGTTGATGATGCTGATGCCGACGCAACCAATGAGATCCAAGACCTGGGCGAAGTATTGACCGAAGGCAACGATGGTGGAGGAGCAGCCATTACGAACATCGCCGATCCGACCAATGCCCAAGACGCGGCCACCAAGGCTTATGTGGATGCCATTGCCGATGACGACATCACTGCCGCCAGTTTGGATGGAAGCAATGTATTGACGATCAGTGAAGGAACCACGGATGTAACGGTCAACCTATCGGCGTTGGTCGATGATGCGGATGCCGATGCAAGTAACGAGTTACAGACCATTTCACGCTCGGGTACCGATGTGACCTTGAGTGATGGTGGAGGAACGGTATCCATTGCGGATAACGATAATGACAGTAGCAACGAAATCCAGGATATCAGTACTGACGGAACCGCCGGTGACATCAGTTTGAGCAGCGGAAGCAGCTTGACCTTGAACGTAAACGATGCCGATGCCGACGCCACGAATGAGATCCAAGACCTAGGCGAAGTATTGACCGAAGGGAACGATGGAGGCGGAGCGGCCATTACGAACATCGCCGATCCGACCAATGCCCAAGACGCGGCCACCAAGGCTTATGTGGACGCCATTGCCGATGACGACATCACCGCTGCTAGTTTGGATGGAAGTAATGTATTGACGATCAGTGAAGGAACCACGGATGTAACGGTCAACCTATCGGCTTTGGTCGATGATGCGGATGCCGATGCCAGCAACGAGCTACAGACCATTTCACGCTCAGGTACCGATGTAACCTTGAGTGACGGGGGAGGCACGGTATCAGTTGCCGATAATGACAACGACAGTACAAACGAGATCGAACTACCGACAGGAGGAACCAATGGCCAGGTGTTGAGCACCGATGGTAGCGGGGTATACTCATGGATAGATGACAACGGGGGGACCGATGATCAGGAAGCCGATGAAGTGGATTTGGCGACTGACGTGGATCTCGATGAAGATGGTACCGATGAAACCACGGTTCAAGAAGCATTGGATGCCTTGGCGGCCATGCCGAAGATTTACGCCACAGGAAAAATCAATGCCAATGGTACGGCTGCTGCGATTTACAATGCAACCGTTTCCAAATTGACCACCAATAATGGTGGTGGAGGAACCGAAGGCGATTATCAAATTACCTTTTCATCCGCCTTGGCCAATACGAATTATATCATCCAATTGACCATTCCGGATTGTGGAGGAAACTGCCCCGGAAATACGTCGGCCAATTTTGATGATCCCGGGATTACCTACTACGATCAACAGACTTCGGGATTTAAAGTCAATATCGGTGATAGTGACAATGGAACCACGCAAAAAGATGATATCGATTTGGACTTTATGTTCACGGTCATCGTAATCCCTAACTAATCAAACCAAATTGATAAAGAAGATTCGAATGAAAAATGTGATTTTGACTATTGGATTCTTAGTATCCGTAGCCTCGGTAAGTGCACAGGTCGATGCGGGTAGCCTCATGGGGATACCTACGGCCACCACCACCGAGATGAACAATATTACCGGAGCAACGGCCGGACAGTGTTTATACAACACCGATCAAAACACCATTTATTACTTTACCGGTTCGGTTTGGGAACGGGCCACCGATGATCAAACGGCTTCTGAGGTAAACTCGGATACCCCGGCTGATGTCGATGGCGACGGCAACACGGAAACTACCGTAGAAGAGGTAATTCAAGATATCGCACCGATCACCTCGGCCTCAGGGCGGATTTTCTACCCTCCTTCAATTGCCATTGACGCTTCGACCAACGGCACGAACAGAACGGTGAATTTATATCAAGAATATTTGGATCAATTCGGTTCGGGCAACGTGAATCTGGTCAAGAGTGTGGATGGTTCGACCACCGCTCCCGATATCCCAGTGTATGCCGCTAACGAACTGTATTACTATGTGACGTTTTTCGACCCTGCGGTTTTCGCCAATATCAGCATTGACGGATCGAATGGTGAAATGGAATACGACATTGTTGGTCAGCCGGCAGACTATAATTCATTGATTAATGTAGTCTTCGTCGTAAAATAAACAAAAGGAGCAGTAGCCTATTTTGAATACAACCTACTTACATATTCGGCCCATCCTCGCATGCCTCATGTTGTTTTTTGCAGCGGGGCAACTGCATTCCCAATTCTTGCTCCAAGCCCCCAATTCAGGAGATGAAACGAACTTCAGGTGGTATGAGGCCAGTGACCCGGCCACGGTTTTGGCAACGGATTCTTTTTATGAGGTTACCCAACCTGGCGTTTACTTCGCTACCTATGATGGTACCTTGTGCGGATCGAACGCAACGGGCTATTTCATCGTTACGAATTGCAACGCCCCATTCAATGAAGTGACCTTGGATGTGAGTGCCAACCTCCAAGGCAGTGCCACTATCGGTTGGAACGATCCCTCATTGACCGGCACCCAACCAACCGTTATAGCTACAACGACCGTTGAACGCTATGTGGCAACGATTACAAAGGCCGGAAACGCCATTGAACTCCCGAGATTTACTGTGGTTTGTTTGAATCAGGCAGCGACCTTGGTCGATGATTTTGTCACGGTGAATGAAGATGAATCCATAGTGGTGCCACTATTTGATAACGATACCGATTTACCTACCACCGGCACCTTGACCACAACAAATCCAGCGAATGGAACGGTGACCATTGATGATAATGGAACGCCGAACGATCCTTCTGATGATATCGTGACCTATACACCTGATCCTGATTACAACGGACCCGATTCCTTCGACTACACCGTTTGTAATGCGATGGGGGATTGTAGTACCGCCACGGTTACCATCGATGTTTTACCGATTGTTGATGCATTTGACGACTCGGTCACTACAGAAGAGGATGTAGCTGTGGATATTATGGTACTGGCCAATGACAATGATGTGCCGACTTCTGGAACGTTCACAACGACTCCGGCATCAAATGGTACGGTAACCATCAACGATAACGGTACGCCGAATGATCCTTCGGATGATTTCGTAACCTATACCCCGAATCCAGGTTTTACCGGAACGGATACCTTCGATTACACGATTTGTGATGCCTTAGGAAACTGTAGTACGGCCACCGTAACGGTTATCGTCACGGATCAAATCGATATCGATGCCGATAACGATGGTATCGTTGACGCTTTTGAGGATTTGAATACCGACGGTGATAATGATCCAAGTACCAACCCTACGGATACCGATGGGGATGGGGTACCCGATTATTTGGATATCGATAGTGACAATGACGGTATACCCGATAATATTGAAGCCCAAACCACGCTAGGGTACCTGCCACCGAGCGGAGTCGACCTTAACGGAAATGGTTTGGACGATGTCTATGAGAACGGCGGAAACGTAGGCTTGATCCCAGTAGATACCGATGGAGATGGGATCCCTGATTATGTAGACGAAGATAGTGATGACGATGGGGTGCCCGACCGCATAGAGGGTCATGACTTTGACCAAGACGGGGTGGCTGATGTCGTATTCGTCGGTTCGGATAAGGACAACGATGGCTTGGACGATGGATACGAAGGGGATACCCAAATCGATGAAGATCCGAACGATCAGGTCAACGATCCAACAACTGATTTACCGGATACCGATGGCGACGGCATTCCTGACTATCGAGATCCCGATGATGATGATGATGGTATCGAGACCATTGACGAGGATTTAGATCAAGACGGTGATTTCAGCAATGACGATTCCGATTCCGATGGTACACCGAACTATTTGGACCCAGACTTAGAACCTACCGGTTCCGATGAGATCGAAGTATTCAACGTGCTGACCCCGAACGGGGATGGCATCCATGATGTGCTTCGTATCGCGAATATTGAAAACTTTCCAAACAACACCGTTAAGATTTATAACCGATGGGGCGTACTGGTATATGTTACCAAAGCCTATAACTCCTCAGGGAATGTCTTCGATGGTACCTCCGAAGGGCGGGTAACCGTTGATCAAGACAACAAACTTCCCGTAGGAACATATTTCTACATCATAGATTATGAAGACCAAGCAGGAAGTATGAAACAGTTATCAGGCTACATATACATTAACAGGTAAACAGGAGAACGTGAAGAAGTGTAAACGAACATATATCATACAAATGCTGTTGGGGCTGTTCTCGCTCCTTGGCTTGCAACAGGCAATGGCCCAGCAAGATGCACAGTACACCCAATACATGTACAACACGGTAAGTGTCAACCCAGCCTATGCGGGCTCTAGGGGGCATATGAGTATTGCCGGGTTATATCGGGCCCAATGGGTCGGTCTTGATGGGGCTCCAGAAACCCAGACCTTGAATTTGCATACACCGCTAGGATATAGGGGTGTCGGAATGGGGCTTTCCTTTGTAAACGATATCATCGGACCTACTTCGGAAACTTATTTCGATCTGGATTTCTCATATACCATCCAAACCAGCTTGGACGCGCGATTGAGTTTCGGCCTGAAGGCCAGTGCCCATCTTTTGGACGTTCGCTTTTCAGAATTGAACCAAGACCTGGGCCAAGGCCCGGATCCGACCTTGCAACAGAATATCGATAACCGGTTTTCTCCGAACATCGGGGCCGGGGTCTATTACCATACCGAACGCTTTTATGCGGGACTTTCGGTGCCACGGTTTTTGGAAACCGAACATTTCGACGAGTCCTCACTCTCAACAGCTAGGGAGCAGATGAATTGGTATTTCATTACCGGATATGTCTGGGATTTGAATCCCTTTTTGAAATTCAAACCGGCACTCCTCACCAAAATGGTGCAGGGGGCCCCTTTACAGGTCGATGTTTCGGCGAACTTCATGTTGAACGAAAAATTCATTTTCGGGGCTGCCTATCGCTGGGATGCCGCTTTCAGTGGATTGGCCGGATTTCAGATATCAAAGGAATTCTTGATCGGTATTGCCTATGATAGGGAAATCACGGATCTCGGGGCGACCGCCTTCAATGACGGATCGTTCGAGATCATTCTGCGGTACGATTTCTTCAAGGCGCTCGGAAACCTCAAATCACCTCGTTTCTTCTAGGCATTTCCAAGCTTTTCAAGTGGAAATAAATTCAAGACTTCGCATCGGCAAATCGCCGAAACGGATTATTTTTACCCTATGAATGAAGAACTTGTGATTTTGGTGAATTCCAATGATGAGAAAATTGGACTGATGCCAAAAATGGAAGCCCATGAAAAAGCCGTGCTGCACAGGGCTTTTTCTGTGTTTATTATGAATGGGAAAGGCCAAACGATGTTGCAACAGCGCGCAGCCGAAAAATACCATTCCCCATTGCTATGGACGAATGCCTGCTGCAGCCATCAACGGAATGGGGAATCGAATATCCAAGCAGGTAAGCGAAGGTTGAATGAGGAAATGGGTTTTGAAACCGAATTGAAGGAGCTTTTCTCCTTTATTTATAAGGCCCCATTTGATAACGGCCTGACCGAGCATGAGTTGGACCATGTAATGATCGGAAGGTTCGAAGGGGATCCCGTGTTGAACCCCGATGAGGTGGCTGCGTGGAAATGGATGTACCCGGAAGATGTCAAAAACGATATCGCAAAACATCCTGAAAATTATACGGCATGGTTCAAGATCATTTTCGATCGGTTCTATGATCATGTCACCGAAAATTTGAAAGGATGAAGGTCAAGGTAAGTAGAAAGGCACATTTCAATGCGGCGCATCGCTTGTATCGGCAAGACTGGGATTTTGAAAAGAACCAGGAGGTCTTTGGGAAATGCAACAATCCCAAATTCCACGGTCATAATTACGAGTTGATCGTCAGTGTCACCGGTGAAATCAATCCGGAAACGGGGTATGTCATGGACATGAAAATCCTGAAAGACTTGATCAAAGAGCACGTTGAGGAAGGCTTGGATCATAAGAACCTGAATATGGAGGTTCCAGAGTTCAAGGAAATGAATCCGACAGCTGAGAATATCGCCGTAGTGATATATGATCGTTTGCGACCGCATATCGATGCAGCCAATGATATTGAAGTGGTGTTATACGAAACCCCGCGAAATTTTGTTACCTATACAGGTTAATCGCACAAACTATGAAATTCTATCCGCTTAAATTCGAACCCATACTGAAAGAACGTTTATGGGGTGGTACGAAACTTGGTGAGGTATTGCACAAAAAAATCCCAAACGACATTACCGGTGAGAGTTGGGAGCTTTCCGCGGTAGAAGGCGATGTATCCATCGTTGCGAACGGGCCATGGAAAGGAACCTCTTTGCAAAGCTTGATCGATGAACATCAGGACAGCCTGCTAGGTCGATCCGTTTTTGATCGTTTTGGAACCGAGTTTCCGATATTGATCAAGTTCATCGATGCGAAGAAGGATCTTTCCATCCAACTGCATCCAAATGATGAGCTGGCCCAAAAAAGGCACGGTTCCTTCGGGAAGACCGAAATGTGGTATATCATGGATGCCGATCCTGGTGCTGAATTGATCGTTGGGTTCAATAAGGAAGTCGAAAAAACGGAATATCAGGAACGTGTTGAAAACGGATCCTTGCTCGATATTTTGAATTATGAGGAAGTGGCAGAGGGGGATACGTTCTTCATCAACACCGGAAAAATCCATGCCATTGGGGCAGGGGTACTGCTCGCAGAGATTCAACAGACATCCGATATAACATATCGCGTTTTCGATTTTAATCGAAAGGATAAAAACGGGAATTTAAGGGAGTTGCATACAGAATTGGCCCTCGATGCCATTGATTATTCGAAGAAAGACGATTTTAAGGTAAGTTACCCCCAAGCCGAAAATGCAACCAATGCAATGGTCGAATGTCCTTATTTCAAAACGGACTATTTGAACCTTGATCGTGATTTTGAACAAGACCTTGCTTCCCGAGACTCGTTTACCATTTATCTGTGTGTGAAAGGAAAGGCCCGTTTCAAGAGCGAAGGAGGGGAAGCCGACCTGGTAAAAGGGGAAACCCTACTTATACCGGCTGCTACCGAACAACTCCGAATCGAAACCGATGGGGCCCGACTTTTGGAAGTTACAATTTAATGTTACATTTGGTTAAAACCTCTTTATGGCAAGTATCAGGGATTTAAAAAAGGATATTAACTTCGTTTTGGGTGATATTATGGACGCGGTCTACCAATGGGAGGCTGCCACCGATAACAACAACTCCGATGAGGGCACGGCCTTGATCGATAGTGCGATTGCTGCATTCGATAGTTTGATGGATAAGGTCCATGCCAAGGTCGAAGGAGACAAAAAGGCCCATTTCAAAGCCATTCGAAGTGAGTTGGAGCAAACCGCAACTACGCTTGTGGAAAAGCTCAACAAACTTGGCGATTGATTTCCTACGAACGGGCTTTATTGATCCAAATAAGCCGCTAACGCTTTTCCGTATTTCGAATCGGCAGCCGAAGCACTCAAATTATTCCGAATGGAATCCAAGTACTTAGGATTGGCATCGGCTACTTCCGACAAGGCCAGATAAGGTGCAACGGGAGTGTTGCCATTACGGAGCGCGAAATTCAATACATATTGATAGCGACGGATGATGTTCCGATCCATCAGTTTTTGGATGGAGTCTACGCGTTCAGGTACTTCTTGAAACTCAGGTAAAACGGCCAATTGTGCCAATTCAAGGTCGCGTTTGTTGAAGTTGGTCAACATGGTTCGGCATTCTTCCAAAACGTCGTTTGATGTCGATCCGCTGACTTCAGCATTGAGGTCAAAGGTGTTCCAATGGGTATTGATCGAAATCTCGCCAGCTTCGCCGAAAAACGAAATACGATCATTCAAATCGTTATTGTCCGCCTTTTTTAGGTACAAATAGAACAATTCAGGACTGGGCACCTCGGTTTTGAATCGGAAACTCCCATTTCCTGCAATGACCAGCGAGTCAATAGTGGTCAAGACCGAATCTTGGATGTGCTGCAAGTATAAGGTACCCTTTTTCAAACCTGCGATCTCACCACTCACGATCATTTCGTTAGCGGATTCGGATTCGCAAGAAACCAATGCAATTCCTATCAGAAGGGTCAAGAGGTAATTCTTCATCGCTGATGCCATTTAGGCCGCAAATATCGAAAATCTAATTGTTTTGGGCACGGCAAAAAACCGATTTATATGTTCGAGGCTACCTCCATCAGCAAGGCGCAAAGGTAAGCGCCTGCCGTACCGACCACATAGCCGAAGACGGCCAATAAGATCCCGACGGAAGTTAAGGACGGGTGGAACTCCGCGGCTACGACCGGTGCAGAGGCGGCCCCACCGACGTTGGCCTGGCTTCCTACCGCCAAGAAAAAATACGGCGCTTTGATGAGCTTGGCGACCAAAATCAAGAGTCCGGCATGTATGGCGATCCATATCAACCCAATGGCGAAAAGACCCGGATTCTCGAGCACACGACCCAAATCCATTTTCATTCCGATGGTGGCCACTAAAACGTAGATGAAGAGCCCACCGATTTTACTGGCCCCGGCGCCTTCGTAATTTTTCGCTTTGGTAAAGGAAAGTCCGATTCCGAAGGCCGTGGCGAAAACGACCATCCACAAGAACTTCGACCCCAAAGAGGACAACACTTTTTCCTTGTTTCGGATAACTTCGAAATTCGCTTCCAGGAAATCGGCGAATTGCCCTCCAAGAAAGTGCGCCAGTCCGACCCCTGCAAAAGCGAAAAAGAACAGCATGACGAAATCAGGTAGCGATGTGACACGGGCGATTTTCGCGGTGTGCTCGCTGACTTTGTGTTTCAGTTCCTCGATGGAACTGGTATCCGATCGCAACCATTTATCAATACGGTCGGTCTTACCGACACCCAGTAGGATCAAGGCCATCCAAATGTTGGCTACAACGATATCGATCAGGACCATGCCCCCGTATTTTTCAGGATTGTATTGAAACACTTCGAGCATCGCGGCTTGATTGGCACCGCCCCCGATCCAACTTCCCGCAATGGTCGAAAGACCCCGCCAAACGGCGTCAAACCCTGCCCCACCGACAGTTTCAGGAGAAAAAATGGAGACGATCAAAATCGCCAATGGCCCTCCCATGATGATACCGGCCGTGCCGGTGAAGAACATGATCAAGGCTTTTGAACCCAAGTTCATGATCGCCTTGATATCAATGCTCAGCGTCATCAAAATCAGGGCAGCCGGAAGCAAATACCGACTGGCCACAAAGTAAAGGTTCGAGTCTTTTTCGTAAACCACGCCCGTACTTGCCAAAATGGCAGGTAAAAGGTAACACATCAAGACCGTGGGCACTATGGTATAGAATTTCTTCCAGAATCGCGATTGCAGGGCCGATGTATAAAAAACGAACCCAAGACAGAGTGCAAGAAGTCCAGCGATTACAGTATCGTCGGTAAAGGGAAATTGATTCATTTTGACAGTTGGTTTACCGTCAAATATAACAAAAAGGTCTCCCTAAATGTTCAACCAATAGGTCAGTTTGAGGTTGATCGAACGGCTTCTGGGCATAAAGGAATTCACGAAATAGTTGTCATTATATACCACGAATAGATCCGAAAGGGGAGCAAAACGCCATTGTAGCCTCGAATTGATTCCTAAATTATCACGTTGGTTGCTGTATTGGACCAAGGTCGACCAGAACACCGACTTGTTGAAGGTGATGTTCACACGTGGACTGACCAGCCAAATGTCAGCCCTTGAATGCGGAGCGGGAAGGTCGATATGGTCGTATTGCATGTTCAATCCCACGGTAACCTTCGGTTGGAAACGGAGGTTAAAACTCCCTTCCATCGAATAGCGGTTGCCGTTGAAAAATTCACCGAAACTGGACTGGAACCCGTATGAGAATACCCGTCGCTGATCCGATTGGAATTCCAATTCGATATTGTTGAAATGGTATCCCGTATCCGCAGGTAAGGGCACTGCATCATCTTTACCCGTAGGTTCGAACTCGTCGGTCAAGTATACAAAGCGCTTTTGAAAACGGGCTTGCAGGCGTTCCAATGATCTGAATTCAGCGCTGGTCTCCACTGAAAGGTTGTAGTCAGAGTACAGGAAATCGAGTCCGGGTCGCCAAGTGACCACACTGAATACTTGGGCTTGGTACCTGTTCACGCTGCCTTTTTTAGGCCAATACCTGCCCTCGAAGATATTGGCGACCTTAAAGATATCCTTACGGCGGATAAAGCCCAGATCCGAATTGAACTCCTCGTCAATGGAAACCACGTCTACAAAGGCCGAAAAATTTCGGGTGTTCTTTCCTAAATTGAATCCGAGGGAAT
This sequence comes from Flavobacteriaceae bacterium, assembly GCA_013214065.1. Lineage (GTDB taxonomy): Bacteria > Bacteroidota > Bacteroidia > Flavobacteriales > Flavobacteriaceae > Flagellimonas_B > Flagellimonas_B algarum. Next base: position 11,037 of record JABSPK010000018.1, read on the forward strand.
AGTTTCCTTCACTGTCATTGGGTTGGAAGGATTTATGGGCGTAAAATTTTCCGGTCCAACTGTTATCCGCAGAGGCCAGGTTATAATCGAGACCAATAACCCTGTTGTAGGTTTCGTCTTCCGGAAGGAAATCGGCATTGATGGCTTGTCGGTTCATAAAAAAGAAACCCAGATTCGAACGGGAGAACAGTTTTTGCTGCAAGGCGAACATCATGTTGTTGTTCGACGGGATTTCGTTGGCTTCATCCTCTTCAGTCTGTATGTTCAAGAAACCAAGACGGAGGTTGTTGTTCAGTTTGCCACTAAGGCGAACCCCCCCGATAATTCGATTTTCGATGGTATTGTCTGCCGTATCCCTGGCGATACCGATACGACGCGAGAAAAAGGGGTTGGCGTCACGACCCCCTCCGAAACTTCCGAATAGGTCGTTATTGTCGATGAAAAATTGCCTGCGCTCGGGTAAGGCCACTTCAAACCGGGTCAGGTTCGTAATGAAGTTATCTACCTCGACCGTGGAGAAATCAGGATTCAAGGTAAGATCGAGATTCAAGCTATTGCCAATGGATATCTTAGCATCACCACCGACCTTAAAGTCGTTAAGGTTTTCATCGTTTTCATAGTCACGGGCGACGATGCCGTTGACGTATGGTATAATGGCCAATGGGGTGCGCGACTTGCCCAGTCCCTTCTCAAATATCATGTCTCCCATAAAAGCCAATCCGAAAATAAACTGGTTTTGTGGAATTTGCATCCAGGTGGTCCGTTCATTGGTCTGCATATCGAGGCGATAGCTGTTGAACCGCCATTTCGTTTCCCCTTCCTTGAACTTGAAAGAGGTCAATGGGATGGCCATTTCCATAATGAAATGATCATCGTTGATGGTCGATTCGCCACGCCACTTGACGTCCCATGAGGTCGTAAAACCGTTTCGGGCCGTACCGCCACCCGATATGAGGGCTTCCCTGCGAACACCAAAGGGGTTCATCCCGAAGAGGAATGCGAGGGTGCCGTCATTGAAGGTATCGAAAACCAAGCTGATTTGATCGATGCCCCCACCGCGAAAGTCACGTTGTAAAGATTGGGTGATAAAATCCCTTCCAGCAGCATTCCCTTTGATACCAACATACAAGGTGGTATCGTCATACAGCATCTTGATATTGGTCTGTTGTTCGGCCATGACCGAATCGGAAGGAAAATATTGGTGGAAATCTTGGGCGCTTTCGGCTTGAAGCCAAATCGCCTCGTCAAGTCTGCCGTCTATGGTTATGGCATCTTGGATGTGCTTAACGGTAAATGATTTTTTTTGGTTTTGCGCGTGGCCAATACCCAGAAAAAAGAGTGCGACAAGGGCAGCGTAAATTCTTGCCATGAAGCGATTTTGAATTAGTCGGGCTAATTTAAGGCGAAGCTTCGTTAAAAAAATCCCAAAACTAGGTGTCGCTTCCGTTTTTCTTTTTCGGTTCCCTTTTGGCGTCTTTCAGGCTGTTCATGAGCATCCATTCAATTTGCCCGTTCGTACTCCGAAATTCGTCGGATGCCCATTTTTCAATGGCCTTGAACATGGCTTCATCCAACCGCAATGCGAATGCCTTTTTTTTACTCATTTGATTTGATGAATAAGGTCAATACGGAAATCAATCGTTCGGGAATCCTAAAATCGGGATTGAGATAAGATTGTTGGTTTTCAAGGGCATCATTCACCGTTTTCAGTACATGGTTCATTTTTGGAATAATCTCATAGCGTGCATCCGGCCTGGCTTGCTGGAGCAGTTGGGCATCAGCCACGGTAATTTGGCTGTCGGCGTCCCCATTGAGAATGAGGACCGGCGCCTTTATTTTGGCGATTTCCTTGGCGGGATCCAGCGGTATCCATTCGCGCAGGAAACCCTGGTTTTGTGGTGCGAATACCGCATATAGAAAAGGGTGGACTTCAACGATGGTATCCGTGGTCATGAGTTCCGAGACATGTTGTTCCGCCAATTTACCCAAATCGTCGTTTTGGACCGTGATCTGACGTACCAGACTTTGATCGATGGGTGTGCCAGGGCCTGCCAATGAAGTATAGCTTTTAATCGTTGTGCGCTGGGAGACCAACATACCGATCAAAGACCCTTGGCTATGGCCGATCAAGTGGACCCCACTAAATCGCCGGTCTTCGCCGAAATGAGCGGCAATGGTCTCTACATCCTTAACGAGGTCAAAGAACGACAAGGTGTTTATGGTGCTGCGGTTTTTAGGATTCGAAGTCCGTTTATCGAACCGGAAAAACGCGATACCGTGGGCCACCAAACTATCCGATAGTTGTTTGATGTGGTCTGCTGTGGCCAATCCACCTTGGTTACCGTTCCTATCGGCATTTCCCGAACCATGTATGAACACCACCAAAGGAAGTGAATCGTAGCCTTCCAAATAGGTCAGGGTACCCGGTAACGCAATGGTATCATTGAAGATTTCGATGTCTTCCGAAATCTTTTGGGAAACCAAGAGTAGGGGCAATAAAAAAACAAAAAATAGGATCGATCTCATCGGTTCTTATCCCTTTCAAAAATAATCCGCATGGATTGTTCCGCAACATCAAGTACCACCCAACCCTGTTTGGCATGTTCGTTCAAGACATCTTCCAGGCGTTGGTTATTGTTTTTCATGCCCATTTTCCATTGGGTGACTTTATACTCTTTCATTGTCGTGGTATTTTTTGATGATTTGATCGGCAGCTTCAGGGCGTTGGGTGCCGATCAATATTTTCTTTCCGTTTTTCAATTCAAGCTGAATGCCCATTGAACCTTTGACGTTATAGGCGATATCGTTACGGTTGGGGAAAAAACGGATCCCCCAACCACCGTATTCACTAATCGGCCGGTATTTTCTGGTGTAGCATTTTGAAATGTCATACCAAGAATAGCGTTTGGCCTTGCGATGGAAGGGGGCGAACCGTAGCTGTACCCCCTTTTCATCAATAGTGGTATGCAATTTAAACAAGAAGGGCAGCCCGAAGCAAAGTAACAGGAGGACAATGACCAAGATCTGACTTAGAACATCATCTTGGGCCACTTTGTCTACCGCTTCTTCAAGAACGAACCAGCGATAACAAAAAACCCCGAGTAGGATCAAAAGGCTCCCGTTGATAAAGAGCATCCACCACTGGTTAAACCATTGTTTTTCAGAAAATACCCGCATGATCAATGATTTAAAGTACCAGTGTTCAGCACAGGTGAGGCGTCTTTATCGGAGCATAAGACCACCATTAAGTTACTGACCATGGCCGCTTTGCGTTCTTCATCCAAATCGACAATGTCTTTTTCATTGAGTTCATCAAGTGCCATTTCGACCATACTGACCGCACCTTCTACGATTTTATGCCTGGCGGCGACAATGGCGGTAGCTTGCTGGCGTTTAAGCATGGCATTCGCGATTTCTTGGGCATAGGCCAAATAACCGATACGAGCTTCCAGTACTTCGATACCCGCCATCTCCAATCGGTCTTGGATTTCTTTTTCTAGGGCTTCGCTCACTTCATTGACACTTGACCGAAGCGTAATGTCTTCCTCGATTCCTTCATCGGCAAAGTTGTCATAGGGGTACATGCTAGCCAATTTACGAACGGCGGCATCGGTTTGTACACGTACGAAGTTCTTATAGTCGTCGACATCAAAGGCCGCTTTATAGGTGTCGGTGACCCTCCAGACCAAAATCGTACTGATCATGATCGGGTTCCCCAGTTTATCGTTCACCTTGAGGCGCTCGCTGTCAAAATTACTGGCGCGAAGTGAGATCTTCCGTTTTGAATAGAGCGGATTGACCCAATACAAGCCATTTTTCTTGATGGTACCCACATATTTTCCGAAAAGCAGCAAGACGCGTGAACTGTTCGGATTGACCAATACCAATCCGACGAACAGGATAAGTCCGAATACGGTGGCAAGGCCATACCATGGGTTTTCGGCGCGTACCCCCAAGACGATACCGCCAAAAAATAAAAATAGGGTAACGAACAGCATGAAATAGCCATTCAACGGGGTAATGATTTTTTCGTTTGTCATGATTGCTGTGTTATTTGATATTAAAATGATATCATAAATATATTAAATCAAATTGAATTTTCCAAGGGAATTATATACTTTATTACACTATTACGATTTACTTTTGGTGTAATTAAGTGCTATATTGGCATTGTCAAAACAAAAGGCAATGATCAATAAGGACTTCAACTCGATTTTAGAATTACTTCAAGCTTTTCCAGACGAACAATCTTGCATTGATCATTTAGAGGCTCTTAGATGGAATGGAAACATTGTCAGTCCCTTTGACCCTTCTTCCAAGGTTTATGACTGCAAGGGCAACAAGTACAAGTGCAAGAGCACAGGAAAGTACTTCAACGTAAAGACCAATACCATATTCGACAATACCAAACTACCGCTTCAAAAGTGGTTTTTAGGTATTTGGTTGGTGACATCACATAAGAAGGGTATTTCGTCCATACAGCTTTCCAAAGACATTAATATCACCCAAAAAAGCGCATGGTTCATGCTGCAAAGGATAAGGCAATGTTTCGGTTTGGATGAAAATGACCAATTAAACGGAACGGTCGAAGTGGACGAGACTTACGTTGGAGGTAACCCTAAAAACAGACACCTTAAGGTAAGAAAGGACAAATCTTTCGAAACGCTTGATAGGTACAGAAAGAAAACCGTTTTGGGCATGGTCGAAAGAAATGGCCGGATAATCGCCAAACACGTAGGGAATGCCTCTAGGTATTGCTTGGAGCCGCCGATTAAGAAATACATTAGCAAAAGCGCCAAGATCTACAGCGACGAATGGAGTTCTTATAATGAATTAAAGGATGATTACACCCACAAGACCATAAATCATTCTGAAGGAAAGTATGTGGTAGGAGACATACATACGAATACAATAGAAAGTTTTTGGGCAACGCTGAAAAGAGGACTTTATGGTATTTACCATTGGACTTCGAGAAAGCATCTCCATTTGTACATTGACGAATTTTGCTTTAGATATAATACAAGGCAAATAGGTGAATCAGCGAGGTTTAACCTACTTTTACAGAACACGGAGAACCACATTACCTATAAGGAATTAATCAAATGATCTCAAAACTGAGACAAAAAACCCACCTGTCAAATAATTTGTATATATTTGTGTCTCAAAACTGAGACATATGTATAAAGATGCTGATATTTCTGCTATATACGACCTTCTGGGGATCAGTAGCCAAAAAAGTGTTAAAGACTTAATTGACGAAAAAAAAGAAGAGCTAAGAATATCTTCTGACAGACAGCTTTCAAGTCTCATTGGAATAAACAAGGACACATTAACAAGGATTATAAGTGGGGAGAGTAAAAAAGTAGACTTAATCTCCATAATCAAAATCAGTAATTTTTTAGATCTCAAAATAGAGGATACCGTCAAAGTTTATGTGTCATCCTTAAAGCCTGAATCCATTTCAGAAATTGAGGACAACAGGAAAGCTAATTTTATTGCTAGAAACTTTGATTTGGATGGACTTAAAACAATAGGGTTCTTAAAATCGAAAACGGATTTCAAGGCCATAGAAGAGCGGATTCTTAAGTTCTTTGGCATTGATAGTATTTTCGATTACAATACTTATGTAGCTTATCCTCTTTACAGCAGGGGCAAAAAGTCTGGTAATGATTTAATGAATACTTTTTGGGTCAAATCAGCTTATAGTCAGCTTGAAAAAATTAACAACCCAAATGATTTCAATGAGGATGAACTTAAAAAGCTTGTTCCAAAAATAAGACCGTATTCCAGATTGGAGGCTAAAGGACTGTTGACTGTAATTAGAGCTTTGTATGTTATTGGTGTCACCGTAATAGTGCAAAAATATGTTTCTAAAACCGCTGTTAAAGGGGCTACTTTTTTGGTTAATGGAAAACCCTGCATTGTACTTACCAATTATCAGGATAGATACGATATGATTTGGTTTACACTGTTCCACGAATTATGCCATGTAATGTATGATTTGGATGATGTGGAGAGAAATGGATACCACCTTTCAGGATATTCGGATGTTCTTTTATTGAATGAGGATAGAGCGAATCATTTTGCTAGAAGTATGTTGTTTTCATCTGAGAAAATGGATTTTATCAAACCTAACATCGGCAACAAGTTTGTGGTCAACAAATTTGCGGAGGAAAATACGGTGCATCCATCTGTAATCTATGGATTTTATCTCCATGATCTCAAGGAAGCGGAAAAGAAGAAGCTTTACCCTAAATATAGGCATCACCTTATTAGTTCGGATACGGCTATACGAGCGGTTAAAACCAACGCCTGGACAGCAGAAGACCCTGTAACAGAAATTGAAAAAATTATTGAAAAAATATCTAGTTAAAAGCTATGAAGCAAAAGAAGAAAGATTTAGACAAGGAACTGGAAGAAATCAAAAAACTATCTCAAGAGGCAGATAGCAACAAGGGTTTTGAATTAGGTTTCGAAGAAGACTTTAAACAGGACATTTCCAAAATAGATTTTATTGACGACAAACAGAACCCACAGGAATCATATCGACTTTATTATGCCATCGAAGGTATATTGAGTTCACACCTTCCCAAAGGGCCCAAATATGAAAAGCTTATAAGGTTTGTGAGAGAGGAAAAGATAATTTTCCTAACTGGGGGAAAGAAGAAGGATCAAAGGGGCGTCAGGGGTGCTGATAGCCGTCAAGCATACATAAGCACTCATTTAAAACCTGCCTTAAATGCACTTCTGGAATGGATACAAGAAGGAGGCAATAGTTTTGACTTGTTTTTAAGGTTTAGACGGTTGAACATTCAATATGGTTATTTTAGGGAAGATGAGCTTTCAGAATACAATCAGTCCTTGATAACCGCTCTAAACTACAACCCCAAACGAGATAACAAAGAATAGTACCAGTTTTGGCTGTTTAGTCAGTGAACAACACGTAAGTAACGACTCAATTACAACGCCCCTGACTTTTCTGTAAATTCTCCTTCTTTCCTTACTTCATCCATTACAACACTTTGACCGACCGAAGGTGTAAACTCCTATATAGTTCCCTTTTCCAAATAGGGTCCGCGACAGTGCCAGCTGTTATGGATTGGGTATCCATTGAAATGCTGTAATGGGATGCAAAAGGAAAGTGGAGTCGTGGGCAGCTACGATCCTAGTTGATGATGCGAAAGGTCAAATTGATGCGGGCCCCGATGGTTTTTTTCGTTTTCGGGATTTGATGCTGCCAATGATGCTGCATCGCACCTTGCATCAACAAGAGGCTGCCGGTTTGCAACAACAGTTTGTGCCGCGCTTCTTTGAGCTGCTTATGGCGAAGATGGAAATACCGTTCTTGCCCCAATGAAATGGAAGCGATGACCGGGTTTCGACCCAATTCAGGTTCGTCATCGGCATGCCACCCGTTACTATCTTGCCCATCGCGGTATAAATTGGCCAAACAGGTGGTAAAGCGATGGCCGGTAAATGCTTCCAGTCGTGATTTGATTTCCAGCAAATCACCCTCGAACGGGTACGGATGCATAGTCAAGCCCGAATATCGATATGGTTTACCGTTAGCGGCGAACAAGGCGGTCAGTCTCGGTTGGGCATAGGTCTTACCGAAAACGGTAATATCGTCTTGCTGCCAAGGCAGCGCTTCTTTCATGCGGTCGAAATAAGCGGCAGCATCAATGGTCGGTATGAAATGCGGGTAATACCGCAGATCGGCATCGGGTAACTCAAAGGTCTCGGAATCTGTAAACAATGACGTCATGAGGCCAACACGGCTTTGAGTTGGTTGCGGTACTCAGATGGGTTTTGCCCGGTAAAGGCTTTGAACGACTTGTTGAAGTGGGAGAAATTGTTGAACCCGCTCTCAAAACAGACCTCCGTAATGCTCATGGGTTGTTCGGCCAAGAGTTTCGAGGCATGGACCAAGCGGTATTCGTTGACGAACTGTACAAAGGTCTTATTGGTGATTTTTTTGAAGTACCGGCAAAAGGAGGGTACGGTCATGCTGACCATATCGGCGATTTCACCCAAACTGATGTCTTCTTTGAAATGCGTCTTCACATGATTGAATACCACATTGATCCGATCGTTATCCTTGACTTCGGTCTCCATGGCGAATCCTTCGGCATTCAACACCCTGAATTCGTCCGAATTGCCCAATTCATTCAGTATGTTCAGGATGGACAATAGCCGTTGAAAATCGGTTTGGTACTCCAGAATTTCCATTTTCTCACCGATTTTCCGCTTGGTTTTCCCATAAAACGCGATGCCGCTTTTCGCCACTTCGAACAATTTTTGGATTTTGTTCATCTCAGGGATCTCAAAAAAGTCACTGCCCAAGAAATCGGGTTTCATTTGAACCACGGTTTCGCTCTTGTTACCGGTCAGTTTATCCGTGAATCCACAATGTGGAAGCTGGGATCCTATCAAAATCAGGTCCCCGTCCCTATAATAGGAAACGTGACTTCCGATTTGGCGTTTGCCCGAACCACCATTGACATAGACCAATTCCAATTCAGGATGGTAGTGCCAACCGTTCACTTTGTTTTCCTTGTTTTCGTCAAATTTGACGTAGGTATAGGAATGCCCGAAATTAGGGGCGATCGCTTCAAATGCGGGTTTCGCTTTTTTCAGCTCCATTTTCTTTTCCATAACGTAAAATTACTTCCGGCCGAATCATTGCATCTATGCAAAATTACCACAATTCTATGGTATTTTACCTTTTATGAAATTTTAACACCTCTAGAAGGTTAATATTGAACAGAAATCGGATAAATCCGCAGTAGAATCAAGGGGCAATCCCATGCTAAGTTTGTATCGTAATTCAATTGCAAATCATAAAAACGAAATGTTATGAAGGCACTTAAGAGAAATACAGTAGCAGTAGCCTTATTGTTCGCAGCGGCCACCGGCCTTGCCAACGGACCGAAGATCAATGAAGTCGAGAAAAACCTACTTGAAGTCAATTCAGATCCGGTTTTTACCAAGAAAGGGAACAAATTGTTCATGAACTTATTGAACCTTGACCAGGAGAAAGTGACCATTAAAGTAATGGATAGCAATGGTCGTGTGGTTTTCAAGCAAGTATTGGAGGGCGACTTGGTCGTTGAGAAGGCGTTCAACTTCGAACAGGCATACAGTGACAGTTACACGGTCATTATCGTTGATGATAACAAGACCTACAAAGAAACCGTTGAGGTAAAATAGTTATTAGTTAAGTTAATTTTATTCAGTTGTGAGGCCCCGACATCGTCGGGGCTTTTTCATAGCCATTTTTTGAGCCGTTCCCTTTTGTAGGAGGGCAAGGCTTCATTCGCAATAGCAAGTTTGAGCGTTTCCGGATCCTTCTCCCTTTCGAAAAGTAACCGATAAAAGGCCTGTATGGTCAAAGGATTTCCACTTTCTTCGATCAATTCCATACGATCACCCTTTTGAACGGTTCCTTGCTCCAAGACCTTCACGTAGGTGCCAGGATGCCCATGATCGATAAACGCTTTCAAAATGCCTTGGTCTTTGAACCGGATACCCAGTTTGAAGCAGGGTTCGCGGGGTTGGGTTACCTGCACCAAGGCCGTGCCCAAACGATAAATGCTTCCGATACGTAAACGATCCTCTTCCAAACGATCCATGGTCAGGTTTTCACCCAACATGCCCCAATCCCATTCCAATGTCGGGTATTTTTCTTTCCAGTAGGGGTAATGATGTGCCGAAAATAGGTAACAGGCCTTGTAAACACCACCATGCACCTTTCTATCCGCGATGGTGTCCGATCGCACTTGCTCATGTTCCAATTGGATGCCCGATTCGGTGGGGTATTTGAAAATCCCGGTGGTAATTGTTTTTCCACGCCATACGACTTCCGTGGATGAACCGATGTTGGTCGATAGTACTTGCATACCCTAAAAATAAAAAACCATCGCTGAAGGCGATGGTTTTTTTCGAGATGATTTGCAAGATCAATCGTCTTGTTCCAGTTTTTTGGTCATGGTAAAACCGACCAACAGCCCAATACCGGATAGGAGGAAGATCGTACCCGGATAGGCAATGTCTTCATCAACATGCAATACGCTTTCCAGAATCGAAGCGATAAAAATACCGACCCCGATACCGATAAGCAAAAGGGCAATGTTCAAGATCAACACCTTCCAGAATGGAGCGGCGTTCTCTTTTTTCCCTTTGACGAAAATACTTGCATCGGCGCCTTTTTCGATCAAGGCCAATCGTTCTTTGTTCCTCGTTGAAAAATAGAGGTAAGCAATGGCGAAAAACACCGTGAACATGATCGGTACGATAACAATTTCAGATCCCATAACTAATTCGTTTTTATGATTATTAATTTGTTTTCACTGCGTATGACGACGGTTTTTCGATAAGGGTTACAGCAAACCAAAAAAAAAGTTGAAAGTTGTAACCAATTGGGTAATTTGATCGTCAATAGGACAATGACTAACAACGACCAATATTTCATCGAGCAATTGCAGGCCGGCAATACCGCCGTATTCGCTGATTTGGTCGATACCTATAAGAACCTGGTTTTTTCCCTGGCCCTACGCATGCTGAAACAGACCGAAGAGGCCGAAGAAGTCAGTCAAGACACCTTCATTAAGGTATTCAAGGGTATCGATAAATTCAAAAGCGATTCGAAACTGTCGACCTGGATCTATCGGATTACCTATAACAGTTGCCTGGATCGTTTAAAGTCGAAGCGAAGGGAATTCATGACGGTAGAGATCGATGAACACAATGCGAACAAGATCGGCGATGTAGGAAACGCTTTTGAGGTGTTGGCACAAAAAGAGCGGGAAGAGGCCATTCGGGAATGTCTGGCCAAACTGCCTCCTGATGACGCCGCACTGTTGACCTTGTTCTATTTCGAAGAAAAGAAATTACAGGAAATTGAAAAAATAACCGATCTTTCGGTCAATACCATTAAGGTGCGTCTCTTTAGGGCGCGCAAGCGTTTGGCCGGTATTATGCAAGATCACCTGGAACCCGAAATATTGCAGCACTATGGATGAGCATCAAAACAAAGACCTGAATGGCTTGGTAGATAAGTTTATGGTGGAGGCTCCGTTAGAACGACCTTCGGCCGATTTCACCAAAAAATTGATGGCCAAGGTCGCTATGCTGCCCAAAAAGGGCCTAATCGCTTATAAACCCTTGTTGTCGAATAGACTTAAAATCATATGGGGGTTGGTATTCGTATTGCTCTTGGCCGGGTTGGTACCCATGGTAGACGCGGCAGCTGAAGGCCATGTATATGGGACTTTGGCAAAGTCTTATTTGAAAACCGTTTCAGCCTATTTGCCCAGTTTCGAATGGTCGAAGTCCTATGTCTATGGCTTTGTATTCATGGCTGTAATGGTCTTGATACAAGTCGGCTATCTAAAACGCTTTTTTGAGAATCGCATTGCATGATCACTTTTTGAAATACCAAAAAGGAAAGGATTCCTGGATCAACTCCACGATACTGTCGTTCTCTTTCCGTTTTCGCATGACCCGCAACTGATGCTTGCCTTCGGGCACTGCTTTGAGATCCAAAAAAGTTTCAAATCCAAGTCGGTTCTTGCTATCGGTGGTGATGATGAACTCACTGTCGTACACCACGCTGTCGATTTTGAAGAAATGGGTTTTGTTGAAGACTTCGAGGTAGTATTTTCGAATGCTGTCTTTCTGACGACGGGTAGTTATCTTGTCGCTCCAATTCGTGTTGAATTGAAAATTGGTCGATGACAGTCCCCGTCGGTCCTCTTCGGGTTTCAACGAACCCTCAAAGGCAAAAATCCGTTCCTCTAAATTTTCCGAATAGGGCATGAATACCTGAAGGAAGGTGGTATTGATTACCTTTGATGGAATGACCGCTTCCCCGGGGAAATCACCGTCTTCGGTCATCATGTCTTGATAGTTTTCCTTATTCGCGAAAAAGGTCGATGAGGTGCGGTCTTTTTCAAGATAATTCGAGTTCCGGTACTCTAATCCACTTAAGATCAAAATCAAAATGTAAATCGGGGTCAACATCAAAACGATGCGTTTTCCGAAACGATTGTCCAAAAAATTGTAGACCAACGGGCGGTATAGGATCGACAAGCTTAAAAAACTAAAAACCCAATAAAACGGAAAATAAAAGCGGGCCACCCATTTGTTGCGTTTCATGAGCCCTTGGGTGATGAAATCGAAAAACGTAAATAGCATCCCAACCGAAATGAATATGACCAGCGGAATTCCGATACCTTGTGAAATCCATCGCGGTAATTCATCGTTTTCAATAAGGAAATTCGCGGTCAATGCGATGCTCAAAATAATCAGCGTGATGGCCAACACATGAAAAATGAGCAAAAAGGAAATCGCGAAGAGGATGCTGCAATAATTTTCAAGATTGGCGATATATCGGTCGAAGGAAACAATGCGTTTTTTAAGGTAATTTTTGAACCATTCGGTATACTTCAACTTGTCGAATTCGATATCTCCCGAAACATAGCGTAGACCCAATGCGCCGATCCATAATCCCCTTAAGACCACATGTAGCAAGAGGTTGAACAAGAGGATGCTGCAAGCGATAAAGGCCACCAAATGAATTACGAATTGGTAGATCTGTTGATTGTTCTGCGCGTTTTCGGCACCAATGCGCAGCGGTTCGTAGGCAGTGAAAAGCCCGAAAATGGCGAAACCCGAGATAATGAGTTCCAATTCCCAGCTTTGCTGTTGCAGGGAATCGAGTAGTTTTTTGAACGCCGGACTTTTGTAATCGTTGCTCATAGCGGATCCATTTGGGCTTTAAGATAGCACAAAACAAAAAAAAACCGTCCTTGGGCAAGAACGGTTTCGTTTCATATTCGGAATACCTCCAAAAAGGAGGTCTTTATTTGATCATCTCGTAACTGCGATTGATGAATTGGGTGAGCTCTTCACCTTTCAACAAGCCTTTCGACAGTCTTGCAAGATCCAATGACTGATTGATCAAGCGCTCCCGCTTTTTCGCAGTTTTGGTGTTCAGGATCTCACCGACCAATTCATGGTTGGTATTGACCACCAAGTTGAACATATCGGGCATATTCCCCATGCCGAACATGCCCCCGCCTCCGGTTTGTTGCATATCCTTCATCCTTCTCATGAATTCCGGTTCCGTGATGACAAAGGGTTGTGCCGTACTATCCATGGCTTCCAATTGCACGGTAAAACTGCTTTGTTCTCCGATGACCCCTTCGATCTGTCCTTTGAGGGTTTCTTTTTCCTCATCGGAAAGTTTTGAAATGGCCGTTTCCTCTTTCTTGATCAGATTTTCGATATGATCGGCATCGACCCGCGCAAAGGAAACGTTCTCCTTGGCACCTTCCAATTTTTGGATCAGGTGCGGTACAATAGGGGAATCCAATAATAACACCTCGTACCCTTTGGCCTTGGCAGCTTCGATATAGCTGTGCTGGGCATCACGGTCAGAAGCATAGAGCACGACTTTTTTATCGTCTTTGTCGGTTTGGGTGTCCTTGATCTTTTCGATCAGTTCCTCGAAGGTGAAAAAAGTACCGTCCACACTGGGGTACAAGGCAAATTTGTCGGCTTTTTCGAAGAATTTTTCCTCAGACAACATACCGTACTCGATGACCACCTTGATATCGTTCCATTTCAGTTCGAAATCGGAGCGGTCGTTTTTGAACAAAGAGTTCAATTTATCGGCTACTTTTTTGGTGATGTAGGTCGATATCTTCTTCACTGCCCCATCGGCCTGTAAGTACGAACGGGATACGTTCAATGGGATGTCCGGTGAATCGATGACCCCACGCAACATGGTCAGGAATTCGGGTACGATCCCTTCGACGTTATCGGTGACGAAAACCTGATTTTGGTAGAGTTGGATGCGATCTTTCTGGATGTTGAGATCGTTGGTCAACTTTGGAAAATAGAGGATCCCCGTCAAATTGAACGGGTAATCGACGTTCAAATGGATATTGAACAAGGGCTCTTCGAACTGCATCGGATACAATTCGCGGTAGAACCCTTTGTAATCCTCTTCCTTAAGGTCAGCGGGTTTTTTGGTCCACGCCGGATTCGGATTGTTGATGATATCGTCTACCTCTTGGGTAGGGGCTGGGTCTTCTTCCTTGGCCCCTTCCGGTTTGGGCAGGGTTTCGGTGCGCATTCCGAACTTGATCGGAATGGGCATGAATTTGTTGTATTTGCCCAAGAGTTCGCGGATTTTGGAATCTTCAAGGAATTCGACCGAATCCTCTGCGATGTGCAATACGATCTCCGTACCTCGTTCGACGCGTTCGGTCTCACTCAGTTCAAAGCTCGGTGATCCATCACAGACCCAATGCACGGCAGGTGCTTCCTTGAAGCTTTTCGTAAAGATCTCCACTTTGTCGGCGACCATAAAGGCCGAATAAAAGCCAAGTCCGAAATGCCCGATGATACCGGCCTCTTTTCCGGCGTCTTTGTATTTATCCAAAAATTCCTCGGCACCTGAAAAAGCGACTTCATTGATGTATTTCTTGACCTCTGATTCGGTCATCCCGATACCCTGATCGATGATGCGTAGGGTCTTGGCCTCTTTGTCGACTTTGATTTCGATAAGGGGTTGACCGTAATCTACCTTGGCCTCACCGATTGCCGTGAGGTGTTTTAACTTGAGAGTTGCATCGGTAGCGTTGGATATCAATTCACGAAGAAAGATCTCGTGATCGCTGTACAGGAATTTTTTGATTAAGGGGAAAATGTTCTCGACGGAAACATTGATCTTACCAGTTGCCATTATCTGTATATTTCAATTAGTATTTGGCCTACCCAGGTCAAAAAGGATACCAAGTCGTGTTAGGGTGACAAACTGACACAAGCCCTTGTAACGGATGATTTTGAAAAATTAACAAATTTTATGTTTAATATATTTTAAAATAACTTAAACATTATCTATTTTTAACTCGTTGTGGTAAACTAATTGCTATGAAAGAGTTTAGTCTACAACAAGTTTGTTTATTTATTGGTTAGGTTGTTGAAAACGCGCTTTTGCTAGAAAGCGCGTTTTCGTTTTTATGGTCAATTCAAAATAAATGTTGTAGAATTTATGTTTTTTCCTAAACATAGCTTACCGCCACTGTTCTGATTTTGAACATAAAACCTGCTTTGACGCTTTGATTTCAGGGGTGTTGGAATTCAAATGACCTGGGAATCTTGTCAGGGTAGCTTCGGAAATCGTTCAGGACGGTAAAGATCACTAAATCGCGAGGCGGTATTTTTTATGGAATTCTGGATTTCTTGCGATTTAATTTTTACTTTACCAATGAATAACGACTTTCGTCAAAGAAAGTGTAATGTGTTAGTCTATGTACAATTCTAGAATTGCGGGCCTCGGATATTATGTGCCTGACAATGTGGTCACCAATGATGACCTTTCAAAAATCATGGATACCAGTGATGAATGGATTCAGGAGCGGACAGGTATCAAAGAGCGCCGTCATGTGATCAAGGATTCGGACGTTACGACCACCTCAATGGGAGTAGAGGCCGCCAAAGTGGCCATAGAAAGGGCCGGTATTGATAAGGATGATATCGATTTCATTGTATTCGCCACCTTGAGCCCAGACTATTATTTTCCGGGACCAGGGGTTTTGGTACAGCGCGACCTTGGAATCAAGACCGTGGGGGCCCTTGATGTTAGAAACCAGTGTTCCGGCTTCGTTTACGGGCTTTCCGTAGCCGATCAATATGTCAAAAGTGGCATGTATAAGAACGTTTTGGTCATCGGTTCCGAAGTGCATTCACGTGGTCTCGATATGTCGACCCGTGGTCGTGGGGTTTCGGTCATCTTCGGGGATGGGGCCGGAGCGGCGGTAGTCAGCAGGGAAGAAGACCCTACCAAAGGCATTTTATCATCGCATTTACACTCCGAAGGGCAACATGCCGAAGAGCTCTCCTTAATCGCCCCCGGTATGGGTAAGCGATGGGTCACCGATATTATAGACGAAAATGATCCCGATGATGAATCCTATTTTCCTTACATGAACGGGCAGTTCGTCTTCAAGAACGCCGTAGTTCGCTTTAGTGAAGTGATTATGGAAGGACTTCAGACCAATGGTCTCGGCCCTGACGACATCAGTCTGTTGGTGCCCCATCAGGCAAACTTGCGGATCTCACAGTTCGTTCAGAAGAAATTTGGTTTATCGAACGATCAAGTGTTCAATAACATCATGAAATACGGCAATACCACGGCGGCATCGATTCCGATCGCCTTGACCGAAGCCTGGGAAGCCGGTCAGGTCAAAGAAGGCGATGTCGTTGTCTTGGCTGCTTTCGGCAGTGGTTTTACTTGGGGCAGCGTGATCATGCGTTGGTAAGTATCCAATTTTGGAAAAGATAAACCCTGGCCCGAACGGACCAGGGTTTTTTATTGACAGACCTTATTAGAACTAACCAACCAATATTCCGAAATAAGGAATGCCAATATGTTCATGGGTGATGCTCGCCCGGAATGGTCTTTTTTGCCGTTACTTTGGGCTCCGCTTTGGTTGCGGCCTTGAAAACGGCAATATCCAATAGGCAAGGATGTTTCTTTACATGGCTTGTCGTTGTTGATCGATGATATCAAGTAGACGACAGCTTCGGCAGCTTGTTACACTTTTTGTAAGCTTTAACATAAAATTACAGCCGGTATAGGGGCGGACCATTGCACATCAGGTACTTACAAAAAAAATAAACCCCGACGATCCCGTCGGGGTTTTCCATTGATAAGCCATACTAAACACTAACCATTAACTATAAAAAAAATACAGTCTTACCAATGATTGTACTTGTTCCGATGTAAAGACGTTATTTTTTGCAAATCGTTACGACTTTTACGTAGTTTAACATATAAATTAACATATGTCGACTACCCTGGTATTTGGAGCATCACCGAATCCGAACCGCTACAGCAATTTGGCCGTTCGAAGGTTTCTTGAGAACAAAGTGGATACGGTCGCCTTCGGTATTCGAGCCGGAAAAATCGGTGACATACAAATAACGAATAATTTAGGCGAACTACCAAATATAGACACTGTAACGTTATATTTAAGGGGTGAATTGCAAAAGCAATACTACGATGCCCTCATCGCCCTTGGGCCGAGACGCATCATTTTCAACCCAGGAACGGAGAACCCAGAGTTTTATCGATTACTGGAAGAAAATGGCATCGATTACGAAATCGCCTGCACCTTGGTGCTTTTGGGTACCGGCCAATATTAGTTCCTTTCGCGTATACACCACAGCCCGAAAAAAGTCAGGAGACCGTTTAAAGGCAGCAATTCGTAACCCAATACATAACCTCCAAGAAATTCGGGTTCCAATGAACCGATGATGCTGATGAAAACAACAGCCGCCAAGGCTACGATCCAGACATAGCGGTCTTTTATCTTATGGTCGGTGAAAATACCGAAAGCGAACAGTCCCAGTAAAGGCCCGTAGGTATAACCGGCAACGGTTAGCAGACTGTCGATGACATTGCTGCTCAAGATGTATTTGAAGGCGATGATGACAATGATCAAGACGATACTCATCCACACATGGGTCTGCTTACGAATTTTCTTTTGGAGGGACGGGGCCTTGTTTTCAAGTTGCAAAAAATCAACACAGAACGAGGTGGTCAAGGAGGTCAAGGCACTGTCGGCACTGCTGTAGGCCGCGGCGATCAGACCTAACATAAAGGTGATCGAAAGGGTCAGTCCCAATCCACTGTTCAAAGCGATTTCGGGAAACAAAAGATCGGTTTTGGGCGTACCGTCCATAAGAGGGATGGCAATAGCGTTCCTTTCTGCGTAAATGAACAATAAGGCACCCAAAAGCATAAAGAGAAAGGTAACCCCGACCAACACGACGCTGAAGGACACCATATTCTTCTGGGCATCACGCAAATTTTTGCAGGTCAGGTTCTTCTGCATCATGTCTTGGTCAAGACCGGTCATACAGATGGTCACGAACATACCCCCTAAAAAGGACTTCAAAAAGTGGTTTCGCGCTAAGATATCATCGGTGAACAGGAATTTACTGTAGTCTTTCAGTGCATCCGACCCGAGAAACTCCCCGAAGCTCCAATCGAGTTCCCGATTGATCAAAATGATCGACAGCACAACCGCCAGGATCATGAACGTGGTCTGAAGGGTATCGGTCCAAACAATGGTTTTGATACCCCCTCTATTGGTGTAGATCCAAATCAATACGATTGAAATGATCACTGTGATCTCAAAGGGGATGCCGAAATCATCAAAAACAAATTGCTGCAATACGATGGCGACCAAATACAATCGAAAGGCCGCTCCCAAAACCCGTGATACGAAAAAGAAAAAAGCCCCAGTTTTATGGCTCATGTACCCGAAACGGGTGAGCAGGTATTCATAAATCGAAGTCAAATTCAACCGATAATAAATAGGTAAGAGCAAAAATGCCACCACCAAATACCCAACCAAATAGCCCAAAACGACTTGTAAGTAACTGAATTGTGATGCCTCGACCCAGCCCGGCACCGATATAAAGGTCACTCCCGAAAGTGAGGCCCCTACCATTCCGAAGGCGACCACGTACCATGGCGATCTTTTGCCCGCTTTAAAAAAATCGGCGTTCGAATCGTTTTTCCCCGTGAGATACGAGATCAGGAGCAATACCAAAAAATACAGGGCGATAAGTACGAGTATCTGACTTGCGGTCATGGGCGATGGATTCGTTCGCAAAGTACGAATATCTCTTTGGATAAATGTAAAATCGTAATTTTGCCAAAGAAGGATTTGTATGGACTTTTCGTCAAAACTATTGGAGAATGCCGTTGATGAAATGGCGCAGTTACCGGGTATCGGGAAGCGTACCGCCTTGCGTTTGGTGTTGCATTTGTTGCGACGACCGAGCGAACAGGTACGCGATTTGACCGAGGCACTTTCCAAACTGCGCGATGAAGTCAAGTTTTGTCGCGATTGCCATAACATTTCGGATACTGAAATCTGCGAGATATGCAGTAATCCCAAACGGGATAAAGGCTTGATTTGCGTCGTTGAAGATGTTAGGGACGTTATGGCTATCGAGAATACCTCCCAATACCAGGGCCTATACCACGTTTTGGGCGGAAAGATATCGCCTATGGAAGGGGTGGGTCCACAAGACTTGAATATCGCCTCCTTGGTCGCACGTGTGAAAAAGGGTGGTGTTCGGGAATTGATTTTCGCCCTGAGCCCTACGATGGAGGGCGACACCACCAACTTTTACATCTTTCGACAGCTCGCGGGCACCGATGTGGCCACGTCAACCATTGCGAGGGGAATTTCCGTTGGCGATGAACTTGAATATGCAGACGAGGTGACCTTGGGACGGAGCATATTGCACCGGGTTCCGTTTGAAAATTCGATCAAAGCGAATGGATAATTAAGTGAAATTAAATCAATAAAACAGGCTTTTTTTTGTTATTTTTGCAAAATAATTCCAGTATAAGGCACGTTGATTAAGAATATGTCAAAATTTGAATTGAAATTACCGCAAATGGGGGAAAGTGTCGCCGAGGCGACTTTGACCTCTTGGTTGAAAGATGTAGGAGAGACGATTGAAATGGATGAGGCCATTTTTGAAATCGCCACCGATAAGGTCGATTCCGAAGTTCCTAGTGAGGTTGAAGGGGTGTTGGTCGAGAAACGTTTTGAAATCGACGACATCATCAAAGTGGGTGAGGTCGTTGCGGTCATCGAGATCGAAGGTGCTGCCGAAGTGGCCAATACCACCCCGGATGTTGAAGTCAAGGTCGAAACCCAAGTCGAAGTACCGGCTTCGGCCGCCGTATTGGAACAAGAAATGGAATCGGTCAAAACGGCATCCATTCCTAGCGGTCCCGTGAGTTCGACCTCTGAACGCTTTTATTCCCCTTTGGTGAAGAATATCGCCAAACAAGAAGGGGTGACCCAAGCAGAGTTGGACACCCTTCCAGGAACAGGTAAGGAGGGACGGGTGACCAAAAACGATATCTTGTCCTTCGTGGCCAAACGTGCTACCAATGGCACTGCAGTGGCCCCAGAACCCAAAGCGGAAGCTGCTGTACCCACAAAACCGGTTCAAAGCGAACAGGCAGCCCCGGTGAAAGCGAAACCCGTGACCCCGATTGCGATCAGCGCTGACGATGAGGTCATTCCGTTGACCAGAATGGGCAAACTAATCGCCCATCACATGACCGAGAGCATCGCCACTTCGGCACATGTACAAAGTTTTGTGGAAGTGGACGTGACCAATGTGGTCAACTGGCGTAATAAGGTGAAAAAAGACTTTGAGGCACGCGAAGGTGAAAAATTGACCTTCACCCCGATATTCATGGAAGCGGTTGCCGTGGCATTGAAGAAATTTCCGATGATGAACATCTCTTTGGATGGAGATAACGTCATTAAGAAAAGGAACATCAACCTCGGTATGGCGGCTGCCTTACCCGACGGCAATCTGATCGTTCCCGTCATCAAAAATGCCGATCAATTGAATTTGGTGGGCATGGCGAAGACCGTCAACGATTTGGCGGGCCGGGCACGTAACAATGCGTTGAAGCCTGATGAAGTAAAAGGAGGTACCTATACGGTGACCAATGTCGGTAGCTTCGGAAGTATTTTCGGAACACCGATCATCAATCAACCACAGGTAGGTATCTTGGCCTTGGGTGCCATACGAAAGATCCCTTCCGTTATTGAAACCGATGAAGGCGATTTCATCGCGGTCAGGAGTAAGATGTTCTTGTCGCATAGCTATGATCATCGCGTAGTCAATGGCGCTTTGGGCGGAATGTTCGTCAAGGCGGTTGCCGATTATCTCGAAGCTTGGGACAGCAACCGGGAAATCTGACCGAATCCCTACTTTTTGATGTAGTATTTAGTACTTTCGGGCTTATGAAACCACAGCTGCCCGTCAAGGTGTTCTTATTGTGGGTCATCAGCATTGGGCTTGCGATGGCGCAGGACCCCGAGGCTTATGAAGTCAGGTCCTTCGAATCGGAAGGATCGCTCTTGCCCTACAGGATATTACTGCCCGAAAATTTCGATAGCGACCAAAAGTACCCCTTGATTTTGGTACTGCATGGTTCTGGAGAGCGGGGTGATGATAATACCTCGCAATTGGTACATGGCTCCGAACTGTTTTTAAAGGAAAGTATCCGCCAACGTTTTCCGGCCATCGTGGTTTTTCCACAATGTGCCGCCGGAAGCAGTTGGGCCCGAATCGATGTTCGGGGTGAAGGCAGTGCGCGGGAGTTGCTCTTTTTTGAAAATGCCCCACCCACTACGGATATGGTGTTGTTGGAAGGCTTGATCAAAGCCCTACGCAAACAATACAAAATCGATCGTAGGCGTATGTACGTCGGTGGGCTTTCCATGGGGGGTATGGGTACCTTTGAAATCGTACGGCGCAATCCGAAGATGTTCGCGGCCGCTTTTCCGATTTGCGGGGGCGCCAATCCCAAAATCGCCAAAAAACTGAAACGACCCGCTTGGTGGGTATTTCATGGCGGGGCCGACAAAGTGGTCGACCCTGGATGCTCTTCCCGAATGGTCACGGCATTGAACGGTGTCGGGGCCACGGTCAAGTATTCGCTTTATCCCGATATCGGACACAATAGTTGGGACAACGCCTTTGCCGAAAAAGACCTGCTCCCATGGTTATTTTCACAAACCAAATAACATCATGCAATTAGATCTGAAAAAACCACTCTGCTTTTTTGATTTGGAAACCACCGGTACCAATGTAGCCAAAGACCGAATCGTTGAGATTTCCATATTAAAGGTCCTGCCCAACGGCAATAGGGAGAGCAAGACCTGGCTGGTGAATCCTGAAATGGAGATTCCCGCCGAAGTCGTTGAGATACATGGAATTTCAAATGAACGGGTCGCTGATGCGCCGACCTTCAAACAACTGTCCAAAGAAATCTATTCAATGATACGCGATAGCGATTTGGCCGGCTTCAATTCGGATCGCTTCGACATTCCGTTGTTGGCCGAGGAAATGTTGCGTGCCGAAGTCGATTTCGATATGAAGGTCATGGTTTCGGTCGACGTACAGACTATTTTCCACAAAATGGAAAAAAGGACCTTAGGAGCCGCTTATAAGTTTTATTGTGATAAGGAACTGGAGGATGCCCACAGTGCAAGTGCCGATACCATGGCGACCTATGAAGTATTGTTAGCGCAATTAGACCGTTATCCGGAACTGGAAAACGACGTGAAGAAACTTTCGGCTTTCACCACCAGACGCCAATCGCTTGATTTCGCAGGATTCATAGGTCTCGATAAGCAACACGAACCCATATTCACTTTCGGTAAACACAAGGGGCGAAAAGTCGATGAAGTGCTCGAAAAGGAACCCGGTTATTTCGGATGGATACTAAACGCCGATTTTCCGCTATACACCAAAAAGGTACTGACCCAACTGAAATTGGGCAAACTCAACAACAAACTGTCTTAAAATCCAGCGATGAAATTAATCTGTATCGGACGCAATTATGCGGCCCATATCGACGAATTGGCCAACGAACGCCCTGAAGAACCGGTGGTGTTCATCAAACCCGATTCGGCTATTCTTCCGAAAGAACAGGACTTCTACATTCCGGAGTTTTCCGATAACATCCATTATGAAGTCGAACTATTGGTCAAAATCGACAAGGTCGGCAAGCACATCGCCCCTAAGTTCGCCCATAAGTATTACAGTGAGATCGGACTGGGTATCGACTTTACCGCCAGGGACCTACAATCGCGTCTAAAAGCGAAGGGTCTGCCTTGGGAAAAGGCCAAAGGGTTTGATGGTTCCGCGGTTGTCGGTAAGTGGTTGGATAAAAATATGTACGAAAATACTCAAGAACTGGGGTTTTCCTTGTTAAAAAATGGGGAAATTGTCCAAAATGGTCATACCAGCCTGATGTTGTGGAAAATAGATGAGCTTATCGCCCATGTTTCGACCTATTTTATGCTAAAAAAGGGGGATATTCTGTTTACCGGAACGCCTGCCGGGGTTGGAAAAGTGTCCCCAAATGATTACCTTCAAGGAAGAATAGAAGACAAGGAACTGTTCGCAGTCCGCATCAAATAATGATTTACAGTTTAGACAAAATCAACGAAATGGCAGAAGGAGATGAAGATTTCATCCTTTCCGTGGTATCCGTTTTTTTAGAAGAGGT
This sequence comes from Flavobacteriaceae bacterium, assembly GCA_013214065.1. Taxonomy (GTDB): domain Bacteria; phylum Bacteroidota; class Bacteroidia; order Flavobacteriales; family Flavobacteriaceae; genus Flagellimonas_B; species Flagellimonas_B algarum. Next base: position 34,180 of record JABSPK010000018.1, read on the forward strand.
ACCTACCGATCTCAATGATTTGGAACAAGCCATTCAAACCAAGAATTACGAACAGATTTACAAGCTTGCCCACAAGATCAAACCCAATGTCGATTTGTTGGGGATGGAGCAAACCCGTGCCATAGCCCTTGAAATCGAAACCTTGGGGAAGACCTCGGGAAGCTACGACGCCATCGTACAGATTTTTCCATTGCTCAAGCGTGACGTGGAACAGGTTATCGGTGAGCTCCAAAAGGACTTCGACGTCTAAGACCGCCACGATTTATCCATTACATTACTTATTTTTGCCATCTTCATCAGGGGAAAACCCTAGGTTGAACTACACGTATGCAGGCAGAAATCATTACGATCGGCGATGAGATATTGATTGGGCAGATCGTCGACACCAATTCGGCATTCATTGCCAAATCCCTTAATGACATCGGCGTTTCGATTTACCAGGTCACCTCGGTACATGATGAACGTGAACATATCTTAAAAGCCTTGGCAGAAGCCAATAAGCGTTCAAAAATAGTGCTGGTAACGGGCGGATTGGGTCCAACCAAAGACGACATTACGAAACAGACCCTTTGCGGGTATTTTGAAGATTCACTGGTACGCAACGAGGAGGTCTTAAAGCATATTGAAATGCTATTTGCCACCTATATCAGCACACCCATTTCCGATTTAAACCGCAATCAGGCCCTTGTTCCATCGAAAGCTACCATACTGCACAACCAATACGGCACCGCTCCTGGAATGTGGATCGAAAAGAACGATTCGGTCTTTGTCTTCATGCCCGGTGTCCCTTTTGAGATGAAGGCATTGCTTAAAAACCAAGTCTTGCACCGTATTACCGAGCGATTTGAAAGACCCCATATCCTCCACAAAACCATCATGACTTATGGTTTGGGTGAAAGTGCGATTGCCAACCGCTTGGAAGCCTGGGAAGAACAGCTGCCTGAATTCATCAAATTGGCTTATTTACCCAATTTGGGAAGGGTCCGTTTGCGGTTAACGGCCAAAGGACCAGATCACGAGGTGCTCGAAAACGAAGTCGAGAAGGCCGTAGCCGCCATGTATCCCCTGATCGGGGAAATCATCTATGGGGTGGCCGAGAACGAAAGTATTGAGTATGGTATCGGTAAACTACTTACCGAAAAGGGATTGAGCCTATCGACGGCCGAAAGTTTTACCGGCGGAAAAATCGCCAATCAGATAACCATGGTACCTGGGGCCTCGAACTATTTCAAAGGCAGTGTGGTGGCCTATGCCACCGAAGCGAAAATCGATCAGTTGGGAATCGATGAGCGGCTAGTCGCAGAACATTCGGTGGTCAGCGAGGAAGTCGCCATGGCCATGGCCCAAAATGCAAGCCGATTGTTCAAGACCGATTTCGCCATAGCCACCACCGGTAATGCCGGCCCGACAAAGGGGGATTCCGATGCACCTGTAGGTACGGTATTTATCGGAATAGCCTCACCGCAAGGGGTTTTCGCCCAAGGGTTTACCATGGGTAACCATCGCGAACGTATCGTGCAGAAGTCGGTCAACAAAGCCTTCGAATTGTTGCAGAAAGAAATTTTAAAATTCTGATCTATAATTTTGTGGGTCAATAAGAAAAGATATAAATTTGCACTCGCGAAAATTCAAGCACAGAGAAGATGTCCAAGATTTGTGAAGTTACAGGTAAGAAAGTGATGTTTGGGAATAACGTTTCCTTCTCGATCAACAAGACGAAGAGAAGATTCGATATCAACATTTCCAAAAAGAAGTTTTACATTCCGGAAGAAGACCGATGGGTGACCTTGAACGTCTCTTCAAAAGGAATCAAGATCATCAATAAATTAGGAATCTCTGCTGCATTGAAAGAAGCAAGAGCGAAAGGTTTCGTAAAGTAAAAAGTTGAGTAATGGCCAAGAAGGGGAATAGAATTCAGGTAATTTTGGAATGCACGGAGCACAAAGAATCCGGGCAACCAGGTACATCACGATACATCACTACCAAGAACAAGAAGAATACGCCCGATCGATTGCAGATGAAGAAATTCAATCCGATTTTGAAGCGTATGACCATTCATAAAGAAATCAAATAAGTTTAGACCATGGCAAAGAAGACGGTAGCAACACTACAAAGTAGTTCCAAAAGATTGACAAAGGCCATCAAAATGGTCAAGTCACCGAAAACAGGTGCGTATACCTTCGTTGAGTCGGTTATGGCCCCTGAATTGGTTAACGATTGGTTGTCGAAAAAGTAATTTCGCGACGATAAAGAATGAAGAGCCGTCCCGATAGGGGCGGCTTTTTTATTTTAACAAAACTCCACCTACTTTCCTATCTTTGATTATATAGCTACAACCTATGGCTTTGTTTAAGAACATATTCTCCAAGGAGAAAAAAGAGACTTTGGATAAAGGTCTTGAAAAATCGAATTCCAGTTTTTTCGGAAAGCTATCAAAAGCGGTTGCCGGAAAATCAAAGGTCGATGACGAGGTACTTGATAATCTTGAAGAGGTTTTGGTCACCTCGGATGTGGGTGTCGACACCACCTTGAAGATCATTGAAAGGATCGAGGCCCGCGTGGCACGTGATAAATATTTGGGTATTGACGAATTGAACGTCATTTTGCGCGAAGAGATTGCGGCGCTGTTGGCCGAGACCCGATCGGGCGAGGCGGAGACCATTGAAATCCCTAAATCCGACGGCCCTCATGTCATCATGGTTGTTGGGGTCAATGGGGTCGGGAAGACCACGACCATCGGTAAGCTCGCCCACCAGTTCAAAAACAAGGGGCTTAAGGTCGTTTTGGGTGCGGCCGATACCTTTAGGGCCGCCGCCATCGACCAGTTGGAAGTTTGGGCGAAACGGGTCGACGTGCCCATCATCAAACAAAAAATGGGGAGTGATCCGGCCTCGGTGGCTTTCGATACCTTGAATTCAGCAGTGGCTGAAAAGGCTGATGTGGTCCTAATCGACACGGCAGGGCGATTGCACAATAAGGTCAATTTGATGAACGAACTTTCAAAAGTCAAACGGGTCATGCAAAAAGTGGTTCCCGATGCCCCACATGATGTGTTGTTGGTGCTAGATGGGTCAACCGGCCAAAATGCGTTTGAACAGGCCAAGCAGTTTACCAAGGCCACCGAAGTCCGCAGTCTGGCGGTCACTAAGTTGGATGGAACCGCGAAAGGCGGTGTGGTGATCGGAATATCCGATCAATTCCAGATTCCGGTGAAGTACATCGGCGTTGGGGAAGGGATCGAAGACCTACAGGTCTTCAATAAATACGAATTCGTCGATTCCTTTTTCAAATTCCAATGAAACGCGTATTCCTAGGGCTGTATTTCTGTTGTTCGCTTTTTGCTACGGCACAGATTACACATCCCAAAGCAAGTCCTTTTGCCATAGTCGAACAACAATTGGGCCTTTCCAATATCCGTATCGAATATTCACGACCGGCAGTTAAGGGAAGGCATGTATTCGGACCGCAAGACGATGGCCAAAAAGGTTTGGTGCCCTATGGTCGAATTTGGCGCGTCGGGGCCAACGAAAGCACCAAGATCCATGTGGATGCGGATATGAAAATCATGGGCAATACGCTACCTAAAGGTACCTATGCCCTGTATGCGTTTCCTGGATCGGAATATTGGGAAATCGCATTACATACCAATATCGGGCACTGGGGAGATGGTCGGACGGCCTATGATCCTGCCGAAGATTTATTTCGTATCCGACTTCGACCGCAACGCCTATCCTATCACCAAGAGAATTTTTTGATTTCTTTCGATAGCATTACCCACAATGCCGCGTTGTTGCAACTGACTTGGGCCTCGACCCGAATCGAAATCCCTATCGAAGTCGATACCCAAGCGATGATGGAAGCTGAGATTACTAATAAATTGGAATCGCTGCCAACGGCTCAGACCTATTACGAAGCCGCACGGTATTTGCAGGAACAGGGCATCGATACCAGAAGAGCACTTGGATATGTCGATAAAGCCCTTGAATTGGGGGGCGACACCTACTATTTCCATAGGGTCAAAAGCCTATTGCAAGCGGATTTGAAAGACTTCATAGGGGCCATCGCATCCGCCCAAAAATCAAGAACCATCGCTGCCGAATTGGGTAAGGATGAATTCGTTCGGATGAACGAAAAGAACATCCGCGCTTGGACCATCTTGCTTGAAGATTAGGCTTGTCACTCCTTTTTCCATAATTAAAAGAAAACGACTATCTTACGTAATCGACCAAGGTCGGTGTGAAGCGAGAACCGACATATAACTTATGTCAATCAAAGGTTATCGAGAACCCCGCTGTTCCGAAAGTACGGTCCCCCGGACAGCACCAACGCAAATACTATATGATGAGAAATAAAAGATTCCCATTCAACAAGCTATCGACGCTATTCTTGTTGGTGTTCGCCCTCTCTTGCAAGCTAGACCCCAAACCCCAGGAAGTAACCGATCAGCAGCAGCTGCAGGAGGATGTCGGCGAAATCCAAACTGATGAAAAAGGAGTTGAAACGGAAGCTGAAAAACCACTTTGGATCCCCTATGACGATTCGGATGAAATCGCTGCCAGTGCCACACACGAAAACCCGAAAATGCGTTTTAAGCTGCTACAAAGTAAGGTATTGGACAAGAATTTGGTCTTCCAACCACTGGCCGATGCCGTGGCCGGTTTTTCAATGGACCGTTATGAGACGCTCAGGCCCCTGGTCATGGAACAAGATATCCCGACCTTACAAAAACACATCAAACAAGGGGTGTTCTCCTATGAAGAACTGACCTTGTTCTTTTTGAAGCGTATCTATACCTATGAGCTGCCGCATGCCACGACCTTGAATACGATCTTGGCCCTGAATCCGGATGTTCTGGAACAAGCCAGGTCTTTGGACGCCAATGCCGATGGGCATCACCCCATTTATGGCATGCCGATTTTATTAAAAGATAATATCGGTGCCGCCCGAATGAAAACCACCGCAGGGGCCATTGCCTTGATGGGTAATGAAACGGAAAATGCATTTATCGTAGAACGGTTGAAGGCGAACGGGGCCTTGATTTTAGGCAAGGTGAATCTTAGTGAATGGGCGAATTACCTGTGTAATTGTCCCAATGGGCAAAGTGCTTACGGTGGGCAAACCTTGAATCCCTATGGTCGGCGGATTTTCGATACCGGGGGCTCAAGTGCCGGTAGTGGCACCGCAGTGGCGGCAAATTATGCAGTCGCGGCAGTCGGTACCGAAACTTCAGGGTCCATTCTTTCGCCTTCAGGGCAAAATTCAGTAGTGGGTATGAAACCGACCATCGGATTGTTGAGCCGCAGTGGTATCGTACCGATATCGAGTACTTTAGATACGCCCGGACCGATGACCAAAAGTGTCATTGATAATGGCATTGTGCTTGATGCCATGCGCGGTTTCGATGAAACCGATGATAAGTCCGTACAGGCCGATTGGGAAGCCTCTTGGTACCAAAGTTCGGAGCCCAGCCTTAAAGGCAAACGATTGGGTGTATTCAAATCCTATCTCGAAAAAGACACCCTTTACCGGAGCACGATTGGCAAGCTGGAGCAAGCCGGGGCCATCATTGTGGCATTCGAAGCCCCTGAGGTTGCTTTTGATGGCTTCTTATCCCTTTTGAACGGTGATATGAAATTCGATTTGCCTCGATATTTTAAAGCAAACGTTAAAGATACCGCAGCGGTACCCTTTTCTACCGTGGCTGATATCGTAGCTTTCAACCTGAAAGATTCGTTGGTTCGCATTCCGTATGGCCAGGTTCGTTTAGAAGGTATCCTAGGCGATTCGCTTCCGACGGATTCGTTGCAATCCTTAAAAGGACGGCTCAAAAATTCGGGGCGTACCTATTGGAATACGCCCATGACCGCCCACCGACTGGATGCGATCCTCTCCATCAATAATTACGATGCAGGTGCTGCGGCAGTGGCCGAATATCCGGCCTTGGGCCTGCCCATGGGGTATCGCTATACTGGAGAGCCCGTGAATTTGACCTTGATCGCCAGACAATACCAAGAAGGCAAATTGTACGCATTAGGGGCTGCTATCGAAGAACTGTTGGCAGCGCGACGGATGCCTGCCGGTTACGAAGATTAATCGAGATAGGCGGACAGTCGTTCCCAAAGGGCATTATCAAAACTTGAAGGACCCAATAAATCGTCGCCGCTATCATCTCCTTGCCGGAGAATGACCAAACCCCGACTCGGAACAATGTATAATTTCTGATCGTTCTTTCCTAGCCCGGCGTAGGTGTCGGCCGGGGCATTCGGAATCAGTTCCCCATCGAAAACGGCCTGTAGGCCGGGAGCTCGATATGAATCCTTTCCATTGAGCCACCAAAGGTAACCGTAGGCCGCATTGAGTTCTTGAGAGGTAACGCGCATGGCCGATCCATAGGCCTCGTTGCTTAAAATGTCAGTCGCTTCCCATTGTCCTCCATTGAGGTTTAAAAGCCCGAAGCGTGCCATACTACGTGCCGTACTGAAGTAAACGTTGTTCGTGCCACTGGTTGAGAACCAAAACCCATCCATTCCGATGCGATCACGCAGTTTTTGATTGAAGTAATCGGTCCAATCCATGGCACTCGCATTGGCGACTACGTCTTGCAGTAGGGTGTAGGGACCGTTATGATAGGCCCAGCGTGTACCGGCATCGGCCAAATATTCGAGACAATCCGGCGTGATGCAATCGAATTCAAGATCGTTCAAGCCCGAAGTCATGGTCAATTGGTGTTTAATTTTGATCAGGTTTTCTTTTTCCATAGTGAGGCCTGTCCAACCTTGACCAAGATAGTCGGCGCTGGTATCGTTGACATCCAAAAGTCCCTCCGCCTCGGCGATACCGACTGCGAAAGCGGTCAATGTTTTTCCGGCCGAAGCCCAATACCAGCTCGTGTTAACCGTATGCTCATCAAAATACCATTCCACGGCGATGCGACCGTCTTTCAAAATCATGAAAGCCTTGGTTCCGTTGCTTTCCAGAAAATCGCGTAGGGCGCCCTCCGCGGAGGCGTTCCAATCCAAGGAAGCCGGGTCAACGGTTTCCCAATCGGCCGATTCCAAGGGCGGGAAATAGCGTACAGGAGTTGCCGGTAAATCGGTGTTGTCATCACCACTGCCTTCGATAGTCTCGATGGAATCGGACGTACATCCCAACAAGAACAGACTGAGTAAACTGACTAATAGGTAGTTGGTTTTCATGGTTTCGTTTCGTTTTTAGACCCCGATTCCCCGTATTGGTTTAACGGGAAGGGATGGGTATTTATGCAAGAATTTCGACCAAGTGCACCCCAAGTATCGTATTTTTGCCCCGTTTCGGCATCAAGCAAGAAAACGGTATGAGAACCAAATCACTTAAGAAGAACAAAATCAACGTGGTCACCCTGGGTTGTAGCAAGAATGTATACGACTCCGAAGTGCTCATGGGCCAACTTCGGGCCAACAACAAGGAGGTCGCACATGAGGAGGAAGGCAATGTGGTCGTTATCAATACCTGCGGTTTCATTGCAAATGCCAAGGAGGAGAGCGTGAATACCATCTTGGAATATGTTCAAAAGAAGGAAGCAGGGGCCGTCGACAAGGTGTTCGTGACCGGATGTCTCAGCGAACGGTACAAACCCGACCTTAAAAAAGAAATTCCGGATGTAGATGCCTATTTCGGAACGAGTGACCTCCCCAATTTACTCAAGGCCCTCGGTGCCGACTACAAACACGAGTTACTTGGCGAGCGATTGACCACCACCCCTAAGAATTATGCCTATTTGAAAATCGCGGAAGGTTGTGATCGCCCCTGCTCGTTCTGCGCCATTCCGATCATGCGCGGAAAACACCGCAGTACCCCTATTGAAGCCTTGGTCGAAGAGGCCGGTAAACTGGCTGCGAACGGGGTCAAAGAATTGATATTGATCGCACAAGACTTGACATATTATGGTCTGGACCTCTACAAAAAAAGAAATTTGGCCGAGTTGCTCGAGCATCTCGTTGCCGTTGACGGCATAGAATGGATACGTTTGCATTACGCCTTTCCGACAGGCTTTCCAATGGATGTACTTGAGGTCATGGAGCGTGAACCTAAAATCTGCAATTATATTGACATTCCCTTACAGCATATCGCCGATCCGATTCTGAAAAGCATGCGTCGAGGTACTACAAAGGCCAAAACCACCAAGCTTTTGGAGGAATTTAGGAAGACCGTTCCGGAAATGGCCATCCGCACCACCCTGATCGTGGGTTATCCTGGCGAAACAGAGGCTGATTTCGAGGTGTTGAAAGATTGGGTAAAGGCCATGCGTTTTGAGCGCTTGGGTTGTTTTACCTATAGCCATGAGGAAAATACCCATGCCTATAATTTAGAGGATGATGTGCCCGAGGCCGTAAAGCAAGAACGTGCCAATGAGATCATGGAGATCCAATCGCAGATTTCGTGGGAATTGAACCAAGAAAAAGTCGGAGCGGTCTTTCGCTGTATCATCGACCGAAAGGAAGGGAATTTCTTCGTTGGTAGAACGGAATTCGACTCCCCCGATGTTGATAATGAAGTGCATATCGATGCGAGCAAGCATTATGTGAAGATCGGCGAATTCGTGTCGGTAAAAATTACGGATGCCACCGATTTCGATTTGTTCGGCGAACCGTTTAAAAGCCCCGACTAGCGCCAGGGCCTTACCATCATTTTTAGTCTTTCGAGACCAAATAAGCATACACCACACCGGCAAAGATGGCCCCTAATATGGGGGCGATCCAAAACAACCACAATTGGGGCAAGGCCCAACTACCATCAGCGAATAGCGCCTGACTGGTACTCCTTGCCGGATTCACCGAGGTATTGGTCACCGGAATACTGATCAAATGGATCAAGGTCAGCCCCAAACCAATGGCCAATCCACCCATTCCTTTAGGCGCTTTGGCATGGGTCGATCCCAAGATGATGAATAAAAAGAAAAAGGTCAATACGGCTTCGGTGGTAAAGGCCGAAAGCAAGCCGTAGCCTCCCGGTGAATGTTCACCAAAGCCGTTAGCGGCAAAACCGCCCACTTCGAAACCGGGTTTCCCGGTCGCGATGAGGTAGAGTATGGCCGCACCGAAAATAGCGCCCAATAATTGCGCGATGATGTATGGAAAAACATCTTTGCGGTCAAAACGCTTCGCCACGGTAAGCCCAATGGTCACCGCGGGGTTGAGGTGGCATCCTGAAATGTGACCGATGGCGTAGGCCATGGTGAGTACGCTAAGACCGAAAGCGAGGGCCACCCCGACAAATCCAATTCCTAAATCCGGGTAGGCGGCGGCGATGACAGCACTTCCGCACCCACCGAACACCAACCATGAGGTGCCGATAAATTCTGCGATAAATCTTTTCATAAGGTTCTAAATGAGTTAGTTTACCCATTAGACCCGCAATCGGTCATAAAGTCACAAATGAAATAAGCTGTGAAACGGTAGGGTGGTCGTTTCCTCCAGCAGGCTCGATGGTGATATTGAACGATTCCGCCTTTTCGATATACTTTAAGGGAATCAGGGAGTCCCCTTTTTCAATGATCCCCATATCGATCATTTCGCCATCGACATCACTCCACATTTGATAGGTTTTGTCACTGGGTAATTTCGCAAGGCCCAAGGGATTCAATAACACCGTTTTGGAAGTATGATCCACATAGGCCACCGCATGTGATTCAGGAGATAATCGGTTTCCGTAAAGTACCAAGGGGATGGTTCGGGCATTGTTGATCGATTCGTAGCGGTTCGTCGTAAGCAGGTAATTCGATTCCAACCGATCCAAACGTTGTTGTAATTCGGTCGTCTGCATGCGTAGGGCATCGAGATCACTTTCGGCGTTTTGCCATTTGGAAAACATCCAAAATGCGGCGAGCCCTAAAACCAGGGCAATCGAGGCTGCGGCCAACATCGGTCCGAATCGCCTTGGTGCCGCTCCCTTATCCAAGCGTTCCTTTAGGGCATTTTTAGTTCTTTCAGGAGGTTCAACCGCGTTTTCGAAAGCCATTCTTTCAAAATCGGCTTCCATAGCTTGGAACATGCTTTTGATTTCGGCATCCCCATCAATGAGCTGTTGCACCGCTTCGGCTTCTTGGTCGCCCAATTCCCCGAGCAGGAACTTTTCCAACAATCCTTCTTCCAACAACTTTTCCTTATCCATCATGCAATCGATTCTATAACGACCCAAACCACCGATAACTCATTCACATAACTCAAACGCAATTTGGTTATGGCCTGTTTGACATACGACTTGAACGTTCCTAAAGGAACTCCCATTTCTTCATGGGCCTCCTTATGGGTGTACCCTCTGAAATAGACCAGTTCCAAAGCTTCTTTGTGATGCGGGTCAAGTTGCTTCAACGCCCCTTGGAGCTGAGTATAATCAGGTTCGGTTTCGGTGTTGCTTTTATCCATATGTACACCCAAATCATCATTTTGGATGAGCACTTCCCGTTTTCTTAAGGCGTTCAAGGCGGTATTTTTCGCGATTCGGTACGCCCAAGTATAGAAACGTCCTTTAGTGGGGTCGTAGGTGTCTATTTTCTGCCAAATCTTGACAAAGGCTTCCTGTAATAGATCTTCAGCCAATGCTTCGTTTCTGCAAATTCGGAGCAAGACACCGAATAAAGCGCCAGCGTACTTATCATACAAAGGATAAAGCGCGGCTTTTTCGCCACTTTGCAGTCGATTGATGAGTTCGGTATCGGGTAAGGAAATAGCCATTGTCCATGTTAAAGATATGATAAAAAACAAAGGCCTTCATCCAAGAAGGGTTTGCCGCTGTAAATAGAAATGAAAAGCGCGCAACTTTTAATTGAAAACAGTAAAACTTTAAAATCTTAAAAATGAAAAAAGCAATTTTTATTCTCTCGACCATGGCCATTTTCGCCACTTCGCAAATCGCAACGGCACAGAAAAGCAAGGATATCGTCGATATCGCGGTTTCGGTCGATGATTTTTCGACCTTGGTAACCGCCCTTAAGGCCGCCGATCTCGTTGGGGCTTTGAAAGGTGACGGACCATTTACGGTCTTTGCACCAGTGAATTCAGGTTTCGCCAAAATCGACAGCAATACCTTGAACGCGCTCCTAGAGCCCGCCAATAAGGAAAAGCTATCGGCTATTTTGACGTACCATGTGGTTTCTGGTAAAATAGCTGCTGCCGACGTTGCAGCCGCCCTTAAAAATGGAAATGGTAAGGCTGAGTTGACCACCTTGAACGGGGGTAAGATTACGGCCACGTCACGTAATGGGGGTATCTATTTAAAAGATGCGAACGGAAATTACAGCAAGATCGCCAAGACCGACGTCATGGCTTCAAATGGTGTGATCCATATCATCGAAGACGTGGTCATGCCTAAATAAATCGTTGTTTTGAACGCGAATTGATTGATGGAAGACACCGCCTATTCAGGCGGTGTTCTTTTATGTTACATGTTGACAAACTCAAAACCGGCCAAAGGAACGTTCCTCAAGTCCTTCTCGGTTTCATTGAGTAAGATGCCGTGCTCCAAAAATGCCTTTAGATTGGTCAACCAGAACGTCCATCCATTGCTACATCCATGGTGCAAATTCAATTTGCTTTCGTCGTCGGTTGGAATTTGGCTTTGGGTCAAGCAAAGTAGGGTAGTGGTTTCCGTGGGTTGCAAATGCACGGTAACCAGGCATTGCTCAAAAGTAATCTCAAAGCGATCATGGCCATTGGCTTCCAAGACCTCACCACATTCTTGACCGTCCCAGTTGTGCCATTCCCAAGTATACCGGTCACCCTTTTGAATCGGGTCTTCACCTGCCCTGACCTTCCCATCAGGGTCGGAATATTCCGCATGCCTAAGAAACCAAGAGGAAATGCCATCGGTCGTACCCCAACACCGATATACCTTTTCGATGGGTGCCTTAATATGGATTTTCTTACTAAAACGATCAAAGCTCAAGCCATTCATGGGTTCCGTTTTTTTTCTATGGCGTATAGCTCCCTGCCGAGTTGGGCCAAAAATGGAATGCCAATACTGTCGTATTCATAGTGGTCGTCATTGAAGATACCGTCCTTATTGACCAAAATCGTTGCCGTGATCATGAAAGCGATCTCATTTTCTTCATCGACTATAAATGCGCAATCGGTCAAGGTGCCGTAGGCATAGCCCACCTTATTGTAGATTTTTATGGTTTCGGGCATGGGATCGGTAGTGTCACCGAACATGAAGAACTTGACATAACTGTCGTAATATTCTTTGCGATCATAGCCCGCATCTTTTGGCAGGGTCGACATGGCCGAAAGCAGGAAATCATGTTGTTCTTCCGAAATCGCGAAGCGTTCGTTCTTTGGGAAGGCCTCTGGGTAAATGACCTTTTTTAACAATTGGTGCTGCGCCGCGATGGGATAGTAATTTTTTAAACTGAAATCAAAGGGTTCGCGTATCAGGGAATCCCCGGCGTAAAATCCGATCCCTTTGGTGATGCGTCGCAAATCAAGCGGTTGTAGTTCTTGGTTCAATATCGGAGCGGAAGTCGAGGTAGTGCTGTCATTGCTGTAAAGGACCAAGGGCTTGGTTGTTCTATCATCGGCATTCGAAGTCGACAGCCGATGGGCGATTCGAATGGGCGCTACCCCGCGTGCGACCATTCTCGTATTCAAACCGTCTTGCCCCAAAAATTCGATCAATCGGTTATTGGCCGCATTATCGCTGACTGCGAAAATTTCAGTAATCGCCCTGGCAAAGGTGGTCTCTACGGTATCCCCCTCAATGTAAAACCGGGTTTCACGATCCAACGAATCCACTTCGTTCAATTTTTCAAGTGCCGCTACGGCAGCTGGGAATTTCACGGTGCTGGCCGGGTAGAAATAGTTTTCGTTGGCGACCTGAAAGTCAAAATCGGTGAATACGACACTGTCCGCCTTCCAATCGATCTGGGTGTATCGGATCTGCACTTCATAGGCGTCAAGACTATCCATGACCCGTTTGATCTTTGGGTCTTTGGAAGCAAGGGCTTGTGCCAAAGGATCGATCGGTTCCCGTTTGCAAGCCGGGAAAAGAAGCAAGCCCAGCATAACCCAAATCAAATTTTTCCCCATAATAGCTTGTTTAGTTTTCGACATACCATTCACCGCGATGCGGCCGCAGGTCTTCTTTGGCTTGTTGCAATTCGAATTCGGATACCACTAAAAAGACCGTGGCGTGATGTTCCGAAAAGCCTTGTACTCCCGAGATGTCATATTTCAATTCTTCATGATAGACGTACTCTTGCAAGTGTTTCAGGTAGTGCTCAGCCGTTTTCTGGGCTACAGGTCCCCTGAAATCCCAGATCAGTTTAATTCTCTTTTCGATGATGGGTTCCATAGTTAGTTTTGATCAGCGACGGAAATTCCTTTTTCCGCAAAGTTTTTGAAATCCTGCGCGTATTTCATCGATTGCTTTTTAAATGCTCCCGGCATCAAAAAGGCCATGGCCTTCATCCCTAAAGAAGCAAATTGGAATTCGCAATCCGATTTCCAAGTGGTCTTTGTCTTTTCGTCGTTTTCGATGAAATAATTGCGTTGGATGTTATGTACGCCCTTGGTGTCGTAAGTAGCGTGGAACTCTTCAGGGAAATTCCGTTTAATGATCGTTTCGACCATTTCCATTTCACGCTTGCCCATTTTGAAACGCATATTGGTTCGGGCGCCTTCGGTACCGGCCTCTCCTGATAACAGTTCAGCATCAAGTAACCCACGCATCCAATGCTTCATATGGTCTTGATTGTCAAGTTTCTTGATCACTTCGTCCCGGGGGAGGTCGATTTCGATCGATACCGTGTATTTCATGTCAGTTGGTTTGGTTAATAGAGTACTAATATATTGATTTTGAAGCCTACTAAAAATCTGTTAAGCTAAGTTAGGGTACTTGCATGGGGTGCAGTAATTGTTATTTTTGCCGAATGCTTTTCTTTCGGCGCGATACCATTAAAGGCTTTCTTTGTCTTTTGCTCCTGAGTTCCGTTGGTGCCTGCGAGTATTTCAAGAAATCGGATACTACCGGGGTTCCCGTGGCGCGGGTTGGGGACGCTTATTTATACAAAGCCGATATCGCTCCTTATATTACCGATGACATGACCGCTCAAGATAGCGCGACTTTTGTCGTCGGTTACATCAACAATTGGGCTTCGAAACAGCTCTTGTTGTCAAAGTCAAAAATCAATCTACCAGAAGATAAATTGAAGGAATTCGACCGATTGGTCACCGATTATCGGGCAGATCTCTATACCCGGGCTTATGTCGAGGCGCTAGTGCAGCAAGATGCCGATACAGCGGTCAGCGCTTCGCAACTGGGGAGATTTTACGAGGCCCAGAAGGAAAACTTCAAGTTAAGTGAAAAGGTAGTGCAGCTCCGATTCGTGGTCTTACCCAATTCCTTTTTGGATAAGGAAACGGTCGTCCAAAAAATGCGGGCGTTCGAAGAATCCGACAAGCAATATTTGGACTCCATCGCCGTACAATTCAACAAAATACACTTGAACGATTCGATTTGGGTGAGCGCGGCACGGGTTTTGAACGAAATACCGGCACTCTCCTATGAAAACGAGGAACGATACCTAAAGAAATCACAATTCTTTGAACTTCAGGACTCTTTAGGGGTATATTTGGGCAAGGTGACCGATGTGCTCGAAGTGAACGATGTCGCCCCATTGTCCTACATTACCCCTGACATCAAACAAATCATCCTAAACAGGAGAAGGCAAGATAAAATTCGACAATTGGAAACGGAAATCATAGATGAAGCCACTAAGAATAATGAATTTGAGATTTATGGAAAAGAGAATTAAACTTTCTATCGCATTGGTTTGTGCCCTTGTGGTATCGGGCTTTGCCCAGGATGTTGCCGTTAGTGACTCGGTCAGTACCGCAAAAAGGGTCAAACTTGACGGTGTGGCCGCGGTCATCGGGGATTATGTCATTTTGGACTCCGATATCGAAAAAACCCTAATCGATCTTCAGAGTCAAGGGGCCTCGACCGAAGATATCACCCACTGCCAGTTATTGGGCAAACTCATGGAAGACCGTCTTTATGCGCATCAAGCCGTACAAGATAGCTTGTTGGTCTCCGACGATCAGGTCAATGCGACCAGTGATCGCCAAATCCAGCAATTGGTTTCACAGATAGGGAGCATTGAGAAAATGCTTAAGTACTACAAGAAGGCCGATTTGGAAAGTTTTAGGGCCGAGCTTTTCGAAATCAATAAATTGCGGATGCTTTCGGAAAAGATGCAGGCCAAGATCGTTGAAGGAATCGAAGTCACCCCTGAAGAGGTGCGCCAGTTCTTTTATCGGATCCCTGAAAACGAAAGGCCCGTCTTCGGTGCTGAACTCGAGATTTCACAAATCGTTAAACAACCGGTACCCTCAGAAGAAGAGAAACTTCGGGTGGTCAACCGCTTGCAACAGATCAAGCAAGATGTAGAAGAAAACGATGCGAGTTTCAATGTAAAAGCGATATTGTATTCCCAAGATCCCGGTTCAAAATCGAAAGGTGGGTTCTACAGCATGACAAGGCAGACACCTTTCGTAAAAGAATTCAAGGATGTAGCCTTCAGCTTGCAAGAAGGTGAGGTTTCCGATCCCTTTGAAACCCAATTCGGTTACCACATCATCAAAATCGAGAAAATCCGTGGTCAAGAAGTTGATTTGCGGCATATTTTGATCATTCCTGAAATTTCCGATCAGGAAATGGAAGAAGCCGTCAAAGAATTGGATTCCATCCGTCAACATGTCTTGGATGGGAAATATGATTTCGCCGAAGCGGCAAGGAATTTTTCTGATGAGAAGGAAACCAAATTCGATGGCGGACTTTTAAGGAACCCGGTGAACTTCGATTCCAAGTTCGAGTTGACCAAAATGGATCCCGCGCTCTACAATCAAGTACGGAATCTTAAAGACGGCGAAATTTCAAGACCCTTGAAGGAAGATGACCCCCGTGGAGGTGCCCCTAAATTCAAGATCATGAAAATTTCGAACCGTTATGATGAACACCAGGCCGATTTTGCCAAAGATTATCTCAAGATCCAAGAATTGGCCCTTCGTGAAAAACAGTTCAAGGAAGTACAGAAGTGGATGGCCGATAAGATCGAGGATACGTATATCCAGGTCGATGATGAGAACAAAGCATGTGATTTTTCGAACAATTGGCTTAAACAATAGCGGATGTCTGATGTCGAAGCCGTAAAGCGACTGGTTGGGAAACACCAAGCGTTGAAAAGTGAAATTGCCAAAGTCATCGTCGGTCAGGATTCGGTTATCGAACAGATTCTGTTATCGATTTATACGGGCGGTCACTCCTTATTGATAGGAGTACCTGGTCTGGCAAAAACCTTAATGGTCAATACCATTGCCCAGACCTTGGGGCTCGATTTCAAACGGATCCAGTTTACTCCCGATCTCATGCCTAGCGACATCCTCGGCAGTGAGATTTTGGACCAGGATCGGAACTTCAAGTTCATCAAAGGTCCGGTATTCGCCAATATCATTCTGGCGGATGAGATCAACCGAACCCCGCCGAAAACCCAAGCGGCTTTGCTAGAAGCCATGCAAGAACGAGCGGTAACCGTGGCCGGACATCGGTATAAACTCGAACTACCCTATTTCGTTTTGGCAACCCAGAACCCTATCGAACAGGAAGGCACCTATCCGTTGCCGGAGGCCCAGTTGGATCGATTTATGTTCGCCATCCGATTGGAATACCCGTCGATCGAAGAAGAGATCGAAGTGGTCAAATCGACCACCTCCGACCGTTCAACGATTCTAAACACGCTTTTTAGTGCCGATGGGATCAATGAGGTGCAACAATTGGTACGTCGGATACCGATTCCCGATAATGTGGTAGACTTTACCGTACGTATGGTCAACCGTTCGAGACCCAACTTGGATACATCCCCTGATTTCGTCAAAAACTATGTCGATTGGGGTGCCGGGCCCAGGGCTTCGCAAAATTTGGTATTGGCCGCCAAGGCCCATGCCGCCATCAACGGAAAGTTCGCTCCCGACATCGAAGATGTTAAAGCGGTAGCCAAGGGTATTTTGCGCCATAGGATCTTAAAAAATTACAAGGCCGAAGCCGAAGGGATTTCCGAAGATGATATCATCGAAGTCTTGATGGGGTAGAATCGTTCTATTTTCGCCCAGTTGCCATATTTCGCTTGAATTTTTACCCACTTGTTTCGTATTTTTGGGGAATTCATAAACGTTAAAAAGTATTGTATGGCATTCGACATTGATATGATCAAGGCGGTGTATTCCAGAATGGCCGAACGCGTCGACAAAGCGCGCGAGCTCGTTGGAAGACCCTTGACCCTGGCAGAGAAAATCTTATACTCCCATTTGTGGGACGGAACCCCGGGCCAGGTATTCGCCAGAGGTAAAGACTATGTCGATTTCGCCCCCGACCGGGTGGCTTGCCAAGATGCGACCGCGCAAATGGCCTTATTACAGTTCATGCATGCCGGTAAACCCAAAGTGGCCGTGCCGACCACCGTCCATTGCGATCACTTAATCCAGGCTAAAGTCGGTGCTAGTGCCGATTTGAAACGTGCAAATGAAACCAGCAACGAGGTTTTCGATTTCTTGGAATCGGTTTCCAATAAATATGGAATCGGATTTTGGAAACCCGGTGCGGGTATCATCCATCAAGTCGTTTTGGAGAACTATGCCTTTCCAGGTGGGATGATGATCGGAACCGATTCGCATACCGTGAATGCCGGGGGTCTGGGTATGGTGGCCATTGGAGTAGGAGGGGCCGATGCGGTCGATGTTATGGCCGGAATGCCATGGGAACTCAAATTCCCCAAACTGATCGGTGTCAAGTTGACCGGGACCCTTTCAGGATGGACCGCTCCGAAGGATGTTATTTTGAAAGTCGCCGATATCCTGACTGTTAAGGGAGGCACGGGAGCCATTGTGGAATACTTCGGTGAAGGGGCGACCTCCATGTCTTGTACCGGAAAAGGAACTATCTGTAATATGGGTGCTGAGGTCGGTGCCACCACTTCGACTTTTGGATATGATGAATCGATGGATCGCTACCTCAGGGCCACTGATCGTGCCGATGTTGCCGACGCTGCCTTAGAAATCAAGGATTATCTGACCGCGGATCCCGAAGCATATGCCGATCCAGAAACCTACTTCGATCAGGTCATCGAAATCGACCTGAATACTTTGGAACCTCATTTAAACGGACCTTTTACGCCCGATTTGGCTACTCCGATCTCAAAGATGACCGAAGCCGCCAAAGCGAACGATTGGCCGTTGAACGTAGAAGTGGGCCTCATCGGATCGTGTACCAACAGCTCCTATGAAGACATTTCAAGGGCAGCTTCGTTAGCCAAACAGGTGGCAGAAAAGAATCTAAAGACCAAATCGAATTTTACGATTACCCCTGGATCTGAACAGGTACGCTATACCATTGAACGTGATGGCTTTATCGATACTTTCAATAGCATCGGGGCTACGGTTTTCGCCAATGCATGCGGACCATGTATCGGGATGTGGGACCGTTATGGTGACAAGGCCGCCGACGGACCAAGGAACACCATCGTGCATTCGTTCAATCGAAACTTCGCGAAGCGCGCTGATGGAAACCCGAATACCCTTGCCTTCGTAGGTTCTCCTGAATTGGTGACCGCCATCGCCATTGCAGGACGACTGGATTTTAATCCCGTGACCGATAAACTCATTAACGAAGATGGCGAAGAGGTAGTTTTGGATGAACCAAGGGGGTACGAGTTGCCGCCCGAAGGTTTTGCGGTTGAAGACGCTGGATTCATAGCTCCCATGGAAGACGGAAGCGGGGTCCAAGTCGTTGTATCACCTACCTCCGAACGCTTGCAGTTGCTCGAACCTTTCGTACCGATGCGTGCCGAAGAGTTGTCGGGAGTCAAATTGTTGATCAAAGCCTTTGGCAAATGTACCACTGACCATATTTCGATGGCAGGGCCATGGTTGCGCTATCGCGGCCATTTGGATAATATCGCCAACAATACCTTGATCGGTGCGGTGAACGCCTATAATAAACAGACCAATTTCGTCAAGAACCAATTGACCGGTGAATATGGAGCTGTACCCGATACCCAAAGGGCCTATAAAGCCGCGGGTATTCGATCTATCGTCATTGGTGATCACAACTACGGTGAAGGTTCTTCTCGTGAACATGCCGCTATGCAGCCCCGTCACTTGGGGGTCGCGGCCGTTTTGGTCAAGTCTTTCGCTAGGATCCACGAAACCAATTTGAAAAAGCAAGGTATGCTCGGTTTGACCTTTGCCAATGAGAACGATTACGACCTGATTCAAGAAGACGATACGTTCAACTTTGTGGATATCGCCGATTTCGCACCGGGTAAACCGTTGACCATAGAAGTCGTCCATAGTGATGGTTCTACCGATACGATCATTGCCAACCATTCTTACAATGCTTCCCAAATCGAATGGTTCAATGAAGGTTCGGCCTTGAACCTGATCAAAAAGGAAAACGCATAATACAACCTACCAAGGCCCCGGAAGGGGCCTTGGTTTTTTTACCCCCCCCCCTAGTACCCATGAAAGTCAAAAAAAAGACCGTTCTCAATATTCTGTTGATTTTGTTCATTCTTTCTTTTTTCGTGACCCCGTTGGGCTACTATGGCAAACTCTTATTGAACCGTCTTTTCGCTTTCGCCCCCGATCCGATCGAGGCGAGTGCCAGAGAAAAAATTCCTGACTACGATTGGGAACTTAAAGATGCGGATTGGAACTTTTTCAATTTCAATCGTTCGAAGGGAAAGGTGGTTTTCATAAATTTCTGGGCCTCTTGGCGCTTGCCTTCAGAAGCGGAGTTGAGTGGTATCCAAGAATTGTATGATCGTTATAAGGGGCAAGTGGATTTTTATATCATAACCGATGAGACCCAAGAACCGGTAGAGGCCTTTATGGAGAAGCACGAATTCGATTTTCCGGTGACCTATCTAATCATCGGTGGTCGCGCTCCACTAGCGGTTGAAGAACCGCCCTATTCCTATTTGCTCGATAAGGAAGGCAATATCGTTGTACGAAAAGATGGTATAGCCGACTGGGGATCCAGTAAGGTGTATCGACTGATTGACGACCTATTACAAAACTAAAGTCATGAAACCCAACAAAGGGCAACTTTCAAATCTCATTTGGATCGGCGTGATCCTATTGATCGTCTTTACCCCAGTGGGTTTTCATGTCAAGGTATTCGCGAACCGAATCTTGTCTTTTGCTCCCAAAGCGACATTAGAAAACGAACGTGTTTTGGATTCTTACGATTGGCGATTGATGAACCAACAAGGTAAAATGGAAACCTTGGAGGCTTATCGGGGTGAAGTGTTGGTCATCAATTTCTGGGCAAGCTGGTGCCCGCCATGTGTAGCGGAAATGCCCAGTTTGGTCGAACTTCATGAAACTTTTGGTGACCAGGTGGTTTTTCTTTTCGTTGCCAAAGACAATCCGGTTAAAGTAAAACAATACCTCGAAAAACAAGGGTTCCGGATTCCTTTGTATTATTCGGCTACCCCGATTCCAGCGCCCCTTTCCTCAAGTAGTCTCCCTACGACCTATATCATCGATTGTCATGGCAGGATCGCGGTGGAGAAAGTAGGCGCCGCAAACTGGAATTCCGATACGGTACATGAGCTGCTTACAGAACTCATCGATGATGATCAAGAAACCGGAAAGCAATAAAAATAGCCGAAGAAAAGCAGTTGTGCCGCGTAGAGGTTCCATGCCAAAAGCTGGTTGCCCGGTGTTAGTTTGACTTGACGATGCGTCAGATGTAAAAGCGCCCCGATAACGAACCATGCCAAATAATTAAGTAAAGGAACCCCGCCCTCAAAGGCCCAAAAATCAAAGGCAGGGGCACTTTTTTCCATAAGGAGGTCAAGTCCCACCATCAAGAGCGCCCCCAAAACGATTTTCAAAATCAGGTTGTTTGTTATCCGTTCGGTCATGGTGGCGGTAATGAATACCAACAAGGCCCAATATGAACCTATCAACAAAGGGACCCCACCCCATTTCGGACCAAGATTCGCACCATAGCTATAGCTTCCGAAGAATAGCCCGTAATTTACCCCAAGCCACTCCGCGGCCATACCCACTGTGAAGAAGAGCAAGAAAAACACGACTTTTTTAATGGAGTCGATTTTGTGGAACATCCCGAAAATAATCAGACTGATCAATAAGTTCAGTGGGGTTTGCCCGATGAACCAATCCGCGTCTGCAAAGGCAATACCGAGAATTCCGGAGATATGGAAGATCCAAATCGCTGCAACGGCCAAACCGATATGTAAGGATTGTCGCTTACCCATGATCGGCCTGAATGAGGTCACTGGTTATTTTTGCCGAGTAAAGACAGAGTGGAATGCCACCACCCGGATGCACCGACCCACCACAGAAGTACAATCCCCTGATATGGCGTGAAAAATTCGGTTGTCGAAGGAAGGCCGCGAATTTCGAATTGCTCGCTGCCCCGTACAATGCCCCCTGGTAAGAGCCGGTTTGCCTTTCGATCCCTATAGGGTCTAGAACCGATTCGTATTCGATAAGGGGTTCGATCGGTTCGCCTAAAATACGTTCCATTTTTTCCAAAATTCGTCGCTTGACCTTAGGGATCAATGTTTCCCAATCCTGGCCTTCATTGGCAGGAGTATTGACCATAACAAACCAGTTCTCTTTTTGAGTAGGGGCATCGTCAGGTGCTGTCTTACACGTCACATTGACATAAATGGTCGGGTCGACAGGAACTTCCGCTTTATCAAAAATACTTTCGAACTCGCCGTCGTAATCTTCGGAAAAAAGGATGTTGTGATGATCTAAAAGTTCAAAAGACTTGGCAACTCCCCAATAGAAAATAATCGCCGCACTGGATCGCTGTTGTTTCAAGCGGAATTCTGGGGCTTTTAGCCCCGGAAGGAGCCGTCTGAAGGTCGGATACACGTCCATATTGGAGACGACGATGTCGGCCTGTACCTCTTCTGTAGCCGTTTTAATACCACGAACTTCTTTTTGCGAGGTATGGATACGCGTCACCGGTTGTTCAAACCGGAATTCAACACCCAACTCTTTGGCAAGTCGGACCAAAGAATTCGTGATTTCGACCATACCACCCTTTGGAAAGTACGTACCCTGACCCAACTCCAATTGGGGAATCATCGACATGATTCCGGGGGTCTTAAAGGGCGACGAACCATTATAGGTGGCGTATCGATCGAACAACTGCACGAGTTTGGGGTTTGAAAAATGCTTTTCGTTCAGGCGATGAAGTGTTTTGAAAATGTCCATCCGACCCACTCGCATCAGTGCTTTAAAGGTGTCGAAACCCAAATAAGTCTTGGCCCTATGTAAAGATCTCTCCAAGAACAAGGGTGAAGTCAATCGGAGCTTCAAGGCACTCGAATCAAGGTAGCGGTCTATATTTTTAGTGGCCTCCCCAAAAGTTTCCGAGGCGGCCTTTACAAAAGCATCCTTTGCAGAAGGGGCTTTGAAAGCCGTGCCGTCTTCCCAGTAATAGGTACAGGAAGCATTCAGTTTGTCGTAATTGAAGTAATCCCTAGGGTCTTTACCACTTCGCTCGAACAGTTCGTCGACCAGATGGGGAAGCGTGAAGAGTGATGGCCCAAGGTCGAAGCGAAATCCGTTGACTTGTTTCGACCGAAGCTTTCCTCCGGGGGAATCGTTCGATTCAAAAACGGAAACCTCATAACCAGCTTGTCGCAAGCGAATGGAAGTTGCGATTCCGGCTATGCCCGAACCGATAATAACGGCTTTCGGCATTATTTTTTGAAGTACTTGAAAGGAACGACCAACATACCGAAGCATTCGCCATCATCCTTGCCCAAGTGCTTATGGTGGATTTTATGGGCCCGTCTCACGCCCCTTGCATACCAATTGTTGGCATTTCGGAACAGCTTGAACCGCTGGTGGATGAAAATATCGTGAACGAAGAAATACGCGATGCCATAGGCCAAAATCCCAAAGCCCAAGGGAAAACCATACCAAAAATCGGTTTCGGCACCCAGATAAAAACAACTCATACTGACGACGGCATAAAAAATGAAGAAGGCGTCGTTTCGTTCGAACCATGAATCATGATCTTTTCGGTGATGGTCTTTATGAAGGCTCCATAGGAAACCGTGCATCACATATTTGTGGGTAAACCACGCCATGAATTCCATTATCGAAAAAGTCCCTAAGAAAATGATGATCCAGAGAATTGTTTTCATTGGTCAGACCAGTTGCAATTTGTAATTGACATATGATTTCGCCAAAAGTCCGAATTTTTGGTAATTCGGCACCCGAATCCGGGTATTTTTTATTTCCAAAGGTGGGGTATTCTTCAGCTTTTGTAGCAGCTTGTAGTAATATTTATAGGCCGTATATACCCCGAACTTCGCCTCTTCAGGCAATTTTTGGATACCGGCATAACCCATTTCGAAATCGGCTTTGATCTCATCAACGATACGACGCTTCGACGCCTCGTCCAATTCCATGAGATTGGTATTGGGAAAATAGGAGCGTTCCAAGTCTTCAAAATCGTCTTTTAAATCCCTCAGGAAGTTTACTTTTTGAAAAGCGGACCCTAAGGCCATTGCAGATTGTTTAAGGGCTTCATAGCGCTCCATATCGCCGTTGACGAAAACGCAAAGACACATCAGGCCTACGACATCGGCTGAACCGTAGATATATTCCTTGTATTCAGCGGTGGTTTGGTATTGCTTCTTGACCAAATCCATACGCATGCTTTTCATAAACGCACGCACCAACTCTATCGGGATGTCGTATTTATGAAAGGTATGTTGAAAGGAATTCAAAATGGGGTTCAAGCTGATTTTTTCATCAAGCGCGAGTTGAAAGTCCTTTTCGAAAGCTTCGAACAAGCGGGCCTTGTCATAGTCGTGAAAGGTATCGACGATTTCATCGGCGAAGCGAACGAAACCATAGATGTTGTAAATGTCGGCACGGATGGAGGTGCCCAACATCTTGGTGGCCAGCGCGAATGAAGTACTGTACGATTGGGTTACGATCTTGCTGCAATCGTAAGAAACGGAATCGAATATCGCTTTCATTGTTTGGTGTTTTTGGTAATCAGTTCGGCGACCAGTTTCCCTGAAATAAGTGATGGAGGTACTCCAGGGCCGGGAACGGTCAGTTGCCCGGTAAAAAATAGGTTCTTGACTTTACCGCTTTTCAGGCCTGGCCGCAAGAAGGCGGTTTGCGACAAGGTGTTGGCCATCCCATAGGCATTGCCTTTATACGAGTTGTACTCCTTGATAAAGTCGTTGACACAGAAGCTCTCGGTAAATATAATATTTTTTCGGACGTCTTGACCGGTGCGTTTCTCTAACCGATCGATAATGATGTCGAAATATTGCTGTCTTAAAGCTTCGGTATCTTCCAGGCCCGGGGCTACCGGAATCAGAAAGAAACCGGCTTCTTGACCGTCTGGAGCCATTTTGGTATCGGTTACCGATGGAAAATTGGCATAGAACAGGGGTTCCGAAGGCCAAGCCGGCGTATCATAGATTTCTTGGGCATGCCTGTCGAAGTCGGTATCGAAGAACAGATTGTGGTGCTCGACGCGGTCTATTTTCTTGTCAAAACCTACATAAAACAATAAAGAAGAGGGGGCAAAAGTCTTTTTATCCCAATAGGCCTCTGAATATTGCCGGTATTTTTTTTCCAACAAGGTCTCGGAGTGATGGTAGTCGGCGCCACTGATGACCTTATCGAAACGGTAGTGCTTCCCACTGGTCTTAAGGCCGGTGACCGTTCCGGCCTCAACAGTGATACCGTCAATCGGACTTTCCAAATGAAAGACCACACCAAGTTCGAGTGCCAACTGGTGCATGGCCTTGATGATTTCGTACATCCCACCCTCCGGGTGCCAAGTTCCCAGACCGAAATCGGCAAAATTCATAAAACTGTAAAAGGATGGGGTCTTGCTCGGTTTCGCCCCAAGGAACAATACCGGGAATTCGAGGGTCGATATCAACTTAGGGTTGGTGAATTTCTTTCGAACCTCTTGGCTGATGGTCTTGAAAAACTGGTCGACCCGCAATACGGTGTCCTTGGTCACCAATTCCAATGGTGACAATCCTGGTTTCAAGACGATTTTGTTGATGGCGATGTCGTAATTTTCCTGTGCCTTCCCGATGAAAGTCCGCAGGTGTTTTGAACTACCGGTTTCAATACGTTCGAATTCCGCACAGATTTTGTCCATACAATCACCGATCGTCATTTCATCGTCTTCAAAGAATATCTTGTAGGCCGGACTTAGCTTTTGAAGCTTGTAATAGTCAGCGGTTTTCTTTCCGAAATCATTGAAAAACTTCTCGAAGATATCCGGCATCCAATACCAACTGGGGCCGATGTCAAATGTGAAGCCTTCTTTTTTCAATTGTCGCGCACGACCGCCAACGGTAGCGTTTTTCTCGAAAACATTCACTTCGAATCCTGCCTTCGCAAGGTGGCAGGCCGCTGAAAGCGACGAAAAACCAGACCCTATGATGCCAATTTTCCCCACTTTGCCTAAATCGTATTGATCAATCGTTCTATCGAATTGAAGGTTTTGACCGTATGGGGTAACTTTTCCGGTGACAAGTATTGTGCTTGATGGCCCAGAATCCATAAACGGGATGCTCCTGATACGTTCATTGTTTTGTTGAACTCTTCGATGTATTTTGAAATTTCATCTTTGGTGGGTGACACCGTGAAGTAGGAGACGAAATGGAGGTTGTCATAATACTTCAACAAATCGATCAAACTCTCGATGGGCATGGTCTGGCCCAGGTAAACCGATTTATATCCTTTCAACACGATTTCGTAGTTCAGGAACAATAAGCCTAATTCGTGTATTTCGTTTTCAGGAAGGAACAATACGAAAACCTTGTCTTTTCGAGTCGGTTCGATGATCTGGAGCTTTTCGGTATTGATGTAGATTTTTTGTTTGATCAGGTTGGTAATGAAGTGCTCGTGCGATGGGCTGATGGTATCGGTCTGCCACAGCAGGCCCAATTCGTTCAAAAGCGGCATGAATACCTCGTTGAAAATCTCTCGGAAAGAGCGTTCGGAGAGCAGGCTGTTGTAGGTGTTGAAAAAGAGGGTTTGGTCGAAGTTGATCATGGAAAGCTTGAAGGCGTTGATCGCATGGCTCTTCTCACTGTTCTTGGCAACGATGCCGCGAACGATAACGGGAATCTCACTTTCCGGTAATTTGGCAATCTTGGAAATCTTGTATCCGTTGTGGTACAACAGGGTAATGTTCAACAGCTTTTGCAGGTTCTTCAGGTTGTAAGTACGAATGTTCGTATTCGTACGTTCAGGGGTGAACAAGTTGTAACGTTTTTCCCAAATACGTATGGTGTGCGCCTTGATTCCCGACAGGTTTTCCATATCGCGAATGCTAAAAAGCTTTTTTACATTGTTCATTTTTCCAATAGAATCGTTAAACAAATTTACAATTTTAACAATACGAACGCCTTAACCAACAGTTAAAATTTGCATTTCTGGGTTAAGGAAGCACCGAAGAGTGCCGAAAAAACGGAAAATGTAAAGTGGATGTGCCCACGAGAAGATTCGAACTTCCACGGGATTGCTCCCACTACCCCCTCAAGGTAGCGTGTCTACCAATTCCACCACGTGGGCATTAATTTTATGAATGTAAACAAAAAAAGTTAAGCTCCCAGCTTAACTTTTTGTGACCTGACTGGGGCTCGAACCTTGCGGTACAAACCCAATATATACGGTCTTCCTGCAATGGTTCTATCGCTTATGTTAACGACTTGTGAACCAATTTTGTCTAAAATGTCAATTTGAACTTTCTGGGACAAAGATAATATTATTTGTTGCTAATTGACAAACCTCATCAAATCATCCCTTTCCAGAGCATTGACCTTTATTTTTTTCAAGGCCAAGCGCTTCAATTGATATTTTGAAAACCATGAAAGCCCATTCTCCTATCTATTCATTGAATGGCACAAATCATCCGGTTTGGAGCTGTTCACTATTCGGTTGTCTTGGTTCCATGGAGTCCGCTTTGGAAGCATCCACGTTGCTACTTGTCCCATTTTCGATATCGCTCAATTTCATCTGACTTTCAATAAAAGTATTCCATATAGGATTATCTAAAGATTTTGCCTTACTCGGGCTGAGATTAATCGGAAGAGCAAGAGGATAACAGGCTAGCGCCATGTTATTTTTTAATCATCTTTTAATCAGTTGGTTAGAAGATATCTATCCAGACCTAAACAGTATTTTTGTCATAAAAACCTTGGAAAACCCTGTAAACATTGAAATTTTTTATGATAAATCTTAAGTCTTGATGTGAAAAAGTGTATGGTAGGAGTGCCCTATTTCGCTGACATTTGTCGCTCATTCTCCCGATTCACGATGTCATCGAAACAGGATCCAGCACTAAGTTATGTGTAAGGATTTGGGACAACTGTGTTCAAAAATCAAGAGAATTTAAAGTCCATAAAAAAACTCGACTTTGAATCAATTATAAATTGTGTACAACGGTCCGGCTATGACCTCTTGGCCAGCGCCGGGCTTTTTTTTGTTAATTGAAGTCAGAAAAAAATGACCAAGCGTTAGGCATGGGTTATAGACATTGTCGTAAAACGTTATTTATTTTGGCCATATTGGATTTTCCCCGGATTCGTCAAGTAAGAATCCAAACTCTATATCTGTGACAACTCCATATTCTTCGTTGAGAGTTGTCCAAATTCCTTCGTTAAAGTAAGAATTGAATGTAAAATAATGTTCCTTATTCCATTCACTTTTTTTAAGTCCAAAGGCCTTAAATGCTTTGTCAATTTCCATTCCGATTACCGGTTGTCCATTTATTTTTATTTCAGGATTTGCAGTTCTTACATAACCTAATTTTCCATCATATTTGTTGTAAAAAGTCAATTTCATTTTCAACTTGTCATACTGATAGACACGATTTTTATCTTCATCTTCTTCGTCAATCTGTATGAGAGTTGGTTGTCCAATTAAATCCAAAACTTCGTTCTCGGTTAATCCAAACTTTACATCATTAATTCCTATTCCAGTTCTGATTTGCATAATGATTTACACCGGTCTCGGCTATGATTTCGTTGCGGACATTTCCAACGGAAATTGTACGAATGAAATCTAGCAGGATTAAAAGTTTACAAGTTTAAAGTTAGCAAGAATGTAGCAAGGAATTATAGCCCGTGTTGTGCAGCGTTTTTATTTTATTCCACCACAAACTTTTGATAGTTATTTCGTATGTAATCTACTCGCAACCTTTCAGGATTCTCAGTTTCCAATAAATCATAAAATTCATCGTCCAAACCGTTAAAGTCAGGATTCCGTTTATTTTCAAATTGAGAATCTTGATTTTTAAAAACGTCAATTGCCTTTTCGGTCAAATTCGCAAAATCTTTTGCTCCAATTCTCTCAAATCCAGCCATAGCCGTTTTCGCATATTCAAGTCCATAGTTATGGAAGAATTGGTCAAATCCTCCATTTTGCACATCTCCTTCTAAAATCCACATAGCTTGAAATTCCGCCATTGCTGGGTCAGCTATTTCTAAACTTTCCCCAAAAGTTCCAAGTTCCAATTCCGCTGATTTATCATAAATCAACGAGACTAACTTTTCATCTGTTGATTTTTGTAAATCGGTTAGTGAGTATTTTAATTTTCGAATCATTTTGCAAAATGCTGTACAACGGTCCGGCTATGATTTCGTTGCGGCGATTTCCGATAGGAAATTGTCGGTTTATAATTCCCCCTATCTCTAGGACAGTTTTTCAATAAAAATAAATATGATAATGATGTTGAAAAGAGGGGGTCC
>JABSPK010000019.1 GCA_013214065.1 Flavobacteriaceae bacterium
GGACCCCCTCTTTTCAACATCATTATCATATTTATTTTTATTGAAAAACTGTCCTAGAGATAGGGGGAATTATACACAACTCTATGTCTGATTTATACTTGGCTATGATTAGTTTGGTTAAAAATAGAAAAGATAAATTTCAAATTCCCGACTCAGAATTATACTTCTTCCCTTTTTAACATACTTTATGATTGAACAAGAACTAGTTAAAAGGTTAATAACTGAAATCCTAGTTGCTGTAAATATTGGACTTCTTTTCTATTTAATAACTAATCTCCAAAGACTAATAAAAGAAGATATTGTTTTTGGATGATAGTTGATTTTTTCAATTAAATCAGCCTGAATTGTCAACGAAACTGTCAACCAAAAAAGAAATCCCTTTAAAATCAAAAGATTAAAAAGGGATTTGCGGAGGAAGAGGGATTCGAACCCCCGGAGGTGTGACCCTCAACAGTTTTCAAGACTGCCGCATTCGACCACTCTGCCATTCCTCCTTTTGCGGCTGCAAATATAACAAGCTTTTTTCAATTGCCTGCGGCTTTGTCCTTAAATTTTATCGGTAGGCAAATGCGAATAAGGTGGTACTTTTGCCCCAATGGAAGAATGGTACCACTATCCGCTTTTGGTCGTCGTCGGTTTTGTCGTCGGTTTCATCAATACCTTGGCCGGTGGTGCGTCCTTATTGTCTTTGCCTACACTCATATTTTTGGGCCTGCCCCCGGCCGTGGCCAATGGTACGAACCGCGTCGCCATTGTCGTTCAGACCGCCATGGGGGTGGCCGGTTTTAAAAGCAAGGGGGTATCTACCTTTCCGTTCAATCTTTACCTCGGTATTTCAGCCCTCATCGGTGCCATCATCGGCGCCCAATTGGCCGTAGATATCAAAGGGGAGACCTTTAACCGCATTTTGGCCTGCATCATGATCGCCGTGGTGCTCTTGATCGTTTTCAAGCCTAAGATCAATGTGGCCGAATTGCAAGAGCGCCTAACGGGCAAATACCTCTGGTTGGGCATTGTCGCGTTCTTTTTTATCGGCATCTACGGGGGCTTTATCAACGCCGGTATTGGCTTTGTCATCATCTTGTTCCTGCATTTCGTGAATCGAATGGACCTCGTTCGGGTCAATGCCACCAAAGTGGCCGTGGTCTTTATTTATACCCTCGCCGCCCTTTTGGTCTTTATCCTCAATGATAAGATAAATTGGAAGGTGGGCTTGGTGCTTGCCTTAGGTAACGGCACCGGGGCTTGGGTCTCAAGCCGGGTTTCGGTCAACAAAGGCGACGGGTTCATCAAAACATTTTTAATCGTAATGGTCATCGCCATGGCCATCAAACTTTGGTTTTTTACCTAAAGCAAGCGTATGCCTGGATTTGAATTTTTCGGAGAATTGGAACGTGAACAAGTACACGATGTGTTGGACAATGGCGTGCTCATGCGCTACGGTTTTGATGGCATGCGAAAAGGCCATTGGAAGGCAAAGGCCCTCGAAACGGCTTTGGCCGAACGCATGCAGACCCAATATGCCCATGCGTTGAGCAGTGGTACCGCTGCCCTAACCGTGGCCCTGGCCAGCGCCGGGATAGGGGCGGGCGATGAGGTCATCATGCCCACCTTTACCTTCGTGGCCAGTTTTGAATCGATACTGGCCCTCGGGGCGGTACCGATCTTGGTCGATGTCGATGACACCCTGACCTTGGCACCGGAAGCGGTCAAAAAAGCGATCACACCAAAGACCAAGGTGGTCATGCCCGTACATATGTGCGGTTCTATGGCCGATTTGGGTGCCTTGCAGGAGCTTTGCAAGGAACACGGTTTGTTGTTGCTGGAAGATGCATGCCAAGCGATAGGCGGATCGTTTCAGGGCAGACCCTTGGGGTCGATCGGCGATTTGGGATGTTTTTCTTTCGACTATGTAAAGACCATCACCTGCGGGGAAGGCGGAGCCGTCATCACCAACAACGGTACCTACTACCAAAATGCCCATAAATACTCCGATCACGGCCATGACCATGTCGGAAACGACCGGGGTGCCGAAAGCCATCCGTTCTTAGGATACAACTACCGCATTTCCGAATTGAATGCGGCCGTCGGTTGTGCCCAGATCCAACGCTTGGATGAGTTCGTGGCCCTACAAAAAAAGCACTACACCATCCTTCGCCGGGCATTAGAAAAGGTAACTGGGGTCAGCTTCCGAAGGGTGCCCGAAGGTGGGGAAGAAAACTATTCGTTCCTGAACCTCTTTTTACCGACCGAAGCACAGACGCGCGAAGCCCAAAAGGCCTTGTCCGCGGCAGGGGTCGATGCCTGTTTCTATTGGTATGACAACAATTGGCATTACTATCGCAAATGGGAACACCTCATGGATCCCAAATCCTTGGGGCCCCTGCCTGAGGTGACTTTGGCCGGCATGCAGCGCAATGTGGGCAAAAGCTTTGCGGCTTCCGATCAATGGATCGGCCGCACCTTGTCGTGTCTGATCAAGTTGGGGTGGACGGAAACGGAAGTCCAAAAGCGGGCAGAGACTATGGCCGATACCTTACGCCAAGTACTTAGTAGGTAACGTAGTCGACGATTTCCAAGCCATAGCCCACGATACCGACCCGTTTCGCTTGTTCCGAATTCGTCAACAAGCGGATTTTTGAAATATTGAGGTCGTGTAGGATCTGGGCACCGATCCCGAAATCCTTGCTGTCCATTTCGATCTTCGGTGCACGGGTTACCCCATCGGCCTGAAGTTTTTTGAACTCGGCCAAACGGCCCAATAGATTCAACGAACGGGAATCTTGGTTGATGAAAATAAAAGCTCCTTGTCCTTCCTTGTTCAAGGCCTCGAACATATGGCGCAAGGCCTGGTCGGGGTTGTTGGTCAAGGTCCCCAGGATATCGTTGTTGACCAAGGTCGAATTGATCCGCGTCAAAATGGGGGTGCCTTTTTTCCAGCTTCCCTTGGTCAGTGCGATATGGACCTGATCATTGGTCGTCTGTACGTAAGCCCGTAGTCGGAATTCCCCGAAACGGGTTTGGATGTCGAAATCCTCCTTTTTCTCGATCAAGCTATCGTGCTCCATTCGATAGGCCACGAGGTCTTCAATCGATACGATCTTCAAATCGAATTTTTTCGCGACTTCAAGCAGCTGGGGCAACCGTGCCATGCTGCCGTCTTCGTTTAAGATCTCGACCAAGAGTCCCGCAGGTTTCAGTCCCGCCAGTCGGGCGAAATCGATAGCCGCTTCGGTATGGCCGGTACGGCGAAGTACCCCACCTTCTTTGGCCTTTAGTGGAAAAATATGTCCGGGTCGCCCCAATTCATGGGCTTTGGTCTGCGTATTGGCCAGTGCCTGAACGGTTTTAGATCGGTCATGGGCCGAAATACCCGTGGTGCATCCGTATCCGATCAAATCGACGGAAACGGTGAATTGGGTATGGTGTAATACGGTATTGTTCTCGACCATCATGTTTAGGTCGAGTTCGCGACAGCGCTCTTCGGTCAAAGGGGCACAGATCAGTCCGCGGCCATGGGTGGCCATGAAATTGATCATATCAGGGGTGACCATTTCGGCGGCAGCGATAAAATCCCCTTCGTTCTCACGGTTTTCATCGTCGACCACGATGATTACTTTTCCTTGTCGGATATCGGCAATAGCCTCTTCAATGGAATTCAGCATTGGAAGGTTTAATTTTCGGTTGTTGCTGTTTCTTTTTTCTTTTTCTTGAACAGGGATCCCACACGATCGAAGAAATTCCCCAAACTCATCAGTCCCCGGTCGGCAGTAGCCCTTTTGGTTAGAAAGATACCCATCGGTAGCGTGACCATAGTCGGTAGCCAAGCGCCCAAAATAGGGTTCCATGCCCCTTTTTTGGCATAATTGTCCGCAAAGACCCCCAGAAAGTGATAGGTCAGGAACAAAAGTATCGCGATGACCATGGGGAGGCCGAGTCCGCCTTTTCTAATGATCGCGCCCAATGGCGCCCCAACGAAAAAGAGGATGATGCATGAAAGGGCAAAGGCGAATTTCTTGTGCATCGAAAGGATGTGTCGGTAATAGATCTCATACCGGCGGTTCAGCTCCTTCTTGCGGCTTCGAACCGTGTTGAGAATATTGGTGATATTGTTTCGCGCGTTGATGAGCAACTGTCCTTTTTGCCATTCCGGGACTAACGAAGCGATGTCTTGTTCGAAGAGGGCCTTGTCCATGGGCGCGGCCTCATCCGGGATTTCGGTAATGCCGGTAGGGGTAATGGTCTTCGTCTTGGCCGAGTCTACCACCTTTAGCGGAAACGCGCCGACACGGATGCTGATGCTGTTCGAAAAGGCCCTGACCCGCACGAGGTTGTTCTCTTTCAAAGAATCGATGTCTTTGTACAAGCGTCCGACGTTCTTCATTTTATCGGTTACGATGTCCGACTCCTTTTCGATGTCTTGGTTGTTCAAGGCCGAGATGTCGATATTCTTGATGTAGGTCTCGAATTCGGCCCGGGTAAAGGGTTGCTTCTTTTGGTCTTTGCTTGATTTCGATTGGACCTCTTCGTAATAGTGCCCGTCGTTCAGCACCAATTGGATAATATCGGAATCCTCGCTACTGATCAATTCACCCGTTTTGGCTTTGATCACGGTCGTATTCAACTTGGTCTGCGATTTTTGGTGGATGATGACATCCTCTAAAAAACGATCGTTCTCGCCACTTTTCTTGGCGACCTTCATGTTCATCTCCGTGCCTTCGATATCACTGAACACTCCTTCGACGATGACCGCTGCGGGTTTGACCTTGGCGATATTCTTGCGGAGGTTGAAGATTTTCTGTTCGGCGATCGGAATGACATTATTGGCCAAGAAAAAAGTGCCGATCCCTAATAGCAGTACGAAAACGATGATGCTGCGCATGGCCCGTTGCAATGAAATGCCCGAAGCTTTCATGGCCGCGAACTCGTAATTCTCGGCAAAATTCCCGAAGGTGAGTATGGAAGACAGCAAGACCGTTAGGGGCAACACCTTATCGATCAAGGTCGGCATGTAGTAATAGAGGAATTTGCCAATAATGGCCAAATCAAGGTCCTTGCCTGCAAGATCATCGATGAACAACCAGACCGTCTGGAAGATAAAGATGACCATCAAGATGGCGAAGGAGCTTAAAAAATTATAAAGAAAACGCGATAAAATATATCGGTCCAGTAATTTCAAAACACTAATTTCTTATGATGTAATACCCCTCATCGGTGTATTTGGCCTCGTCAAAAGTAAATAAGCTTTTTGACAAAGGCTGATCGGTTTTGAAAGAATTAACGGTAATCGTGGTTTTGGTGCCGTTTTTACCCGTTTCGATCAGTTTGTAGATGTGCTTGGTGTTGGCATCGATACCCAATAAAATCGTCTTGATTTCGGAGTTCGAATCAATGGGCGTCAATTTGACGAATTGGATGCTGCGTCCCTGCATGTTTTGAAGGATGTCCCACTGGTAGGTATGGCCTTCGCGGTAGAAGGTCAACATCTTCGAAGGGGTCACCGTATCTTCATCATCACCTCGATCTTCGATGGTCACTTCCTCATTGTCGGGCACGATGGTATATACTTTTTTACCGTCGAACAGCTGTTGGGAACCGAAGAGATCGACCAGGTACTTATCACCTTGTAAGGTGGCGTTCCCTTGGGTTTCACTTTTGGTATTCGCCTCGGTATTCTCTAAGGCATATTTGAAGTCGACCTGGATGTTGTCGTAGGAGGTGACCTTTTGATAGACCTCGTCCAATAAGGCCTTTGCCTTAGGGGAATTTTGGGCATTGACCATACTGGTCAAAGCGAGGAACAAAGCGGGGATAAGTGTTTTTTTCATGCTGTTTTGCTAAGAACCACCCGGGTTCATGTTATTCATTTTGTAGGAGCTGATCCAGGCTGTGCATATCGGGGACCAATACTTGGCGGGCTTTGCTGCCCTCGAAGGGACCTACGATCCCCGCTGCTTCCAATTGGTCGATGATACGCCCTGCCCGGTTGTATCCTAATTTCAGTTTACGTTGGATCAACGATGCAGAACCTTGTTGCGCGATCACGATCACTTCGGCCGCCTGTCGGAACATGGCATCACGATCCGAGATGTCATAATCAATTGCCGTGCCAGAATCCTCACCGACATATTCTGGCAGTAAATGGGCGTCAGGGTAGGCGCGCTGTGATCCGATATATTCGGTGATCTTTTCGACTTCGGGGGTGTCGACGAAGGCGCATTGCAAACGGGTCACGTCATTGCCTTGGGTAAAGAGCATATCACCCCGCCCGATAAGCTGGTCGGCCCCTTGGGCATCCAAAATGGTTCGGGAGTCGATCTTCGAAGTCACGCGAAAGGCGATCCGTGCCGGGAAATTCGCTTTGATGATTCCGGTAATGACATTTACCGATGGCCTTTGGGTCGCAATGATCAAATGGATACCGATGGCACGCGCCAATTGGGCCAGACGGGCGATCGGGGCTTCGACCTCCTTGCCGGCCGTCATGATAAGGTCGGCGAATTCGTCAATCACCAATACGATATAGGGCAAAAACTGATGCCCATCGTTCGGATTGAGTTTGCGGGCCTTGAATTTGGTATTGTATTCTTTGATGTTCCTTACCATGGCCATTTTCAATAGCTCATAGCGGTTGTCCATCTCGATACAAAGCGAGTTCAAGGTATGGATGACCTTGGTGTTGTCGGTAATGATCGCTTCTTCCGAATCGGGCAACTTGGCCAAAAAATGCCGCTCGATTTTATTGTAAAGGGTCAGCTCTACCTTTTTGGGATCGACCAAGACGAATTTGATCTCGGCCGGATGCTTTTTATAGAGCAAGGAGGTGATCACTGCGTTGAGCCCGACCGATTTCCCTTGACCGGTAGCACCGGCCATCAGCATATGGGGCATTTTCGCTAGGTCGACCACGAAGGTCTCGTTACTGATCGTCTTCCCAAAAGCGATGGGCAACTGCATTTCTGCCTTCTGGAACTTGGTCGAGGCGATGACCGATCGCATAGAGACCACCGAAGCGTTCTTATTGGGCACTTCGATACCGATGGTGCCCTTTCCGGGAATCGGGGCTATGATACGGATGCCCAATGCAGCAAGGGATAGCGCAATATCGTCTTCCAGGTTTTTGATCTTTGAAATCCGGATACCTGCTTCGGGAACGATTTCATACAAGGTAACCGTTGGACCGATGGTCGCTTTGATCTGGGCGATGCCGATCTTATAGTTCTTCAGCGTACTGACGATCTTGTTCTTGTTCTCTTCAAGTTCTTCCTGATTGATGGTGATCCCGCCAGAAGCACCGTGGGGGTCAAGCAGGTTTAGTGGTGGGAACTTGTAATTGCCCAATTCCAATTTTGGATCGAACTCCCCGAAATCCTTGACCAATTGTTCGGCCTTGTTGTTTTTTTCCTCTTTCTCGTCGGCCACCTTGGCCACCTCCAAATCGATTTTCGGTTCTTCCACTTCAGGTTCGGGCAAATTAACGTCCAAACCGGTCTCTGGTCGCAAGGGCGGAATGTCCTCTTTATGGGTGTAGGTGTCGAGAGGCTCGTCAGAAGGATCGTCTACCGAGAGGTCGATAGTCGCTTCAGCCGCTACAACTTCCGTATCGGGCGTGCTCCCAACTTTGGGTTTTGAAGGCCGTAAGCCCCGTAAATACGCACCGATGGCTTCGGGTGAAAAATTGAACAGTCGCACCATGATGACGATCAGGGTGAAAATCAAGAGCAGGAACACCCCGATTTTACCGGTATAGTCTTGCAAAAAGTCGTTCATTTCGTAACCGATCAATCCACCCAAAAGGGGTTGTTCGAAGGCGAAGAACCCAAGGGCGATGGAAAGCCAGATCACCCCGATCAGACCCCAAATCCATTTGCCCCACAAACGTTTGCCATCCAATCCCAAAAACAGATACAGTCCCGTAATCGCTAAGAGTATCGGAAAGGTGAAAGAAGCCAGGCCGAATCCTCGGTACATAAAGAAATGGCTGACTCCCGCTCCGAATTTGTTCAACAGGTTTTCTGCCGCGGTATCGCGTTGGGCGAATTGGGAGAGCGTACTTTGGTCTTCCTGCCAAGTGAAATAAAAGGACAAAAACGAAAAGAAGAGCGCGATCGACAACACGATGAGCAAACTGCCCAAAATGACCTTGTTCTGTTTTGACAAGCCCGTTTTGGTCTTCGTTTTACGAGGGGTCGCTTTTGATTTTCTCCGTTTTTTGGCCATGTAGGTTCGAAAGGTGACTAAGTTACAAATTTACGTTGCGAAAGTGTGTTTAGGATGTTCCTATCAATTTCGGTAGGTAGATGATGAGACCGATCACCCCGGCGATAAATGACACGGCCATCACGGCCCCTGCAGCGATATCTTTGATAAAGCCTATTTTTTTATGGTATTCGGGGTGCACGAAATCCGAAATCTTCTCGACGGCGGTATTCAAACCCTCAATGCCCATCACCAGGCCAATGGCCAGCAACTGTACCATCCACTCTTCACGCGAAATTTCGAAATAAAAGCCAGCGGCGGTGGCCAAAAGGGCAATGAAAAATTGGATTTTGATGCTCGCTTCCGTGCGCAGCAACAAGAACAGCCCCTTGAACGCGAATCCCACACTCCGGATCCGGTTCTTGAGAAACGATTCCTTAGGCATCCATCAAGGCTTCAAGGGCCGCTTTGTAGTTCGGTTCATCAGCTGTTTCAGCGACTTGTTCCGTATAGACGACTTCACCGGCCGTATTCAAAACGACCACGCATCGCGAACTCAATCCTTTCAAGGCCCCATCGGCGAAGGTCAATCCGTATGCATCGCTGAAACCCCCATCGCGAAAATCGGAAAGCATGTGCACGTTTTCGATGCCTTCGGCCCCACAAAAGCGTTTCTGGGCGAAAGGGAGGTCGCGTGAAATGCAGAGGACTTGGGTATTTTCCAATTCGGCGGCTTCTTGGTTGAATTGGCGCACTGACTGGGCACAGGTACCGGTATCAACGCTAGGAAAGATATTCATCACCACTTTAGATCCCGAGTAATCAGCCAATGAAGCTTCTGAAAGATCTTCTTTGACCAAGGTGAAATCGGGTGCTTTTGTATTCGCTGCGGGTAGCACACCAACGGTTTGGACCGGGTTGCCACCTAGGGTTATTGTTGCCATGTTTGAAATTTTAGGTGAAGGTACTAAACCAAGACACTAAAATCAATCAAATGGGAATTTCTTTATGCGGTTTCGGCAGGAGTGACCAATTGCTTGATCTTGATCTGCAAGGCGGCGAAGGTCAACGTCATAAACGGACTCAGCCAATTGAAGATGGCATAGAGGAAATAATCGCCAACGGCAACCCCCAAAACGCCACTATGGTAGGCTCCGCAGGTGTTCCACGGCACCAATACAGAGGTCACCGTTCCGGAATCCTCGAGGGTCCGACTCAAATTTTCAGGCGCCAGTCCGCGCTCCTTGTACGCTTTCGAGAACATCTTGCCAGGTACGACCAAGGCAAGGTACTGGTCGGAGGCCGTAACGTTCAGTGCCAAACAACTACCCACCGTACTGGCGAAGAGGCCAAAGGTCGTTTTGGCCAGATTGAGTAAGGATTTGGTGATGCGTTCAAGGGCGCCGATACCGTCCATAACCCCACCGAACACCATGGCGCAGACGATGAGCCAAATGGTGCCCAACATGCCGGCCATCCCACCCGATGAAAACAGGTCGTTCAAAGCCGGGTCTGGGGTCTCAATGGCGGTGTCGACCGTGATCGCATTCAAAATGCCTTTATAGGCCGAGGTGAAATCCAGTGAGCTGCTTCCTGCAATACGTGCCACGATGTCGGGTTGGAAGATCAAGGCGAACACACCCCCCAAAAGGGTGCCGATCAGTAACGCCAATAATGGCGGGGCCTTCTTCACGATCATAAAGATCACTGCAAGGGGAACCAAGAACAACCACCCGTTGATAGAAAAGGTCGATCCAATAGTGGTCAATATGGCATCGGTGTCGGCCACACCCGAAGTATCAATGGTAAATCCTAAAATAATGAACACCAACAAGGTGACCGAAATCGTCGGTATGGTAGTCCAGGCCATGTAACGGATATGGGCAAACAACTCACCTCCGGCCATGGCTGGGGCCAAATTGGTCGTATCGCTCAACGGTGACATCTTATCGCCAAAATAGGCGCCTGACAAGACCGCACCTGCCGTCATACCCAATGAAATACCCAGGGCTTCACCGATACCGATCAAGGCGATACCTACGGTGGCCGCAGTCGTCCAACTGCTTCCCGTGGCGATGCTTATGATGGCACAGATGATGACGCAGGCGGCCAAAAAGATGGTCGGGTTCAAAATTTGAAGGCCGTAATAGATCATAGCGGGAATAATACCCGAAACCAGCCAGGTGCCCGATAAGGCACCGACCATTAACAGGATCAACAGGGCGCCGGTGGTCGACCGCACGTTCTCGGCCACTTCGGCCAACATCTGTTTGTAGGACACTTTATTGAAAAATCCGATGATGGCGGCTACCGCTCCCCCTAAAAGCAAGATAAACTGGTTGGAGCCGCTCAGGGCGTCGTCGCCGAAGACATAGACGTTATAGGCCAACATGGCTACTAAGGCGAATACGGGTATCAGGGCTTCCCAAATATTCAGTTCCTTGTTTTCTACTACATTTTCGTCTTCGCGGTATTTCGGTTTTTTCTGGCTCGTTGGCATAAGGTATCAGTTAGTCACATCGTAATATTACGACTTTGACCTTGCTTACGCAAAAAGCGGACTTATACCAAGGTGGTTTCTGCATCCAAGATACCCAAGCGAACCATACAATCTTTCATGGCCCTGTAGGTGCGGTGGATGTCATCGTCAAGACCGATGGAAAAGCGGATCAATCCATCACCCAATCCCATGGCTTGTTGTTCTTCGATCGGAATTTCGGAAGAGGTGGAGGTGCCCGGGGCGCTGAACAAAGTCTTGTAGAAACCAAGGCTGACTGCCAGATATCCCAAATTCTCCGCTTGCATCAATTCCATTAGGGCATTCGCCCGATCCAAAGTACCGACATCCAAGGTCAATAGGCCACCGAAACCATAATCGCTGTTCATTTGTTTGGCCATGGACGCATGTCCCGGATGGCTTTTCAATCCAGGATATACGACCCGTAACCCATCATTTTCGAATTGTTGCGCCAAGTAGAGGGCGTTTTCACTATGTTTTTTGATGCGGATGTGCAGGGTACGGATGTTTTTTAGTATGGATGCCGCCCGTAAGCTATCCAATGTGCTGCCGAACAACATGCCCGCTCCGTCGTTCACATCTTTGAGTTGCAAGCAGAAGGCACTGGAGGCACAAACCGCCCCGGCCACACAATCACTACTGCCGTTGATGAACTTGGTCAAACTGTGCACCACGATATCGGCGCCCAAGCGGGCCGCACTGATCGACAAAGGTGAAAACGTATTATCGACGACAAGGGGTAACCCGTATTTTTTGGCCAATGCTGAAAGCGCTTTGATGTCTGCAACCTCCAACAGCGGATTGCTGACCGCTTCGCAATAGATCATTTTGGTGTTCGGACCGATTTCTCCTTCCACGGCCCCTAAATCGGTAATGTCGACGAAAGAGGTGTCGATTTCGAACTTTTTCAAAAAATTCTTCATCAGGGCATAGGTACCCCCATAAATGGTGCGGCTGCTTACAATGTGGTCTTTGGCGTTGCACAACTGGAAGATCACCGCACTGATCGCTCCCATACCGCTGCCGAAGACGTTAGCGGCCTCGGTACCTTCCAATTGGGCCATCGCTTCCCCTAAATACAAGTTTGACGGGGAGGAGTGTCGGCTATAGAGGTAGCAGCCCTCCGTGTTGCCCTCGAAAGTGTCGAACATGGTCTTTGCCGAAAGGAAGGTATACGTAGATGAATCGGAAATGGAAGGGTTGACCCCCCCGAATTCCCCAAAGTATTGCAAGTCTTGAATGTGATCAGCGGGTTGATAGCTCATGATGTTGATTTTAATACAAAATTCGAAGAAACAAGAATTAAAATCAATTATAAATTCTGATTATAGAATAAAAAACATTAATTATTTATTAATTTAGAAAATATATCTAATTTTATTGGATAAATTGAAGATTCTTAGAATATACATCGTTGCCTATGGATGCCCTTGACCGACAATTGCTACATGAACTCCAATCCGATTGTAAACGGACCACCAAAGCCTATGCGGCGCGGTTGGGACTTTCGACTACGGCGGTCTACGAACGCATTCGGCGTTTGGAGCGCGAAGGGACGATCCGGGCTTATGTGGCCTTGGTCGATAAAAAGAAGGTCGAGCGCGATTTTACGGTTTTATGCCACATTCGACTGGTGCAACATACCAAAGACAACGTATTGCGTTTTGAGCGGCAAGTACAGCAATTGCACGAGGTCAGTAGTTGTTTGCATGTCAGCGGGGACTATGACTATATCCTGACCATCCATGTAAAGGATATGGAAGCCTATCGCGAGTTTATGATCCACAAACTCACAGCCATCGATCAAATCGGAAGCACACAGAGTTCTTTCGCCATCAACGAGGTGAAACACAGTACGGCCGTTTTTATGGAAACTTTAACCTAAGAGGGTGTTAAAGGGTTTCCGGGTGCTGCATAACAGTCGTACATTGGGAGTACCATCAAAAAACGAACCTTACCGATATGTCTTCCAAAACTCGAACGCTCTTGGCGTTCATGGCCACTGTAGTTGGCGGATTCTCATTTATTCTATTCACCACCATTACCCGTGATATCCTATTCGACGGCCTTAATTTTTGTTCGGCTTCCACCATGAAATTAATGCTCGGGGGGACCACCATGTTCACGGCTGCGGTCACTGCCGGGTTCATGACGTCCTTGATCGTGGTGCGCCAAAATTACCTTCCCCATATGGTGATATCGGCCTATGTCTTGCTCAATATTTCCTATGTGGCGAGCTGTGGGGCCTGGAACCTGCCCATGGCCTTTGAAATCGCTTTGAACCTGATGCTGATCCTCGGTATCTGGTTCGGGGATTATGTCGCCAAGAAGTTTCCTTTGGCCCCGGTCTAAGACCACAGCATTATCCTAAAAACATTTGTATTTTTGAGCTCGATTTTTATTGGGATACCATAATTTTTCTAAATTAAAGATATGAGTCAATACGATGTGGTCGTCATAGGATCCGGACCTGGAGGATACGTTGCGGCGATACGCTGTGCGCAATTGGGAATGAAAACCGCGATCATTGAAAAATACACTACCCTTGGTGGTACCTGCCTGAATGTAGGCTGTATACCATCCAAGGCCCTTTTGGATTCGTCGCACCACTACGAAGACGCCGTCAAGCATTTCAAAGACCACGGTATCGACATTCCTGGCGAAGTGAAAGTCAATTTGGAACAAATGATCGCCCGTAAGCAAGGGGTGGTCGATCAGACCACCAAGGGGGTGCAGTTTTTAATGGACAAGAACAAAATCGATGTTTTCGAAGGCGTTGGGAGTTTTGTCGACAAAAACACCATCAAGGTCACCAAGGCCGATGGTAGTGAAGAAACCCTCAATGCCAAAAATACGATCATTGCCACAGGTTCGAAACCATCGACCCTGCCGTTCATCACTTTAGACAAAGAACGCGTCATCACCTCGACCGAAGCCTTAAAGCTCAAAGAGGTGCCAAAACATATGATCATTATTGGAGGAGGGGTCATCGGCTTAGAACTGGGTCAGGTCTACAAGCGCTTGGGCGCTGATGTGAGCGTGATCGAATTCATGGATCGGATCATACCCGGAATGGATGCGGCCTTATCTAAAGAGCTGACCAAAGTGCTCAAGAAACAGAAGGTGAAGTTTTACCTTTCGCATAAGGTGAAATCGGTTGAACGCAAGGGTGATGAAGTCATCGTTAAAGCCGACGATAAAAAAGGGGCGGAAGTCAGTTTTACCGGTGATTATTGCCTGGTATCAGTGGGCAGACGCCCGTATACCGACGGCCTCAATGCCGAGGCGGCAGGCGTACAACTCGATGAGCGCGGCCAAATTTCAGTGAACGACCATTTGCAGACCGCGACTCCGAATATCTATGCTATCGGCGACGTGGTGCGCGGGGCCATGTTGGCCCATAAGGCCGAAGAGGAAGGAACCCTGGTCGCTGAGTATCTCGCAGGACAAAAACCCCATATCGATTACAACCTGATTCCAGGCGTGGTCTATACCTGGCCAGAAGTCGCTGCCGTGGGT
This sequence comes from Flavobacteriaceae bacterium, assembly GCA_013214065.1. Taxonomy (GTDB): domain Bacteria; phylum Bacteroidota; class Bacteroidia; order Flavobacteriales; family Flavobacteriaceae; genus Flagellimonas_B; species Flagellimonas_B algarum. The sequence goes on from JABSPK010000019.1 coordinate 14,237, forward strand.
AAGACCGAAGAAGAATTGAAGGAAGCCGGAGTGGCCTATAAGGTCGGACAGTTTCCGATGCGCGCCCTAGGCCGTGCCCGTGCGAGTATGGATATCGACGGCTTCGTCAAGATTTTGGCCGATGCCAAGACCGATGAGGTGTTGGGAGTGCATATGATCGGGGCACGTTGCGCCGATTTGATTACCGAAGCGGTAACCGCTATGGAATTTAGGGCTTCTGCAGAAGATATGGCCCGAATGAGCCATGCGCATCCGACCTATGCCGAAGCGGTGAAAGAAGCGGCATTGGCCGCTACCGATGATCGGGCGCTCCACGTTTAACCCTTGTAAAGCGGCGATTTCCCAATTTTTTAAATAACTTTAGGCATCATAAAATTTAAACAATGGGAAAATTTGAAGTAAAAACCGATAACGCCGGTGAGTACAGGTTCAACTTGAAAGCTGGAAACGGACAAGTGATTTTGAGCAGCGAAGGGTATACCACCAAATCCGCTTGCGAAAATGGAATCGAGTCCGTTAGAAAAAATTCACAAGACGATAATCGTTTCGAGCGTAAAACGGCCAAAAACGGAAAAGTCTATTTCAACTTGAAAGCGGCCAACGGCCAAGTCATCGGTGCCAGTCAAATGTACGCTGACAATTCAGGTATGGAAAACGGTATTGATTCCGTCCGAAAAAACGCCCCTGACGCAAGCGTTGAAGAAGTTTAAAACCATTGTTGCCAACCAAAATAGAAAAAGCGGCCGAGGCCGCTTTTTTTATGTCCAATTCGGAACGATCAACGCACCAAACGTACCTCAGGAAAGGCCGCCTTATATCCGAACCAAAAAGCATTGAACGAATGGATACGCTCTAGGATCTCGCCCGATTCGTTCCGCATTCCGTTTTCCTCGAGGGTCCACCAAATTCCATCTAGATCCTTAACTTTTTCGCCCCCGTCATATGCTGCAAATTCCATGGTATCGGAACGATACACCCGGTGCGCCCCCGTACTATCGGTGAAGATGGTAAAAATACCCATTTCAAGACGGTCGCGATGGATAGGGTTTTGACGCAGGAAACGGTTTGAAAACACCAATTGATCGCTCAGGTCATCGGGGTTGCGAACCACCAACACCTCATCTTTGTTGTTCAACTGGGAATCGATTTCAGGTACGGTGAACATCAGGTCGTCATCGGCAAAATAATCCTTGTAGGCAACGCCTTCCCGATAATCCCGCTGGTGTCCGGTGCGTAACGAAAGGACCGTGGTGTTCGGATGCCGCTTTTTCCATTCGCCCCAAGTCGTCGTCACCACACTCCGGAATTCCAATTCGATCCCCGTTCCGGTTAACGGTCCTATGACCGGTTTCCCTTCTAAGGTACTCCATAGCGATTGGGTCGCTTGATCGTACATTAGCTTATTCGAGCGGTACAGAAATCCACTGGTTCCCAGTTCATGCTCCATTCCGTCATGTTCGGTTTCATAGAGGATGACGGTGCCACAGAGCGTGCAGTAGACACCGGCGACTTTGACCCCGCCTACGGTATCGGTAAAGAGCTCGTGCCAAGCCAAGATCTGTTTGGGATAGGCCCTGGCTTCACCATTGACCTCGATACCAAAGACCAAGGTCCCATCACGCAGATAGGTAGCCTCATCAGGTCGGATCATGGTCGGATTGCGGAGTGGCGGGATGCCATCTTGCAAGACCCCACCCCAGCGTACCTCATCGAGCCGTATCGTACTCTGTGCCGATCGTTTTGAAAAATACCTTTGGAAACGCGGGTCGATGCGGCGATGCAGTTCCGCTTTAAACTCGAAATAGGAGGGGTCGTAATTCGAAGGCTTGTTCCATAACCACTGCCACCATTTGTCGAAATCGAAGCCAAATCGCTGGCCGGTATGCTTTTCCAAAAGGGCCAGCAAGGGTCTTCCGCGGCGATGGGTCTGCATGTAGTATAAGGTCTCGATGGCCATGATTTCGAACGCGGGCTGCCAATCCTCATCGATAGCTTTGAGGTGCTTTCGAAATACCGAAGGCTCATAATCACTTAGGATTCCTAAGAAGTAGCGGTGTGCCGCGGGGGCAGTGTTCGGGGTGTCTTGATGAACCCGTTCGGATGCTAGTCCCATCCAACCAAGAACCACCAAAAACAAGAACAAGACCAAAGGTTTCGATGCCATAGCTTTTTTTTGTCTTGGTCGTCGGAATTGAGCAGAGCTCGCAATTTTAACAGGACTTTGGGAACAAAAAAAAGACAATGGTGGTAGGAACATTGTCTTTTTAAACACATCAAAAAATCAAAACCTCAGCTTCATTGAGTCAATTGATTCGGGGGAATCATACTGCTAATTTAGGCCGGTTTGCTTCAGGAAAACCCTCGAATTCCGCGATAGGGAGCTTATGGATGCCGGGTAACCGAAAAGTGTCGATGAACGGAAAGGGTACTATTTTGCTAGCCCGAAAAGTCGTGTCAAGGCAGCTTTTCCTTTTACCCAAACCCGCTTCAATTGCGGAGCGGCATGCTGTAGAAAAAAGCCGCGAATCGTCGCTGTCGCCCAGTGCAGCCGTTCCTTGACCCATACTTCGTGACGGTCATAGACCAGCGCCAGTACCGTACACGCGACCATAAAGGCAATGGCGCCTCCAATGGCCCAATCCGGGGAAAGGGAATATTTGAAGAATCGGTACAATCCCAGACCCGTAAAACTACCATACAGGATGATGAAGTGGATCACGTATATCGACAGGGTGTTCTGCCCGATTTTGATGATCCAAGGAGCGGTCAAGATACTCCGTACGATCATGAAGACAGCGAAAACAATGAATACATTCCCTAAACGGATGTACAGATAGTTGTTCATTTGGATCATTTCGAACAGCTGGATGCCGGTAGCCCGATAACTATCGATAAAAAAACCGGAGGAACCGTAGATAAGGGCAGCCCCAATGGCCAAACTCGCGAATATCGAAATGGGGTATAGCCATTTCGCATTGTGGTACCGATGGAAATAAACGGAGAGGAACCCACCAATGGTCGAGTAGCCCAACCAGGGGATGATGGTAAAGACCGAGCCGTTCGCCTTGGTCACGTAGTTGGCCAATGCTTCGGGCAAATAAGGGAACGCCCATTGTTTGTAAAGCGGTTCAAACGTGAACAGCACTAAAGTCGTTGCTAGTAGGAGTAAGGGAAAAAGCAGCTTATGACGATGTACACTGAGCAAATACAGTCCGATAATCGCCAATAAGGCCAGCCCGATACAGAGTAAGACGTCAACGAGATAGAAACCACCATAGATACGACCTTGGAAAAGTCCGAAAACATTCAACCGCAGCAGATAGCCAATAAGTACGAGTTGCAAACCGCGGCGAACGCCTTTCTTTATTCGAGAATTAGACAAACCGGTCTGCTTAGATCGTATCAACAAATACGTGAATATGAAACCGGAAACCGTAAAGAAGACCGGAGCGGTGATGCCCCTGAAATACAACCAGGTCTTATAAATCGGATTGGCAGCATCCCGAAAGCCGGGATCCAATAAGCCATCAATGAAATGGCCCTGCAGCATCATCAAGATGGCCCAGGCGCGCATGGCATCGATAAAGAACAACCGGCTCGATTTGGTCATGGCTACGAGGTTTTCCCCTATATACTTGTGAAACAATCCGTTCGGATGTCCAACCTTGCAAAATTAGCCAAAATTCAGCCGGTGAGCCGATTTTGGGCTATTTTCGCAGAAACATCGATCATTTTTCGCTATGGCTAAGATTTTGGCATTCGCAGGAAGCAATTCTTCCACTTCCATCAACTATCGCTTGGTCAAACATACCTTGACCAAGATCGAAGGGCACGAGACCCGATTGCTTAATATGGTTAACTATCCGTTTCCGATGTACAGTGAGGATGAAGAACGCCAGAAAGGGTTTTCCAACTCCCTGATCGAATTCAAAGACGATATCCAAAAAGTCGATGGATTGATCATTTCGGTTAGCGAGCACAACAGCAATCCATCTGCCTATTTCAAGAACGTACTGGACTGGCTTTCTCGATTGGAGCGCAAGTTCCTTGAAGGCAAGCACGTACTGTTAATGGCGACCTCACCCGGTAAAAGGGGAGGGGTCGGTGCCTTGGACGTCGTTGCCCAGTTATTGCCCCGATTTGGTGCCACTCTTGCAGCTACCTATTCATTGTCCTCTTTTTCACAGTATTTCGACGACTCGGAAGGGATCGTCGATGCCGAATTGAACGCGGCCCATCAAGAGGCCCTGGATGCTTTTTTAAAAGCGCTTTAATTTTTACGAGTTGCGCGTAACGCAAAGCATCCCCATTGCAGATCCCCAGGCTTTCAAGGCAAAGCTCCGTGAATGGGCCAATTGTTCCGAAACAGCGGTTTTTCTGGATTCCAACGGGCATCAGGATGCCTATTCCTCAGCTTCCGCCATATTCGCGGAAGGCGTCGTCGATGCTATCGGTTGGGATCCGCAAGATGGTTTCGAGGCCTTGCAACGGTTCAAAAATGAGAAAAAGGATTGGTTGTTCGGCTATTTGGGTTACGACCTGAAAAACGAGCTTGAGGACTTGGAGTCCTTGGGTCAGGATGGTTTGGGCTTTCCGGAATTGTACTTTTTCCAACCCCAAAAAATCGTTCGACTTCTCGGCGAAACCGCCGAGTTCCAGTACTGGACCGACGTCCATGGATCCCTTGCCCAAGACATTCGAGACCTCATGCGGCCAAGGACTCGGATGCTACCCAAGGTGGCGACTTCCCCCATAAAGATCAAGCTCCGCATCAAAAAAGAAGCCTACCATCAGAAGGTGGAGGCCTTACAAGAACATATCCACCGGGGCGATATTTATGAAGCCAATTTTTGCCAGGAATTTTATGCTGAAAACGTCAGGATTGACCCTATGGCAGCTTATGAGAACTTGAATACCTTATCCGAAGCGCCTTTTTCGGCCTTTGCCAAATTCAAATCGCGCTTCTTGCTCTCGGCGTCCCCCGAACGATACCTGAAACGTTCGGGCAAGCAGCTGATCACGCAGCCCATTAAAGGTACCGCGCCACGATCGGAGGACCCTTCGACCGATCGAAAGATCGGTCTTCACTTGGAGCAGGACCCAAAAGAACGTGCCGAAAACATCATGATTACCGACTTGGTACGCAACGACCTGTCGAAACACGCGCAAAAAGGGAGTGTAACCGTTGAAGAGTTGTGCAAAGTATACAGCTTCAAACAAGTACATCAATTGATTTCGACCATAAGTTGTTCCGTTGCTACTGAAATCGATAGTGTACAACTGATTAAATCGACTTTTCCGATGGGAAGCATGACCGGTGCCCCCAAGCTTTCAGCCATGCGTTTGATCGAAAAATTCGAACGTACCAAAAGAGGGGTGTACAGCGGGGCATTAGGGTATTTTACTCCCGAAGACGACTTTGATTACAGCGTGGTCATCCGAAGCATCCTCTACGATGCCGAATCGGGCTTCCTTTCTTTCTCGGTGGGCAGTGCGATAACCGCCAAATCCAAGGCCGCCAACGAATACGAAGAATGTCTTTTGAAGGCGAAGGCCATGCGCAAGGTTCTCGAAGGTGATGGATATCCGTAACTTTGTATGGTGCTCGATAAATTTGTAGTACATATCGATTCCGAATTCCCCGAACTCCGGACACAAGCTTTACTTATCGCTTGTAGCGGTGGGTTGGATAGCGTGGTGTTAGCGCGCTTGTGCGCAGCGCTCGGCCTGCGCTTTGCTTTGGCCCATTGTAATTTTCAGTTGAGAGGGTCTGAAAGTGATGGGGATGCCCGCTTTGTAGCTGATTTGGCGGCAAAGCTTGATGTTCCTTGCTTTACGAAAGTCTTCGATCTGAAGGGGCAATTGTCGTCAAGTGAAGCGTCCCCCCAATTACGTGCTCGGGAGTTGCGGTATGCCTGGTTCAACGACTTGGTCGAGGAAACGGCCTTTGATTTGGTTTTGACCGCCCATCATGCCGATGATCGTTTGGAAACTTTTTTGATCAACCTGTCACGAGGAACGGGCATTGAAGGCTTATCGGGAATCCCGGCTTCCAATGGTCTTATCAAACGACCCTTGTTGCCCTTTTCGCGTAAAGAACTTCTCGAATTTGCCAATGCCCTAGGATACACATGGCGAGAAGACCTAAGCAATCAAGAGACCAAGTACCTTAGAAACCAAGTACGGCATGAGGTGGTGCCCGCATTAAAAGGATTGCATCCCGAATTTTTAGCACATTTCTTGAAAAGTCAAGACTTTCTTGAAGCTTCCGAAAAGCTCGTCAAAACGCATATCAATGTGGTACGGAATCGCCTTTTCCGGTATCGGGATGATGGCAGTTGCCAGATCGATCTCGCATCGGTCATGGCCCTTGACCCCTTACCAACCCATTTGTTTTGGCTGTTCAAAGACTTTGGGTTCACTGCGTCGGAGGAGGTCGCGAAATTATTAAAGGCCGACAGTGGTAAGGAAATCCGCTCGAAAACCCACCGTTTGCTGAAGGACCGCGGAAGGCTATTGCTCAAACCCTTACATGCTGCCCAGGACGCCCAATTTTGGATTTCCGAAACACAAGGGTATATCGACCGGCCCTTGGCCATGGCTATTACTATGGTGAAGACCGTATCCGACCCAGCCGACAATATGGCTTTTATTGACAAGGAAAAGTTAAACTATCCGTTATTGTTAAGGAAATGGCAAAAAGGCGACTATTTTTATCCCTTAGGGATGAGGGGGCGTAAAAAGCTCTCGAAATTCTTTAAAGACGAAAAATACGATGGGTTCGCCAAGGAAGCACAATGGTTGCTGTGCTCCGGTGATGCGATCGTCTGGGTGATCGGAAGGCGACTCGACGATCGGTTCAAAGTGGACTCTTCGACCAACAACATACTCAAATTCACCGTATAGTGATTCGAAACATACTATTGATCGCACTCTGTTTTCTCCCAGGGTGGCTATTGCAAGCGCAAACGGAAGATGAACCCGCGGTTTGGACCCATGAAGTAGAGCAAATCAACACCTTGGAATACGAATTACGATTCAAGGGAAAAATCCTCGAAGACTGGTTCGTGTATTCGCTGTATACGGCTGAAGGTGGGTCCATGCCCAGCGAATTCGAATTCGATAGGGCAGGGGTCGACTACGAATTGGTGGGGAAGACCGAAGAAGGCAAGACCTACACCAAGTATACCGAAGTCTTCGATGTTGACGAAACCTTTTTCAAAGAAACGGCCTTGTTTACGCAACGCATCAAACTGCTGCAGCCCGATACACGGCAATTGAAAGTGGTCCTGTATTACCAGATATGTAAAGAAGTCTGCATCCTTAAGGAAGAAGTGTTCGAAATCGCGTTGGACGGCGGTTCCGTAACCCCATTGGCGGCAACGGCCATTGATGCCAATAGTGTAGCCAAATCGGCGCAATTGGAGGTAGAATTGAAAGCAAAGGACCGGCTTATGGCAGAAGGGGCGGCGGACCCCAATGACGGTTCGGCGGTTTGGATGATTTTCGGTCTGGGATTTTTGGGTGGTCTGATCGCATTGCTGACACCCTGCGTATTCCCGCTCATCCCGTTGACCGTCTCCTTTTTTACCAAACAATCGACGAATAGGGCGAAAGGGATTACCAATGCGGCTTTGTACGGATTCTTCATCGTATTGATCTACTTTTTATTGAGCCTGCCCTTTCATCTGTTCGATTCGGTCGATTCGCAAATCTTGAATACGATCGCCACGAATATCTGGTTGAACCTCTTCTTCTTTGCCATTTTCGTCTTTTTCGCTTTTTCGTTCTTCGGATATTATGAGTTGACCTTACCCAGTTCATGGGCCAATAAGATGGATGCTGCTTCGGCGAAGATCGGCGGGGCCATTGGGATCTTTTTTATGGCTTTGACCTTGGCCATCGTTTCCTTCTCCTGTACCGGACCTATATTAGGGGGATTGTTGGGAAGCACGGCTTTGGCTGAGGGTAGCGTGGCTACCAACCTGTCCTTTGGCATGACGGGTTTTGGATTGGCTCTGGCACTTCCGTTCACTTTGTTCGCCCTGTTTCCGGCCTGGTTGAACTCCCTACCGAAGTCCGGTGGGTGGATGACAACGGTCAAGGTGGTCTTAGGCTTCCTTGAATTGGGCTTGGCATTCAAGTTCTTGTCCAATGCCGACTTGGTCGCTAATTGGGGCTTGCTCAAGCGAGAACTCTTTTTGGGAATTTGGATCTTGTTGTTCGTTTTGCTGGCATTGTATTTATTCGGGCTGTTCCGATTTCCGCATGATGGCCCGAAACAGAAACCGTCTGCTGTTAGAAAGATCGTGGGCTTGCTCAGTATTGCTTCGGCAGTCTATTTGGTACTCGGTTTGATGAACCTGACCAGTCTGAAAGTCTTAAGTGGTTTTCCACCACCTGATTTTTACACCATTCAGGCTTCGGAAAGTGATTGTCCTTTAGGCTTGGAGTGCTACAAGGATTTCGATGAAGGCTTGGCCGTGGCCAAAGCGAAACGCAAACCCATCTTGCTCGATTTTACGGGCTGGGCTTGTGTGAACTGTCGAAAAATGGAAGAAAACGTATGGAGTGACCAACAAGTCTACTCCATGTTGCGTGACGACTATGTTATCATTTCGTTATATGTTGATGATCGAAAGGCACTGCCCATCGATGAGCAATTCGACTTTCAATTTGACAACGGACGCATTAAAAAAATCAAGACTGTGGGCCAGAAATGGGGAACCTTTCAAACCCTGAATTTCAGTGCCGCTTCACAACCTTATTATGTCTTGTTATCCCCCGAACTTGAAGTGCTGAACCACGCCGTACAGTATGTTGATGTACCAACATACAAAGCTTGGTTGCAGTCGGGGTTGGAACGTTACCAGCTCTCTATGAATTGATCGGATTTGGATTTGGACGGATAGAATTGTTCCAAATAAGCTACCTTTAAGCAAAACTAACTTTGCTTACTATGAAGCGGCTTAAAAAAATCCTGCTCGCGCTGCTGGGCCTTCTTGCAATTCTTGCCCTTTTCATTTTCATCTTTTTGAATAGCCTGACCCCTACCTATGAAGGGAAACAGGAGTTGAAAGGCCTCGACGAAGGGGTCGAAGTTTACTTCGATGCCTATGGAGTACCCCATATTTATGCCGACAACGAAACCGATGCCATTCGCACTTTGGGTTATGTGCATGCCCAAGATCGATTATGGCAAATGGAACTTCTCCGTAGAGCCGGGTCAGGAGGGTTATCCGAGATATTCGGGGATCTGACCTTGGAAACCGATAAGTTCTTTTTGTCTTTGGGAATTGACGACTACAACCAAAAAGCCCTTGCGAAACTTGATCGATCGGCAGCTTCGGTACAATTGGCCGAAACCTATCTCGACGGCATCAACCAATTCATTGAAAATGGGCCGACCCCGGTGGAATTTTATCTGACCGGGCTCGAAAAACAAAAATTCGATCTTAAAGATGTGTACAACGCAGTGTCGTATATGGGCTTTACCTTCAACAAGGGTGCACGCGATATTGTCAATACCAATTTATTACACCGGCTTGATTCGGTGTACACCCACCCATTGTTTCAAAGCGAAGTGCCCGGTTCACTTAAGATCCCAGTGTATCCTGATAGTACGGCGAATGGCTTGATGGCTTTACATGAACAGATGGACAACGCTTTATCAAGGCTTCCGATTCCTGAAATCTACGGCAGCAATAGCTGGGTGTTGGCACCTGAAAAGACCGCTACGGGCAAGGTGTTGTTCGAAAACGACCCCCATATCGCCCAAGCCCAACCGTCGGTATGGTATGAGGCGCATTTGGTAACGCCTGATTATGAAAAATACGGCTATTACTTGGCCGGGGTCCCTTTTCCTTTACTTTCACACGACCGTTTTATGGCCCACGGGTTCACCATGTTAGCCAATGATGATACCAATTTTTACTATGAGGAAGCCCATCCTGAAGATTCGACGCGCTACCGCTTTAAAGACGAATGGCGCAACTTCGATTTCGTAACAAAGACCATCAAGGTGAAAGACGCCCCTGATGTGGAGTTCGTATATCGCAAGACCCATAGAGGGCCTATCGTCAATGACAATTTCGCCAACAGAACCCGGGTAGAAGGGGATCGCTTGGTAAGTATGCATTGGTTGTTCACCCAATTTGAGAACCGACTCGTTGAAGGTTTGTATGGTATCAATCATGCCGAATCCATCGAAGAATTCGCTACGGCTTTGCCGAACATCCATGCTCCTGGACTCAATGTCATGTATGGTGATGCTGATGGCAATATCGCTTGGTGGGGAACGGCCAAGCTATATCGCATGCCCGACAGCACCAGTACGAAGTTCATTTTGGACGGAACGACTGGAGACAAGGACCCAACCGCATACCTTGGTTTCGAACACAACCCACATGCCATCAATCCGCCATGGCACTATGTGTATTCGGCGAACAACCAACCTGACTCCCTATCCGGCATGTATGTGCCGGGTTATTTCGCCAATTCGGTATTTCGGGCCGGCCGTATCATTGATCGGATGGAAGAAAAACCCACGGGATGGACCAAGGACGACATGATGGAAATGGCCAACGACATTACCCTCAGAACGGGCGCCGAATTTTTAAAGCGTAGTTTTTCACAGCTGGATGTAAGTAGATTGAGCGACGAGCAAGTTGGATTTTTGGACTTGGCCGATAAATGGGACGGTCGCTTTGATGGCAAAAGCGTACCCGCCGTGTTCTACGAAAAATTTAGACAAAACCTGCATCGCGATATTTTTGCCGATGAGTTCGATTCGATTTCCGAGTACGCTTCCTATGGGGTGCAGTTGAAGATGCGTATGATTTTTGATGACGAAGCATCGAAATGGTGGGACGATGTAGCGACCGATGACATTGTCGAAACCAAAGCCATGATCATCACCAAGGCCTTTCACGATACCTGGGCACAGTTGACGGAGGAATTAGGGACGGACTATACGACCTGGACATGGGATCGGGTACACTTTTTGGAACACGACCATCCCATCGGACGCGTGGCCTCGCTACGTAAATATTTCAATGTAGGACCAATGCCAACATCAGGTACGGGTGGAACACTGAATAACCAAGGCTTTAGAAGACAAGCTGACGGTACGTTCAAAGTGACGAGTATTCCCTCTACGCGGAGGATCATCGATTTTTCGGATATCGAAGGAAGCATGAGCATCTTACCTACGGGGCAATCAGGGAATCCATTGAGTCGCCATTATCGGGATCAGGCTGAAATGTATGCAAATGGGGAATACCGTGGCATGCTGATGAACGAAGAAGAAATCAAGGCGGGAGCGATCGGCCAGTTGGACTTTGAACCAACGAATTGATACTATTTTGTTGATTACAATCATTTTAAGGTATAAATGTACCCGATTGCACACGCAACCCTTTAAGGATTGAAATCTTTTTATAACTTACAACTAGCTAATTCAGGTGCTATGCAAGAAGAAAAGGTCCGACGGATTCCGTCGTTGTTGTCCTATGTCCTATTAATCCCATTCTTTTTATTCGTTATTGCTTTGAATGGGCAAGAAAAAACGGTTACCGCGTCTTTCTCCGAAACCAATCTGGAAGAAGCGGTACAAGCGGTGCAACAACAAACCGGACTTCAATTCTTCTTCGTTCCGGAATGGCTAACCGATAAAAAGATCTCCGCCTCTTTTGAAGCTGCGGGACTCTCCGAGGTCTTGGAGACACTTTTGGCCGACACCGAATTGAACTATTACGTTTTAGAAGCTGAGAACAGGGTCATCTTATTACAGAATACGATCATTTACGACGCCTTACCGCGTGATTTTTTCGGTAAGAAAGCCGATTCAACGAATACTGAGGTCACTGGGGTCAGTAGTGCCTTGCCCCCTCCGGTCTTTTATAATGACGGGGTGCGGAAGCGCAAGACCCGCTACCCAGTCGTTCGTATCGGAAAAGCTTTGGAAGGGCGTTTGAAATCGACCTACGTTTTGACCGGAAGGGCCATTAACCAACGCACGGGCGAGGCCATACCCGACTTGGCCATTCGCATCAAAGGAAGTAACGAAATTGCCGTGACCGATGCGAACGGGGGCTATTCCATCGAGTTGCCTTCAGGTTATAACGTCATCGCTACCAGCGCTATGGGAATCGCCGATTCGGAACGTGAGGTGGTCATGTACAATGACGGTCAATTGGATTTGGTTTTGGAAGAAGGGCTGGAACAATTGGATGAAGTCATTTTGGAAGCCGACGCCATCAGTAATGTCGAGGATGCCGAAACCGGCACCGAACAGATCGACCTCGAGGAATCAAAGAACATCCCCTTGGTTTTGGGGGAACGTGATATTTTGCAGATTGCCAAAAACCTCCCAGGTATTTCTTCAGCCGGTGAAGGGGCAACGGGTTTGAATGTCAGGGGAGGCAAAACCGACCAGAACCTCGTATTGCTTGACGATGCGGTCATCTATAATCCGACACATTTTTTCGGTATTTTCCAGGCACTGAATCCCTTTACGACCAAAGGGGTCGATATTTATAAGGGTAGCGTGCCCGTTGAATTCGGGGGACGCCTATCGTCCGTTTTCGATATCCGTACTAAAAACGGTAATGTAGAAAAGTTCTCGGGTGAAGGTTCCATCGGTCCGGTGACGGGGAACTTGGCTTTGGAGATCCCGGTCAAAAAAGACACCTCTTCGGTGGTTATCGGTGCCCGTGGCGCCTATGCCGATTGGATTTTGCGTTCGCTCGATGAAGAGTCATTGAACAACAGCGAAGCCTCGTTTTTCGATGGTATCGTAAAGTACCATCATCGTTTGAGCGATAAAAGCGAGATCAAAGGTACGGCTTACATCAGCCGTGATGCCTTCAGTATTACTTCCGATTCGTTGTACAATTACTCGAACCGTCTGTTCTCCGTTCGTTGGGACCAACAGTTCAATGAACGCACCAGTGGTGCCCTGACCGTTGCCAATAGCGACTACCGTTTCGGTATTGATTTCGATGGGGAATCGAATACCGATTTCGAATTGGATTACAGCATCAACGAAACGGAATTGAAATACCGCATGAAGACCTTGGTCAATGACAAGCATGCCTTGGATTATGGACTGGCGGCCAAGTTCTATTCGGTCAATCCGGGTAGTATCGAACCGACGGGGAGTGAATCCGATATCACCGATTTTGCCGTTGACCGTGAACGGGCCATTGAAGGGGCTTTGTTCATTGGCGATGAAATCAATATCGGCGAGAAATTCTTAGTGAACATCGGGTTACGATACGCCTTTTTCGCTGCTTTGGGCGAAGGCACGCAACGAACCTATGTCGAAGGGCAACCACGGAATGAGTCCACGGTGGTGGAGACCATCGAATATGGTAGTGGTGAGGTCATCGAAACCTATGGAGGCCCTGAGGTCAGGTTCTCTGCCCGGTATTTGTTGGCACCCGACTTTTCGATCAAAGCCAGTTTCAACAATGCCTATCAGTTCATCCATACCTTATCGAACAATACGACGGTATCGCCGATCGACACCTGGAAGTTATCAGACTTGAACATCGAGCCACAAACCGGCTACCAAGGGGCCTTGGGCCTCTACAAAAACTTTAAGGACAACGAGTTTGAAGTCAGTCTGGAAGGCTACTACAAACGATTGGACAATGTCCTTGATTTCAAAACCGGTGCAGACCTCTTTTTGAACCAAAATGTCGAGACCGAGGTATTGCAAGGTGATGGAAAGGCCTATGGGGTCGAATTCCTTTTGAAGAAAAACCGAGGCGATCTCAACGGCTGGTTGAGTTATACCTATTCGCGTTCGTTCTACCGCTTTGACAGCCCGTTCAGTGAAGAACGCATCAACAATGGGGAATTTTTCCCATCGAATTTCGATAAGCCCCATGATGTCAGCTTGATCGCGAATTACAAATTCACAAGACGCTACAGCATTTCGGCCAATTTCGTGTATCAGACCGGAAGACCGGTGACCTTCCCGATTGGAACGTTCCGTTTCAACAATGCCGATTTCGTGGCCTTCAGCAACAGAAACGAATTCAGGATCCCTGATTTTTATCGCTTAGACCTGGGGGTCAATATCGAGGGGAATCATAAAAAGAACAAATTGGCCCATAGTTTTTGGACCATATCAGTTTACAACGTGCTGGGTCGCAACAACCCGTATTCGGTGTTTTTCGTGACCGATAATGGAGAGGTGAAGGCATTGCAAAGCTCGATTTTCGCAATCCCCATCCCGTCCATAACCTACAATTTCAAATTCTAATTGCTAAGAAATGAAAAGAGAATTATTACGAAGGAAAATCAAGTGGTTGACCGCGCTGGGGGTAGTGGTCTTGATGGGTTGTATCGAGGAGTTCGATGCGGAAATCGTAAATTTTGAAGGCGCTTTGGTAGTGGATGCCCGCTTAAACGACCAGGTGGCCCAACAGACCATTTGGCTTTCACGTACCTTTAGTTTCGAAGAGACCGATCCCAGTCCTGTGCGCAATGCCCAAGTCACCGTCTTTGACGATACAGGGGCCTCCTTTGATTTCAGTGAAGCCGCACCGGGGCAGTACCGCTCGACCGCTGTGATGCAAATGCTGCCAGAACGCGAGTACCGATTGGAAATCGTGACCAGTGAAGGGGCCCGTTTTGAATCGAGATCCGAACGCATGCCGGCACCGGTAACGATCGGCGATATGCACGCTGAGCGCAGAACCAGTGGTACGGGTACCGAAGGGGTTTCCATTTTGTTGGATAACGACTCGAGTTCAGGTACGCCGACATACTTTCGCTATGAATACGATGAAACTTTTAAGATCATCGCACCTGATTTCAATCCCTTCGATTGGGATGAAGTCGATTACGACTATTTCTGCGAAGATGATGATGGATGGGAAGCTACGGTGGCCCCGCGTGGTGAGGAGGCAAGGACCTGCTTTGGCAACAACCGTTCCATCGATCTGATCTTGGCTTCTACCGAAGACCTCAGCAGCAATGGCCTGCAAGACTTTGAAGTCCGGTTTTTGGGAAGGGAGAATTATTTCATATCGCATCGGTACAGCATCTTGGTCAAACAATACCACCATTCGGCCGACGCTGCTTCGTTTTTCAATACCATGCTGAGCTTTTCGAGTTCGGAAAGCATTTTCAGTAATGTGCAGACCGGTTTACTGGAAGGCAATATTTCAGCCTCGAATTCCGAAGGCTTGGTCATCGGATATTTCGAATTGAGTGCGTACAGTGAAAAGCGGATGTTCTTTGATTATGAAGACCTCTTTCCTGGAGAACCTTTACCACCATACGCGATCAATTGTGAGTTCATCGGGAAGCCACCTTTATATCCCGAAGGGTTCCATGTTACCGAAATCGATGGCAAACTGGTGATAGACGGCACCTCGAACAGTCCGTTGTTGGATGGGATCATCGCCGGACTTATCGGATTTGTAGGCGAAAATGAGAATTATTTAAACGTTGACGAAGACGGAGAGCTCGATAGGGCACCGTATTTGGTCAAGGCATTGGGATGCGTTGACTGCCGTGAGTTCGGTAGCAATGTGGTCCCTGAATTTTGGATTGAAGAACCGTGATAAAAAAAGCATTCGTAATTTTTTTGGGCACCATTGCCCTGGCAAGTTGTATCGATGAAGTGGATTTGGATATCGGGATGGGCAACGACCCTTTGGATATCCTGATCGTTGAATCGACCTTGTCCGATGAGGTGAAAAGACATCGGGTCGTGTTGAGCAAGATCGACACCTTGATCGACCTACAATTGGACTCGGTGTTCAACCCTTTTATTCCGGTGCGTGATATGCAGCGTGATTTTGTGAATTACGAAGAAAATGCGAATGTTTCGGTGACCGACGGCAACGGCAATGTATTCGATTACGTTGAGACCGAACCCGGTATCTATGAGTCTAATGTCGCCTATGGCGCCACTATGGGAAATACGTATCGCTTGAACGTGGTGCGGAGCAACGGTACCCGCTACGCTTCGGAAGCCATGGCGATAGAGGGTATGGCTTCCTTGGATGATGTTTACGCCGAGCGCATGACCAATGACGAGGGTGTTGATGGCATCGGGATTTTCATTGACGGCTCCGTTATGGAAGGGGAATCGAATAATTTTCGATATACCTACGATGAGACCTACAAGATCATCGCACCCGAATGGACCCCTTTTGAGTTTCGATTGACCAATTACGATCCTTGTGCCTTGCCAGAACCCACCTATGACCTCGAAATCGTCGAACGTGAAGAAGAACAACAGGTCTGCTACCGCACGGACCCCTCGAATACCATCATCCAAACGGAGACGATCACGTCACAGTCAGGGCCCAGAAAGTTCATGGTACGATTCATTCCCAACGACGATTTTATCATCTCGCACCGCTATAGCATTGAAGTGCAGCAGCGGGTGGCCGGGGTAGCCTCTTACGCTTTTTATGAACAGCTCAATAATTTCAGTCAGACAGGAAGCGTTTTTTCACAAGTCCAACCCGGATTTTTAGAGGGCAATCTATTTGCTGAAAACGGAAGGCAAGGGGCCGTTATCGGCTTTTTCGATGTAGTGTCCGTCGCGAAGCGGCGCATGTTTTTTAATTACACCGACTTTTATCCGACGGAGGAAATTCCGGCATTTCCGTTCAATTGCGGATTGCACTCCTCGCCAGAATCGCATATTTCTTTTTGTTTTAGCGGTCCTACAGGAGGAAATCCTTGTCCGCAATCTATCATCGAACGGGTCAACCTTGACCTGATCGCCTATGTGGGAGTGAATTCGGATAATATCGGGACCTGCCCAGGGCCGTATACCTATGTGGCGACGGTCTGTGGTGATTGTACCCAATTGGGGAGTAATGTTGTTCCTGAATTTTGGGTCGAATGAAAAAAACGATGCTCCATAGTATTTGCTACTGCTTATGTATGTCGGCCTGTGTTGAGCCGGCGAACTTGAGCTCCAGTGATGAAGTGGGCGATTCGTCCGTTGGGACTTTGGTCGTCGAAGCATCGATTACCGACAATGTCGAGATCCAATGGGTATTCATCAGTAGGATGTTGCAAATTGAAAGTGATAGTACCGTAAACGTTGCTGAAGATGCCTTGTTCAGTGCCAATACCCCTTTTATTGTTGAAAATGGTTTAGGAACCGATGTGGAATCGAATGCTATAGTTGAAATAACGGATGCCACGGGACGGATGTACCGGTTCCAAGAAGTCGAACCGGGCAGTTACGCCTCGCTGCAGCCTTTTGCCGCTGTGGCAGGCAGTTCGTATGATTTGCAGGTTACGACCGATGACGGGGAGCGATATAATGCGGCTACCGAGGCACAGACCCAAACGGCCCGCATCGATCGGGTGTATGCCGAAAGGGTGGTCAACGGCAGTGGTCAAGAAGGTATCGGCATCTTTATCGATGCGACCACCGACGCCAACGAGAATACCCAAATCCGATATTCCTACGAAGAAACCTACAAAATCATTGCCCCGAATTGGACGCCCCTGGAGTTCGAGATCATCAGCGAGGGCAATCCGGCGATTGGCATACCCCCAGTGGTGACCACCGTACCGAGGGCACAAGAAGAGCGGGTGTGTTTTCGCACCGATCTGTCGACTACCTTGTTGCTGAACGAAACCGATCTGTTGGAGGGCAATACGATTGAAAGGAACCGCGTGCGGTTTTTGGCGAACGACAATCCCATTATCGCGCACAGGTACAGCATTTTGGTGAAGCAGTCGGTCTTGTCGCAAGAAGCTTTTGGCTTTTACGAGCGTTTGGCCAATTTTTCAAGTAGTGAAAATCTGTTCAGTCAGGTGCAACCCGGAAAAATAGAGGGCAATGTCACCAATACCACCGGCGCTGACGATGTCATCGGCCTGTTCGAAGTGGTTTCCGAAAGTTCACAACGTTTGTTTTTCAACTATACCGATTTTTATCCCAACGAACCGTTACCCCCTTTTTTCGATACCGAATTCAATTGCGACCGGCTGTTGAGCCCAGTGTTACTGGACCCGGAATTGGACGGTGAAATTCCCCCGAACGGGGGCTGTGCCCAACCGTTGGTCGAGCGTATCAAATTAGGTTTGATCGAATATGTCAGTGAAAATGACGAACCGGCCATATGTCAAGGCCCGTATTTCGTCACACCGCGTATTTGTGGCGATTGTACGGTTATAGGAAGTAATGTAGTACCTGATTTTTGGGTGGAATAATATAAGTCATATGAAAAAAATACTTTTTGTCGCAATGCTATGTACCCTGTGGGGCCACGCCCAGTACACGGTCAAGGATGGAAGCGAATTATTGAACTTGCGCAAGGTCGCCCAAGAAAAGGTATATGTGCATCATTCCGCTGCGGTAATCTTTTCGGGCGAATACCTCTATTACAAAATCTATTGCCAAAACACCCAGACCAATCGTTTGAGCCGTATCAGTTCCATGGCGTATGTCAACCTGATCGATAGTCAAGGCGAAGTGGTGTTCGAGCACAAGATCAAATTGGAAAAGGGGATGGGTACCGGTGATTTTTTCGTGAATACCACAGTGCCTTCCGGCAATTACAAATTAGTGGCCTATACCCAATGGATGAAGAACGGAGGGGTGGATCAGCTGTTCCAAGACGATGTGACCATTATCAATCCGTATATGGTCGATCAATCGGCCTTATTGCCGGAACAAGCTGAGGAAACCACTGCGGCGCTACCGGCTTTCGAGCCTTCAGGTCAAGACCTTATTGAGTTACAATTGGGGCAATCGAATTTGACGAACCGCACCAAAGCCACCTTGCAATTAAGAAATTACAAAGGCAATCTCGGTCATGGCAATTATTCCATTTTGGTCCGGAAAAAAGATGGGTTGGGGGAGCGGCCGAACATGTCGGCGGCTACCTATGCCAACGCCTATCTCAATGCGGATAAAACGATCAAGCAAGGCGTGGGCGATGCGATTTTCTTACCGGAACAACGGGGTGAACTGTTTTTTGGACAATTGACCGATGCAGCGGGTAACGCAGCGGTTGATAAGACCGTAATCGTCTCGATCCCCGGTAAAGAGCATTTGTTGAAAAGTGCGATTACCGACGAGACCGGACATTTTTATACCTATATCCGAAAAGACTATAAAAACCCCAGTAGCATCGTTCAGGTACTTGAAGAGGGGGACTATACGGTCAACCTCAAAAAACAAAAAGGACTTGATTTTTCCCAACTGGAGTTCGGCTCTTTTCTTTTAAGTGAAAACCAGGGTGACGCCATACGACAACGCAGCGTGTACAACCAAATCGAAAACGGCTTCTTTAGCGTCAAGCCCGATTCCATTTTGCCCAAAGAGGAAATCGATGTCTTTGACGGCGGTATTCCCGAAGTCTTCGTACTCGATGAGTATACCCGTTTTCCGACTTTGGAAGAAACCTTGATCGAGATCTTGAACACCGTTGGCTATCGCAATGGGGGCAAGGGCAACGACTATATTCGGGTAGCCCAGGAATTCGAAAAATTCAACGAACCCTATAACGATTATCAGGCCATCGTATTGATCGACGGCGTCTTTATCCCGAACCACGAATCGATCAAGGAATTCGATGCCCGCAATATCAAGACCATAAAGGTGTTGCGCGATGAATTGGCCTTAGGTTCGACGCCCTACCAAGGTTTGGTGGCCATCGAGACGTTTGATGGTGATTTTTACGAGACCTATTCCAACAAGAACTCCGTTTCGAGCGCATTGGAATTGCCTATGCCGCGCAAGAACTATTTCAGACAACAATTCAACACCCTCGACGGTAGCGAATCGAACATACCGGATTACCGAAATGTATTGCTCTGGGAGCCTTTCGTGAACTTGGATGGCACCGAGTTGCAATTCGAGTTCTTCACGTCCGACGTTTCGGGTGAATTCGAAATTATCTTGGAAGGCTTTACCTCCTATGGCAAGCCGGTGTCGCTGCGCAAAACCATCGCAGTTAATTAGAGTACCCCCACCTACATTTGGGCATAAAGAGAAGGTATGCTCACCAAAGTGCATGGCAGCGCTGTTTTCGGCGTTGAGGCCACTACCATTGTGGTTGAGGTCAATATAGACAAAGGAATCGGCTACCATTTGGTCGGTTTACCCGATAATGCCATCAAGGAAAGTAACTTTCGTATTGCCGCGGCGCTGGCCAATAACGGATACCGCATTCCCGGCAAGAAAATCACCATCAACATGGCGCCGGCCGACTTGCGCAAAGAAGGTTCCGCCTACGACCTAACTTTGGCTTTGGGAATCTTATCGGCATCCGAACAGATCAACGCTCCAAATATCGCCGATTATGTAATCATGGGTGAATTATCCTTAGACGGCACCTTGCAGCCCATCAAAGGCGCGTTGCCTATTGCCGTCCAAGCCAAATCAGAGGGGTTTAAAGGCTTTATCCTTCCGGCATCCAATGCTAAGGAGGCTGCTGTGGTGCAGGGGTTGAACGTATATGGCGCCGATAACATCGCATCGGTCATTGAATTTTTT
The DNA here is from genome assembly GCA_013214065.1 of Flavobacteriaceae bacterium. Lineage (GTDB taxonomy): Bacteria > Bacteroidota > Bacteroidia > Flavobacteriales > Flavobacteriaceae > Flagellimonas_B > Flagellimonas_B algarum. Next base: position 34,734 of record JABSPK010000019.1, read on the forward strand.
GAAAGTGGTCAAGGGTTGCGCCAAGAACAGCCATGGGATGGGTATCAGAAAGCAGGGAGTAGCCCGCAAACCGATTTGGATTTCGCCGATGTCAAAGGGCAGGAGGGAATCAAACGTTGTATGGAGATCGCTGCAGCCGGCGGACATAACATACTACTGATCGGACCACCAGGGGCCGGTAAGACCATGTTGGCAAAGCGTATGCCTTCCATCTTACCACCCATGAGCTTACAAGAAGCTTTGGAAACGACGAAAATCCATAGCGTGGTCGGTAAGGTCAAAAATTCCGGTTTGCTAGGGGAGCGGCCGTTCCGAAATCCCCACCACACCAATAGTGCTGTAAGATAATCAAATGTGTACAAATGTAAAAATCTTTACTATTTTAGCAAAACGAAATTGTTAAAATATAAATGTTTATGCTTGGAATTTATACTAGGTTATCTAGGCAAGATGATGCAAGTAACTCAATAAGTAACCAAAAAAGAGAGGGTATTGCTTTTGCTAAAAAGCATAAATTATCCTATGAAATTTATAATGAGGGCGAGGGAGTTAGTGGAGGTACTGAAATTGCTTTAAGACCAGTTCTGGACCAACTAATGAATGATATAGCAATAAATAAAATTACTCATGTTTGGTTTAGAAATCAAAATAGGTTAGAAAGAAATTCAGCAACATTTCATCTTTTTGCCAATCATGCAATTAAACACAATACTAAAGTTTATTTTGATAACAGGTTAGAAGATTGGAACGACCCAAATACATTATTAATGTCAAGCGTTGTATCTGCTTTTAATGCTTATAAACTAAAGTTACAAAGCTACCAAACAAAAAGAACCTTATTAGATAATGTAAAAGAGGGTAAATCTTTTGGAATATACCCGTATGGCTACACTACAAATGACAGAGGGTTTTTAGTTATTGATAGTGAAGAAAAAGAAGTAGTAGAACTAATCTATAAACTTTCTTATGAGGGTATGGGTACACGCTCAATAGCCGAATTTCTAAATGATAAAAAAATACCTACTCGATATAATAAGATAGGTAAAGGGACAATGACTGTTAAAAACAAATACACTGATATTGAAACAACAAAAGAAAAAAAAGATATTAAGTGGTCTGGTAATTCGGTAAGAGGCATAATTGTAAACACAATATACAAAGGCGAAAGAAAATGGAAAGGCGAAATATATGAAGCTCCTAAAATATTTGATGAAGATTATTGGGAAAAAGTAAATAATAACCTTACTAACAATAGAAATAACACAGGTAAAAAAGTTGAGCATAAATATTTACTCAAAGGAATTTTAGAATGTGGATTGTGTGGTAGAAATATGTACGGACGTACTAGGGTAAATAAGAAAGACCATTATTATATGTGCAGTTCAAAGAGATATAAAGACTTGAATTGTGGAAATAGGTCTATTAACATTGATTTTATAGAGATGTATTTATGGGGTTTACTTTTTTATCGTTCTGAAATAAAAAAATCTATGGTGCAAAGTAGTACAAAGGATTTTGATATTTCAATAGATGATTTAAACCAAAGAAAAACAAAGCATTTTGCTGAGTTGAAAAGTGTTGTAAGTACCCCTTAATTAGCTACAGTAGAGTTTGTACAATTTAATTGATTTTTTGAAATGGAAAAGCTAGCTTTT